>NZ_BMOS01000003.1:0-80752 GCF_014647195.1 Oceanobacillus indicireducens | reverse complement strand
TTTATCACGTATCAACGGTCTGTAATACCTCCACCTCTAAACAAGAGGAAAAACCAAAATGTTAGGGGGTGGAGGATATACAGTCCGTAAATACCTGATTCTGTTCAACTAACATTCAGTGGGGGTACGGAAACCCAACTGAATGAGTTTCGCTTTATAGTATCCTATGCTAAAAAACCGAACAAACCATATGTTGTACCTGCTGAGATGATTGGTTTGTTCGGCTATTTTCACATTTACCGCTTGTTTTATTGTTTAAATTTGCTACCTTTGTTTTTTGCGCGCAGTTGATCCATAAGGGAGGAGGATTTTCTCTCTGCTGCCTTTGTCTGTGCTAAATCAATGTTGACAATGGTGTAGCCATCGCTTTCTTTTTTCAAGTTGAATATTGTATTCTTCATACTGCCACGAGGTAAGACTTCCTTGTTGACTATCAATTCCTCTTTCGTTTCTTCGATTAGAATAACTGCTTGATTACCTTCAAATCGATCTAATATACCTTTCATTGTATACACGCTATCCCTTCTGATTGAATATCCGCAATTCGTGCTGGTCCAATTCCATCAATTTGAGTGAGGTCATCAATGGACTGGAATGGGCGTAATTCAACTAAATCCTGAGTCCGCTCCGGACCGATATGGATGATCTGCTGTAATTCTTCGGCTGTTGCTTCATTTATATTTACACAGCTTGAATTAGTGTCTTGTTCCGTATCTCCGTTCTCATCATTTTGGGACATTTGCTCTGACCCCGTTGTCCCACTTTCAGGCGTTGTTATATTTGTGTTGATTTGGATGTCGGTGCCGTTGGTTGTGAGAAGGATGGTGCCGTGTTTGTCTGTACCATATAGTTCGATCTCTCTTTCTTCAACTGCGGTTACGACTTCTGGGCTCGGATGGTCATAGCTGTTATCTGTACCTGCGCTATAAACGGCAATTTTTGGTGAAACAGCATCAAGGAATGCGGGATCACTGGATGTTTTCGAGCCATGGTGTCCAAGATGCAGGACGTCAGCTGCTACGTTGAATGTATTACGCATATATGTTTCTTCCCCTCGGCCGGCATCCCCAGTAAGAACAAACTTCACATTCCCGTATGTAAATAAGGCAGAAATGGATTCTTCATTGGCCTTTCCTGAAATACTTTCCGGGTAGAGAATTTCAATATCCATTGGACCGATGGAGAATTCCTCACCTGCCCGTGGTTCATAATAGTCCGCATCACTTGCGAGGACTGCTTCCACCGCTTGTTGAAACGTTTGGGAGGTACTTTCATTTCCAGACATCCAGACCTCTCCAACCTCAAAATTCTGCATTACTTGAGCGAGCTGTCCAATATGATCTGCATCTGGATGGCTAACGATGACAAGATCGATAAAATCAACTTCATTAGCATTGAGATAACTCGTTACCTCGGTACCGCGCCAATCTCCCGTATCAAATAAAATTGTATATTTTCCTTCAGTAGTGTGATAACGGAATAACGTGGCATCACCTTGTCCAACATCAATAAAATGAACGGATAATTCCTCAAGGTTTTCCCCAGCAATGGTAGTAGTATCTTTATCTTTCGTTGTTAACGGTGTTTCGTCTGAGTTGCTTGATTTCTCTGTTGGCATTTCATCACAAGCCGTGATAAAAGAAAAGATGAAAAATGCCAGTATTATTGTTAAACGCTTCACTTGCTTTCCCCCTAAGATTTCCAAAACTTCCTTTCATAGAGTAGCAAATAGGATGTGGAAAATCCAGTGGACAATATTGTTCATCCGACCGTTTCGATCCGAGGAGGTGTATTATGAACATATGGTTAATTATTTATTTATTATTTTATGGGCGGCACGCCATTCCTGAAATTGGTGTAGTAGATCGAATCGAAGGGGGAAAGGCTGTTGTTTTACTAGAACAGAAAGGCGATGAGCTCGTTATTTCCACCGAACAATTTGACCATATTATTTCTGAAGATAGTTGGCTGCTGCTTACAGTAAGAAAAAATGAACCGATTATTTTAATAGAATTAGCCGGTCTAGCGGACCGGCAACGGAAAAAGAGTAATACATTAATTGGTGAATTAAGAGAGAAGAGCCAGCTATTCCAGCATGGCCCCAATCGCACCGGCATAAGCCCCCATCTCCAAAAATATCGCTTCATACGCTAACATATCTTGAAAGCTTGTCAGTACATCCTGCAGCGGTTTATTCCCTTGAATGGTGCTACCGATAAAAACAACTTTCCCTACATTTTTACTTTGCATGACAGTACTCGCTAGGGATAGAATGACCTCACCGATCAGTTGTGTTAGAGCATGCAGTTGATCAGCGTGTGTACTAGCCTTTAAAAGCTCTAGTTTACCAAAATTAGCAGCCGTTAGTTCTTGTATGAGGGGAGCTTGTTGCTCGCCGTATATATCTTTTACAAGCAAATCGACTTGCAGATGATTTCCAGCCGCGCTCAGTTCGACAAGTTCTCGGAAACTTTTCTCATTACCTGTTAGAAGGGAGCCGATTCCCATCCATGTACCACCACCAATTCCGCTTCCTATCACCCTTTCGAAGGATCCATTATCGACGTGGAAAATGGAAGTCCCCGTCCCAATGTTTACGAGAATGTATTCCTTTGGTGATCCGACCTCTTTGTTCAATAAATAATCTGCACCCCGGACAATCGCGGGGAATTCCTCTACCGTTTCGGTTGATTGCCGAATGATACGTGATAAATCCTGCCATCTTCCACCTGTACCATAAACATGGACTTGTGGTGCGAGCATATGGAGCCAGTTCATGATGGAATCCTTTTCCTGATATTGGTAAGTTTTAACATGTAATCGTTCTCGTTCTACATAAGCAAGCTTGATTAACGATCCGCCAGCATCAATTCCAATTCGTTGCATCCCATTCATCTCCTAAAATAATGAATTTAATAACTCTAACCAAACATCTAATTGTCATTATCTAAGTGTAGTTATTTCTCGTCAAGTTAGGTAAAATAGATTTAAGTGAAACTTTATACTTTGTTTTATCGTATTAATGGTTGAGTATCCATACAGGACGTGTAATTTATTATAGGAGTGATGAAATGAAAGCATTTTTCGACTTTGTTTTACGACAGGCGGCGGCTTTCACTGCAACAGGGGTGATCTGGTTGATCAGTTTTTTCGCCTTTACACAAGTTATTCTCCTATCAACGACATACGCTATTGTCGGTGGTGTAGTCACCTATTATTCTGTAAAACATATACAGATTTCGCGCTATGCGAAGCGTCAAGGGCTGACAAGGAAGGAATATAAATTCATTTCCGAGAACTTGAAAGAAGCGAAAGCAAAAGTTATCCGACTGCAGCGCGCCTTTCTTCAAGTCCGTCACTTTGGGAATGCGAAGGAGAATTTTGAAATTCTTCGTACCGTAAAAAGAATTTATGCGAATACGCAACGGGAGCCATGGAGATTTTTTAAGGCGGAAGCTTTTTATTATAAACATCTTGATTCGTTAGTTGAAATTGCGGAAAAATATGCTTACCTATCCAAACAGCAAGTGAAATCCCGTGAAATGAGCGAAACGATGCGGGATTCCAGACATACCATTATCGTTCTTGGTCAAACCGTAAATAAAGACCTACGCGAGATGCTGAATGATGATGTCGATACATTACATTTTGAGCTTGACGTAGCGAAGAAGGCATTACAAAAACCGAAGAAAACAAATGGGAGGGTTATCTGATGGCCGAAGAGAAGAAGAATGAATTTGAATTGGACGAGCTGTTGGCGAATCCGTTCGGCAGCGACTCTGTTGACAAGGAAATTAGCGAAATAGAGGCAGAGAAGGAAGTAACCGAAAAGAAACTCATCGATGTATTGCCGGAAGATAAGAGGAAGCGAGCATTGCAGCTTGCAGAACAAATCGACCCGCAAAATCTTCAGAGTGTATCTTTATACGGCACGGAAGCACAGTCTAAGCTAATGGATTTTTCCCATGACATGCTGGACCATGTGAAAAATAGTGATATCGGTGAAATTGGTGGCATTTTATCCGATCTGATGAAAAAGCTCGAACAAGTAGATCCGGACGATTTGCGGACAGATAACCGTGGATTTCTTTCTAAGATTTTTAATCGGGTATCTAACTCAGTGAATCAAGTTCTTTCTAATTATCAAAAGACTGGTGCACAAATTGACCGAATTAGTGTAAAGCTTGACCGGGGGAAGGACGAGCTCACGAAGGATAATAAATTATTGGAACAGCTATTCTCGAAAAACAAGGAATACTTTGATGCATTGAATGTTTTCATTGCTGCCGGAGAAGTGAAGATTGACGAGCTTCGGACAAAAGAAATTCCCGCTCTGAGAGAGAAAGCGGAAGCAAGCCAAAATCAAATGATGGTTCAGGAAGTAAATGACTTGATTCAATTTACCGATCGCCTTGAGAAGCGGACGCATGATCTGAAATTAAGCAGACAAATTACAATTCAAAGCGCACCACAGATTCGGCTCATTCAAAATACGAACCAGGCACTAGTGGAAAAGATCCAATCATCAATCCTGACTGCAATCCCACTATGGAAAAATCAAATTGCAATTGCACTAACCTTGCTGCGTCAAAGAAATGCTGTTGAAGCACAAAAACTCGTTTCAGAAACGACTAATGATCTCATGTTGAAAAACTCCGAGCTCTTACGAACAAATACAATTGAGACGGCAAAAGAAAATGAACGTGGACTTGTCGATATTGAAACATTGAAGAAGACGCAGGAAGATTTGATTTCTACCATCGAAGAAACTCTTACAATTCAAGCTGAAGGCAGAGAGAAACGCCAACAAGCTGAAAAAGAAATGATTGTAATGGAAGAAGAAATGAAGCAGAAATTATTAGAGTTGAAATAAAAAAGCAGGGTCAGTTGGATTTTTTCCGATGACCCTGTTCTTTTTTTACGCGTAATCACTTGACATTAAAAATATGAAAATTTAGAATTAGAATAATACAAGAAGAATAGATTTAGCTAGTTCTATTTTTTTGAAGAGAAATGAATGAACATTCACTCGAGAAAAGGGATGTTAAAGGAGGATTATATTTCATGACAAATGAAGCAACGAAAAAATTGCTGCAAGGGGTTAAACTACCGGTCATCATGGCGCCAATGTTTCTCATTTCCAATCCAAAAATGGTGCTTGAAGCATGTAGTTCAGGAATTATCGGGACGTTTCCAGCGTTAAATGCACGCACAACCGAACAGTTAGATGACTGGATGCAAGAAATTACAGATGGATTGCAACAGTTAAAGGAAGAAAATGGTGAAGAAACGGCCCCATGGGGAATCAATTTTATTAGTCATCGTTCGAACAAACGCTTTACAGAAGATCTTGCGCTAATCGAAAAATATCAACCACCACTCGTCATTACGTCACTGGGAGATCCGAGCCCTGTGGTAGCAATTGTGAAGGAATATGGTGGGGTCGTTCTTAGTGACGTCATCGATATGAAATTTGCGAAAAAAGCTTTAGAAAAAGGAAGTGACGGACTTGTCCTTGTTGCTGCCGGAGCAGGCGGGCATGGTGGCAGGTTGAATCCGATTGCTTTTATGCATGAGATCCGTGAAACCTTCGATGGGCCAATCGCTTTAGCAGGAACGTTATCGAAGGGGGAAGATATCCTCGTTGCTGAGACACTTGGTGCTAACTTTGCTTATTTCGGAACAAAGTTTATCGTCGCAGAAGAAAGCAGTGCTGTGGATGAATATCGAAAGCTTGTTATTGATTCCTCAATTTCGGATATTACGTACACGCCTGCATTTAGTGGAATTCACGCTAATTACCTGACGAAGAGTATTGTAAATGCTGGTCTTGACCCAGAACAGCTTCCCGAAAAAGGAAAAATAGATTTTTCCGAGCTCGGTAATCCCGATGTGAAAGCATGGCGTGATGTTTGGGGGGCAGGTCAGGGAGTTGGCCCGATTAAAAAGGAGCTGACGGTAAAGGAGATAACCAATGAGCTTCGGGAAGAATATTTAAAAGCTAAAGAAAAAATCGCAAATGAATATCACGAAACCGTCCAGCGAATGAAATAAGAGGGGGAGAGAGTATGGAGTTAGTAAAAGTAACAAAAGAAAATAGTATCGCTTATATTTCAATGAACCGGCCGGATAAGCGGAATGCCTTATCCATCGAACTTGTAAATGACGTAATTGCAGCCCTAAAAGATGCAGATGAGGATCAAGCAATTCGTGCTGTCATTTTATCAGGTGAGGGAAAAGGGTTTTCAGCTGGCGGTGATTTAGAAACACTTCACACCTTAAATGAATCCGCTTCCATTATGAAGTATATGAAGCGGGCGCTCGAAGTCGTCCAGATCATCCGTAAGATGGATACGTATGTTGTTGCGGCTGTGAATGGCTTTGCTGCTGGAGCTGGGTTTAGTATTGCAATGGCGGCAGACTTTATTGTAGCGGAGAGCAAAGCAACATTCATTAGCAGCTTTTCAAATATTGCACTGATTCCCGACCTTGGGCTGATGAAAGCTTTAACAGACAATGTCCCGCGTCCGCTTGTAAAAGAATGGCTTTCTTCAGCAAAACCTGTATCTGCGGATGAATTGAAAGCTTGGGGGCTTGTTAATCATGTTGCCAAGGAAAATCTAATGGAGGAAGCAACAGAGTATGCCCAATTTATTGTAGACGGCCCTCCGCTTGCGAATCAGTTTGTGAAGCATTTCGTGAACCATGCTGAGCAGCTGAATTATGAAACGAGTGATTTACAAGAAACAGCAATTCAGACACTGCTCCTCCAATCTGAAGATAATAAAGAGGGGATTGCAGCGTTTTTTGAAAAGCGAAAACCAAACTTTAAAGGTAATTGAGGCGAAAGGTGTTGATCTAAATGTTAGAGGAGTATGGTTTACGACTTATCCGGCTTGACTTGCCATTTCGCCTGAACCATGTGAATTGCTTCCTTGCAGAAGGAGTGGATGGCTATACAGTCATTGACGTTGGTCTTCATAATAAGGAGACGGTGAAACGTTGGGAAGAAGAGCTTGCAGGCAAAGAGGTCACTGATTTGATTATTACCCATTATCATCCAGATCATTACGGGTATGCAGGAGCTTTTCAAGAGAAGTATGGATCCAAGGTGTCCATGTCCCAAATCGATGCGGAAAATGGGCTATATAGCTGGGAAGAAGGATTGCTTAGCGAACTCGGGAAATATTATACGTTATCCGGAATACCAGAACAAGTTGCACGGCAAATGATTGAGAATACCGAAGAATTTGTACCAAGGGTACAACCTTATCCGAACGTCGGGCATTATTTAGAAGAAGGGGAAAAGCTTGTTCTCGGAAAATATGAATATGAAGTTATTTTTACACCGGGCCATTCGGAAGGACTTGTCACCTTTTATAATAAAGAAAAGAATGCACTTCTCAGCACGGATCATATTTTACCGAAGATTACACCAAACATTTCCCACTGGTTCCATGGTGACCCGAATCCGCTCGCGAGTTACTTCGATTCTTTGGATAAAATTGCTGCACTTGAGGTCGACTTTATTATCCCTTCACACGGGAAACCATTTCATGACGGCCACTTGCGGGTGCTTGAATTAAAAGCACACCACGACGAAAGACTTGCTGCTTTGCACGAAATTATTCAAACAGGCTGCACGGTTTACGAGGCATGCGAAAAGCTTTTCAATAAACAATTAAATATCCATGAAACACGGTTCGCAATCGGTGAAACCCTCGCCCACCTAGAATATCTCCGCCTAAAAGGAGAATGCATAAGGGAACTACAAGGTGAGGTTTATGTATATCGAAGTTGAGCTATAACTATTTTAATATAGAAGAAAACAAGTTAACATTGCTGATCAGTGCCGGAAATATATGGAGACCCCAGCAAAAGGGCGACTAAGCACATTCAAGTCCTGTGGCGGGCACCGACATTAGAACGCCCTGTTCGTCGGCCGGCATAGGCGAGACCCACGGGCCAATAGCCTTTACCCGCCAAGCATACTCAAAGTATATTTCCGGAGCGGCAGATGCTCTTATAATAATTTTTCAGCTTTATACGATATTTTTTCCCTTTCATTCAATTTGTTAGAAGTAAGAAAATAATGATAAGATAGAAGACGATAGAAGTAATGAATGGGAGGATAACGATGATTAATAACTTGCAAGATACAATCACATTAAATAATGGCGTGAAGATGCCTGGATTCGGACTCGGTGTATTTAAAGTAGAAGACGGTGATACTGTAATTAATGCCGTTAGGGATGCACTATCTGTCGGTTACCGTCTGATTGACACAGCAAGCGTTTACGGAAATGAAGAAGGTGTCGGACAAGCAATTAAAGATTCCGGAATCCCTCGGGATGAAATTTTCGTTACATCTAAAGTTTGGAACGATCAACAAGGATACGAATCTACATTGCAGGCAATTGATGAATCTTTGGAAAAGTTAGGACTCGATTATCTTGACCTTTATCTTATTCACTGGCCAGTATCAGGGAAATTTAAAGATACATGGAGAGCACTCGAAAAACTTTACCGGGATAAAAAGGTGCGAGCTATCGGTGTCAGTAACTTCCATGTCCATCATCTGGAAGAGCTGCTAAAAGATGCAGAAGTGAAACCGGTAGTGAATCAAATTGAATTCCACCCACATCTGACACAACGCGATGTATTAGCTTTCTGTAAAGAAAATGATATTCAAATGCAAGCATGGTCTCCACTCAAAAAGGGACGTATTTTCGATGAGCCATTACTTGTTGATATTGCCGAAAAGTATGGAAAAACAGTACCCCAAGTACTTTTACGTTGGGATTTGGACCAGGGTGTTATGACAATTCCAAAATCGATCAATAAAAACAGAATGATTGAAAATGCGGATATCTTTGATTTCAAGCTTACTGCAGAAGAAGTGGAACAAATTGCTGGCATGAACATAAATGAACGTACCGGTTCCAATCCAGATGATTTCTAAGGTAATGGCATGCGAAAAATTACTGCTTTGTTAGTTAGTTCTGTCTTTCTTTTAACTGGATGTTTTAACCCTGCATCGGTTTCTGTTGTGGAGGATATGTACGGACAGGCACTAATGGAAAATGAAGCAGCTGTGGCAGCTTATTTCAGTGAAGAATTTTTAAGCGAGCATTCGATTGAGGAACTAGTAGAAGAACTGGCGGCTCAAGTCCGTAGTGTAGAAGGGGTTAAACTTTTAAACGCAATTGAACTTACTGACAAACGATTGAATCCCGAAATTGTGGAAGAATTGGACGAGATGTATGGAGAACGCTGGCATTACGTTGTGAACGATGCAGGTGAAGAAGATATCATGACCTGGGTCGTCCTGAAAACATCGAGCCAATACGAAATTGTCGAAGCTGAAAAAGTTACCAACGAATATTACAATGAATCTATAAAGTGAAACTCATTCAGTGGGGGTATTACAGACCATTAATACGTGATAAAAAACTAGTCAAGCCTCGCGACCAAGTACATCAGGACCGCCGGAACGAAGTAGTAAGATACTCGTTCTGGCGGTCCTTTCTTATTCCGGGGTAATGTTAACTCCCTGTCCGGCATAGGATATATAAATCGCCGCTATCATGGAGGGAGTAACTATGGAAATTATAAATAAAGTTCGAGCGTACCGCGAAGAGGAAAATCGTTTACGGTGGGAAGGAACGTTTGCCGAGTATCTTGAGATTGTCAAAGAGAGACCCCATGTCGCTCAATCTGCTCACTCCCGTATATATAATATGATTAAAGATAAAGGATTCACCGAAAAAAATGGCAGGAAAACCTATCATTTTTTCGGGGATGATATATTCGGATTAGAAGAGGCGATTGAGCGGCTCGTGGAGGAGTATTTTCACCCGGCAGCTAAGCGTTTGGATGTTAGAAAACGGATTTTATTACTAATGGGTCCAGTGAGTGGCGGAAAGTCTACGATTGTAACCCTGTTAAAACGTGGATTGGAAGAATATACCCGTACAGATGCAGGTGCTGTTTATGCGATTAAAGGATGTCCCATGCATGAAGATCCGCTCCATTTAATTCCGCCACATCTGCGTAAAGATTTCCAGGATGAATATGGTATCCGGATTGAAGGGAGCCTGTCTCCACTCAATACGATGCGACTTGAGCAAGAATATGATGGACGAATTGAAGATGTACGTGTGGAACGAATCTTTTTCTCAGAAGATAAACGGACCGGGATTGGGACATTCAGTCCATCCGATCCTAAATCCCAGGATATTGCCGATTTAACCGGAAGCATCGACTTTTCAACGATTGCGGAATACGGGTCGGAATCCGATCCGCGGGCATATCGTTTTGACGGTGAGTTGAATAAGGCAAACCGTGGAATGATGGAGTTTCAGGAGATATTGAAGTCTGATGAGAAATTTTTATGGCACTTATTATCGTTAACACAGGAAGGGAATTTTAAGGCGGGAAGATTCGCATTAATCTCAGCGGATGAGATGATCATAGCCCACTCGAATGAGACGGAGTACCGCTCATTTATCGCCAATAAAAAGAACGAAGCGCTCCATTCGAGA
Organism: Oceanobacillus indicireducens; assembly: GCF_014647195.1. GTDB lineage: Bacteria > Bacillota > Bacilli > Bacillales > Amphibacillaceae > Oceanobacillus > Oceanobacillus indicireducens. Next base: position 70,208 of record NZ_BMOS01000003.1, on the reverse strand, counting down.
ATCATCGTCATGCCAATCCCGTATAATCTCCGAGTGAGTGAAGAAGAAAAGATTTATGAAAAGATGATTATGGAAAGTGATATAGCGGATGTTCATATTGCTCCGCACGCATTAAGGGTTGCAGCCATTTTTTCCATACTGACTCGTTTGAAGGATTCGAAAAAGCAAGGAATCGATCTCGTGAAGAAAATGCGTCTTTATGATGGAGAAAATGTTGAAGGATTTAACCAAGTCGATATTGAAGAGCTCGGGCGTGAGCATCAAGATGAAGGGATGTCCGGAATTGATCCGCGTTATGTAATCAACAGAATCTCTTCTGCCATCATCCGTAAAGAAGTTCCGTCAATTAATGCGTTAGATGTACTTCGCTCCTTGAAAGATGGGCTTGATCAACATCCGGCGATTTCGAGGGAAGATGCGGAGAAATATATGAATTACATTGCTGTCGCCAGGAAGGAATACGATGAAATCGCAAAAAATGAAGTCCAGAAAGCATTTGTCTATTCTTATGAAGAATCAGCAAAATCTTTACTTGATAACTATCTCGATAATGTCGAGGCCTATTGTAACAAGAATAAGCTGCGTGATCCATTGACAGGGGAAGAGATGAACCCAGATGAAAAGCTCATGCGATCGATTGAGGAGCAGATTGGAATTTCGGAAAATGCGAAGAAAGCTTTCCGTGAAGAAATTTTAATTCGTTTATCTGCCTATGCACGTAAAGGAAAACGATTTGATTATAGTTCACATGAACGGCTGCGGGAAGCGATTCAGAAAAAATTGTTTGCAGACTTAAAAGACGTCGTGAAAATAACAACAACCTCCCAGACGCCGGATGAAAATCAGCTGAAAAAAGTGAATGAAGTCATCGCGAGGCTCATTGATGAATACGGTTATAACTCTACCTCTGCTAACGAACTGCTCCGATATGTCGGAAGCCTACTGAACCGTTAATATCACGAAACTTAGCATAAGTGCAACTTTTTATCCGGAGGTCCGCAGTCCAGACACCTCTCGCTTTCCGCGGGCGGCTGTTGAGCCTCCTCGGGCTATCGCCCTGTGGGGTCTCACCAAGCCTATCGACGAACAGGAAGTTCTAATGCCGGCATTGGTCACAGGACGTGACCGTACTTAGCCGGCCTCCCGCAGGAGTCTCGAGGTGTCTGGACTACTCCGAGGAAAGGCCAAATTTGGAGCACTATTTATTAATTTAGGAATAGAACCATCATCATGATGGGGTAGTTGCTAATAATAACGCTCTCTACCAGTTCTGTTGCCCGGCGGACGGTGACTTCTACGGGAAAAGCACGAGTTCATACCTGAGCAGGAAGCGGTTTTCTTCCGAGGCGGACTAAGAATGCTCTCGTATGTGGCGACGTCTGCATTAGCACGTCCCTGTGCGTCGAGGCCTCGGCTGTGCCTTAGGATGCGCATCCGTCCGCCGGGCAACGGAACGGCGATTAAGGTTCTAATAAACGAGCCAATGAGACTTACGCTGAATGAAAGTTATATTTTATGGTGGCGTAAATGGAGTTGTTGGGGAAGCAGAAGCAATTGATCCTGAAGATGAATAGGATATAACAAGCAGTATTCATTTTGAAAGGGATATGAAGGAGGAGAAAGATGGGAGAAAAGCCAAATAAGCAGCAATTTATCGTTTCCAAGGAAAATTGGTCTCTCCATCGTAAAGGCAATCAGGATCAGCAACGTCATTTAGAAAAGGTCCGGGAAGCTATAAAAAACAATCTACCCGATTTAATCAGTCAGGAGAACATTATTCTTTCTGATGGTAAGAAGGTTGTAAAAATTCCAATCCGCTCCCTGGATGAATATAAAATCCGTTATAACCATGATAAAACAAAACATGTCGGTCAAGGGGATGGAGAGAGTCAGGTCGGTGATGTGATCGCCCGCTCAGGAAGTGAGGAAGGAAAAGGCGGCGGGGAGAAACCAGGTGATCAGCCGGGAGAAGATTTTTATGAGATGGAGGTATCCCTCGCTGATATTGAAGCTGCATTATTAAAAGAGCTGGAACTGCCGAACTTAGCGGAAAAAGAAACGGGAGAAATGGTAACGGAGAACATTGAGTTCAATGATATTCGCAAAAAAGGTCTCATGGGGAATATCGATAAGAAACGGACGATTTTATCTGCTTTGAAACGGAATGCAACAGAAGGCGAGGCAAGTATCACGCCGATTCATCCGGATGATTTACGTTTTAAAACATGGAATGAAGAAGTGAAGCATGAATCGAAAGCGGTAGTCCTTGCGATGATGGATACAAGTGCTTCTATGGGAACATTTGAAAAGTATATGGCGCGCAGTTTCTTTTTCTGGATGAACCGCTTTTTAATTAAAAAATATCAGACGGTTGAATTTGAATTCATTGCACACCATACGATGGCGAAAGTTGTGTCAAAGGATGACTTTTTCTCCAAGGGAGAGAGTGGTGGGACGATTTGTTCCTCCGCCTATATAAAAGCACTGGAATTGATTGAAGAGAAGTATCCGCCGTCCCGTTATAATATTTATCCGATTCATTTTTCGGACGGGGAGAATATCACATCAGATAATGTAAAGTGTCTGCAATTGGTTGATGAGTTACTGGATGTGTCGCAAATGTTCGGTTACGGGGAGGTAAATAGCTATAACCGTTATTCAACATTGATGAACACGTACCAGACGATAAAGCATCCGAACTTCCGCTATTATCAGCTTCGGGAGAAACAAGATGTGTATCCCGCACTAAAAACCTTTTTCTCACGGGTGAAGACGAGGGAGGGGTCCCGTTGATAGAGAGTAAGGAATTGGAATATGCAATTCAGGAGATTACGGAAATTGCAGAAGGTTTCGGACTCGACTTTTACCCGATGCGTTATGAAGTTTGTCCGGCAGATATTATATATACCTTTGGCGCTTATGGGATGCCGACTCGTTTTAGTCACTGGAGCTTTGGTAAACAGTTTCATAAAATGAAGCTCCAATATGACCTCGGTTTAAGTAAAATTTATGAACTTGTCATCAATTCTGATCCTTGTTATGCTTTTTTACTTGATACAAACTCACTTGTCCAAAATAAAATGATAATTGCCCATGTTCTCGCCCACTGCGACTTTTTCAAGAACAATGTCAGGTTCTCTAATACACGCCGGGACATGGTGGAGAGTATGACTACGACAGCAGAGCGAATCGCAGCCTACGAAATGCGGTACGGGAAAAAAGAGGTCGAGGATTTCCTCGACCGGGTGCTCGCCATTCAGGAGCATATCGACCCGTCCTTGATGCGTGGGGAACAAAATTATGAAGAAGTAGAAACAAAACCAGAGCGAAAGTCTACACCCTATGATGATTTATGGGGACTCGATGAAGTAGTAAAAGAAAAGCCTGTTGTTAGAAGGGAACGGAAGAAGTTTCCGCCAAAGCCTGAAAAGGATTTACTTTATTTTATCGAACAGCATAGCAGGGAACTCGATGACTGGCAGCGTGATATTTTAACGATGCTCCGGGAAGAGATGCTCTATTTCTGGCCGCAGCTTGAGACGAAAATCATGAATGAGGGCTGGGCATCGTATTGGCATCAGCGCATCATGCGCGAACTTGACTTAACGAGCGCCGATACGATTGAATATGCAACATTAAATTCGGGAGTCCTGCAACCTTCTCGCACATCGATCAACCCGTATTATTTAGGAGTCAAAATGTTTGAAGATATTGAGGAAAGGTACAACAACCCGACGGAGAAGATGCTTTCCCGCGGTGTGAAACCAGGAAGCGGACGGGAGAAAATCTTTGAAGTCCGTGAAATAGAATCAGATATCTCCTTCATCCGCAATTATTTAACAAAGGAAATTGTGGAGCGCGAGGATATGTATCTGTTTGAGAAAAAGGGAAGGGATTACCGGGTTTCAACAAAGGAATATGAACAAGTCCGCGATCAACTTATTTCAATGCGGGTCAATGGTGGATTTCCATATATCACAGTAGTGGATGGCGACTATAACCGGAACGGAGAGCTATATCTTATGCACCATTACGAGGGAACCGAACTTGACCTACCGTATCTTGAACATGTATTACCTTATATTTATGAACTTTGGGGCAGACCTGTCCATCTTGAAACGATTGTAGAAGACCGTGATATCCGCTTCAGTTGCCACGGCGAAGATGTTAAAAAGAAATTTTTATAAAGTGTTATTGTCAGTCAAGCCGGATTGCGAGATATGCAATTTCCGGCTTTGACTGTTCTGTTTTTGTGGTATAAGAAACTATAAAACAAAAATGCTATGATAACTTAGGTATCCAGGGCTAGCCACGTCCGCTCTGCGCCTAGCAACTAGCAGATCTTTTGGGGGGCGAGCAGCGCGCAGTCCCAAACTTCACACTCCTCCAATCGATCATCTTACTTTAATGGGAAAACAATAGGGAACTATTTTCCTATTAGGGCGCTTACCTTGCTCTAATAAGAAAACAAACGATTCCTATTTTCTCATTCGCATGATTATCTTACTTAATTGGGAAAGTATCCGTCCACCGGGTAACATCAACTCACTATCGTCGCCCGAGTTTCCTTTATCTCATTCCGGTAAAGGGGAAGTTCGATTAAGTTCGCCCCGTCCTGGGAGGCACAGTTTGTACGTTGCTGCGACTACTGGATGTGCTAGTGCAAATGCTCTTCGGTGAGACGAGTAATCGCAGTCCCAGGTGTTGCGAAACGAATCGCGTTTTTAACCTGCAAGGGCGCTTGCGCCTTTGTTTTTGTGGTATAATAATCCCCAACACTTAGGCGGGGGGAGAAGGCAATGCGAGTTCAGGATATATATAATAATTTACCTACATTGGAAACAGAACGGCTTCGGTTAAGAAAAGTAAGATCAACGGACTTGCAAGCGATGAATGCTTACGGCGGAGATGCAGAAGTGAGCAAGTTTGTAACATGGGAACGACATAAATCCCTTCAGGATACAGAAGCTTTTTTAAATTTTATACTAGGAAGGTATGAAAAAAGGAGAAATTGCTCCGTGGGCGATTGAATATAAGCCAAATAGCGAAATGATTGGTACCATCGACTTTGTTAACTGGAAACCGGCTAGCAGAGTAGCTGAAATCGGTTATGTGCTCCATTGTGATTATTGGGGGAAAGGGCTTATGACCGAAGCTGTGAAGCGTGTCATTCAATTCGGTTTCGAACAAATGAATCTCGTCCTTATCGAAGCAGTCTGCTTGCCAGAAAATGTCGGCTCCTACCGTGTTATGGAAAAGGCTGGATTACAATATGAAGGGACACTCCGGAAAGCACGAGTAATCAAGGGGAAAAATCAAGATATAAAAATGTATGCCATCATTCGTTAACTGTTTCAAGTGGAAAAAGAACTGGTGGCTGGGACATAAATCCATTAAGGCTAGTCCCAGCCACATTATAATTCCTTTAAGTACCAGCAATCACATGCATTATGTTCTGAGCCGGAGAGCGGTTTTTCAAGCTTCACAAAACCAAACTTTTCATATAAATGGTTTGCTGCGGAAAGGGATTCGAATGTCTCCAAATAGCACTGATTGTAATGTTTGCTAGCAAATTCCAGCGCTGTTTGCATCAGTTTTTTTGCGAAACCTCTTCCTTGTGCAACCGGTGCAAGGTAGAGCTTCTGAAGTTCCGCCACACCATCGTGGTTGCCAAAGGGACCAATACCAATACCGCCAGCTACCTCATCGTTTTCATCAACAACAACCCAATAATTTGCATTTGGCTCCGTTTGATAAAATTGGTAAAGCTCACCAAGGTAAGGGTCAAAATAAGCGGTTCCCGGAATATTTAAGTTCTCGGACTCAAGTGATTGCTTAATGATTGCTTCCATTTTTTTATTGTCTTTTGCCTGGATGGTGCGAATCTGCATAATTAACTCATTAACTCCTTTGCTTTTTTTCTTTAAAGAAATCATACAATGATCGAAGTGTCTTCGCATCAAGTTCCATATCATTTTCATAGGCATACTTTACAGCATATCCTAGGGCGAGTGTCATTCCGCCGGCAATACTTCCGCCAGCAACAGAACCTGCACCTGGTACGAATTTAACGACTTGTCGGAACAGTGTTTTTCCGATATTCCCGGTAATTGTCGCTAAGATTAATTCCCTTGCTTTTGCTTTCGATAGGGGCTTTTCATATAATGTAGCTAGCCTTACCATCAGTCCAACCTGGATACCAGTTAAAGGTACAAAGTCAGAACCAGGAATCGGCGCAGCCCCAACAGCTGTTGCTGAACCGGCTGCTGTGAGAATCCATTTATTTGCTGTTGACGCTTTTTCCTTGATTAGCCGCGCAAATTGGACTTCTTTATGCTTTTTTTGCAGGATATCCAAAATCTCATTACGCAATTTGTCGATATTCTCTCCAGTCCTTGAGGAAATAGGCACCACCTTGGACCGGGAACCCGTATGCTTTTTAATATAGTTGACGAGTTCTGGAATATCGTCTGCGGCATCAATTTTATTCAGGACGAAAAGGATGTCTTTATTTGCTTTTCGAATGATTTCAAAGGATCGTAATTCCCCTTCAGAGAGGACCGTTCCTGCTGCGTTTAGAAAAAAGAGCACGACATCCGCTTCTTTATAAAATTTTAATGTTTCTTCCGAGTGCTTTGCTTCAATATCGTCTAAACCAGGGGTATCGACAAAGATGATTTTATCACGGTATACATAGCGGTCGATTCCTGTTGTTTCGCCAGGTCTTGCGCCGACCTCGGCAACTTCATCACCAATCAGCTGATTAATGGTGGATGACTTACCCGTGTTTACATCACCGATCATTGCAAACAAAATCTCTTTCTCGAGTTCTGCATTGACCTTTTTTGTTTCATGTTCAAATGCTTGGTTAAAATCTTTTTCATTGTATTGCTGCAAGCAAATCACACTCCTTTGTTTTATTTTAACACGCATTAACGGTCTGTAATACCCCAACTTCTAAACAGGAGGGAGGCCCAGTTTCACTTTATCAGACAATTAAATTTTTTGATAGAAAATATCTTTTCTTGTCGAATGCTCTATTCAGGATTAAACTGGATGTATTATCGTTGAGAGGAGAGTAATAGTGAAAATTATCGATACCCATTGTGATGCCTTATTAAAATTGCAACATACGAAAAGACGTATTGATTGCGATACACCGCTTAACTTTCGCACATCTCCAGAACTGGAAACAAATATGCTGCGCTTAAAAAAGGGTGGAGTACGTGTACAATTTTTCGCTATATTTATTTACCCTGATATACCAACTGATGAACAATGGCAGCATGCGCTGGAACAGGCTGATATGTTCCATTCAGAAATTATCGGGAAAAATCCCGAAATGAAGCATATTAGAAGTTTTACCGAAATTGATAATTTAAAACCAGGGGAAATTGGTGCCGTTCTCACACTCGAAGGTGCTGAGTGCATCGGGAATGATTTGACGAAGCTGAGAACGCTTTACCGGCTTGGAGTATTATCTGTTGGACTAACATGGAATTATGCCAACCTTTGTGCTGATGGGGCAGGGGAAGCGCGCGGGGCTGGGCTGACTGCATTTGGAAAAGAGGTTGTTGCACTTAATAATGAGAACCGGATACTTACGGATGTTTCCCATTTATCTGATCAAGCTTTCTGGGATGTGTTGGAACATGCCGATTATCCATTTGCCAGCCATTCCAATGCCAGATCAATCTGTAACCATCCGCGTAATCTTCCGGATGAAGCGATACAAGCGCTGATTGGAAAAGGCGGTTTTATCCATATAGTTTTCAATCCGCCATTTATCCGGGAAAATAGTGAAGAAGCATCAATCCAGGACTTGATCAGGCATATTGATCATATCTGCTCCCTTGGCGGTGAGAAATATCTTGGCTTTGGCTCGGATTTTGACGGAATCAGCAGCTTTGTCGATCGTCTCTCTCACGCTGGTGAATACCAGAATTTAATCAACGAACTGCTTAAATCCTACCCGGAAGAAATCGTTAGGGGATTTGCATATGATAACTTCATGAATCATGCTAAAAAAATAGAAGCTCATGGGTAATCCCCCCCTGAGCTTCTATAATTTTTGTCCATAATATTTATCAATGGAAAATCCGCGTCCGAGAATTTCAGAAGCATTCAGGAAGATGACGAATGCATTCGGTGTTTCTTTTTGCAAGATTTTCTTTAATTCGACAGCCTCATGTTGTTCTGTCACACAAAGCAGCATTGTTTTATCCTCGTTAGAATAACCGCCGACTGTACGGACTTTTGTTAGCCCCCGGTCAATTTCATCCCTTATGATCTGCTGAATCTTTTCTTCTTCCTCACTAATGATAAGGATAAGTTTCGTTGCAGATGTACGCAGTTGTACAAAGTCGATTGCCTTGCTTGATATGAAAATTGTCATCAAAGCGAACAATGTTAGCTCGAGACTGAAGACGAATATGGAAGTAGTGACAACGAGACCATCAACGATTAATTGAGCGTAACCGTCCGACAGATTCGTAAAGCGTTTCATAATTTGCGCGAGAGCAGCCGTCCCACCGGTAGAACCATTTCCTTTATAAACAATTCCAAGCCCAACGCCGAGAAGGAGCCCGCCATAAATGGCACCGAGTAAAGGGTTCGTAACCGTAATCGCGATATCTTGAGTCAAATAGATGATAAAAGGGACCCAAAATGTTCCGACCAACGTTTTTAACCCGAAGTCTCTTCCCATCGTAAGCCAGCCAATTAGGAAAATGGGAATGTTGATTGCAAATTGGGTCAGGCCAGGACTGAGTTCGTACATTTCAAAAAGTAAAGTAGCTACCCCAGAAATTCCTCCGGCAGCAAGCTTTGCGGGTAGTAAGAACATATTGTATGTTACCCCGACAATAGTTGCCCCGAGAATAATATAGAAATATTGAATAAGTTGATTTTGATTTTGCATCAAAGTGTTTCCTTTCTAATATTATTATGACCGTATCTACTTTACCATTCACAGGCTAAGGCGTAAATAGTTGAAGGGAAGAAATAAAAAATCTCCAGCACAAAGGCCGGAGATGTGTATATCTTATTGATTTACTTTTGCTTTTTGTGTTACTTGTATGTTCCAGTTGAATGGATCTTCAAGTTTACCGTACTGGATTCCAGTTATCGTATCATATATTTTCTTAGAGAGTTCACCGGTTTCTCCGTTGTTGATATGATAATCTTTACCATCCCAGCAAAGTAAACCGATTGGTGAAATAACTGCGGCTGTTCCAGAGCCAAATGCTTCTTCCAACGTTCCATCCGCGTGGGCATCAGCAAGTTCCTGCATGCTCACTCTTCGTTCAGATACCGGGATGTTCCAATGTTGAAGCAATTGAAGAACAGAATCACGGGTAACCCCAGGTAAAATACTGCCATTTAACGCAGGTGTGATGACTTCACCATTAATTTTAAAGAAGACGTTCATACTGCCGACTTCCTCAATATATTTCCTATCCACCCCATCAAGCCAAAGCACTTGGGAATAGCCGTCTTTTGCTACATCTTCTTGACCTTTTAGCCCAGCTGCATAGTTTCCACCTGTCTTAGCCTCACCTGTTCCGCCTTTAACAGCACGGACAAACTTACTTTCAACCGCGATTTTCACGGGATCGATACCTTCTTTGTAATAGGAACCAACTGGTGAAAGAATGATGATGAATTTATAATTTCGGGATGGTGCGACACCTAGAAATGGTTCTGTTGCAATGATAAATGGGCGAATATAGAGGGAAGTACCATCTGCACCCGGCACCCAATCCTTATCGATTTCAACTAGTTTTATTAATGCTTGCAAGACAAATTCCTCGTCAATTTCTGGAATAACAAGCCGTTCATTGGATTTATTCATGCGTTCAAAGTTTTTTGTGGGTCGGAACAGCTGGACCTCACCTGATTCGGTACGGAATGCTTTTAATCCTTCAAATACGGATTGGCCGTAATGGAATACCATTGAAGAAGGATCAATCGAAAGCGGCTGATATGGTTGAATTTTAGCATTATGCCATCCGAGCTCATCGGAATAATCCATTACAAACATGTGATCCGTAAAGGCTCTGCCAAATTCTAATTGATCAGTCATAGGTTTTTCCTTAGGTGCTGTATTTTTCTCGACTTGTATTGACTGTACTTCCATATCTCTATCTCCTTATTCAACAAAGTTTCCCTTAATGATAAGCGATTTTTCTGATTTTAGCAAGGGAATTTTTTGATTCTTTATTTTTTTGTGTTAATGTGGAAGTGTTATTTAAGTGTTCAATCACAGTTTATATTTATTCGATAAAAAAATCACTGTTTTATCATCATCCAGATGAACACATAACTCCCCTGAATAAAGTTGCGTTTTATGCTAAAGTAAGGTTATCCAACCTTCGTAGCTTGAAACAGTGGATTACTATCATTCAGCGCAAGTGTCTGGCTCGTTCACTAATTATGGCGTTCCAATCGCCGTTCAGTTGCCCGGTGGACGGATGCTTTCCGCGGGCACAGCCGAAGCCTCGACGTACAGGACGTGTTAATGCAGACGTTGCCACAGGACGTGGCGTTCTTAGTCTGCCTCGGGCTACCGCCCTGCGGGGTCTCCGGACTCGTGCTATTCCCGCAGGAGTCACCGTCCACCGGGCAACTGAACTGGTAGAGAGGATTATTATTAATGGAAAATATCCCACCATGATAGTGTCCTCTTACTAAAATGCAAAATAGTGCTCCAAATTTGGTTATTTCTGGGAGCAGTCCAGACACCTCGAGACTCCTGCGGGGGGATAGGCCTGGCGAGACCCCACAGCGCGATAGCGCGAGGAGGCTTGCCGGCCGCCCGCGGAAAGCGAGAGGTGTCTGGACTGCGGACTTCCCGAAGAAAGTTGTACTTACGCTAAATGAAAGTAATTGGCAGGGTTGTAATTTGATTTTAAGGTGTGAAAGTTGATTAAGATTAGCTTATTGATTTGAAGGGAGAACGAATGGTGATTAAGACGATTATTTTTGACTTGGATGATACCCTACTCTGGGATGAGAAGAGTGTGCAAGATGCATTTGAAGCAACATGTAAGATGGCACAGGAAAAATATGACCTGGACTCCCTGGAACTGGAGAAACGTGTTCGAGCAAATGCACGAGAAATTTATGCATCTTATCCTACATATGAATTTACCCAAATGATTGGGATTAACCCATTTGAAGGCTTATGGGGGGAGTTTCCGGATGAGGGCGGCATGTTCCCGGAACTTTATAAGCTAGTTCCGGAGTACCGGAAAGAAGCCTGGACAAGAGGCTTGAGCGATCTTGGAATTGATGACGCAACACTTGGTGCAGAACTTGGTGAAGCATTCCCTGCCAACAGAAAGAAAACGGCAGCCCTCTATGACGATACATTACAGTTACTCGATGCTTTAAAAGGGAAATACCAACTTGTTTTATTAACAAATGGTTCGCCAGCTCTGCAAAATATTAAACTTGATTTGACACCGGTTCTTGTGCCGTATTTTGAACAGATTGTAATTTCCGGAGCGTTTGGTAAAGGAAAGCCGGATGTGGCAATATTTGAGCATGTATTGGAGCTTGTGCAGAAAGAGAAAGAAGAGGTTATCATGGTTGGTGATAACTTGAACACGGATATACTCGGTGCGTTACAAACGGGGATCACATCCATCTGGATCAACCGCAAAGACGCGAAACCCGGCCAAGTTCAACCAGATCACGAAATCAACGCACTTATGGACCTTGTACCGCTATTGGAGAAATTAAATAAATAAACGTTCACACATCAGCTTGGATACAACTATAATGGACTAGTTGTATCCTTGCTTTTTTATTTCCGAAAAATGTTTACGAAATTGTCGAAAACGTTAAGTTATCCGTATTTTATGATCCTTTTCTATACATAAAAACAAATTAATACATTGAACTATTTGAAAGTTAGTCATATAATTATTCGAAAATGAAAGGTGGAGAGGGAATGTCAAAGGATCTAAGAATTAAAAGTCAGGCATTTGATGGAAAAACGCGTGCACCGAACCGGGCGATGCTTCGTGCGGTAGGTTTAACCGATGAAGATTTCAAAAAACCGATGGTCGGGGTTGCCGATACAGAAAGTGATGTCACACCATGTAACGTACACCTCGGAGCATTAGCTAAAGAAGCAAGAGAGGGTGCTCGGGAAGCAGGAGCAGTTCCGTTCTTATTCCATACGATTACCGTTTCAGACGGAATATCCATGGGAACACAAGGGATGCGCTACTCGCTTCCAAGCCGGGAAATTATAGCAGACTCGATTGAAACAGTTGTCGGAGCGGAGAATATGGACGGCCTTGTCGCGTTTGGAGGATGTGACAAAAACATTCCAGGATGTATGATCGCAATAGCAAATGCGGAAATCCCATCTGTTTTCGTGTATGGAGGTACGATTGCACCGGGTAATTTGAACGGAAAAGACATTGACCTCGTATCTGTTTTCGAAGGTGTTGGAAAAAATAATAAAGGGGATGTCAGTGACGAGGAGCTAAAACAGATTGAATGTGCTGCTTGTCCGGGAGCTGGTTCCTGTGGCGGAATGTATACTGCCAACACGATGGCATCAGCAGTTGAAGCACTCGGTATGAGTTTACCAGGAAGCTCTTCCCACCCTGCAGTATCGAAAGAGAAAGGAATCGACTCGAAGGAAGCGGGACGAGCTGTATATAATTTGATTGAAAAACGAATTTACCCGAAAGACATTATGACGAAAGAAGCATTCGAAAATGCAATTACAATCGTTATGGCACTTGGTGGCTCAACGAACGCTATTCTCCACTTACTTGCGATTGCTCATGCGATTGAAGTAGACCTTACGATTGATGACTTCGCACGTATTCAGAAAAAAGTACCTCATCTTGCCGACCTGAAACCGAGCGGAAGATTTGTATTTCAGGATTTATATAACGTGGGCGGTGTACAGGCAGTAATGAAGTTGCTTCTTGAAAATGGTTATCTGCACGGAGATTGTCTCACCGTAACTGGAAAAACATTAGCGGAAAACTTAAAAGATGTTCCAGATTTGGCAGAAGGACAAGAGGTTATTATGCCACTAGACAATCCGAAGCGAAAAGACGGACCATTAGTCGTCCTAAAAGGGAATCTCTCTCCGGAAGGTTCGGTTGCGAAATTGTCAGGAGTTAAAGTAAAACAACATACTGGTCCAGCACGTGTATTTAACACGGAAGAAGAGGCAACACAAGCTGTAATGGACGATAAAATTAAAGAAGGCGACGTACTAATTATTCGTTATGTCGGACCAAAGGGCGGTCCAGGAATGCCGGAGATGCTATCGTTATCTAGTATTCTAGTTGGGAAAGGTCTCGGTGAAAAAGTTGCCCTCTTAACGGATGGACGTTTCTCAGGAGGTACTCATGGGCTTGTAGTTGGTCACATTGCGCCAGAAGCACAAGTTGGTGGACCAATTGCGCTAGTTGAAGAAGGCGATTCCGTCACAGTTGATACGGTGAACATGGAGCTTACGTTCGAAGTGAGCGAAGAAGAACTTGAGGCCCGTCGCAGCAAGTGGGTTGCACCGCCTCTTTACAAAAAAGGTGCACTAGGGAAATACGCACATAATGTTACAAGCGCTTCTCGAGGTGCCGTTACCGATTACTTAAATAGATAACCCACCTGAAAATGATCCGGGAATTCCCGGATCATTTTTTTCGTATTGCGGGACAGAGGGTCAGAGCACTTGTCCTATATGGGACAAGTGCTCTGACCTAGGCCACTGAAAAACCATAATTCCAAATTATCAGACACCACTTAGATATCCAAAACTAAAGAATTTAGGTTGTTATCCCCCACTTTTATATCTAAAAACAGCTAAAAATTGGGAACTGATTTTTTATTTTTCTTAATCGGCACTTTTTCAGTGGCCTAGCTCTGACCCTCTGTCCCATTTTAAAATTTTATCAGAAAAAAATAAAATATTTTTTTAAAATATAAAAGTTGATTGAATCAATAATGTAAGCGCAATCAAAGTGTTTGATTTATCAAAAGTGTCGAATAACTTTACAAAAAGCTGTTGACCTTTTAAAAAATACGTTGTATGATAAACGGCAACATCATAAAGCACAACCGCTTAAGGCATGAAGCCGAGCGAAATGAAATGAATAGTGCACAATGAAATGCTAAATCTAATACTTAAAAATCGATGACGAGAATAAAGGAACATGGTCCTGGTACTCACAGAGATCTGGGGTTGCTGGAAGCCCAGAAGTACCAATTGTTCTGACATCATCTCCGAGTGCCCAGCCGAACGATCTTGCTTTAAAAGATTCATTAAGCTGTGCCAGGTGCATCCTATTGCACCTGTTATCCAATCAAGCTGCTATTAGCTTGATGAGACAGTATCCGTAAGGGTGCTGTGAATATGGGTGGTACCGTGAAGAGTAGACGCTTTTCTCCCCAGTATACATGCAAGTAGGCGTGTTGTGGGGTGAATAGCGTCTTTTTTAATATTAAAATATCTAATTCTTTAAAAAATAAGGGAGGTATACGAATGGCGGTTGAAGCTAGGCAGAAGACGGAAGCAGGAAAGGAGTTCGTGACGGGGGCTGATTTACTCATTGAAGCCCTGGTGGAAGCAAAAGTCGAAAAAGTTTTTGGGTATCCAGGTGGTGCAGTATTACCGATTTATGACGCGATGTTCCGCCACGAATTTCCCTTTGAACACATACTCTGCCGCCATGAGCAAGGCTCCATCCATGCAGCAGAAGGGTATGCAAGAGTAACAGGAAAGCCGGGAGTAGTCGTCGCAACGTCAGGTCCTGGAGCGACTAACCTGATCACAGGAATTACGGATGCGATGATGGATTCCTTGCCACTCGTTATCATTACTGGGCAAGTCGCGCAAGGAGTGATTGGAACAGATGCTTTCCAAGAAGCAGATGTATTAGGTCTTACAACCCCAATTACGAAATACAATTATCAAATCCAGGATGCAAAGGAATTACCACGAGTCATCAATGAAGCATTCTACATTGCAACAACGGGACGTCCAGGGCCGGTTCTCATCGATATTCCGAAAAATATCTCAGCAGAACTGACTGTTCGGAATGAGAGCAACGCGATTGAATTACCAGGCTACCAGCCGAATGTTAAACCGAATGCATTACAGCTGCAGAAGTTAGCCAGCTTGCTTGAAAAAGCGGAACGACCAGTCCTCTTGGCAGGAGCAGGCGTGTTACTTTCAGACGGAGCAACTTATTTACAGGAATTTGTCGAAAAATATGAACTCCCTGTTGTAAATACCTTACTTGGACTTGGAAGTTTCCCTGGCGAACATGAGCTATTCCTCGGAATGGGCGGGATGCATGGAACATACACTGCGAACATGGCGATTTATGAAGCAGACTTTCTTATCAATATCGGAGCACGGTTTGATGACCGTTTAACCGGAAAAGTCGCAAACTTCGCACCAGGGGCAAAAGTTGCACATATCGACATTGACCCGGCAGAAATTGGGAAAATCATCCGCACAGACGTACCGATTGTAGGTGACGCGAAAACAGCCTTACAAGCATTACTCGCTATGGATATTAAAAAACCGGAAACGACAGAGTGGGTAACGCGGCTGATGGAAAACAAAGTCAACTATCCATATTGGTATAACCGGAGCGAGAAGCAGGTTTCTCCGCAATGGCTGATTGAACAAATTTGTGAAAAGTCAAAGGGAGAAGCGATTGTCGCAACGGATGTTGGACAGCATCAAATGTGGGCCGCGCAGTTCTACGCTTTTAATAAGCCGCATAATTGGCTTACGTCCGGTGGGTTAGGGACGATGGGCTTCGGCTTACCAGCAGCGATTGGTGCACAGCTCGGTAGACCAGATGATTTAGTTGTGGCGATTGTCGGTGACGGCGGCATTCAGATGACCATCCAGGAATTAGCCGTTATCCATGAACGTAATTTGCCGGTTAAAGTATTTATCGTGAATAATGAAGCACTTGGAATGGTAAGGCAGTGGCAGGAGGAGTTCCATGGCGAGCGTTATTCCAGTTCATTATTAACTCAAAATCCAGACTTTTTGAAAATAGCAGAAGGTTACGGTATCCGTAGCGTACTCGTCGATAAAGAAAAAGATGTACCAGGCGTACTGGAAGAGGTTTTCGCCTATGACGGTCCAGTACTTGTTGATTTCAGAATTCATTGGAAAGAAAAAGTATTTCCAATGGTGGCACCTGGAAAAGGTATTAACGAAATGGTGGGGGTGAAGCCGTGAAGCGGATTATAAGTTGTACCGTTCAAAATCGCGGTGGAGTTTTAAATAGAATTACCGGAATGTTTTCAAAGCGACATTTCAATATCGAAAGCATTACCGTTGGCGAATCAGAAACAGAAGGAATGGCAAAAATGACTTTCGTCGTTAATGTGGAAGATGAGCATAAGCTTGAACAGCTGACGAAACAGCTTCATAAACAAATTGACGTCATTAAAGTATCCGATATTACAGAGAAATCTGTCGTTGCTCGCGAACTGGCATTAGTGAAAGTAACAGCGAACAGCCAATTGCGAGCTGAAATACAAGGACTGATTGACCCATTCCGTGGGACGGTTGTTGATATCAGTAAGGAAACGATGACCATCCAAGTAACTGGAAAAACAGATAAGATTGACGCGTTCATCTTGTTATTAAAACCATTCGGTATTAAAGAAATTGCTAGAACAGGAGTAACAGCATTACTTAGAGGCCAACAAGCGAAACCATATGTGGCTGAAGTAAACTCACTTACAATATAAAAAACAAATCAAATCAGGAGAGGGAGATTTAAAAATGGCAAAAGTATTATACGAAAAGGACATCAATAATCAAGTATTAGAGGGGAAAAAAGTTGCAGTTGTAGGGTACGGTTCCCAAGGTCATGCACATGCACAAAACTTACGTGACAGCGGATATGAAGTAGTGATTGGATTACGTAAAGGGAAATCCCAGGAGCAAGCGGAAGAAGATGGATTCAACGTATTCCCGGTTGAAGAAGCAGTAAAACAGGCAGACGTTGTTATGGTTTTACTTCCAGATGAAACGCAGCAAAAAGTATATGAAGCAAGCATTAAAGAAAACTTGAAACCTGGCAGCGCGTTAGCATTCGCTCACGGATTCAACATCCATTATTCACAAATCGTTCCACCACAAGACGTTGACGTGTTCCTAGTTGCTCCAAAAGGACCGGGACACTTAGTTAGAAGAACATATGAAGAAGGTGCAGGTGTACCAGCATTATATGGAGTGTATCAGGACGTAACTGGTAAAGCAAAAGATGTTGCCCTTGCGTATGCACAAGCAATTGGAGCTGCTCGCGCTGGAGTACTAGAAACTTCCTTCCAAGAAGAAACGGAAACAGACTTATTCGGAGAACAGGCAGTTCTTTGCGGTGGGGTAACAAGCTTGATCAAAGCTGGATTTGAAACGCTAACGGAAGCGGGATACCAACCAGAAGTTGCGTACTTTGAGTGTCTCCATGAAATGAAACTAATCGTTGACTTGCTCTATGAAGGTGGACTTGAGAACATGCGCTATTCCATTTCAGACACAGCACAGTGGGGTGACTTCGTATCTGGAGAACGCGTCATCAATGACGAAACGAAAGAGCGTATGCAAGAAATCCTAAAAGAAGTTCAAAACGGTGCATTCGCTAAAGGCTGGATTCTTGAAAACCAGGCAGGACGCCCGCAGTTCAATGCAATCAACCGCGCGGAAAATAATCATCCGATTGAAAAAGTTGGAAGGGAGTTACGTGACCTGATGCCGTTTGTTAAACAGCCTATTCAAGAAAAACAAAAGGATGTGAAGGAATATGTCCAGAATTAAAATATTTGATACAACACTACGAGACGGCGAACAGTCACCTGGAGTAAATCTAAATAAATTAGAAAAATTAGAGATCGCTAAACAACTTGAACGTCTTGGTGTGGACCGGATAGAAGCAGGATTTCCTGCTTCTTCCAAAGGTGAATTCGAGGCAGTGAAAGAAATTGCGGACACGATTGAAACAACATCTGTAATTGCCTTAGCAAGAACCGTAAAATCGGATATAGATGCGGCTTGGGAAGCTTTAAAAGGAGCTAAAAAGCCAGCAATTCATATGTTCTTGGCAACCTCACCAATCCATATGGAATATAAATTACGTAAAACCCCAGAAGAAGTAATCGAAACCTCGGTTGAAATGGTTCGCTATGCGAAGCGGAAATTTACGGAAGTGCAATGGTCAGCTGAAGATGCATCCCGTTCCGACTTGAATTTCTTAGCAAAAATTATTGAAAAAGTGATCGATGCTGGAGCAACAGTCGTAAATCTTCCAGATACGGTAGGCTATGCGACGCCAGAAGAATACGGGAAAATGTTCAAGTATATGAAGGATAACGTGCCAAATATTGATCAAGTAAGCCTGTCTTGTCATTGTCATGATGATCTTGGAATGGCAGTAGCGAACTCGATTGCAGCGGTAGAGAATGGTGCAACCCAGGTGGAAGGTGCAATTAATGGTATCGGCGAACGGGCAGGGAACGCGGCATTGGAAGAAGTAGCTGTCGCACTGAAAGTCCGTTCTGACTTTTACCCTTATGAAACAAGACTTGTCTTAAACGAAATTAAACGGACGAGTGACCTTGTGGCGAAGTTAACTGGAATGCATGTTCAGGCAAATAAGGCAATTGTCGGACGAAATGCCTTTAGTCATGAATCAGGCATCCACCAAGACGGTGTACTAAAAAATGTGGAAACATACGAAATCATCACGCCAGCAATGGTTGGAGTCCAAGAAGCGAATACGTTATTCCTTGGTAAACACTCCGGCAGACATGCATTTAAAGAGAAAATACAGGAGTTTGGTGTCGAATTATCGGATACAGAGCTACAACAGGCTTTCAAGAAGTTTAAAGCACTAACCGATCATAATAAAGAAGTGACGGATGATGATATTTACACGATTATTATGGAAATCAAAACAGACTCAGATGAAATGAATAAATACGAGATTGAAAGTTTCCAAGTGTACTATGGGACAGAAAATTCACCAACCGCAGTTGTGCGGTTGATATCACCAGATAAAGAACAATTTGAAGCGGCGTTAACAGGAAATGGGAGTGTGGAAGCACTTTACAAAGCGATTGAAAGTTTAATTGGAGAGGAATTGAAACTCATCGATTATCAATTAAATTCAGTTGGCGGCGGACAAGACGCATTGGCAGAAGCGTATGTCCAATTGAGTGTGAATGGTGAGGTTATGAATGGTCGCAGCTCAAATCAAGACGTATTAATGGCATCAGCGAACGCATATATTAATGCGGTAAACCGCTATTTCTTAAAACATAGCCCGGTGAACCAGAAACGAGCAGTCAGCCACTAAAGTAAGAAAAAAGAGTATGTAAACTACAGGAAGGGGAACCAATCATGAAAAAACAAATTACTTTGCTTTCAGGTGACGGTATCGGCCCAGAAATTATGGAGAGTGCGAAAGAAGTATTACAAGTCATTGCTGAAGAGTTCAATCATGACTTTATATTTCATGAACATGCCATTGGTGGAAATGCAGTTGACGCCTATGGTGAGCCCCTCCCGGAAGAGACATTGAAAGCTGCTGAAGAAGGCGATGCAATATTACTCGGTGCGGTAGGTGGTCCAAAATGGGAAAACCATCCGGTGTATCAGCGACCTGAACAGGGGCTGCTCAAAATCCGTAAGAGCTTGGGATTATTTGCAAACTTACGCCCGATTAAATTAATCCCTGCGTTAATTCATGCCTCACCATTAAAAGAGGAGATTGTGGCAGCAAGCGATATTGTCATAATCCGTGAGCTGACCGGGGGATTATATTTCGGAAAACCAAGCGAACGCCGGGATAACGGGAATTCTGTAGTAGATACTCTAAGCTATGAACGCTACGAAATGGAGCGAATTATTGAAAAAGGCTTCGAAACAGCACTGTCTCGCAGAAAGCATCTGACATCTGTTGATAAAGCCAATGTGCTTGAATCCAGTAGAATGTGGCGAGAAATTGTAGAAGAAAAGGCAAAAAAATATCCGGAAGTGACGGTAGAGCATGTACTTGTCGATGCCGCAGCCATGAAGTTAATCACAAACCCAGCCTCCTTTGACACGATTGTGACGGAAAATTTATTTGGCGATATCTTAAGCGATGAAGCATCTGTTATTACCGGTTCATTAGGTATGTTGCCATCAGCAAGTGTCAGGGAAGATGGATTAGGGTTATATGAACCAATCCATGGTTCTGCACCTGATATTGCTGGTAAAGGGATTGCTAATCCATTAGGAATGATTCTGTCTGCAAGCTTTATGCTAAGAGATTCATTCGGACTTGAAGTGGAAGCAAATGCAATGGAACAAGCGGTGAATGAAGCTTTAGAGCAAGGCTATCATACAGCAGATCTGGACGTGAAAGATGGAACTTTAGTTTCAACGAAGGAAATGACGGATGTTGTAATAGGCAGTCTATCTGCACGAAGTATTTCAGACGATATTTGTTATATGTATGTATAAAGAAAAATGTAAGAGGTGAGGAAGATGGGAAAGCCGAAAACAATTATTGAAAAAGTTTGGGAACAGCATGTCGTTCATCGAGAAGAAGGGAAGCCTGATCTTTTATATATTGACCAGCATTTAGTGCACGAGGTAACATCTCCTCAAGCTTTTGAAGGTCTGCGCCTTGCAAATCGCAAGGTCCGTAGACCGGATTTAACCTACGCGACGATGGACCATAACGTACCAACAAAAAACCGGGATGTCGTGAAAGATGAAATCTCCCGTAAACAAATGGAAACACTACGCAAGAATTGCGAGGATTTCGGAATCAAGCTTGCGGATATGTTTCACCCGGATCAGGGAATTGTGCATGTCATCGGTCCACAACTTGGTCTAACGCAGCCAGGTAAAACAATTGTCTGCGGGGACAGTCATACATCTACGCACGGTGCTTTTGGAGCACTTGCTTTCGGAATTGGTACAAGTGAAGTGGAACATGTTCTTGCAACACAAACAATCTGGCAAGACCGCCCGAAAACATTGAATGTAAAAGTTGAAGGCGACCTTGGACCAGGTGTTACAGCAAAGGACCTTATTTTAGCGATTATCGCAAAATTTGGTGTCCGCTTCGGTACAGGTTATGTAATGGAATATACTGGTGAGGCAATACGTAAACTATCTATGGAAGAGCGGATGACGATTTGTAATATGTCAATTGAAGGTGGTGCGAGAGCTGGTTTAATCAGTCCGGATGAGACAACTGTTGAATTCTTAAGAGGCAGAGAGTATGTTCCGAAAGATGAAGAGTTTGATAGAATAAGTGAGGAATGGCTTGCCTTAGCAACCGACGAAGGAGCAGTTTACGATCATACGGTTACCATCAATGCAGCAGAAGTTGAACCACAGGTCACTTGGGGAACAAACCCAGGAATGGGGGTTCCAGTTAGTGGTGCAACCCCACGTGTTGCGGAATCGGATAACCCGTACGAGGTAGAACGTGCGCTAGAATATATGGGACTTGAAGAAAATCAGCCGATTACCTCGATTGAAATCGATCATGTCTTTATTGGTTCTTGTACAAACTCGCGGCT
The DNA here is from genome assembly GCF_014647195.1 of Oceanobacillus indicireducens. GTDB lineage: Bacteria > Bacillota > Bacilli > Bacillales > Amphibacillaceae > Oceanobacillus > Oceanobacillus indicireducens. The sequence goes on along the minus strand of NZ_BMOS01000003.1, from coordinate 48,620 downwards.
TAGCGATTTGAAGAAAGCAGCAGCGATTGTAGAAGGGAAACAAGTAAAAGACACGATTAAAGCAATTGTTGTTCCAGGATCCTTCAGTGTTAAGCTTCAAGCTGAAAAAGAGGGTATTGACAAAATATTCAAAGAGGCAGGTTTTGAATGGCGTGACTCTGGTTGTAGTATGTGTCTAGGAATGAACGATGATATCGTACCGGTCGGTGGTCGTTGTGCATCCACTTCCAATCGTAACTTTGAAGGAAGGCAGGGGAACGGCGCGCGAACGCACCTTGTTAGTCCGGAGATGGCTGCAGCAGCTGCTATTGAAGGTCGTTTTGTCGATGTCCGTCATTTTGCAGGTGTAGCGCTATAGGAAGGGAGATATTATAATGGAAGCAATTGAACAGCATGAAGGATTGGTTTACCCACTAAACCGCGCCAATATTGACACCGATCAAATAATCCCAAAGCAATTTTTAAAGCGGATTGAACGAACAGGCTTTGGTCAATTCCTCTTTTATAATTGGCGTTTTAACGAAGATGGAAGCTTAAAAGAAGATTTTAGTATGAATGATCCGAAATATGAAGGAGCATCTATCTTACTTGCCGGAGAGAACTTCGGTTGTGGTTCTTCAAGAGAACACGCACCATGGGCACTTGAAGATTATGGTTTCAAAGTGATCATCGCTCCAAGCTTTGCTGATATATTCTACAATAATGCGCTGAAGAATGGAATCATCCTTATCAAGTTGGATGAAGCGCAAATAAAAGAGTGGCAAAATCAGTCGGAAGATGGCGAATTGAAGTTGAGTGTGGATTTGCCAAATCAGACGATTACAGATGAAGCCGGGAAAGTTGTTGGATTTGAAATTCCAGCCTATCATAAAGAAAAGCTAATCAATGGCTGGGATGACATAGCTCTAACTTTATTAATGGAAGAAAAGATTTCAGAGTTTGAAAATGGTGCCCAAGCTTAATCAAGAGATAGAATTGGAAAAAATAGAGTAGTAACGAAAGAAATATGGAAGATTGTAAATGTATATAGAAGGAAACTAATAATAAGGAGTGTGGCTTTCTTTGGGGATTTAGTAGGGGATTTATTAACTGGTGAGAAAATTTATCAAGCATGGAAGCGGTTGGCACCAATCGTACATCGGACACCATTGCTTACCTCGCATACAATTGATGATATGGTTGGCAGAAAAGTGTATTGCAAGATGGAAAATCAGCAAAAGACAGGTGCCTTTAAGTTTCGCGGGGCAACATTCAAGCTCATGCAACTGACGAAAGAAGAATTGCAAAGAGGTGTAATAACCGCTTCAGCTGGTAATCATGCACAGGGAGTTGCCTATGCAGCAAGAAAGCTCGGCGCCAATGCAAAGATTTTCATGCCTGAAGGAACACCGCTTGCCAAAGTACATGCAACAAGAAATTACGGAGCAGATGTTGTACTTACAGGTGAGAGTTTCCAGGAGGCTTATCAAGCATCGATGGAATATGAAAAGGAAAGCGGCAGTGTATATGTTCATCCCTTTGATGATTATGATGTGATGACAGGACAAGGAACGATTGCTATGGAACTGCTGCGGCAAGAAGATCGGATTGACACTGTCTTTGTACCAATTGGCGGGGGCGGTCTCATTGCTGGAATTGCAGTTGCCTGTAAACACATCAACCGTAATATCCAAGTAATCGGTGTCCAAGCAAGCGGGGCAGATGCAATGTATCAAAGCTACCATTCGAAACAGATGCGGCATTCGACCGAGGTAAACACGCTTGCAGACGGAATCGCTGTAAAAGAACCTGGAAAATCAACATTTCCGATCATTCGAGATTATGTTGATGATGTTGTTACAGTTACCGATGAACAGATTGCTGCCAGTATTCTATTTATGCTAGAACGGAATAAAACCCTTACGGAAGGTGCGGGAGCGACTGCATTAGCTGGATTATTCGCTTATCATAAAGAGATTCCGAGCAGGCACACCGGTGTCATTGTAAGCGGCGGGAACTTCGATATTAAACGAATGGCCGAAATCCAAGATCTGGCAGAAGGTTTTTTTCCCGTTGAAGTAAGGAAAAAGGAACAAATGGCTTATTAACATGAAGTGAAAAAAATATATATTACGCAAATCCGAACAATTCGAAGTATCATTTTCCAATGATCGAGATAATTGTTCGGATTTATTTTTATTTAGGCTGAATGAAGGTTTAACTGTACTATTACTATAGTAGGAAATGGTTATTACAGATGTATTTCGGTTGGAAATGAAATACATAAAAAGGAAAGAAACAATTGAAAAGAACATTCGTTATCTAGGATCAGAGCGTAATTCCCAAAGTTTTTAGTAAAGAAATAAATTTTCCCATATTTACACGGAGTGATAAGAAAGGTTATCCTAGCAAGGCTTTTTATCTTTGGTTGCAGAGTTTTGGAAAAATACTGGAATTAAATTGATTTTATAATATTGCTTTTTTCAAACAATTCCATTATAATCACATTACTATAATTTTTCACTACCATTACGGAAGTTACAGGGGTGCTAATATTATGTAACAAAAGCAAAGAATGAACTCTTTTTCTTGTATCAGCTGAATGATGATTCAGAAGGAATGAAAAATAGTTGCAAAAATTGTTAAAAATGATAAAATAATATACAACTAAATCAAAATTGTCTGAACTTTATGATATTACGTGTGATTGAAAAGCCCTTAGAAGGACATCTATTCATTAGAAATTTGCTACGTAAGAGGGGATAAATTTGAGCAGAAAACTACTGGAAATAGAAAATCTAACCACTTCATTCCAAATCGGCGATGAATACTATGCTGCAGTGGATGATGTGTCATTAACCGTTAATAGAAATGAAGTTTTAGGAATTGTTGGTGAATCCGGTTCGGGAAAGAGCGCACTGGCATTTTCTATAATGAGATTACATAATCGTGCAAAGATTGAAGGAAAAATAAAACTGGAAGGAATTGATTTGGCAAAAGCGTCAACAAGTGATTTGAATAAGCTTCGCGGGGATAAACTTTCAATGATATTCCAAGACCCGTTAACTGCGCTTAATCCATTAATGGAAATTGGTGCACAAATCAATGAAACGCTCATTCTCCATCGACCGAAAATGTCAAAACAAGAACGCTATGATCGCGTGATTGAATTATTGGATTTAGTAGGAATTACAGGACCGGAATACGTCTACCAGCAATACCCACATGAGCTTTCGGGTGGAATGAGGCAACGTGTCATCATCGCTATTGCGATTGCGAACAAACCGCAATTACTTATAGCTGACGAGCCGACAACAGCGCTCGATGTGACCATTCAAGCGCAAATACTCGATTTGATTCGGGAATTGCGGGATGAAATGGACGCGGGAATTATCTTAATTACCCATGACCTCGGTGTTGTTGCAGAAATGGCAGACCGAGTTGCTGTCATGTATGCAGGTCAAATTGTGGAAATCGCTGATGTACATACATTATTTGAAAACCCTTTACACCCATATACAAGATCATTACTTAATTCGGTACCAACTGAAGGGCAAGACAGACTTCACGTCATTCAAGGAATTGTACCAGGCTTACAACACTTACCTCGAACAGGCTGTCGCTTTGCTGCACGGATTCCATGGATTGATGAATCTGTTCATGAAGAAAACCCGTTGTTACATGAAGTGACACCAGGGCATTTCGTCCGCTGCACCTGTCACAGTTATTTCTACTTCCCAGAAAAAGGTAAGGAGGAAATCACACATGGCGATACTTGATGTTAGCGGATTAAAAGTACATTTCCCGATTAAAGGTGGAATATTCAATCGTACAATCGGGCATATCAAAGCCGTCGATGATGTCTCCTTCTCGATCGAGCAAGGTAAGACATATGGGCTTGTAGGTGAATCTGGTTCAGGTAAATCGACGACTGGAAGAGCAATTGTTGGATTAGAGAACATCACAGCCGGCAAAATCCTTTTCGAAGGAGAAGATATCACCTCACGAGAAAGTAAAACAAAAGATATGAGAAAAGATATTCAGATGATTTTCCAAGATCCGTATTCATCATTGAATCCGCGTAAAAGAGTACGCGATATTATTGCAGAACCACTACGAAACTATGAAAAGTTAACAAAAAATGAAGAAAAGCAACGAGTATATGAATTATTAGAATTAGTAGGGTTGAACCCGGAAAGTATATGGAAATTCCCACACCAATTCTCTGGTGGACAAAGACAGCGGATCGGAGTTGCACGGGCAATCGCTTTAAAACCGAAGCTGATTATTGCAGATGAACCGGTTTCTGCACTTGATGTATCCGTACAAGCACAGGTGTTGAACTTTATGCAGGATATTCAAAAAGAACTTGATTTAACGTATTTATTTATTAGCCATGACTTAGGTGTCGTCGAGCACATGTGTGATGAAATCGCAATCATGTATAGGGGGCGCTACGTTGAGCAAGGTACACGTGAAGATATATTTGAAAATCCGCAGCATATTTACACGAAGCGGCTCATTGCGGCAATTCCGGATATTAATCCGCGTAACAGGGATGCACAATACGCATTTCGTCAAGAAGTAAAGAGAGAGTACGAAAACTCATTCGATGACTACTTCGATGCGGAAGGGTTAGCGTATAACTTACAGAACATCTCTGCAACCCATAGAGTCGCATTACCGGAGAGAGGTTGATTCGATATGTGGAAATTTATCGTTAGAAGACTATTAATCACATTCCCGCAAATTGTATTACTAAGTATATTAATCTTCTTAATGTCACAGTTTATGCCTGGTGATGCATTAACTGGAATGCTAGATCCGAACGTGGATCAATCAACCATTCAAGAGCAGCGTGAAAGAATGGGATTAAATGATCCATGGCATATTAAATATGCAAATTGGGTTAGTGGCTTAGTGCAAGGAGATTTAGGCCAGTCCTTCCGTTTTAAAATGGATGTGTCAGAACTCATTTCACAACGGATGGAAAATACGCTACTACTTGGAATTGTTACATTAATATTTACATACCTCATAGCTATACCTTTAGGAATCACGAGCGGTCGCTATAATGATACATTGCTGGACCAAGCCATAACCGGGTACACGTATGTTGGCTTTGCAACACCATTATTCATATTCGGACTTGTCATGTTATTTATCTTCGGTTATCAATTAGGGTGGTTTCCAACAAGTGGAAGTGTTGGGCCCGGTATGGTGCCAGGTACTCTCGATTATTGGATTAGCAAATTAAAACACGTCATGTTGCCAGCACTTTCCATGGCATTAATTCAAACAGTATCAACTGTTCAATATTTAAGAAGTGAAATAGTTGATACGAAGCAAAAAGATTTTATTATTACCGCAAGAGCGAAAGGGGCTTCTGAATCCCGGGTCTATAATAGGCATATTTTTAGAAATTCATTACTGCCGATTGCAGCTTTCATCGGCTGGGAGATTACGACTCTTATTGTAGGAACGGTATTTATTGAACAGATATTCGGTTATCCTGGTATGGGTCTACTGTTTTTAGAGTCCATTAATATGCGTGATTATAGTGTAGTAACTGCACTAGTCTTATTATTTGGTATTGCGCAGATCTTAGGTACCCTATTATCGGATATTATTTTAAGTATTGTTGACCCGCGTATTCGCATAAAATAGAAGTCGAACAACTCTGAGGTGAATATAAAATGGAAATAAAAAATGTTCAGATGGAGGCAGCAAAGGCGGAGAACCCTACTGCACTCCGGATACTCTGGCGCGAGATATTTAGAGATAAACTAGCATTCATATCGTTAATATTTTTAGTACTAGTTACAGCTACTGTTTACGGAATTTCAATTATCCTGGATCAGGATGAAATTGTAAAAGTCGATTTGTTCGCGATCCACCAACCGCCGAATGATGAGTTTATATTAGGAACAGATTATGGCGGGCGTGATGTATTTGGGCAACTTATCATCGGGACTCGAAATTCCCTGACGATTGGTTTTCTAGTTACGTTAATGAGTGGAATTATCGGAATTGTCTTTGGTCTCGTTTCCGGTTATTTCGGTGGACATATTGATAACGCGATGATGCGTATTTTGGATTTTTTCAATGTCCTTCCCTTCTTGATGATCGTCATTGTATTTGTTTCGCTTGTTCCGAAGTATAATACGGTCACATTCTCACTGATTATGACAGTATTTTTATGGATGGGAATCGCCAGGTTGATCCGGTCAAAAGCTTTGCAGGAAAAAGAACTTGATTATGTACAGGCATCGAGAACTCTCGGTTCATCGCATTTTAAAATCATATTCAAAGAAGTGATGCCGAATATCACTTCACTTATCGTCGTAACGATGACGCTTAATTTGGCTGCGAATATTGGGATTGAATCCGGATTGTCCTTCTTAGGATTTGGTTTACCTGAAAGTACGCCGAGTTTAGGTACACTCTTAAGTTATGCAACGAACCCGCAAACGCTTGAATCAAGATGGTGGATTTGGATCCCTGCGGCAATCTTGATTCTGATGCTCATGCTAGCGGTTAGAAACGTTGGCGAAGCATTAAGACGTGCAGCCGACTCAAGGCAAAGAAGAGGATAGTTTTTAAAAAGTCTTTATTTATTTCATTACTTACATCAATATCAATCCTTGTATTGGTGTTGAGTATAAGCTGTCCGCGCCAATGGGATGGACAGCAAAAAAATAAAAGGAATTAAAGGGGAGGTTAAAAGGATGAAGAAGGCAAGCTTTAGTAAATGGCTAGTAGCTATGATGTTACTATTACTCTTAGTACTGGCGGCTTGTAGCGGAGATTCTGATGATGAATCGGGCGATACAGGTACTGGTTCTGATACAGATACTACCGAAGGGGAAACGGATGATGAAGAAGGCGCAGAAGATGAAGGTGACGATTCTGCTGAAGGCGGAGACGACGTTTTCTCTATCGATGATTTCGCTACAGAAAAAACAAATGAAGGGGAAGCTATCGAAGGTGGTACGCTGAACTTTGGTTTAGTATCGTCATCCGTATTTGAAGGAACGCTTAACTATAACTTCTATTCAGGAGACCCTGATGTTCAGGTTATTAAATGGTTTGATGAGCCGTTACTCACAGTGGATGAGAATTTCTACTATACAAACGACGGTGTTGCCACGTTTGAAACAAACGAAGAGGGTGACGTATTCACATTCACAATCCGTGATGATGTTTACTGGCATGACGGCGAGCCTCTAACTGCAGAAGACTGGGTATTTGCCTTTGAAGTAATTGGTCACCCAGATTATGATGGGGTTCGTTTTGGTAACATTACGAACGTAGTCGGTGCTAGAGAATATCGCGATGCAGAAGCAGAAGCGGAAACAACATATGCAGCTGAAGCAGGTACAATTGAAGGTCTGAATATTATTGATGATAAGACATTAGAAATCACATTTACACACGCAACACCTTCCTTAATGGCTAGCGGTATTTGGGAATATGCTTTACCGAAGCATATTTTTGAAGAAATTCCAGTGGCAGAAATGTCTGAATCGGATGCAGTTCGTGTGAATCCAATCGGAATCGGACCGTTTAAAGTCGAGTCTGTTGTTCCTGGAGAGTCTGTAACTTATACAGCGAATGAGGACTACTGGCGAGGTGCACCGAAACTTGATGGTGTGACATTAAAAGTAGTTAGTCCACAAACGGCAGCTGAAGCACTCGAAAAAGGAGAAATCGACTTAGTTGATAGCTTCCCAGCAGACCAATATGTTGACGTGCATGATCAGTTAACAAACGTGGAATTCTTAGGTCAAATCGATCTATCCTACACGTATATTGGATTTAAATTAGGTTCATGGGATGCGGAAAACAACCGTGTCAAGATGGATCCAGATTCAAAAGTGGCAGATGTAGAATTACGTCGTGCAATGTGGTATGCAGTGGATAATGATGCTATTGGTGAACGCTTCTATAATGGATTACGTTGGAATGCAACGACACTTATTCCACCATCACATGGTCTGTTCCATGACCCGTCTATTGAGACACCAACCTATGACCCAGACGAAGCAAATCGTATTTTAGATGAAGCTGGCTACGAAGATGTGGATGGTGATGGCATACGTGAAACTCCGGACGGGGAAGAGTTAGTACTCAACTTTGCTTCCATGGAAGGTAGTGACGTAGCTGAGCCAATCGTTAACTATTACATCCAAGCTTGGAATGATATTGGAATTAAAGTGGAATTACTTGATGGGCGCTTACAAGAGTTCAACGCATTCTATGACCGTGTAGGGCAAAACGGTGAAGACGATCCTGAAATCGACATCTATCAAGGAGCCTGGGGAGTAGGTTCTGACGTTGACCCGACAGGTCTATATGGACCGGAGGAATTATTTAACTTCCCTCGTTATGAAAGTGACGAGAACACCCGTCTACTAGAAGAAGGGGTCTCTGCTGAGGCGCTTGATGATGATTACCGCTTTGAGGTCTACAGCGAATGGCAAGAATTGATGGTGGAAGAGATTCCAGTATTCCCGACGAATTACCGTGCGGAGCTAGTTCCTGTTAATAACCGTGTGCTTAATTACAACATTGAGCCACATATTAATCCATTTATACGACATGAAATTGCTGTAACTCAGGAAGATCCTGTATTGCCTTAATAACAGGAAATATAGCAACAATAAAAAAGTTCCGAGTATCAATCAGACTCGGAACTTTTTTAAAATTACCCAACAAGATCTAACTGTTTTAAGCCGTTAAATATTCCGGAGTCGCTCACCGTAGTCGTCCGGTGTGTTGCGTATTGGAAGAGCTCAGGGTCGGCATTCCCCATTGCAAAGCTAGTCCCCACGGTTGAAAACATTTCTTTATCATTCATCCCGTCTCCAAAAGCAATTGTTTCTTCTTTATCGATTCCCAAATGGTCAAGAACTTGCTTAATTGCTTTTCCTTTATTTACATTTGTACGAATGACATCGTAAGCATGCTGCATACCAGGAACGTTCACTTGAGAGAGGTGGATGTTTTTATCCGATTGATATGTATCGACTTCTGACTCTTTGAGTTTTATCAATGTCATTCCCAAAATGTTGTCATATTTAGGGGCTACTAGCTCCACATTTATTTTCATTTCAAAAGTTTTAATAAATCCTTGTGCGAACGGATCATCGATGGCCGTGAAATAGTTCTCGCCATTCGCATAGAGGACCATTTCATTCTTTTTCTCTTCGGCTGTTTTTCTGAAACGCTCTACTATTTCCGGTGCGAATGGTTCGTTTACAATTTCTTTTCCTTGAACAATCCCATATGCCCCGTTATAGCCAATTAGGTTCGTAATATTCAGCTCTTCCGTCAGTCCCTTAATTTCATGTAGTGGGCGCCCAGTTGCAATGAATGTATGTATATTTTGCGCTTGCAACTGCTTGATTGCTTCTACGGTAGAGGAAGAGTAGGTATGGTCCGGCATTAATATAGTGCCGTCAATATCTAGAAATACTGCTTTATATCTCATGTTATTCTCCTTTATTCCCCATATTCCTATCTTATTATACCATATTTAGTTTCACTTCCATGCATCTTAACGGAAGGATAATATTTCATATGAAATTTCGTCATTCTAATGAATTGACTTTAATTCTCTTTGGATATAGTCTATAATAAGAACTATATCAATATATGGGGTGAAAGCATGGTACAAACAGTTATTTTAGCAGGAATTATTCTTACAGTATTAACCCTTGTCGTTAACGCTGTTATTCTGCGAGCAAACAAAAGTTCACAGGCCTGCTATTATTTAAGTTTCTTCTTTGTTATCGTAGGTTTGCTACTATTAGCAATTGCTTCAGTAGCTCCAAAAGTTGATCTGCTTGGTGCAGGATTTGGAGGCTGGGGAATTGCATCCTTATTCGCAGCAGCAGTCAGCTTCATGATTACATCAATCCTTGATGCATATCAGAACGTTGAAGCATAAAAAGTTAACAATGTAAAAGCAAAAAACATAAAACATTTCATCGAAGAAATGTTTTATGTTTTTTATTTTAAAGTAAAAATGTTTTCCCGTCCCGTTGTTCAATCTTTCCTTCTTTCATTAACTTCCCTAGTGCGCGTTTAAATGCAGCTTTGCTTATATTGAATGTTGCGCGGATTTCTTCAGGATTACTCTTATCGCTGAATGGAATAACGCCACCGCTTGCTTCAAGATGCTCTAAAATATCTTCTGCATCAAGTGGGATGCTCTCTTTCTTCACTGGACGAAGGGAGATGTTTATCGTACCATCTTCTTTTACATCGATGACCCGACCAGTTACGAGTTCTCCTAATCGTGGTTCTGTTTTACGTTCCGTGTGATGGATAAACCCACGATAATTATCTTCTGTGAAGACTTCGGAGCCTTCTCTACTCGAGTAATAAACTCTCCCGGATACCGTTTTATTTAATAAATGTTCTGGTGCTGCTTCATAATATTCAGCGATAACATTTCCTGTAGCGAGAAGGCCAATGAGACGATTTTTATAATCTAAGTCAAGACGGACAAAAAGCTTGTCTCCTGTCTTTGGCCAAACCGAGCGAAATTTAGGAAGGTCATCATTTGAAATGAGTATCTCTTTAGCGATTCCGATATTGATAAAGACGCCAAGCCTTGGGACGACCTCGACAACTTCTGCCCAGCCATAATTAATAGTCGTTACGGTTGGCAGTGCAGTTGTTGCTGTAATGTTTCCCTTTTTATCACGATAAAGGAATACTTCTACTTCTTCGTTTTCTTCTAATTCTCTATCTGTCTCATTGTGATGAAGAAGGGCTTCTTTATCATCCTTTACAAGCACATAGCCGGTTTCAATTTTCCTGAGTACGGTCATCGTTATATGATTACCTAATGGAAGATGCATCTTTCACACTTCTTTCTTTAAGCTTTTGTTCATCCTTTTTGAACATCTATTTTAGCTGTTTTTCTCATCGTATCATAGTACAGAAAAAAGCAGAAGAGATTCATCCTATCCTATACTGTGGTAAAATAGACGGAGGTGACTAAAAAATACTGGAGCGATGAGTTTTGGCTTTATTTATTCAAGTTATTATCCCAATTATGCTAGTCTTTTTATCAGGCTTTATCCTGCAGCGATTACGCCCGATGAGTGTGCGTTCTGTTTCGGCAGTGACGATTTATATTTTGTCACCGGCGCTTGTTTTTATTACATTGTATGATACGGATTTTGACAGTGGTTATTTAGTAATTATTATTTATATGCTCGTCTTATTTGGAATCATGGTTATGTTAAATAAAATTTTAGGTAAAATATTCAAATGGCCAGATAAAACAGAAAGTGCAGCAATCCTTGCGACAGGATTTATGAATTCGGGAAACTACGGGTTGCCGGTTGTTCTCTTTAGTGTGGGAACGGTTGCCCTTCCATATGCCGTATTCATTATGGTTATTCAAGGGTTGATGAATAACTTTTTCGGGATCTATTATGCTTCTCGGGGAAGGGACGGGGTGAAGACGGCATTTCTTAATGTGATGAAAATGCCAACTACATATGCAGCAATACTTGGTGTTGCCTTTCAATATCTGAAGGTACCAATCTCGGAATCGATCCATTCCATGCTCTCGATGGTCGGGGAGGCGTCAATCCCTGTGATGATGGTTGTGCTTGGCATGCAGCTTGGATCTATGACCTCTTTACGTTTGAATTGGCAAGTAATTGCTTCCAGTGTAACGCTGAAAATGGTCGGGGCACCAGTTATTACTTATCTGTTCGTGAAACTGTTTCATATCGATCCACTTGTCGGGGTAGTGTTAATCATTATTTCCGCAATGCCAACTGCAGCAACGACGACGATGTATGCGATTGAGTTCGATAGTGAACCAGAACTCGTTTCAAGCATGACCTTTATAGCGACGGTCGTCAGTGTCATCTCTATTTCCGTCGTATTGAATTTATTGCAATTGTAAAAACAGGTGCAGGAACCGGATGTGGCTGCTAGTAATTCCAGTTATAGTGTATCTTAAGTTAATTCTCTTATGTATTAATAAAAGCTAGGATTCTTTTGAATAAGAAAATCCTAGCTTTTTAGATTTCATGTTATTAAATTGAATAACCCAATGCCAATTAAGAGGAGGGATGGGAGTAGGGTGAAGAATTGGATGTCTTCGTATTTCGATAGAAGCAATCCGATCTTTAATCCGACGATGAGAAAAATCCCGCTCATCATTGCGACGAGCCCAGCAGTAAGGAGTGCCGAATAGTGCAGCAGACTTGCTGCAAACCCTGCCCCGAAAGCATCGAGTGAGAGCGCCATGCCAAGAAGGATTGCTTCTGGCTTTGAAATTGTTCCGGAACGGTCCAAGTCAGCTTGCTTAGGTGAACGAAACACTTTTTTTACATTTGTAAGCATCGAATTATTTTGGGTTTCTTCTTGTTTTGTTTTATTTTTCCGGATTATATTGTACAAGGTAAAAATACCTAGGGAAATTAGTATTAGTGCCCCAATATTTTCTGAAATAGTTGGTGGAATGATAACTTTTAATCCTTCACCAATTGACATCGCGGCAAAAACGGTAACCCCTGAACAAAGCATAATAATCGATATTGCAAACATCGGGACGCGGGTTTTCTGAATGCCATAGCTTATGCCAACCCCAAGTCCATCAAGACTTACTGCAATAATTAATAAAAATAAACCAGTATAATAAAGCATCGCATCCATTCCTTTTTCATATCTAAAGTATTGTATGAAAAAAGAGGAGCGATGTGCGGAGAAAGCTTTATGACGGGATTCTGACAATTAGCAACGTTTTCCCTTTTCCGATGATAAATATGGTAAAATATAACCAGTAATATAGGGGGGATCGACATGCGTGTTGTTTGTATTGATGATGAACAGCTAGCCTTAAGTTTCCTGGAACGGCAGTTAGCAAAAATAGCAGAAGTGGAAGTAATCGGTTCATTCATTAACCCACTGGAAGGGAAAAAGTTTATTTTACGCGAAGAACCGGATGTTATTTTTCTAGATATTGATATGACACCACTGAATGGTATGGAAATAGCCGAGAGGGTCTTGGAAAAACTACCAGATGTTATCCTTGTATTTGTTACTGCATATGAAGCCTATGCCGTCAATGCATTTGAATTGAATGCAACCGACTATATTGTCAAACCACTAAAATTTGCACGGTTAGAGCTTACCGTCAACCGCATTAAAAAACAACTTCAGCCACGGCAAAAAAAGCCTATATCCCGTTCGCAAAGCCTGCGAATCAGGACGACCCCTTCCCTTGCATTTGAAACAGAGCCTGATGTATTTAAACCCCTACCATGGCGCACGGCTAAGACCCAAGAATTATTTATTTTTTTACTACAAAATCATGACGTTGTTATTGAAAAGTCGGCAATTATTGAATTGCTGTGGGAAGACTATGAATTAGAGAAAGCGCATTCTTTACTCTATACGACAATCTACAATATCCGTAAACAGCTTAGTCCTTATCAGGAGCATATTGATCTGCGCAATCATTCGTACGGTTATTTGCTTGAATTGAATCGGGTAGAGATTGATTTTGTGGAATGGCTTAAAGCAGTTAAAGCCCTGCCAAAACTCACGACGGATACGGTAGCAGATTATGAGCGGGTAATGGAAAGGTATGCCGGTACGTATCTTGCAAATTATGATTATACTTGGCTCGAGGCGGAGCGGTACAGGTATGAACGACTCTGGTTACATACATCAAATAACATAGCCACATTTTATTATAATCAGGGTAAAGTGAACGAAGCGATCCGGTGGTATCATTATATGATTGAACACGATCCGACCATTGAAAAAGCGCATTTTGAATTAATGAAATTATACGGGAAAAAGGGTGATTTTGCAGCGATGATGCAGCAATATACGACTTTACATAAAGTATGGCGCACCCATTTTGATGCAAAACCAAGCGACCATATTATCGCATGGTATGTGGACATGATGAAATAATAAGTAAAGAGAGACTGACTCAAATCAGTCTCTTATTTTTCTAATGATTGCCTACGTGTTGGAGAGGTTGATTTCAATAGACAGAATAATAAAACATGCAATATAATTAGACATAGATATAAGTTATTTTTAATAAGAAGGAGATGAAAAATGAGTACTGCAATTGTTAGAAAACCAAAGGAATTACAGTTCTTGGAAACTTTAAGTAAAAGGAAAAGATTCACGAGTAAGGAAAAGAGATATTATTTCAACCTTCAACGAGGCTTTGAAGGTGAGTTGTTATTTTCTCAATTCATAGGGAAATTAAAGAATGATTCTATTATTCTAACGGACTTGCTTCTTGAGTACAATCAAACAACTTTCCAGGTGGATTGTTTGTTAATCACGCGAAGTAAAATTTTTTTATATGAAGTAAAGAACTTTGAAGGGGATTATTATTTTGATAATGATAAGTTTTATAAGAAGCCCCGCCAGGAAATAATCAATCCGTTTCACCAATTAAGTCGAGCTGAATCAATTCTGCGGCAAATGCTTTTAAGTATCGGTTCGAATACTCCCATTGAATCCTACGTTGTCTTCGTCCATCCGACATTCTTTCTTTATCAATCCCCACTCGATATCCCTGCTATTTTTCCTAATCAGATTGAAAGGCATGTCTCATTTCTTATGCGCGAGGCTGGGAATGTGACGGCTACTGAAAGAAGATTAGCTTCCCGGTTAGTGGAACTTGCAAAAAAAGAATCACCATTTCAGAAATTACCTGAGGTGGAATATGCCGAATTGAATAAAAGAATAACTTGTGCAGCCTGTGAAGGCTTATCGATGAGATTAGTAAAAAGAACTTGTGTATGCGGAGTTTGTGGTTATAAGGAATCTGTGACAACAGCCGTGCTGCGTTCGATCAGCGAATTTCAACTATTGTTTCCAAATGAAAGGCTAACAACACACCGATCTTTCACTGGTGTGGAGAGCTTGTACCTAAGAACATCATTTACAGAGTATTATCAACAAATTTTAAATCGGTTGGGACAAAAAAATGGACTCACTATGTTTGATAGATTTGTTTCCGGCCGAATGCATAGAGAGGTTTATCCATTGTGGGTACTTAGCTACTCAAAATTCATCCTTGCAATCAATCGATTTTATTTACATTCATTAAATAAAGTTCTATCATAAATAGAAGAGAGACTATAGCTATTAAGGAGGTAGAAAATAAATGGCTTTTGTTATTCTAGAAGCATGTCAGTCGGAAAAAGCTGCAGAGTGTGTAAGCGTATGTCCGGTTGACTGTATTGAAGAAGGTCCCGATCAGTTTTATATAGATCCTGATGTATGTATTGACTGTGCAGCTTGTAAAGCGGTGTGCCCAGTTGATGCGATTGAGGAAGAATACGATCTATCACCAGATCAGGAAGTATTCCTCCAGCGCGCAGAAGAATTTTTCGCAAATCGATAATTAGACAAGCCGTATGCAAGGTAAAGAGCATACGGCTGTTTCATATAAGGGGGATTTATTCTTCTTCCCGGTGCTCCTGCATCGCTATTTCCTTTGTCTGATGCACCGTTCCTTTTGGGTGCTCTGGAGGTGCATAAATGGAATAAAGGAGTAGAGGCTTTCTTCCTGTATTTATAATGTTATGCCATGTACCGGCTGGAACTAAAATTGCGTCATCCTCACGAACCCGCCGTTCGAATGTTAATTGATTCTGCTGGGGCCCCATTTGCACAACTCCGCGTCCATCTTCTATTCGTAAAAACTGGTCAGTATCTGGGTGAATTTCAAGCCCAATGTCTTCTCCCGGCATAATCCGCATCAGGGTGAGCTGGAGATGAGTACCAGTCCAAATTGCCCGCCGGAATGCCCGGTTCCGCTCGGTTGCATGTTCAATATTAAATACATACGGCTGCCCACCTTGGTCTCCCTGCCTTTCCATATCCTCTTCAGGTAACGGATAATAATCCCTGTCTTCGTTCATATCCGGATAAACCGGTTGTTCATAAGGGTAAGGGTATGGATAGTAGCCTTGAGGATAGTAGGGGTATGGATAGTAACCATGGTACATTTCTATCATTTCCTTTCAATTATACTTTTCTTGTTATCCTATGCAGGCAGTGCCTATTTTGTTTTTCGATAAAAGTGAAACTCATTCAGTGGGGTATCCTTACCTCCCCACTGAATGTTAGTTGAACAGAATCAGGTATTTACGGACTGTTTATCCCCATCCTTCACATATTGGTTTTCCCTCCTGTTTAGATGAGGGGGTATTACAGACCGTTAATACGTGATAAAAACTTTGCGTGAAGGGGGCCAGAATAAAAAGCAATCCGAAAGATAGTCTGAATATGGTATAGTATGTGCAAAGGTATAATCGGAAAAGGGGGATTAGGTCTTGAAACAGACGATTCGGTGGGCTTTTTTCCTTGTCGGAGTTATGATATTCAGTATGGGAATTACATTAACGATTAATGTGCAGCATCTTGGGATCCACCCGTGGGATGTTCTGAATGTTGCATTTTTCCATCATTTTGGCTTATCGATCGGTTCATGGGCGATTATCGTTTCCGGATTACTGATCCTGATTACCCTCATAATGGACCGGGGGTATATCCGGTTAGGAACGTTTTTTAATGCTTTTCTCGTTGGATTATTTGTAGACTTTTATATGTGGCTGGATTTTCTACCCGTAGCTACGAATCGCTGGATAGACATTCTGATTATTTTAGCCGGAATTGTTGTGATGGGTTTCGGTGGAGGTATGTATAATGCTGGTGGAGTTGGTTCTGGTCCGAGGGACGGCTTTATGCTTTCATTGTCGGATAAAACGGGAATCTCAATCAGTCGGGTGCGAATTATCGTCGAGACGCTCATTCTTGTACTTGGTATTGTTGTAGGTGGTCCGGTGTTTATCTTCACTTTCCTGTTCACATTTATCCAAAGCCCAATATTCCAGCAATCTTACCTCTTTTTTAAGTCATTGATTAAAAAGATCGAAGGGAAATTAGATAGGGAAGCTCAAGTCCCTGTAAAGAAAGAATTGAGCTGATTTCGTCGTATGCTCAAGACAAATCTTACTGGAAGATGGGAAAATGTTTAACTGCCTTTAAACGCGATTGATGAGTGGGGATTCCGTTCGCTTGAGAGAGCAGTCAAATTGTCCAGTATTTATCTGTCAAATAAAAAATGTGGGCCAACTTTTCAGCGACCCACATTTTTCTATAGGTGATAATCTTCCAAGTTTAGATCGGGTTCTTCCCCAAGGGCAAGTTTTGCAAGTTGCTGGCCCATCAGGGGACCGGCAGTAAGTCCGGAAGCACCGAGACCATTTGCATAGAGTAGACCGTCTAGTCCTTGTAATGAACCAATTACTGGAAGTGACCCTTCTGTCATTGGTCTAAAACCAACCCGTGCTTCAATAATTGCACTATCCTTTAAAGCGGGGGCAACTTCTAAGCCTTTCGTTAAAATCTCATAGATTCCAGCTGCAGTCACATCTGTATTATAACCTACCTTGCTTTCAGTAGTAGCGCCCATGACGAAGCGATGATCGTCAAAGCTCAGTAAATACTGATTCGTTGGTGGCTTAATGACTGGTAGATTACCTGTTTCCAATTTGTCGTAATGGAGATGTAGGATTTGTGCTTTTTGCGGCCTTACATATAATCCTTGTACCCCAAAAGGTTCCAGTAGTTCATTCATCCAGGCTCCTGTTGTTGCAATTACTTGATCAGCGGCTAGCTTTTCACCGTTCACATGGACACCGCGGACGCGCGTTCCTTCTACTAAAAGCTCAGCGTTTCCTTGAATGAGTTTCATGCCATTTTTCCTCGCGCGGCGGATCAATGCATCTCTTAATTTACGACCATCTACTCGGGCAGCACCACTGACAAATATGGCATGATATCCGTCGTTCAGAAGCGGGAATTTCTCTTTTGCAGCAGCTTCATCGAGCAGTTCGATCGCTCCAATTTCGGGGGCTTCTTCCCGGCGCTTCGATACGCGCTTGATTGTTGCGTGCAATTTTTTCTCATCATTGTGAAGGCTTAAGGCACCGACCTGTTTATAACCGGTATCGGTTTCGCCGGCCGCTTCCAGTTCTTTAATTAAATCTGGATACATTTTCGCAGCCATCCTCACAAGCCTATACCATGCTTTATTCCTGCGCTGGGCAAGCCAGGGGCAAATGATTCCTGCTGCGGCATCGGTTGCCTGTCCAGTATCGGCGCGGTCTATAAGCGTTACGTCTACCCCTTCTTTAGAAAGGTAATAGGCAGAGCTTGCACCGGCGATACCGCCTCCGATTATAATTATTTTCTTCGTCATACTTCCGCATTCACAACTTGAAGCATGGCTTTCATTTTTCCAAGATGCTCCGTTTCATGATGACCGAGCATGATGAGCAAGTCACCAAATGTTTCAATACTGCCGAATGGTACTTTAAAGGTTACATTTGTTTTCCAGAACAGGTCATCGAAATTATTTACGCGCTCCTGCTGGTCTAGTAAATGTTTCTTCAATTCTTCTAATGTTGGGGCTGCTTCTGTCCAGTCACTTGGTTTTGTACCTGGACCAAATAGATCCGCATAATTTTGCGGAATGTTGTCTGATTTCTTCGGATAGCGGAATAACAATTTTTCAGAAAAGGTGAGAACATGGCCGATGTGCCAGCGTAATGTATTGTTGAACGGTTTTGCCTGAACGTCTGCCGTTTCCTCGTTTATATGATCCATAAAATTAATTAAAGCAGTTCTTGCCAAGTTGAATTGTTTTCTTGACATTGTGCATCCTCCTTATAAAAAATAAGTTCTTCACGTTGTACGTACTCTTAACCTAGTTTAGCCCTTCACAAATAAAATGTAAAATATTGTGCTGGGATTAGTTAAATTTCGTTAAGCTCCTATTTGCCGATAATTGAAAGAGGGAGATTCGTGTGATAGAATTTGATTAGATTTCAATCGAAATTACATAATGAATACGTATATAAAGGAGAAGACGTCATGGCGAAATTAGTTTTTGGACATAAAAATCCAGATACCGATACGATTTGCTCGGCACTGGTTTATGCAGATTTAAAAGGAAAACTTGGTGAAAATGTGGAAGCCCGCAGATTAGGAGAAGTGAGTAAAGAAACCGAGTATGCACTTGAGTTTTTCAAAGTGGATGCACCAGCATTACTAGAAAGGCTAGAGGATGGTGCAGAAGTCGTATTAGTCGACCATAATGAGTTCCAGCAAAGTGCAGACAACATTGAACATGCGAAAATTGTAGAAGTGGTAGACCACCACCGCGTTGCTAACTTCGAAACGAAAGAGCCGCTTTATTTCCGCGCTGAACCAGTTGGGTGTACGGCAACGATTCTAAATAAAATGTACAAAGAAAATAATGTGGAACTTTCTAAAGAAATGGCAGGTTTACTACTGTCAGCAATCATTTCAGATTCGCTACTGCTTAAATCACCGACATGTACAGAGGAAGATGTAGCCGCTGCAAGAGAATTAGCTGAGATTGCGGAAGTGAATCTAGAAACTTATGGCTTGAACATGTTGAAGGCTGGAGCGGACTTAAGTGATAAATCGATTGTTGATCTGCTTACAATGGATGCAAAAGAATTTACAATGGGGGATTCGAAAGTTGAAATCGCCCAGATTAACACGGTTGATTTAAATGCAATTTATGAAAAACAAGGTGAGATTGAGGCTGAAATCAATAACATCATTGAGGAGAAAAATCTCGATCTTTTCTTATTCGTCGTAACGGATATTTTAAATAATGATTCAGAAGTTCTTGCACTTGGAAACGGACAAGCGAATGTCGCAACCGGATTCAACGTGAACCTCGAAAATAACCGTGCCTTACTAAGAGGTGTCGTCTCTCGTAAGAAACAAATCGTCACCACATTAACAGATGAATACACGAAGTAATGGGACAGTG
The DNA here is from genome assembly GCF_014647195.1 of Oceanobacillus indicireducens. Taxonomy (GTDB): domain Bacteria; phylum Bacillota; class Bacilli; order Bacillales; family Amphibacillaceae; genus Oceanobacillus; species Oceanobacillus indicireducens. Next base: position 28,753 of record NZ_BMOS01000003.1, on the reverse strand, counting down.
GGGTCAGAGGTTTTGTCCCACTTAAAACAAAAATGAAACATAAAAAAAGCCTTCCCGAAATTCGGAAAGGCTTTTTTTAGCGCGTCTTATAATTTAACAACGTTTGCTGCTTGTGGTCCACGGTTACCTTCTTCAATATCGAAAGAAACAGATTGACCTTCTTCTAAAGTTTTGAATCCTTCGCCTTGAATTGCTGAGAAATGTACGAATACATCGTCTCCACCTTCAACTTCGATAAAACCGAAACCTTTGTCTGCGTTAAACCATTTTACTGAACCTGTGTTCATTAAAATACCTCCATGTGCATGTTGCACGTTTATTACTATTTTGTTCAAGTTGCCAATTCAAGACGATAACAACCAGTGTTATTTTCTATCCTTATAATCACCGAACCAAAATAATTACCGTTAGTATAGCACTATTATTTACTAATTGCAAACTTATTTTAATTTTTTTCGAAAAACCGAAATTGGAACAAATGCTCTGACCCCAGTGTCCCGCTATGAAGATTGGAGTTTTTGGCTTTCTTGGAAGACTTGACAGGCGGTTGCTCCTTTTTTACCGCAGCGGGAACATTTTGGTACGTTGATGATATGCAGTGCGTAGTCGACTGCTTTGCTTGCGTCATTGAAGATATGATCAGAACCAATTTCTTCATATAATCCACTTATCTTCATTGCTTCGAGCACATCAGGATTGACTTCTGCAAGTAAAGTAGTCCCCCCGGTTTTCCGGAAGTCGCGGATAAGGCTAGTGAAGTTATTGCCGCCTGTTGCATCTATATAGGAAACATGCTTCATTTTCAAAATGAGTACTTCCGGTTTCTGGTTGATCGAGCGGGTGATCGTGGATTCAAATTTATCAGCCGCTCCAAAGAACAATGGACCTTCAATGGTGAAAAATGCAAGCTGTGGACATTTGGCAGTCAATTTCTCGTCTTTTAAAGCCTGCTCATCTTTCAAATGACTCGGAATGACTTTCTCTACACCAAGCACTTCACTCATCCGTTTCACAAAGGAAACCATTGCAAGCAGTAAACCGAACTGTACTGCAACCGTCAAATTAACGAATACCGTAAGCAAAAACGTAACGGCTAAGACTAAAGAGTCACTCGATCTCAAGCGAATAATATGGGCGAACGATTTATATTCACTCATATTAAGAGCAACCCGCATAAGGATCGGTGCCATACTGGCAAGCGGAATATGGGAGGCGAAAGGTGCAAAGGCAAGAATCGTAGCCAAGACAAATACACCCTGAAACACGCCGGATAATGGACTGACTGCACCGCTATTAATATTTGTCGCGGTCCGGGCAATCGCACCTGTTGCCGGTATCCCACCAAACAAAGGTGTGATGACGTTGGCAAGACCTTGCCCGACAAGCTCCCGATTCGAATTATGCCGTTTACCGGTCATTCCATCGGCGACAACAGCAGATAGTAAGGACTCAATCCCGCCAAGCATCGCAATAACAAACGCCGGTTGCAGGAGATTAATGATTTTATTCCACGTGATTTCCGGAATGTGCAAGCTTGGTAAGCTTTGCGAAATTCCTCCAAAAGCTGTTCCAATCGTATCAACTTTTCCAGGGAAAAATATATACGCAACTAGTGCTGGAATAATGAGTGCTACTAGCAATACTGGTACACGCGGGAAAATACGAGGCACGAAAACAAGAATAACAACCCCAAGAACGGCGATTAAAATACTGTACCAATTCATCGTCGGCAACTTATCAAAAATCTGCAGCATTGTTTCATGAAAATATTCTTTCTTCTCCATGCCTGCTAAACCGAGGAAGTTTTCAATCTGTCCTGAAAATATGATGACGGCAATTCCGGCAGTAAACCCAATCGTGACAGAACGAGGAATAAATTTTATCAGATTCCCTAGCTTGAAAAAACCCATAATCAAGAGGATGATTCCGGCCATAAATCCTGCAATCAGCAAATCCTCATAACCGAATTCTAAAACAATCGCAAGCAGGATAGGGATAAAGGCTCCTGTTGGACCGGCAATCTGGTATCTTGACCCCCCGAACAATGCAACAAGAATCCCCGCAATGACCGTCGTATACAAGCCATATTCCGGTTTCACTCCTGACGCAATTGCAAATGCCATTCCAAGAGGGATTGCTACGATGCCAACTGTAATACCAGCAATCACATCCTGCTTGATATCATTGGCAGTTAACCCTTTGAATCGATTGTCTTTCAACAATTTTACTTCAGCTCCTATTTCATGCTACTAACTATGATACCATAGAAGATGGGGAGTACTTAAATAAGTGCATTTTTCATTGAATGATTATTTGAACCTCTCATGTGCGATTCACGTTTTTTGTTGTATAGCTTTACGCCGGATTGTTTTTACTTTTGAAGTTTGATTTGTTGTTTTGTTTCTTAAAGAAACGGGAGGAAGAATCAGCGAGGTTTCTGATGAAAGATTGAAGGGCAATGCTGCCCGACTTCATTTAGCTTCTTCCCGTTTCATTTTTGGGAGCATAGCCGAACAAGCGTTGTAGGATAAGCTTTTTTGAGCTTATTCCACTTACAAAGGACAAGAAAGTGATGATATACAAATCTGGAACAACCCATTGTTTTAGCAATTAAAAATTGTTAAGCTTGATTTGGATACATTCGAAACTTATATGCTTTATGTCTTAACACGACATTCACCTCACTTTATTTACTAGTATACAGGACGTAGAAAAAGTGAGAAAAAGTCAAAACCAAACCAATTCATCTCATGGCTGAAGTCACGAGTGTTCTTGGTTTATTCGATTTAGTCTTAAGGAAATGGAGAGAGTTTAGATGTGGAAAGAATTTAAAGAATTTGCTTTTCAGGGAAATGTCGTTGATTTAGCGGTAGCAGTTGTGATTGGAGCTGCATTTAACGCAATCGTAACTTCTTTTGTTGATCATATTATTACACCACTGATTGGTATGCTTGCGGGAGGAATTGATTTCACTGGTTTGAAAATAACCGTAGGGAATGCTGAAGTGATGTATGGGAGTTTCATCCAGTCATTTGTTGACTTTTTAATCATTGCCTTCTCTATCTTCATGGCAATCCGGATTTTGAATAAATTTAGGCGGAAAGAAGAAGAGGAAGAAGATGAAGTTGATGCACAGGAACAATTACTTACCGAAATCCGCGATTTGTTAAAAGAGCAAAATGGACAAAACTAACAAACAAACAGGCAGTTAGATACCGCCTGCCTGTTTGTTTCTGAAAAGAAAATATAGAAATACCTATATTTTACAAGGAACGAGATCGATCCATTTCTCGTTCCTTTTTGTTGTCCATTTTTTCATCCCACATTTTGTAGAATAAATTTAAACACGTGTAAATAAATTGTCGATTTAGGTAAACTCATCCTCGCTTTTTGCGTAAACAACCCGTATCTTAAGCCTAAGAAAGGGGGTGTGATCATGAATGAGCTGAGGAAGTTATCAAATGGCGGTCTTGTTTGCGCTTATAACAAAGCCAAAAAACTGGATCTGGACCCGCATTTTATTTATCAACTAGAAGAGGAACTGAAAAGGCGCTCCAGCTCTAAACAAAAGAGGCGTAAAAGTTCCTGGCAAGAATAACATTTAATTGGTTACTCTTGCCAAGAGGGGGGAGGGTTTATCTATAAAATCTCTTGCCCCCTCACCTTTATCCCGTATTAAAGGTCTGTAATACCCCCATTGAATGAATTTCACTTTTTTTAATCCATCACCAGAGCTAAATTTTTGGCCGGGATGTAATTGATTAATTAGGTTAATTTTGCCATTATAGGAGAAATAATAATTTTTCTATATATTTAGCGGGAATGGAGGAATAAAATATTTATTCTTTCGCCTATATCCTTGTATTCATCCCCTACCGAAAAATATAGTGGGGGCTGGTGAACAGTAATATACCGATCGGGAAGGGAATCGATATTTCTTGTAGAATAGGTAATATAACGGAAAGGAGAAAGAAAAAATGACAAATACAGTATTATCTTTTAGTGGTGGGAAAGATTCTATGTTTGCCCTGCACCGGATGATAGAACAAGGGATTACGGTCGTTTGCCTTATGACGACTGTGTGGAACGAGAGCGGGGAAACAGTTGCTCACGGCGAGAAATTAAAGCGGCTGGAAGATCAGGCGGCACGTTTAAATATACCAATCGAATGGGTCGTTACCGATTTTGAAAATTACACCACAGATTATAAACGAAGACTTGAAGAAATAAAGGAAACGTATCAGTTGGACGGAATTGCTTTTGGTGATATTTATCTGGAAGGGCACCGTAAGTGGGGGGAAGAACTTGCACAATCGGTAAATCTCGAAGCAATCTATCCGTTATGGACGAAGAAGGAGCGTTCGATTGATTTGCTCCATGACTTTGTAAAGACCGGCTATAAAAGTGAAATCATAAAGCTGGATGAAGAAAAGCTTCCAAAAGATTGGCTTGGAAGAGAGATAGATCAACATTTTATCGAGGACATTGTGAAGCTTGATGTTTGTCCACTTGGTGAATCGGGCGAGTACCATACGTACGTATATGACGGTCCGTTATTTCAAAAGAACAAATTTCAGTCTTAAGGCTGAGAAGTGTTCCTGCTAAGGAGTGTATTCGTAGATGTTTTCTTATCTTACAATACATGTAAATGATACGAAAAGGGGATGGAAGGATGGAGCCGATTGTCGAGGTACATAATCTCCATAAACAATACAAGAAGCGGAAGACAAATGAATTCACCCAAGCGGTGTCAGATGTTTCCTTTGCCGTGTATCCTGGTGAAATACTTGGGTTGCTTGGTCCGAACGGGGCGGGGAAGACGACAACGATTAAAATGATTTGTGGTCTGCTGCGTCAGGATGAAGGGACGATTACCATCAAGGGAATTGATAACAAAAAGAAACGGCTGAAAGCTCTCCGGCATATTAGTGCTGTGCTCGAAGGAAACCGTAATTTGTATTGGCGCTTGACGGTAAGAGAGAATCTGGAATACTTTGCAGGGAACCGGGGAAAGAGTAAACGGGAAGTACGGGAAAAAATTGAGAGATTCTTGCGTGACTTCCATCTGAAAGAGAAGGAACATGAACTCGTCAATAGATTGTCCCGCGGCATGCAGCAAAAGCTGGCGATTGCAGTGGCGATGCTTGCTGATACGGAGGTCATTTTACTTGATGAGCCTACCCTTGGAATCGATATAGAAACAAGCTATGAGGTCCGGGAAATTTTAAAACAGATTGTGAAGGATGCTAAGAAAACGATTATTATCAGTTCCCACGATATGGATGTGATCCAGGATATTTGTGAACGCACGGTTATTATCAATCAAGGACAAATTGTCATTGATGAAAAAATCGATAATTTATTAAAACTTTTTGCCGTGAGAAACTATAAGCTCACATTAGGCGCACCACTTACTACAGAACAGCAACGTCTTTTACGTGAGAAATTCCCAGCTTATCAATATGAAGAAACAGACCATTTACAAGCAGTCATTGAAGTGGATTTAGCAGGGAATGAGGAGTTCTATGATCTATTTGATCTATTAAAGCTGGCGAAAACACCGGTGGAGTCCATTGACAGGGAAATGGTGAACTTCGAGCAGATCTTTATGAAAATAGTAAAGGGGGAAGGCGGAAATGGCTTGGCTCAACCTTCTTAAGGCAAATTTGAAAAAAGAGTATCTGGAATTAAAACGTTATTTACCAAATACAATTGCGATGATTTTAACCTTTTACATTATTTTTCTAGGTTTGTTCGGAGTGATCCAGATGGTTGGCGATCCGACAACCCAGGATGCGAATACGCAATATGTAATTGTGAATTACATTTTTTGGTTTTTAACAATTACAATTATCAATAGTATCGGATACGAAGTCATTAATGAGGCAATGCGGGGAACGCTGGAGCAGCTATCGATGTCGCCAATGGGGATCTGGCGAATAATGGCAGCACGGCTCCTATCGACGACGGTCATCAATTTAACGATTGTTATTGCTTTGCTTTACGTGTCGATGGCAACTGCCGGTCAATGGTTGAATATAGATGTAGTAACACTGGTGCCGATTATGCTGCTCACCCTTGTTGGTATGTTTGGCATCAGTTTCATCATCGCAGGTATTTCCATTATATTGAAGCAGGTGCAAGCATTTTTGCAAATTCTGCAGTTCATCTTAATGGCACTCGCCTTTATCCCGTTATCCTTGTCACCAATCATCCAGTTCCTGCCATTTGTTAAAGGGTTCGATATGGTCCGGGAAGTGATGATTCATGGTGTCAGCCTCAGTCAATTTGCCATGAATGATTTCCTTGTTCTGCTTGCAAGTGCCTTGTTCTATTTCGCTCTTGGACTTGGCGTATTCATTTATTGTGAAAGAGTGGCAATGGAAAAAGGATTACTTGCCCATTATTGAATCATGATTTGGCGAAACGGGCGAACATATATATTTTCCTGAAAGCTGGGTACTTGCTTATACACTCTGCCGGCTACTGTCATAGGTTAGTAGTGAATCTATAACAGAAAGGGGATTAAATCATGTGGCATCATCACGGGCAGCATTGTGGCTGTCATGCATGTAAAACGATTGTATATCCAACAAAGCATAACTGTGTCAACAAATTCTCTGAGAGTACAGTAAACCATGTGCATCCATCGCACACCACTGTTATGAAGCATCATCTTGTGAAAAATAAGCATTTTTATCCGCATTCAACTTCCGTGCAAAACACTTGCAACAGTGTAGACCAATTCGGCGGAGCTTTCGAAACCCCACCAAGACCAAATCAAGTAGCGGGTGCGTATAGTCCTCCGGGAGGCCCAGGTGGGTATGGCATGGGACCTGGATATGGCATGGGTCCTGGTGCAGGACCAGGCCAGGTCATGGGGGCAACTCAGCCGGGTTATGGAATGCATCAGGGTCATCATTGGCATAAGCACGGTAAGTGGTGTTAAGATAGTAGCGAAGTCAGGCTGGAACTTAATCGTTTCAGCCTATTTTTAATTAGTGGACTATGTAATAAGAGGTGAGTAAATGAAAGTATTACATGTAAGTGGCTATAAATCACTTGAAATGGGAATTTTTAAAGAGAATGATCCGAAAGTTCATATTATCAAAGCAGCGATAAGGAAGAGAATTATCGGATTTATCGAAGAGGGACTGAAATGGGTGATCGTATCCGGTCAGATGGGGGTGGAGCTCTGGACAGTTGAAGTTGTGCTTGATTTAAAAGAAGAGGAGTATGAAGTTCAGCTGGCGATTTTCCCTGCTTTTGAAAATCAGGACAAGCGCTGGCCTGAAATGCTTCAGGAGAAATATCAGGAAATGGTGATGACAGCAGACTTTTATAAGCCGTTATATGTTGGCGACTACAAAGGTCCTTACCAATTCCGAGCACGGGATGCATGGTTTGTTGAGAAAAGTGATGCGAGCCTTTTGCTGATGGATGAAGAGTACCCTGGGAGCGTCCGTTATTTTTATGAGGCGGCAAAGAAAACAAACGAAGATTATCCGATTTATTTCATTACACCGATGGATCTTGATGACATTGTAGAAGAAATTCAAATGACTGACCCGGATTACTGGATTAACTTGCAAAACAATCAAGGATTGAAATAGATGGAACAGAGCTGGAGAAATAAGTATAATAATAGAGAGGGGGTAAGCTTGTGAATGTTTTGGCATCGTTATTAAATTTGTTTGTATTTGTTGTCCCATTTATTATTTTATACTTTGTTATCGCTGCTGGGGTGAAGAAAGGAATTGAGGCCTCAACAGTCGGCCAGGCCATACTTGAAGAGCATCACGAACGGAAAGCGAAACGGAAATGAAGAAGAACGAGGAAATTAATGGCAAGGTGAGTAGGATGGACTTAACAATTCGGAAGATGAAGAGAAAAGATATTCCGGCAATCCAGGATATTGCTAAAATCAGCTGGAATTCTACTTATACAGGAATTATTCCGTCACAAATTCAGGAAAGTTTCTTGAATCAGGCTTACAGCGTGAAGATGTTGAAGAAGCAGCGGAGAAATTCGAACTTTTATGTAGCATTGATCAATCAAGAACTGATTGGGTTTGCTAATTATTCGCAAGTATATTCAGATGACAGCGTTCACTTACACGCGATCTATCTACATCCGGAATACCAGGGAAAGGGAATCGGCAGTGCCCTATTAGAGATTGGGAGCGATCAATTAGCTGCGGAAAAGATTTCCCTTCATGTGGAACGTCAGAACATAAAAGCAATCCAGTTCTACAAACGGAAAGGATTTTATAAGATTTCTGAATTTGATGATGAATTAGAAGGACATACTATACATACAATTCGAATGGTATGGAATATACATGAATAAATACTGCTAATTGCTTATATTCAGCAGCGAAAATAACTTCGCCGTTTCTTTTTTTAGAGCCATGATAGCGATTCGGTTGCTCGGTTAACGGATGCGCATCCTAGGGATAAAAGTAATCCAATTTGAGTAATGAAAAATAGTTAGCAAGGTTGATTATAAAGGAGGAGTAAGCAGATGACCTATCAAACAGATATTGAAATTGCGGAATCTGTTGAAATGGAGCCGATAACGAAAATTGCCGATCAAGCAGGGTTTGACAAGAGTGATATTGAATTGTATGGGAAGTATAAGGCGAAAGTAAATTTTACCGCTTTACAAAAAATGCGCGAAGCTCCCGACGGCAAGCTCATTCTTGTGTCGGCAATCAACCCGACGGCCGCAGGTGAAGGAAAGACGACGACTGTAGTTGGTCTCGGTGACGGCTTAAAGCGAATCGGTAAAAAAGCAATGCTCGCTTTAAGGGAACCATCACTTGGTCCGGTTTTCGGAATAAAGGGCGGTGCTGCCGGTGGTGGATATGCGCAAGTTGTGCCGATGCAAGATATAAATCTGCATTTTACAGGAGACTTTCACGCAATCGGAGCTGCTAATAATCTCCTTGCTGCACTTATCGACAACCACATCCATCAAGGAAATAAATTGAATATTGATACCCGGAAAATCACTTGGAAGCGTGTAGTCGATATGAATGATAGACAACTCCGCCATATCGTGAATGGTCTGGGTGGGGAGAAGAATGGGGTGCCACGGGAAGATGGGTTCGATATTACAGTCGCTTCCGAAATTATGGCTATCCTTTGTCTTTCCAATGATCTAAACGAACTAAAGGAAAAACTAAGAGAAATTATTATCGGTTACAATTACGATGATGAACCGGTGAAAGCTGGCGAACTCAAGGCTCACGGAGCGATGGCTGCCTTACTTAAGGATGCATTAAAGCCGAATCTTGTGCAAACCTTGGAAAAAACACCAGCCCTTATCCATGGTGGACCGTTTGCAAATATTGCCCATGGCTGTAATAGTATTATGGCGACAAAACTTGCATTGAAATATGCGGATTATACGGTGACCGAGGCTGGATTCGGGGCGGACCTGGGTGCAGAGAAATTTATTGATATTAAAAGCCGGATGGCTAATATCGCACCTGATGCGGCTGTAATTGTGGCAACTGTCCGCGCCTTGAAACTGCACGGAGGAATAGCTGCCTCTGATTTGAATGAAGAAAATATTCAAGCAGTTGAAGAAGGTCTGCCTAATTTGCTTAAGCATATTGAAAACATGCAGGATGTTTTCGGTATTCCTTCCGTTGTCGCGATTAATAAATTCCCGACAGATACAGAGGAAGAACTTCATGTGATAAGGAAAAAATGTGAAGAAATCGGTGTGAATGTAGTTCTTTCCGATGTCTGGGCAAAAGGCGGAAAAGGGGCGGAAGACCTTGCTCGGGAAGTCGTAAAGCTTTGTGAAACGGAGAGCACCTTGCGTCATCCATATAGTCTGGAAGATCCCATCCCAACAAAGATTGAAAAGCTTGTGCAGAAAGTGTACGGTGGAAGGGGAATTGAGATTTCAGCGGAGGCGGAGCGGGAGATTACAAGGCTTGTTAAGCTTGGGTATGATAAGCTCCCGATTTGTGTGGCAAAGACACAGTACTCTTTATCAGATGACCCTGCATTACGAGGGGCGCCGAAGGATTTTCATATTACTATCCAACAAGTGAAAGTATCTGCGGGAGCGGGCTTCCTTGTTGTCTTGACGGGAAGAGTCATGACAATGCCGGGCTTGCCGAAGATCCCGGCAGCTGAAAACATTGATGTTACTCCGGAAGGGAAAATTGTTGGTTTATTTTAATGATAAAGAGGGGGCGAGATGTTGGATAAGCTCAATTTAAGGAATCTTGCAAAGGATAGATTAACGAACCTCAGCAGCGTGGAAAGAGCGGAAATTGAGGAGAAAATAGTTCAAAATCTCACTTCCTCTGAACTTTGGAATCAGGCCAGTACCGTCGGGGTCACGGTTTCCGGTGGTTTGGAATGGGATACGGAACCCCTGATTAGAAAGGGATGGCAAGAAGGAAAAACAGTCACGGTTCCGAAGTGTGTCCCTGAGGAGAGAAGGCTTGATTTTTATCAGCTTGATGATTTTGAACAATTGGAAGCAAGTTACTTCAATCTCCGTGAACCGAATCCGCATGAGACAGTAAAGGTGGAAAAGCGGGAAATTGATCTACTTATCGTTCCGGGCCTTATATTTGATAAGCGCGGCTATCGGGTTGGATTTGGTGGGGGATATTATGACCGTTTCCTTACAGATTTCCCTAACCGAACCGTTTCGGTACTATATTCAGGCCAATTAGTGGAGGAAGTACCAGCTGAGCCATTTGATATCCCCGTCGATTATCTGGTTACGGAGAATGGTTTTTTATAATAAATCGACAAAAACAATCGCACCGCCCTTCCCAGAGCACCGTGCGATTGTTTTATCACGTATTAACGGTCTGTAATACCCCCCTCTAAACATGAGGGAAGCCCAATATGTGAAGGGAGGGGATAAACAGTCCGTAAATACCTGATTCTGTTCAACTAACATTCAGTGGGGGGAAGGATACCCCACTGAATGAAGTTTCACTTTATCACGTATTAACGGTCTGTAATACCCCCCCTCTAAACATGAGGGAAGCCCAATATGTGAAGGAGGGGTAAACAATCCGTAAATACCTGATTCTGTTCAACTAACATTCAGTGGGGGGTAAGGGAACCCCACTGAATGAGTTGCACTTTATTATTTCTTACCTTCTATATTCTTTTTCCACATTATCTCCATATTCAATTTCCAAATCGACTTTGGCAGCATCTTCTGGGATGTTGAAAGCTTGGAGCACTTCGTTGATCACTTCTTCATCTGGTGTATTTTCATCAAACTGGAAGGAAGTGAAGATGTTGTCAAGCTCTTCCATTGCTTCGTTTCCACGTAAATTGATGTTTTCAGGTTTGTTCTCATAAGATGCTTCGGTTTCATTCTCATCTATGTCCACTTCATAATCAACATCGATTGCATCGTCGTTATTTTCAATATCAACTTCTAAATCGAAACTCGTAAAGACGTAATCATTTGAGAAATCGGCCTGATCACTGTCTCCCTTCGTTTGGTTATTATTGGCTCCGTTGTTATCATCTGTTTGATTATCATCATTTATGTCTCCACCAGCTGCACCATCATTTGGTTCTTCCGTTGTTGTATCGTTATTCGGTGTTTCTGTCGCTTTATTACTATTCCCACAAGCTGCAAGAACAGCGGATAGCAGCAGAATCAAAAATAATGTCATTATTTTCTTCATAGAGGCTTGACTCCTTTTCATCGTGATATCTATTAACTTATCCAAAAATGGGAAGAACTAAACTAACTACTTCAATACAGCGTAAGTTTTTAAGAAAGTAAAAAGGGTTAGTGGTCGTTAAGATTGTTTCTAAAGAAAAATAATGCTAAAATATAAAGTTACGTGTAGCTATTCGTATGAGGAAAGAAGGAATAAATATATGGGAGAAAATTTAACAAAGGATCAAAGTGTCCAAAATTTCAATCGTGTACCATTGGTTATTGTGCTTATTTCTGGTGCCTTTGTAGCAATTTTAAACCAGACATTACTTGGAACGGCATTACCTAAAATAATGGTTGATCTCGATTTGACGGAGAATACTGTTCAGTGGTTGCAATCCGTTTTCATGCTTGTAAATGGGATTATGATTCCGATTACTGCGTTTCTTATCGGACGGTTTACAACCCGCAGTTTATTTTTAACAGCGATGAGTTTATTCTCATTAGGGACATTAACAGCTGCAATATCAGGAAGCTTTGAAGTACTGTTGTTAGGGAGGATTTTACAAGCAGCAGGTGCTGGAATTATGATGCCGCTTATGCAGACGATTCTCATGCTTATCTTCCCGATTGAAAAACGGGGAACAGCAATGGGAATGTTCGGGCTTGTTATTGCGTTTGCACCGGCAATCGGACCATCTCTTTCCGGCTATATTGTAGAAGCAGCATCCTGGCGTTGGCTGTTCTGGATGATTCTTCCAATCGCAATAGTTGACATCATTCTCGCATATTTTATATTAAAAAATGTAACGAAGCAGACGAAGCCCAAGTTGGATGTGCTTTCGATTATTCTGTCGACATTCGGTTTCGGAGGAATTCTTTATGCATTCAGTATTGCTGGAAGTGCCGGATGGGGAAGCATGGAAGTCCTGATTGGCTTTGGAGTAGGGATTACCACGCTCGCTTGGTTCATTACCCGTCAGTTCAAGTTAGATCAACCGATTTTAGAATTCCGGGTAATGAAATATAAAATGTTTACTCTTTCGACAATCCTCGGGATGATTACGTTCATCGCAGTAATCGGAGCAGCAATTGTATTACCATTATATATGCAGACGATGCTCGGATTTACGGCGTTTGAATCAGGACTTGCTCTCCTTGCTGGAGCGGTCATTCAAGGGTTGTTAAATCCGATTACAGGTCGGCTGTTTGACAGATACGGAGCAAGATGGCTGGCGATTTCAGGGATGGTCATCTTAACTGTTTCGACATTTATGTTTGCAGTTTTAACACCAGAAACGTCATTTACGTACATTGCGGTCACGCATGCTTTACGTATGGTTGGTATTTCGATGGTGATGATGCCAGTCACAACGGCTGGACTTAACGTATTGCCTACGGACCTTATATCCCACGGAACGGCAGTTAATAATACACTCCGTCAGGTATCAGGTTCAATAGGAACAGCACTTCCGGTAACGATTATGACAACATTCACGATACCCGAAGAGGGGATTGAAGGAATGATTCATGGGGTAAATATCTCCTTTATCTTCTCAGGAATTATATCCTTAATCGGCCTTATCATGTCGTTCTATATTAAAGATCGGAGAGTATAAAATGCAAAGGCGAAAGCGCCCGTTTAGCAACGTACAAACTGGAGCACTCCGGAATGAGATAAAGGAAACACAACGAACGGCAGTGAGTTGATGTTGACTTATCGATTGGAGGAGTGTGAAGTTTGATAGTTGTTGGGCGCTGGAGCCGGACGTGGCTAGCCCTAGATACCCATGTTATCACAGCATTTTTATTTTATAGTTTCTTATACAAATAAAAAGACTGAGTTGAAATGTTAACTTCAACTCAGTCTTTTTATTATTCTTCATCCCGTGTTACTACATCAACTTTACCTGTGTCAGGGTCAATGACGAGGCCGTGCACTTTGATACCTTCAGGCAGTAAGGGATGATTACGGATAATTTCTGTACTTTGCATTACTGATTCTTCTACCGTCGTAAAACCGTGAAATTCTTCTTCTAAATGGATACCGCTATGTTCTAACGTTTGAATACGATCTTCACTAATTCCGCGATCAATCATACTTTGTTTTAACGCCTCAATATTTACATCAGACATGCCACAGTCATGGTGCCCGATGACGATTACTTCCTCCGCTTTTAATTTATAAATAGCAACGAGAATACTCTTTGTAATGCTATCGAAGGGTTTACGGATAATTGCGCCGGCATTTTTAACGATTTTCGCATCACCGTTCTCCAAGTTAAGTGCCCGGTGTAAAAGCTCTAGTAACCTTGATTCCATGCAAGTGAAAATAACCATCTTCTTGTTCGGGAATGTATCTGTCCGGTAAGGCTCATAACTTTTTTCTTCTACAAATTTTTTATTGAAATCAAGTAAATCTTGTAAACTCATATACCATTCTCCTTCACTCTAAAATTCTTTCTTTAAAATATATCATATTTTTGGAGAAAAGAAATAAAAATGAAGGATGAAGGTGAAGGTTAAAAGCTTAACGATTGATGAATCCGTTCGTCGATTCCAACTTACCCTTGATTTGTTTCGCATTTATATCGGCTCCAGCAAGCCATTTCTTGAAATCAAAAATAAGTGGCAAGCGATCATGGCCAAAGGAGATCCAAGCTTGCATATGCACTGGTAAATAGGCTGCTGTATGAATCGTCCCTGCCCAAGCGCCGTAATTCTTCGAGAAAACCCCTTTATCGGCATCATTTAATATGCGAAACGCATCATATACATTGTCGATATTTGCTTGTTGATCGACCATTGCTTCGTAACGGCGCAAGGAATCGTCCATCCGGTAACGATTCTCCTTTGTTAATTTCTCGAAGTGGTTCGTACAGATTGTACCTTCCCTTGTTACGACTTCATTTGAAGAAGCTTCAACGACGAGTGTTTTTCCGGTTGCGTCGACGAGGGAATAACTGAAGGAGTGACGGTGGGGAATTTCCTTTAGCAGTTCAATTGCTTCATCAACGGTTGCGCAATTTTCCAGTACGAGTCTGCCAATCATATTGCAAACAAATCCATCATCTGAGCGGAGGCGATTAATAAAGTTATAGCCCATGGCGAGTCCTTTTTCATTCAGACCATCCGTCCGGCCAGTAATTTGCATGGATGGACCAATCGTTGCATATCCGCCATCAGTTGGTGCATAAAGGACGTAACGCCCTTCATAGGTGATGGGGTCATTGTCATAGTTTCGGATCATAAACTGATTACCAGTCAATATTGAGCAGCCGCTCTTCCCGTATTCAAAATAATAACCGCCAAACTCTCGGAGGGCCTCTTCAGTAGATAGTTCCAGGGCATCGGCAAGCCCGAGTAATTCATTCCAGATGCCGGGACTAAAATATTGGATGATTGGCCTGATTTTTTCTTCATCCACGATATAATGGTGTTTTGACCGGCTTTTCAATTGTCTTCTGCGGGCTTTTAAAATGGGAGAGTCCTGTAATTCTTTTCCTTGAAATCGACCAAAATCATCATGGCTTCCCCGAAATTGAATGACATCGCTAACTACCTGTCTCACGTTATCCCTCCATTCTGATGGTTGTGTGTAGTATACATGAAGCATACTAGAAGCAAGGGAAATAAGAAAATGAATTGCATTTTTAGTACCAGTGTAGTTATTGTAAGAATGTCTAATTGTTTGGTAAGATAAAGAGACGGAAGGGAGAGAAGTCCATGGGCCGGAAAATCCTTGTTGCTTATGATACGTCTCTATTAAGTAGAAAAGCAATTGATGAAGCAAAAACCCAAGCGAAATTAGTTGAAGATTCCCATCTTTATATTGTGACGGTAGTAACCCCGGGGATTACGAGTAATAGCACGGCTGCAAGTGGTAATTTATCGATGAATGATGCCGAGCTCATCTATCCGAAACTGGAAGAAATAAAAAAAGAGTTACAAGGTAACGGATTTAATGTGCACACCGAAATCATAACCGATTTTTCCCAACGAAATCCGGGAGTTGCAATCTGTGATTATGTAGAAGAACATGCGATTGATATGGTAGTTGTTGGTCATCGTGGACTCAGCAATTTAAAAAGACTCTTCCTCGGGAGCGTCAGCAGCACGATTGTACAACGAGCAGCAAGTAAAGTTTTAGTAATTAAATAGGAAAGAGGTAGAGTAATGGATATCCAATATGAAATCATTGAAAATATTGTCGTCCTATCCGAATCACCAAAAGGCTGGACGAAAGAGCTCAATCTCGTCAGCTGGAATGGAAGGGATCCGAAATATGATCTTAGAGACTGGGCCCCAGATCACAAAAAAATGGGCAAAGGCATCACATTGACAAAAGAAGAAGTACTTAAACTAAAAGAAAGCTTGGGAAGTTTCAACTGAATAATAACTGAATATACGCTGCCTGAACAGTGGATTCCGTTCATACAGGGTAAGTCCTTTTGCTCTTTCACTAATTAAGGCGCTCTAATCGCCGTTCAGTTGCCCGGTGGACGGATGCTTTCCCAATTAAGTAAGATAAACATGTGAATGGGAGAAAAAACCCCAGTTGTTTTCCCATTAAAGTAAGAAGAACATGCTGATGGGAAAATAACCCTCAGTTGTTTCCTCATAAAGCTAGATGAAACACTAATGGAAAGATAAAACTGAAGTTGAACATGCGAATGGGATAAGAATATGAAATAGTGTTCTAAATTAGGCCTTTCCTCAGAGCAGTACAGACACCTCGAGACTCCTGCGGGAGGCCGGCTAAGTACGGTCACGTCCTGTGACCAATGCCGGCATTAGAACCTCCTGTTCGTCGATAGGCCTAGGTGAGCCTCTTCGCGGGCTTGCCCGCGAAGAGGCTCACCAGCCGCTCAGCAGGTGCGAGAGGTGTCTGGACTGCGGACCTCCAGAAGAAAGTTGCACTTAAGCTTTATGAAAGTAAGCACAAAAAGGGATGGACAGAAAATGTTCATCCTTTTTGTAATTTCGACAGCTTTGTTAACGTAGGGTCTCTTGTTTTACTGTGGGGTGATGAATCGGTTATACTTATGTGAAAGACTTCACTTCTTAGTAGGAGGAACAATACATGCACAGTTGGAAGGATCTGGCACAAGACCATAGAGGCAGACTGATTCTGATGATTTTATTTTCACTGCTTAGTGGGATCAGTATTATTGCTCAAGCCTACTTGCTTGTGTATATCGTAAATGAAGCATTTTTACAAGGAACAGCTTTTGCTGACCTTTTACCATATCTTGCCTTATTACTTGCAGCATTGCTCGGACGAACTTTATTTAATTATGGAAATGGAAAAACGGGGGTCCGTCTTGCAGCAATTGTAAAGCAAGGACTGAGAAGCCAGCTGCTTCGTAAATATTCTAAGACGAATATGCAAGCAGCGATGTACGGAAGGTCCGGCGAGAAAGTGAGTGTCATGATGGATACGGTAGATGAAATAGACGATTATTATAGTAGCTACATCCCCCAAGTTATCCAGTCTATTATCATTCCCATCATGCTACTTATTACGATTTTTGCCGAACATTTCACGACTGGAATCATCATTATAATTACCGCACCATTCATCCCGATTTTTATGGTAATTATCGGTTTTAATACGAAGGATAAATCGGAGGAACAGCTCGATAAAATGGCGGCATTCTCAGGAAAGTTCCTTGATACACTGCAAGGACTGACGACTCTTAAGTTATATGGTCGCTCAAAAGAACAAAAAGCAGAAATAGAGGAAAGCAGTCTGAACTTTCGGGATGCTACGATGGTTGTTCTCAAAACGGCTTTCGCGAACTCGTTCGCACTGGAATTCATTTCGATGCTTAGTATGGGATTGATCGCACTTGAAGTTGCATTCCGTTTGATCATTTTCCAAAACATTAGTTTTTTCACCGGTTTTCTTATGCTTTTGCTTGCACCGGAATTTTACAATAAGTTAAAGGAACTTGGAAATGCTTTTCATACTGGAAGAGGCAGTAGTGGTGCTTTCAACAAGTTGCAGAAGGAACTCGACACACCGGACATGCCGGTGGAATGGGGGAGTAATGTATTTGAGGTAAGAAAACCGCCTGCCATTGAATTAAAGGATGTTTGCTTCCGTTATGAAGAGAATGGTTTTACTTTAAATCATATTTCGGTAGAGATTTCTCCTTATGAACAAATCGCCATTATTGGTAAAACTGGTTCAGGAAAATCCACTTTGCTGCATGTTATCGCAGGTCTCGTTGCTAATACAGAGGGGGAGATTCTCGTTAATGGAAAACCTCTCTCAGAGTATGAAGAAAAGGCATGGTTTAACGAAATAAGCTATATTTCCCAGCATCCATATTTATTCTCTGGAACAATTGCGGATAATATAGCTATTGGCGGGAGAGGGGAGAGAGCGAGAGTAGAAATTGAGGCGGCAGGTGAAAAAGCTGGAATATCAGAGCTCGTTGCCTCTTTGGAAAAAGGATATGACACTCCGGTCGGTGAAGCGGGACGCGGACTGTCCGGTGGAGAGAAACAGCGGGTCGCCCTTGCAAGGGCTTTTCTGAAGCGGCCTTCCATTATCCTATTTGACGAACCTACTGTAGGACTCGACTTACGAACCGAACGGATATTACAACAATCGATTGAAGAATTGGCGAAGCATGCAACCATTATTACGGTAGCGCATCGCCTGCACACGATTAAACATGCGGACAAGATTGTCTTGCTTGATTCCGGAAAGATCGTGGCAAAAGGGAAGCACGAAGAATTGTTAAGAACGAATCCGGATTATCGTTCTATGGTCTCAGCAGAGCAAGGAGGTGAGCGGAAGTGAGGGATTTAACAACAGTGATCCATCTATTATTTAAAGAGAAAAAAGACATTATCCTCTCGATTATATGTGGATTTATCGGTGGGATTACCGCTGTCGGATTGTTTTCAGCGAGTGGGTATTTAATTTCCCAAGCAGCACTCGCTCCGCCAATCTATACCTTGATGGTGCTTGTCGGTACGGTAAAACTCTTTGGAATCATCTCCGCCATTAGCCGCTACGGAGAACGTTATTACTCGCACCGTGGCACGTTTACGATGCTTAGTAATTTACGGGTATCTTTTTATGAAAGATTAGAGCCGCTTGCTCCACAGATTTTCCAGAAGTTCCGGAGCGGGGACTTGCTTGCCCGTATTGTCGGGGATGTGGAAACATTACAGAACTTCTTCTTGCGGGTCTTTTATCCGCCAATTGTACTATTTCTTGTGTTCTTCTGTACGATATTTTTCACGGCATATTTTTCTACTACGCATGCCATTATTATTTTTGTCGGGTTTCTTCTAACGACGGTGCTTGTCCCAGTGTATTTCGCTATCAGGCAGCGTCGGGTCGACCAGGGATTAAGAGAGGAACGCGGAAAATTATCAACAGAAGTGACAGAGCTCTTCTACGGTTTCCGTGATTTGAAAATATATCAGCGGCTGGAAGAAAAAGAGGAAGCACTTGAGCAAATGGCTGAAACCTATGTTCGGGAACAGGAGAAAGCGGGTGTCCATCATCTTTACAGTGAATCATTAAATACATTTGTATCACTGATCATCTCGGTCGTTGTGCTTGGAATGGGTGCTTATTTAATCGCAGCAGGCAGCTTGAATGGAGTTTTCTTAGCGATGCTGTTAATGATTTCTTTAACTGTCTTTGAAGACACGACATCGATGGCGATTTTCCCTAGTCATCTCGAGGATAATAGAAGAGCGGCAGCTAGATTATCAGCAGTAGTTGGTAGTGAACCAGTTGAAGTAGAAGAGAAGGAAGACCTAATCTTGACTTCTTCCCCAGCTATAACGTTTAATGATGTATCATTTACTTATTCAGAAGAAGAAAGACAAACTTTGAATGATGTTCAGCTCTATTTTCCGGCAGGTTCGAAAACGGCAATCGTTGGCCCGAGTGGTTCTGGGAAATCAACCATTCTTAGCTTGTTGCTAAATTTTAATTCTGCAGATTCAGGAGAAATTCTGATTAACGGAGAAGAGATTAGCGGGCTGAATCAAGAAAGCATTTGGAAATATGCAAATGTCGTCCTTCAGGAAAACCATTTCTTCTTTGGGACAATCCGAGATAATCTGAAAATCGCTGCGGATGAAGTATCGGATGAGCATTTGCTGAAAGTATTGGAAAAAGTTGAATTAAGCCAGTTCAAACTGGACGATGCGGTGCTTGAAAAAGGTGCCAATCTATCGGGAGGGGAAAAACAGCGGCTGGCGCTTGCCCGTACAATGCTTAAGAACTCCTATCTCTGGCTACTTGACGAACCAACGTCATCAATGGATTCCCTTACGAGTTTTAATATTTATCAGGAATTATTTGAACTAGCGAAACATGATACACTTATCCTCATTAGCCATCGCTTGAATGGACTGGAAACAATGGATCAAATTGTCGTTATGGAAGAGGGCAAAGTTGTTGAAGTCGGCAGTTATGAACAATTGTTGGAAATGCAAGGTTATTTTTACGAACTGAAACAAATTGAACAAAGCGTTTTTCACGCATAATAAAAAAGTGATTGCTCTTTTGGGCAATCACTTTTTTAATATCACGTATTAACGGTCTGTAATACCCCCACCTCTAAATATGAGGGTAGCCCTACATGTGAAGATGGGGGATATACAGTCCGTAAAACCCTGATTCTGTTCAACTAACATTCAGTGGGGGAGGCAAGGAAAGCCCCACTGACTGAAGTTTCACTTTATGAATAAACCAAGAACACTCGTAACTTCAGTCATAAGAGGTTCAATTTTCCTTATCTCCAAAAGCATCATCTTTGTCGGCAACAATAAAAGCGAGGATGATGGCTATGATAATCACTAATCCTGGAGCAACAAACATTAGAAAATCATTAAACATTTCGTTCACTCCTTCTTACCTTGGATATATTCCTCATCAAACAAGAACAGTTTTAATAATAAATAGATCGACGGGATCAGTAATGCGAGCCCGAGTACGAAGACGATAACAAGCGAAATAGCCATTGCTTGGTTGGTGAAGCCTTCATGAATCGTCAAGTGCGGGTAAAGCAGGTAAGGATAATGGGCAATACCGTATGCGAAAAATGCAAATGCAAATTGACCGACTAACAACCACAACGCAGCTGTATAACTTCTTTTTCTCCAAATGAACCACGTAGTCAATGCCCACAGCACAAAGGAAACGGCAAACATCCACCATAGGTTCAGCAGATTTTCGAACAACATGTAGTTATGGTAGCGGAGTTCAATAATAATCCCCGAAGCTGCTACGATTAATGGGATAGCCCAAATTAACGCATATCTGCGCATCAAGTCTCTCGCATCAGCATCTTGCGCTTTATCTGCATACCATGTTAGGAATACTGCAGAAATGTATAATACAGCTATAATGGCAAGAACGACGATGGACCAGGATAATGGACTCGTAAATAATGCAAAATAGTCAAGCTGTGGAGTTCCATTTTCAATGGTTACAAATCCACCTTGAGCAATTGCAAGCACAACCGATAAAGCTGGCGGAATAAGCAATCCTGCAATACCGTACATGGTGGCATACCCTTTATGACCGGCTCGATACGATTCAAAGGCATAGTAGGAACCGCGGATTGCCATCAAGATCAAAGCGATACTGCCTGGAATTAGTAAGATTGTTCCGAAGTAAGTCGCCGTTTTCGGGAAAAATCCAACAATCCCAATATAGAAAAATACAAAGAACACGTTCGTCACGGACCATACTGGTGATAGGTACCGCTGAATAACCTTTGATAGGATTTTCTCTTTACCAATCAATATACTATAAGCATTGAAGAATCCAGCACCAAAGTCAATGGAAGCGAGGATGACATATCCAAATAAGAAGGTCCACAGTACGGAAATCCCTAATATTTCTAAACTCATTACTGCTCACCACCTTGTGTAGATTGAACTTTCGCTAATTCTTTTTCGAGCGGGTTATTTGCAAACATTTTACGTAGAATAACAATTGTTCCAATTCCCAAGATAAGGTAAAGAAGAGCGAATAGCACAAACATTAATCCAACATAATCACTTGTCGTGGCAGCCTCGCTGACTGTCATAATACCGCGCATGATCCACGGCTGACGGCCGAATTCCGCGAGCCACCAACCAGATTCAATAGCTAACATGGATAGTGGACCGCCTAAAACAATGAGCCAGCGGAACCAGTTTGATTCAACAAATGTGTATCTCATCCGTGATCCAAGCCAATATAAGAAGGATATTGCAATCATCACCATACCAATCGTAATCATAGTGTCGAAGTAATAATGCACTTCAAGCGGTGGTTGTTCCTCTGCAGGGAATTCATCGAGACCAATCACTTCAGAAGATGGACTTCCAAAGGCGAGAATACTTAAAACGTAAGGAAGTTTAATTGCATATTTTGGTTCTTGATTTTCATCGAGTACTCCGTATAACAGAAGTGGAGCACCTTCTCCCGTTTCAAAATGCCATTCGGCAGCTGCAAGTTTTTCTGGTTGGTATTCTGCCAGGTATTTACCAGAGAAGTCACCAATCAATGCTACTGCAACAGCAAAAATTAACCCGATTTTCATCGTCATATGCAATGCTTTTTTATGATACGTATGCTTCGAACCTTTAATTAGTTTAAATGCAGCTATTGCCGCTAATATAAAGGCAGCCGTCATATAGGACGCGGCAAGCACGTGAGCAATCTTCGTAGGTGATGCCAGGTTAAACATGGCAAGGACTGGGTTAACATTAACGAGTGTTCCATTTACAATATCAAACCCTTGCGGCGCGTTCATAAAGCCGTTCACTGTTGTAATGAAAAACGCTGACATCCCAGCACCGATGGCAACAGGTATCAATAGAAGAAAATGAGTCTTCTTATTTTTAAATCGGTTGCCGGTATATAAATAAATACCAAGGAATATAGCTTCAAAGAAAAAGGCGAAAACTTCCATGAATAAAGGTAAAGCAATGATATTACCTGCAAGTTCCATAAAGTTTGGCCACAATAAGGCAAGCTGTAGACTGATGATCGTTCCAGTAACTACACCTACAGCAACTGTAATTACATATCCTCTAGCCCAGCGTCTAGCCATAAGGATATAGTGGTCATCGTTCTTTTTAATTCCAAGCCACTGTGCAATCATAATAAAAAGTGGTATCCCAACACCGATAGTTGCATAAATAATATGAAACGATAATGTTAGCAGTGTCAGCATCCTGCTCGCAAATACAGGATCATGAAACATAAGCTTTTCCCTTCCTCTCTTTATAAGTTCGTGTACTATTGAACATAAGGAAAAACAGTTTTTACTTATGTTCGATAGTAAAAACTAGTTTCGTCTCTCTATTGTAGCTTATAAACGACGCGAAAGACCCATCTACTTATGACAATTTTTCAAAAACCCGTTACTTTATTTTGCACAAAGCAACGGGAATTATTATCATTACTTTATTTTGTAGAAATTGGCAACGTGAAGGTGAAATTCTCTTCCGCTGTCAGCTCTCCATCTTTATAGGTTCGTTCACTAAATACAACATCATACTCCCGGTTAATCAGAACGACCGTTGCTGAGCGAGTACCGTAGTTAGGCGTTTTAATAAAGGATGCGGATAATTTTCGTTCAAGTTCTAATCCTATACCCGTATTCGGCAGCATTGAATCAGGAGCTTCTTCTTCATTTTCGAGAATATGGAATAAATCGTCTGTTTTTACATGGTCGGTTTGACGTAGATAATCGTCCAACCTTGTTCTTCCTTTAACGACTTTCGGCCACGGTGTGTTTAGTGTTGCGTTGCTTAAACTATGTGGCCCTGCTGGCACTTCAGTAATCGTATTGTCTGCATTATTATAATGAAAGAGTCCGCTTGTATCACCAACGAGAATGTTGAATCCGGCATAGGCATCTCGCTCGTTACGGATTTTTTCAAGGAATTGGTTAGGAGAAGTGGTTGTCGATAGAAATTCATGCACAATATGCCCTCGTGACTTTTTATCTTTCCCTTCAAGGGAGAAATCACGAATATTTGTGAGAGCAGCAAATCGTCCTTCTTTCGTAATGCCAAGCCAAGTCCCTTGCTGGAGCATATCACGTCCGGCGAGAAGAAAAGGTGCATCAGGCCAATAGTGAGCTTTCTCTGTAGGTCTGTCGTAGAATTCATCCCGATTTGCGGCAACAATTAATTTATAATTCGGATGGTCTTGTAAATGAAAATGAATTAAACACACTACTAATCACCTCCTAACTATATATTATACGCCCGGCCATTCCCGTCCACCAATTTAAAGCTTTGCAATCGTCACGCATCCGACAAACAAAGTGGAGTGTCAATGATGAGCCAAATGTTATTATGATAATAATTGATTTCAACACGGAGATAGAAGGCATCATTTATGTGGAAAGTTCATTGAAAGAGTGAACAACCACTATATTTACAAATCGTTGATGAACTAGAGAGGAAGATTTCATATGGTGAATTCCCTTGAGGAAAAATTACCTTTTGAAAGAAAATGAGCTGAACAATTGAAGGTCAATCGAAGTGCCGTTGTTTTAGCTTATGATGAGGATACTTACAAATGAAGAAAGATGTATTATAATTGTAATTACGATGATAAACTAAGGTCAAAGTGTAGTATTTTCAATTCGTTTGTGTTGTAATAGAAGAAGGTAATTCCTTAAATATTCAGTGGTCTATTGGATATATTTCAACTGACGGAGGAGGGCTTCTTGTGGAATTAAAGATGGAATGGGAAGGGAAAAGAGCTTTTAACGGTGTAACTCCCTCAGGATATCCATTCATTACAGATGGATTGCCAGAGTTTGGTGGAGAGGGGCGCGGACCGACTCCAATGGAAATGTTGCTCGGAACGGTGATTGGTTGCACCGGAATTGATATTATTTCGATTTTAGAGAAAATGAAACTTGCACCAAAGGCCTTCCATGTTCAGGCAAAGGGAGACAGGTCTCAAAGTCATCCGCGTCGTTATAAGGATATACATCTGCATTACACAGTGAACGGTGACATCCCGGAAGATAAATTATACCGGGCGATTGAGTTATCGTTAAATAAATATTGCTCCGTTGTTTATTCATTAAACGCGGAAATTACAGCAAGTTATTCATTGAATGGAGGAGACCAGGTCACAATGGACCTTGATTAAGGGGGAAAATGATGCTTGATTTTAATGCTTTTACAGTTGGTTTGATTATAGTCGTTTGTGTTATTGCAACGGTTCTGACATATAGGGTTTTAAAAGAAGAAGAACACAAGCAAAAGGCATACAAAGAAAGTGGTCAAACGATTGAAGACGAACTGCAGCGATCTTTGGAATATGAAACATCTTCTTGGAGCAGTAATGTACCTATTATGTCTTGGATATATATCGTTGCAACAGTTCTCTCGATTATCGCATTTGTTATTTATATGGCTTAATGGGACAGTATGGTTGCTGTCTCATTTTTCAGTGTATAAGAAACTAATATTCAGTGGGAGTGGTAAGGAAACCCCCACTGAATGAGTTTCACTTTATTAATAGTCTAGGAGAATAGGAATGTATCAGAATTCAGAACGATTTTTGACTGCCTTTAATCGAATCGAGAAGAAGTTACGGGCAATTATTAATAATGGACGGAATATTGGTTTTTCCAAAATGGTACATATGTTGAAGAATAGAAATGCGATTGTTGGAAGATATAGTGATGATCTGCTTGAATTTGCAGAATTACGAAATGCGATTGTTCATAATAAAGTCGATATGGCTCATGTAATAGCAGAACCGCATGAGTCTACAGTAAAGCGGGTGGAACGAATTGAAAAAGAATTGCTCCAACCAAGGATCGTGTCACCGAAGTTTATTAAAGAGGTCATTTCATTTCAGCATGACGAACCATTAACCAATCTACTTGCACTTATTCATGAAAAGAAAATATCAAAGTTTCCGGTTTATGATCATCAGGAATTCAAGGGGCTGATCAGTCAACGGGCGATCACTTTTTGGCTCGCCGGCAATATGTACGCAGCAAATAAAATGCCAATGGAAGTGACAGCGGGGGAAGTCCTCGAATATGAAACGAATGATAATTACCGCTTTATTGCAAAGAATACATCTGTACTAGAAGCGATCGATATTTTCAAAAAACAATTTGGCAGAGGGAATCGCCTGGAAGCCTTACTCATTACGGAAAGTGGTAAGGAAACGGAGCCCTTGATTGGAATCATTACGAACCTAGATATTATTGGACTCAGACAGCCAAATTAACAATAGTAAACTTTTACCATTGCGTTTTTTTAAGATAAGGTATAGAATATGATTACAAGCTACAATGTTCGTATGGAATTAAGTTTTAACCTCTAAATAATGAATAGGGAGTTTTATATCGAAGTTGGAATGTCGGGCCGTCTTTGAACGGAAGACAAGAAGGCTTCTGCAAACACCCACTTGAACAAAGTGAGTGGTTTAAAACTTTTTATTTCAGAAATACGGCAATTGTGGCTGTACCTACATATTATAAAAGGCTGATTTCCTTACTGGAGATTAGCCTTTTTTTGTTTGTTCGTACTGACGTTGCGAAGACAATCACATACTTAGCTTGTAAGGACGCTAACACTTTGATCGTGGTTAAAATGCTCATTCCGATCCATAGACAGAACGGATCTCACCACCTATAATCGAGATATAGAAAAAAGAGCGTTTTACAGATGTTGGGAGTGGGATTATGGGTGGTTTTTTAATATTTTACATCATATTTATTGTGCTTGCCTTAAGTACCGGAATTATCTTTTGGGTAAGGTATCAGTACCGGATACTCTCGGTATTATCGCTTATCTTTGCATTGCTGGCACCTCTTCTACTCCTGTTGACGGTTGCGCAGCGGGAAAAGAAAGAAGCCGGTGCATTTAGTTACTTAATGGAACAGGTAGGGGCTGGAAACACTTGGGCCCGGATTACGTTCATTATTCATATTTATCTTGTTGGTTGGATGTTATTTCTAACCGTTCGCCTGATCATTTACCTTGTGCAATCACCAGATGTTAGAGTGAAATATAAAAAACTACTAGAACAGATCCATAAATTAAAGCGGAAGAAGGAGGAAGGGACATGACGCTTCATTAGTAAATTCGTCGTGTTCTTATTTTTTCTTGCAATGTTTCTGTCTTTTGCATATAATAACAGTAATTCGAAAAAGCAAATAATAGCGATGAAGAGGGAAAAGTAGGATAGTCGATTTTTGGATAGAGAGCTTCGGCTGGTGAAAAGAAGCAAAATTGACGTCACGAACAATGGCCTCCGAGCTGCAGACTGAACGGAATCTAGTAGGTTGTGCCGAGTTGGCGACTCGTTATCAAAACTAAAGTATAGATGTTGTACTTAATGAGGCTGTAAGTGTGAACTTACAGTGAAATAAGGTGGTACCACGAATTGTAAACCCGCGTCCTTATCAATTATGATATTGACGTGGGTTTTTTATGTTTTGCGAAGAAGGGGAGGATTTAGTTGAATAAACATATCGTTCTACAAACAGATTTCGGATTACATGATGGGGCAGTTAGTGCAATGAACGGGGTTGCTTTTTCCGTTGATTCAACACTTAGGATATCTAATTTAACACATGAAATCCCGCAATATAATATTTGGGAAGCATCGTATCGTTTATACCAAACGGTTGCTTACTGGCCAGAAGAGACCGTGTTTATTTCCGTTGTCGACCCTGGTGTCGGAACGGAACGTTTAAGCATTGTGGCGAAAACAAAGGACGGGCATTATATCGTAACACCGAATAATGGGACACTTACCCATCTTGCACATAGCACGGGGATTGTTGCGGCTCGCGTCATTGATGAAAATATAAATCGCCTCCCCCGATCTGGTGAATCGTATACATTCCATGGCCGTGATGTATATGCCTTTACGGGAGCAAGACTTGCGGCTGGTGTAATTAGTTTTGAGGAAGTCGGTCCGGAACTCTCACTTGACGATGTGATAAAGCTAAGAATCCCTGAAGCGACATATTCAAACGGTATTATTCATGGAAATATTGATATTCTCGATAGCCGTTTTGGTAACTTATGGACGAATATCAATCGCGAACTTTTTAAAAAAGCAGGCATTGAGTATGGAGACGCGGTTGAAGTGACGATTGTGCATAACTCGACAAAAGTATATAAAAATTTAATTACTTTTGATCGATCATTTGCAGACAGGCGCCTTGGTGAGCCCTTATTATTTGTGAATTCCATTGATAATCTGGGAATAGCGATCAATCAGGGGTCCTTTGCCGATGCGTATCATATCCGTTCTGGGGTGAATTGGACGATTATAATTGGGAAATAAACGCATTTCTTTTTTTAAAGGTGTGAGACGATGAGGGTATTTTGGATTCGAATCATTAGCTTTAGCATATTATGGCTATATGAAATTAGCTTTAACAGTACGTTTCAAGCAGTTTCGATTATTGCATTTGCTGTTACACTCGGGATTTATTTTCTGCTAACGATTCCTCGTTTTCTAATCTGGAAATACACTGCCCTGTTAATAATTCTTACCGCTCATGGATATTTTTTCACCGAGGAAGCGATAGCAACAGCATTGTTACTCTTGTATATTGTGTTGGATGCAGCTTTTCGCCTGGAAAAGCAGAATCAGATCATCCTCTTTATTCAAGCGGGTCTGCTTCTCCTTTTACTAGGATTACCAGATGAATTGACGGTTGAGCGAGTCGTTCTTTATCTATTCGTTGGTATTCTTTGCTTTATTGTCAACCAGATGTGTGTTGAGAGAAGGGAGCAACAGGAGATCTATGAAGAGCTCCTCGGTGAGTATCGCACAATGAAGCGCTTTCATATAAATGCAGAGAATAATGCCAGATTAGAGGAAAGGACAAGGATTGCAAGGGACCTCCATGATTCGGTCGGACACCGCTTGACTGCATTGATCATGAGTCTAGAAATGTTATCGATTCAGCAAAAGGACACTGCATATGATGAATTGAAACAGTTGGCAAAAGAAAGTTTGGAAGATACCCGTTTAGCGGTAAGAGCTTTACAAACGGAGCATTCCTGTAATGAAGAAATTTGAGGTTTGAACAAAAAAGAGCCT
>NZ_BMOS01000002.1:211740-265128 GCF_014647195.1 Oceanobacillus indicireducens | reverse complement strand
GCGACAGGACGTCGCGTTTTTAACCTGCAAGGGCGCTTGCGCCTTTGTTTTCATCATTTAATATTTTCTTTCCTACGCCTCGCAAACTTCACGAAGGTCACATAAGCAACAGAAGCAGCAAGCGCAGCAGTAAACAATGGTAGCCCAAATGAATTGCAGCCTGTAATAACGGTTTCCTGGGAGAGACCAGTACGCATGCTCCAAGCTGAACTAATATTCGGAGTATATATCCATGTTAGAAACATGCCAGACAGTACCTGGAATACGGTGAACATTACAATAAAACTAATGATAAAGACAAGATACTTTTTCATTAAATATCCTCCGATTCATACATTTATATCTTACATACGAGTGGCAAGTAATTAAGTTTCATTTTACTAAAAAATAAAATTCATATCCATCTAAATAACTATCCCCATTTACCAAGTATTGGGGTATAATATTCTTTAGTTTTACAAAAGGGATTTTCCTATACATGTCTACATGAGAGAGGAGTTAGGGGTCACTTTTTCAATTGTTATTTTTAAAGATGTTGCATAAGTAAAAGGGGGAAAAAGAGATGAGAAAAACCATTGCCTTATTGATAATGGCAAGCTTCTTACTGCTTGCCGCTTGTGGGGAAGATAAGGAGCCGTTAACAGAAGGCCAAGTGTTGGAGCAGGCAATTCAAGCGAATGCTGATTTAGAAAGTTATACGACAGAGATGAAGATCGATACAGAGATTATGGATATGATTGTATCGATTGAAGGTACGGCTGACGTCACACATGATCCGGACACACTTTATTTAGACATGACGATGGGGATGACTGGAATTTCTATGGATGTGGAGACATATATCGTTGGTGAAGAAGTGTATATGAACATGTTCGGTGAATGGTTCATTACGGATGAAGAAGAAATGGGACTAGAGAGCTTTGACCAATTAAATGAAGGTGAACTTGAAAAACTAGAGGCGTTTGCTGATCAATTTGAAATGACGGAGGAAGAGGATCAGTATATCCTTGCGTTAACCGGTGAGGGAGAAGAATTTGAGGAATTAATCGAACCATATTTCGATACATCAATGGGAGATTTGACGATGGATATTGACTTGGAGGAAGACCTTTCCGACATTACGATTAACAGTTTTGAGACCGAAATGAAGGTTGATAAAGAGTCAATGTTGATCCAATCACAAACTGTTCAGGCGGAATTTGAAATGGACGGTGAATCTATTCAAGTTACAGCGGAAGCTACGGTGTCGAATGTGAATGAAGTTGAGCCAATTGAAGTTCCAGAAGAAGTAAAAGAAAATGCTGTAACGGAAGAGGAATGGGAAGAAGATTTTGCATTTCTCGAGGAAGAAATGTCACTTGAGGAAATTAAGGAAAATGTAGATTATACGATTCCCGATGTTACATTCGTACCGGAGGGCTATGAAATGACGGAATCCTATTATTCCTCGGATGATGAGTCAGAGATGGTCTATCTCATTTATGAGGATGAAGATTGGAACGGCTTCGTATTTAGCATCTATCCTTCACAAGAGGATTATGATGGAATGTTTGAAGGGGAAGAGACGGAGACAATCACTATTAATGGTAATGAAGGTAATCTGGCGGTTGATGATGATGGTTTCATGTGTCTCACTTGGGAACATGAAGATGTGTTTCTTGAATTAATTGGCGAAGAATCTGAAATGCCGAAAGAATTGTTTCTGCAAATAGCAGAGGGGATTGAGTAAGAGCACATTTCGTCTAATAAAAAGCGACAGGGAATATTTTTAGATAATCTCTGTCGTTTTTTTGGTGTGAAAATTTTATTATATTGCGGTAATTCCACCATCCACGATAAACTCAGAACAAGTGGAATAACTGGATTCGTCGGATGCTAAGTAAAGGACAAGATTTGCTACTGTTGAATTTTGTCTCGAGGAGTTAGTTCCATTTTTCTGCTGCTTTATGACTGAGGAGAAAAATAGGAATAAACAAGATTAGAATTACGACTGCACCTAATAAATTGTTGAATGTTAATAAACCAGTATTAGATATATGATAAGAAAGAATAATATAATAAGGAATGATCAGTGATACAGAAGTCCAAAGACCTGGAGTATAGCTGCGTAAGTATAAGGATTGTACGGGATAGGTAAAAATATTTAAAGCAAATAACAAATTTAACCCGAGAAATAGAAGATAGTGCTCAGTTATTGTTGTAATTACAATCAGAATAGCTACTGGGATAGAAAGTAAAAATACAACGAAAGAAAATCTGGCTGCATTCATTGTCTCAAATTTCCTGAGTTCTTCTTCTACAAAAGCAGGGATTCTTTTGCGAATTCTTGGATACGTTTTGTTGAACCATTTTTCAATTGTCATGATTTCTTCTAGGTTGTGGAGCATGAAAATGATGGTGAAAATTAGGACGAATAGATGGATATCCATAACCTTTTAACTCCTTTCTTAGAAATGCTCTTTTTTAAAACCTTTCTATAACAGTATTTTAACATGATTATTCCTATCTTTATACGAGTTTATAATTAATACTTTTCGCATGGCTGGAAGGCAATCGGCGGGTAGGTTATTATCTGAAGGCTGTCTTCCTTTAAAAAGAGTAAAATATTTTCTCCGCTTGAATACATTAAAGAAGGAAAAGATATTTGGAGGTGTACTCATTATGTCATCACCACAAGAATCAAAATCAACAAACTCATCAAATGAGATAATATCTTTAGAAGAACTTTCCTTTGTTTCAGCCATGTTCTTTGTTATCGGTGCAATGATCTCCTTTTATGTTGCTTATAAAAGACTTAAAGATTCGTCTTTAGGTGGACCGCCGATATTGCAACCCGTGCCATAAAGTGAAACTCATTCAGTGGGGATATCCTTACCTCTCCCACTGAATGTTAGTTGAACAGAATCATGGATTTATTACGGACTGTATATCCCAACCTTCATATATTGGGTTTCCCTCATGTTTCAATCGATGTATCGCAGGACTATCGCATGATATTTTCCAGGAACGGATTAATACAGAGAACTTGACAATCGAAACCGTGGCAGAAAAGATTGCTTTGAAATCTGAAATCCAACTAATCACCGATAAACGGGGGAAATTCAAGAGAAAGCTAGACAGGTTAAAAATACAACTTAGTCATATCCGATGGTTTTAAGAGAATTTATAGGCGCAATCATTGAAACCAAACACTCACTTCCGCCGTAAAACTACAAGTGAGTGTTTTTCATATTAACCTAAACCAATTCCAAAAGGGGAGAGCCACCAAATGACCTTTCTAATCCAACATCAATGGGAAATTTTTATCGCTGCAGAGATACTGTCCTTTATCTCATTAATTCTATTCGGGGTCATCCGCTATTTTTTCAACAAACGGAATTTAAGTCTTATCTTTCTGCTGTCTTTTCTCGGCTTATTTATCGTTGAGGGAGTGCTTGCTCTCCTTATTTACCGGGAAACAGGCGAGATTTCGATGTTTCAAATTGTTATTTTGATTTTTATTTTGTATGCGTGCACTTTTGGCATCAATGATTTCCGGAAGTTGGACCGTTGGATGCGCTTGAAGATTGGTAATTTGCGCGGTATCGACTTACTTACTGAAAGGGATAAAGAAATCATCAGGAGACAAAAAGACCCGAAATATATTGCCAAAATCAATCGATACAGCTCCATTTTCCATTTACTTATATTCGCAGCCGTCCAGATTGTTTTCTGGAGCTATGGAATAAAGGATCTCAATCAGGCGATGAATTACCTGACTGATCTTTCGTGGATTGGTGATGACAATTACTTGGCATCACCTTATGCAAATGAAATGATGTATAACATTTCAATGGTTTGGGGGATTGTTTTTATTATTGATTTCATTTATTCGTGGTCTTACACCATTTTTCCGAGCAAGTCTTAAGCGGGAAGTGGGGTATTTAGGAATCTTAACATCCTGACGTTGATAGCTCCTCTTAGGCGAAATGAGCTGGTCAATAGGGATTGATAACCTTCTATATGTCCGGAATACTGTCATGTTGCTCACGGAATTTGTATTTTCGATATTCTGAATGCATAGTCACCTGAGAAAAAGGATTCATCTCGTTTTCCGACCCAAATTTCATGTCAAAAATAGGGATTTGTCTAGTGCGGTTTCCTGTACTCTGCCATAGGCTGTAGGGAAGGGAAAGAACAGGATAAAATTTTTCTTGAAAAGGAGCATATACATGCATGGATTTGTAAATCATGTACCGATGCATCATTCGCCATTACCATATCCAGAAATGCACCGGGCTCGTCCGCCGGGTCCGTTTGGGCCAGGTGGCGGTATTGATCCGCTTGCAGCTGGATTAATAGGAGCAGGACTAGGATTTTTAGGTGGCAGTTTAATCGCTGGAGGACCAGGTTTTGGCTTTGGACCGGGATACGGTCCTGGGTTCGGTCCAGGGGCCGGATTTGGTTACGGTCCTGGCTTCGGACCCGGCCCGGGATTTTGGCAGTACGGTCCCGGATTCGTGCCATATGGTGGTTTTTAATATAAAAGAAAGGGTTTGGGTGCACGCACGCAAACCCTTTCTTTTATATTAAAAATAAGATAGACTAGTCATAAAGAATAGATATTTTTCCACTAGG
This sequence comes from Oceanobacillus indicireducens, assembly GCF_014647195.1. Classification (GTDB taxonomy): domain Bacteria; phylum Bacillota; class Bacilli; order Bacillales; family Amphibacillaceae; genus Oceanobacillus; species Oceanobacillus indicireducens. Next base: position 260,511 of record NZ_BMOS01000002.1, on the reverse strand, counting down.
GGTGCCAGTCGGCTGAGATAAGACTTTTTCTTAATCCCTTTGAACCTGATCTAGTTCATACTAGCGTAGGAAAGTGGAGTTGGTATACATACTTAAATTGTATTAATAACCACTCCAATTCCCGGGGTGGTTTTTCTTTTTTAAAAACTACCTCGCCCTTAATCTATTTCAATTTACTAAAAAGGAGGAAGTTTACATGAACTATATTGCTAAAATTCGAGAAAAAAGTCCGTTTATCTATAACATCACGAATGAGGTTGCGACAAATTTTGCGGCAAATGGTTTAATTGCGATTGGTGCGTCTCCAGCCATGTCGAATACACCAAAAGAGGCGGAGGAGAATGCGAGTCATGCGGATGCTGTCGTATTGAATCTCGGAACTTTAACCGAGGATCGGGCCGAGGCGATGCTGCTTGCTGGCCTTAAAGCGAATGAAAAAGGAATTCCAGTCATTCTTGATCCCATCGCAGCAGGGGGAACAAAATTCCGTACGAAAGTGATTAATGAATTATTGGAAAAGGTGAAATTCGCTGCTATCCGAGCGAATGCTGGGGAAATTTCCGTACTTGGCGGAGCGCTTGATATTATGAAAAGCCCTGACTCTACGGTTGAATCGATTGATCCGAAAATTGCTCAAACAGTAGCGAAAGAATATGATACGGTTGTTATTGCAACAGGGAAAACAGACGTCATTACAGACGGAACGCGCATGAGTCTTTGTAATAATGGGCATACCATGCTACAAAATATTACGGCAAGCGGGTGCCTGCTTTCGTCTCTCGTTGGGCCTTATTTAAGTGTTGCCGAAGACTTGTATGAGGCGAGTGTGGAAGTGACTGCAGCTTACGGGATAGCTGCGGAACTTGCGATGAAAAAGGCGGAAGGGCCGGGCACGTTCATCCCTGCTTTGCTTGATCAGCTTTATCTGCTGGATCAGGAGACGGTGAATACGTATAAAAAGCTGCAAGAGATTTAGAATGAATACAACAAACGGGAACGTAGCTCTACTTCTAGTCGATTTACAAAATGATTTTTGCCATCCGGAAGGCACCGCAGGTAAACGCGGGAAAGATATTCATGCTTTTTATGAAAAAATGAAACAGATGAAGGATTTGCTAGAAGCAGCACGAGAATGTGAGATTCCAGTGATTCATGTGATCTCGGAACATAGTGCTTGGACGGAATCCCCTTCTGCAAATGAACGATTCGGCCGAAGCAATCAGAAAAGTAATTTATCCTACTGTGAACCTGGAAGCTGGGGAGCGGAAATTCATGAGTATTTCACTCCGCTTCCAGGAGAAAAAGTTGTCGTAAAACATCGGTATAGTGCGTTTGTCCATACAAATCTTGAGCTTTTATTACGCTCAAATGGTATAAGCCATCTTACGATTATTGGAGCTTACACGAATGTGTGTATTGACACGACTGCTCGTGATGCTTCTATGAGAGATTTTTTCGTAACGGTTCCCTCTAATTGTGTCGTCTCGGATAATGAAAAACTACATCACGACGCATTAGAGTTACTCCAAGGAACATTTGCAGAAGTTGTTCACGCAGTTGAAGTAAAAAAACAATGGAAAGGGGAAATATAATTGAAAGAAATTCTATTTATCGAAGCAGGAATGGGAATTGATCTCCACGGCCAGGACATAAATGTAGCTGCCGAACGTGCGATTATGGATGCGATCCATTATAATTCCATGCCAGGAATAAGGAAAATGCTGCCAAGTCAAGACTTGAACAATATGCGGGTGAACGTTAAGCTCGCTGTACCAAAAGACGAGGAAAAGCTTGACCATGAAAAAATTAAAAGTTTGCTTCCTTATGGAACGGTAACGGTAGAAACCGTTGCTGGAGGTATGGCGACAACGAGCGGTATTTTCCTTGAAGATCAACAGGATGAAAATGATTTAATGTATATTGTGAATGCAGTCGTTGAGGTTGGGTATTAATGAAATGACATTTAGTTTAGTTGGTAAAGCAAATGAGTATGATGATGGGTGGGCTTTTAGTAGGCAGTCAATCGTCCGTCAACGCCTCACTGGGTCGGAGAATTGGGACGATTGAAGGTGCACTCATCTCTTTTCTGACTGGTACAGGTTTGCTTGCGATACTGGTGCTTTTCTTTGGACAGGGAAATTTATATATAAGGGGAATGTCCGGGCGAGGAAGCTCGAGCAGTCCGGAAAAAAGGCATGTTAAAATGAGGCACTTAGGGAAAGTCTAAGTACCTCATCGCTATTTCTCCTCCACATCAACCAAATAAATCTTCTCTTCAAACCCGCCACATTCCTCTGCCTTTTTGGCCCGACGTTTTTCTACATCTTCCATCGTGGTGTCGTGGATACCGACAAGGGCCTGCATGACTTCGAGGATATCAGCAAGTTCCTCTAATGCATCTTCGTCATTTGCTGCATCTTGATATTCCATCACTTCTTCATTCAGTTTCTTTTTTAGCTCCATAATATAACGATCCTGGTTAAGGGTTTCGGTATTGAAGGCTTGACCGTTTTGTTCCAATATTGACGGAATACCGTCGCGGACAAGTTTATTATACGTCGTCACTTAGGAAACACTCCTTTTTCATTGTTGTCGATTATATGGGGAAGCGAAATTACCTATATTCAATCGTTCCCTAAATACCGACAAGAAAAACGTTCGCTCTCAATTTAACGATAATGTTTCTTACTGAACGTGAATGCATCAACTGCTTCCCGGTCGATTTCATATCCGATGCCAGCTTTCTTAGGAACCGTAATATAACCGTTATTCGCGATAACTTCTGGTGCGATAATATCTTTTTCCCAATAGCGGTCGGAGCCGGATGTGTCACCAGGCAAGGTGAAATTCGGCAGCGATGTTAGCGCAATATTATGGGCCCGGCCAATTCCTGATTCAAGCATCCCGCCGCACCAGACAGAGATACCTTTCTCCGCACAGTAATCATGGATTTTTTTCGCTTCAGATAATCCGCCAACACGGCCGATCTTCACGTTTATAACTTTCGTACTTCCGAGTTCCACCGCTTTTCGTGCATCTTCCAACGAATTGATGCTTTCATCTAAGCAAATCGGAGTTTCCAGCTCTTTTTGCAGCTTGGCATGGTCGATAATATCGTCAGAAGCGAGTGGTTGTTCAATCATCATGAGATTAAATTCATCAAGTTGTTTTAACGTATCAAGATCCTTTAATGAATAAGCTGAATTAGCATCTGCCATAATCGGCAAATCAGGGAAGTGTTCGCGTAACGCCCGGATTACTTCGACATCTTTACCAGGCTTGATTTTCACTTTCATACGCTTATAGCCTTCTTTCACATATCCATGAACCAATTGGATCAAGTCATCGGTAGTAGGCTGAATGCCAATACTGATGCCAACCTCAATCTGTTCACTCTTCCCGCCAAGTGCCGCTGCAAGAGATTGGTTCGTTTGCTGGGCATAGATATCCCAAACTGCACCTTCAATCGCGGATTTTGCCATATTATTTTTCCGGATGGGGGAAAAAGTGTCACGCACTTCATCCGGGTGCTGCAATTCTTTATTGAGGAGGAGTGGAATAAGAAAATCCTCAAGCATATGCCAGTTCGTCATCATCGTTTCTTCGGTGTACCAGGGGGCACGGAAGGCGACCGATTCTCCCCAACCAATCGTTCCACTTTCGTCTTTTGCCTCTAGCAGTAGAAAGTCACGATTTTCTAGCGTTCCGAAACTTGTTGCAAAAGGAGATTTTAATTTCATTTGTAAATGGCGGATGGTGATCTCTGTCAATTTCATGATTCATTTCCTCCAAATTCAATCTTGTTCTTTGTTTTTTACTTAGACTTTACACTCGTACACCTGCGCGATTAGAAAAAGGTTCGCGTTGCCGCATCACTTTCTTCTTCACTAGCAAATAATTCTTAATTTCAAAAAGCAAGTAAAAGAGATTGGCCCGCACTTCGAATTCTTCTCTTGTCTTTGGTAGTTCATTTTCACGGAAAATTTCTTCGTAAGACTCTAACTTTTCGAGAACAGGATCAATGTTCTTCGTGCGGACGTTTTCGCTAATGTTCAATAATAGGTCGGCAACCATTTCGCGTTGTTCCACATGGATCTCTGAGAGGGAAACGATGCCTATAATTGGCAGCATTTGTCGCAATATGGCGAGCTGTTCTTCGCGCAATCTGAAATAATGATAGTCTGTTCTTTTTTCTTGTAATAAATTGTTTTCAATATCTTGGATGGCCATCGATTTCGCTTGATTAATAATTTCTTCCGCTTCATTAATCTCTTGTCCGTCCCAATTCCGGTGATTATCTTTTAAGAAAGCATGGAATTCATAGAGGATTTTTGCATACTTTTCTTCAATTTCATATTTGAACCTATCAATGTCTTTTCTCATACTCGGCATAACACTGTTTACAATGAATGCAATTCCAATCCCGGTGAGAATGATAAATAGTTCATGGAAGAAAACTTCAAAACTTGCATTTCCAATCATATAAATATGGGAGAGGACAACCATGCTTGTGATAAATCCGTTTTGAATCCGCGCTTTCATTAAGATCGGTATAAACAGAAGAATGAAAATCGCAAATACAATCGGGTGATAGCCTAATAATTCAAAGACCACCATACCGAGAACGAGTGAAAGAAGACAAGCGAAAAATTTATCCTTAATCGTGTAGATGGTTCGTTTTTTCGTCCGTTCAATACACATAATGACAAGAATCGCTGCAAAGGTTGCAAATTGAATGTCAACAAGACTTGCAAACCACATCGCAATACCTGCACCGACTGCTGTTTTAATCGTTCGGTATCCCATACCAACCATCCGAAACACCTCTCTTCCCTGATGACTTTCATTAGATCTATTATAGACTGTTGGAGAAGGAAGGAACAGAATTCCGGTCGGTGAGTGTGTTATACTAAATTTAATCACTCATTTAAATGGAGCAATCAATAGAAAAGGAGAGGTTTTACATGATCAGATCGATTCCTGAAATTACATTAAATGATGGACTATCAATCCCGGCAATTGGACTAGGGACGTATAAAATGAATGGTAATGCTGGGGTCCAGTCGATTACAAGTGCGATAGACAATGGGTATCGTTTGCTTGATAGCGCTTATAACTATGAAAACGAAGGTACAGTAGGGGAAGCTGTCCGTAAAACTGGTGTGCAGCGTCAAGATTTAATCATTACGTCGAAGCTGCCAGGGAGATATCATCAATACGATTTGGCTGTGCAGACGATTCAAGAGTCCTTGTACCGGGCGAATCTCGATTATTATGATTTATACCTCATCCACTGGCCGAATCCGAAGCAGGACGTGTATGTCGAAGCTTGGCAGGCGTTAATTGATGCAAAAAGATGGGGCTTGGTTCGTTCAATTGGAACGAGTAATTTCCTACCTGAACATATTGAACGGCTGGAAAAAGAAACCGGTGTGAAGCCAAGTGTGAACCAGATTGAATTGCACCCGTTCTTCAATCAGGAGGAGCAGCGGAAGTGGCATGAAGAAAACGATGTTCAGACACAATCCTGGAGTCCACTTGCACGTGTAAACAACGTGCTTGATAACGATATTCTAAAGGCGATTGCGTCACGCCATAATAAGTCCGTATCTCAAGTTATTCTGCGCTGGCATTATCAGTTGGGTTCGATTGCAATCCCAAGATCGACTTCACCGGTTCGTCAGCGGGAGAACCTTGCAATCTTTGATTTTGAGTTATCACAGGAAGAAATGAATAAGATCGGTGAATTGAGTCGTCCGGACGGGAGAATGAAAAACCAAGATCCAGCTGAGTATGAAGAATTTTAAACTGGCGAAGAAGTGTGAGGATACCTTATGAAGGAACTGTATATAAAGCAAAAAATACTTAGCTTAAGCGGCAGGTTTACGGTAAAAGATGCAGATGAACGGGATGTATATACCGTAGAGGGTAGCTTCATGAAAATCCCGAAAGTCTATACGATTAAGGATGAGAGAGAAGCGGAAGTCGCCCGAATTACGAAGCGAATGCTTACCTGGATGCCGAAGTTCACCATTGCTGTTGCCGGTGAAGAAGTCATTACGATAAAAAAGGAATTTTCTTTTTTTAAACCGCGTTATTCGATTGATGCGATTGGCTTAGAGGTGACAGGAGATTGGTGGGGCATGGATTTTGAAGTGTATCAGCACGGAGCGTTTATTGGAGAAGTGAAGAAAAAATGGTTTACTTGGGGCGATAGTTACCAAGTTAAAATAAGTGATGAATCCGAAGAAAACCTGATGATTGCCCTCGTTGTCGCGATTGATTGCGTGAAAGCAGATCAATCAGCAGCTGCCGCTTCGCCGGGAAGTTGAATAGAAACGGGTCCCCAAGTGAAAATTTTCCTTGGTGACCCGTTTTTTGTAATTGCTTTGGGAACTGTATGGTAATGATACTGTGGATGACTACATTTAGCCGAGTGAATAGGGGCGTTTTAATCTTTAATCGTCCGTTTGAATTAGGTTAGATTTCGTTCGGTCGATTAGAGATGTCTTAATTACTCGAATGAGTTAGACTTTCCTTCGTTCGGTCGATTATAAGGGTCCTAATCACCCGAACGAGCTAGAATAGCCTTCATTCAGTCGATTAGTAGTGCTCTAATTAATCGAATTGGCTAAATTCGATTTCGTTCGGATAAATAGGGATGTTTTTTTGATTACCCTTTTGCGCCTCCTGATTCCAGCTCGTTTGGTCAGAGAGATCTAATCAACACTTGAAAACAACTCTAATTCGAGCAGTGAAGCTGTCCGTTTATTATAGCCGTCAACAGTATTATTTAAAATCTTCTCCGTGCAGTGATAGGAAATTTGCCAGTGCAAAAGTTGAATTCATTACTTTCCATCGGTGTAGTTATCAAAATATCCTTGAATATAGACAAAAGGTGTTCCTTTGTCACCGCTGCCTGACGTGAGGTCAGATAGAGAGCCGATCAAGTCGGTTAGTTTTCGTGGAGTTGTTCCTTGTGCCTCCATAGATCCGACAAGGTCATCACCCTTTTTATTAATGAACGCGGCAACTGCTTCGTCTAATTCATCTCCGCGCAGGTGACTAAAGTTATTATCAGCTAAATATTTTAATTTGATTTCGTTCGGTGTACCTTCCAGACCTAACGTATAAGCTGGGGATACAACAGGGTCTGCTAGTTCCCATATTTTTCCAGCCGGATCCTTGAATGCACCATCGCCGTACACCATTACTTCAACTGTTTTTCCAGTAGCTTGTTTAACTTTTGCTTGAATCCCGTTTACTAATTCCTGACAATTATTCGGGAAGAGTTTCACACTTTCTTCGGTCGCTTTATTAGAACCGAGTAGTCCGTATGCTTCGTTATAACCACTGCCATTAATCGGTTCTGTTAAAATATCATCCAGTCCGTAAATCGTTTCCGCACCGTGTTTCTTTAGGATCCGTTTCGTCCGGTGACGGGAGTGGATATCACAAGTGAGGACATGCTTCGTGTACTCTAGGATTGATTTCGCGTTATTGGAAAAAATAATCTCGCATTCAATTCCTTCTGCTTCGATAATGCTCCTGTAATATTCAATATAATCGACGCCAGTGAATGGATGTTTGCAATTTCCGAATAACTCGCGGAATTCCTTTTCCGTTAGTACATCTGTCCACGGATTGACTCCTTTATCATCTAAGTCATCAATGCTGACTAAATGGTTGCCAACCTCATCTGCTGGATAGCTCAGCATGAGGACAATTCTTTTAACCCCGCGGGCAATCCCGCTTAAAATGCTGGAAAAACGATTCCGGCTGAGGATTGGGAAGACGACTCCGACCGTTTTATCGCCAAATTTTCGCTTGGTATCTTCAGCAATTGCTTCGATGCTCGCATAATTTCCTTGCGACCGGGCAACAATCGACTCGGTCAAGGAAACGATGTCACGATCCCGAATTTGGAATCCCTCGACTTCCGCTGCTTGTAAGACGGTTTCTACGACGATTTCCTCGAGGTCATCGCCTTCATTGATAATCGGTGCTCTGAGTCCACGTGCGGTTGTACCTACTACTCTTACCAATCTGATCTCTCCTAATCTTCATGAGAATATATGATGTACATATTTATTAATTTTTGATTTCCCTTCTTTACTATACCTGTAATTCGTGATATAAGTAAAATTAATAATTATTATACCTAGTATTAGGAGAATTTATATGATAGAGAACTTGGATTTATATCGAGTTTTTCAGATCGTCAGTCAAAATAAGAGCTTTTCCCAAGCGGCAAAAGAATTATTTATGACTCAATCTGCAGTGAGCCAAGCAATTTCCCGGCTGGAGAAGGGGCTCGAAGTCCAGCTGTTTTATCGGACTCCAAAAGGTGTTATGTTAACGACAGAGGGGAAAGTGTTGCAGGAGCATGTCAGCTCAGCCCTCGGGATTCTAGATGTTGCGGAAGATAAGATTCAAGCGTATAAGGGAATCCGGCGCGGTGAGTTGCGAATTGCGGTTGGAGATACAATTTCCCGTTATTTTTTATTACCTTATTTGGAAGAGTTTCATGCGCGATTTCCTGGTATTAAGCTGAAGGTATTAAATGGTACGACTCCGGAAATATTAGGTTTTTTGAAAGCTGGGGAAGCGGACGTCGGTGTATGTAATTTACCGATTGATGATGAGCAGTTTGAAGTTACGCCATGTATGGAAATCCATGATATTTTCGTTTGCGGAGATAAATATAAACGGATTTCGAAACATCGGATCAGCTATGATCATTTAATGGAACTACCGCTCATCTCTTTTGAAAAAAATACGGTCTCCCGTGATTATGTGGATGCGTTTTTTAAAGAAAGAGGATATGAACTGTCTCCGGTATTCGAACTTGGTTCATATGATCTTATTATGGATTTTGCGAAAGGGAACTTAGGCATATCTTGTGTTGTTCGCGAGTTTTCTCGTGAGTATTTAAACCGCGGTATTGTCCATGAAGTATTGCTGGAAGAGGAAATTCCGAGCCGGTATATCGGTATTGTCCATTTAAAAACAGTCCCACTCTCCCGCGCCGCAGCCAAGTTTGTCGAAAGCATTAAACCGAGGATTTAGAAATGGGACATAGAGCCTCTTTGTCCCATTAATATATTATTTTGCGACTTTTTTTCCTTCATTTCCCTTTTGTGTCGACTCTGTACCAAAGGTAATAAAGAATATACTAAATCCTAAATTTAATAGAAGCGTACAAACAATAGCTGATATAGGTAATTCTGATTGCGGTATCAAATATTTATTAACTAGCGTTAAAATTGAAACTGTCAACAAGATATGAATAGCAGATATAACTAAACGACCGAATAAATTGAATTTCTTATAAAGATAGAATAAGGAAAATAATGTTATAAAACAAAAGAACGATATAATCGTGTACCAGATTAAGTTCTCATCCTTAAGCTCACTACTTGTATTAATAAAGGAGTGAAAGATCTTGAATATAAACAAGTAAACCCCCATGTAAAACACGAAAATAATAATACTTGTAGCCATTCCTTCCATCATTAATTTTAATAAGTTGATTTTTCCTTTGGATTTGATAACTTCACTTACGATGTGGAGCAAACTTACAGCAATAAGTAAAAAAATGACCGTATAAACCAATGTAAGCGGTATTTCCCCTTTTACAATTTGTAAAATAATATGAAAGACTTCTATTAATTCACCTAACAAGAGATCACCTACTTCAGATAATTTTGTTGAATGATTGAAGTACAAACGTCTACAGTATACCTTAAATCTTTTATTTGCTGTATATTACGTAATAAACCTAGTATGATTATTAAATCACCACCCTGCGATTTTTCGAGCTCTTTACGTATTAACTTTACCGAGGTACTTACTTCTACGAACTCCTCTCTTGATAATTGAATATTTTTGATAATTAATTCTAAATCCTCCACTTTTCTTTTAAGGACAGAGCACACATCGATTTCATTTTCGTTTTCATTTTCTCTTTCTTCCGAGAAATCATAAGCCTCCAATAAGGGAACGATTTGATTCGAAGTAAAACCTTTATAAATACATGTAATAATCTGGCTAATATACTCAACAAGATCGTCCAATTCTAAATCTTTACGGTCATAAATGGCTACCGTACTGTACTCCTCAACTATACTATTTAAAATAATTACCATATCTAGTGAACAATAGTTTAATTCTTTTCCGCCTAGATATTGCAAGATTTCCACAAGTCTTTTGTAAATTTGATTTCTTTTCTCGATAACATAATTCGCCACTTCTGGGTCATTAATATTTTGTTCATTCATTTGCATAATTAAAAACTCTTCATGTTCAAATGGAACACTTAAATAGTTTCTTAATATCTTTTTAAAAATATGTAGTCTTTGTTCAAACTCACTATGTTCTATTAACTCTAGCTGTAAGCGTTCATATAAGCTATCTAGATAAAACTGATAAACGGAAATAAGGATATGTTTTTTTGACGTAAAATACGAGTATAACGTACTCCTAGATATTTCAGCACAATTAGCGATTTCCTGAACACTGGAAGCGTAATAGCCTTTTTGGGCAAATAATGTTAAAGCTGCTGTTAAAATTCTCTTCCTCAAAACCAATCACCCCTGTCATAATTTTGGAATTAACTTAAAAAACGTAATACGTACTAGTCAGCCCGGTATGTTTTTGCGAAACTTTGATTCGACTTCTGGTAGAAAATAGATTTGAGCCTATGACTTTCAGGAAAGAAAGAAGAATTTCGCAAAATCAAGTAACTATTTCAATAATACATTAATTAAGTTTATATAAGAACAAAAAAGCAAAAACTATAAAATATTATGTTAATCGTAACATTTACGAAATACATGTAACATTTTTGATATATTATATCATTAATGGAAAACCTGTCTTTGTTATTCTTTCATATGCTAACGAACCTTTACAGCAATCCCTCTAATTCACTATTTGCTCGATGACATTGAGGTTAAATGTCCAACTTATGTATAGACAGGCAATATTGGGAGCTAAACTGTGATTGTAAATTTTTCACTTATAAAGTCGGAGGTGGAAAGAGTATGATATTGAAGAAACTCTTTAAGAAAGCGCAAGAGGAAATGATTTATGTACTGCGACCTTCATATCGACAATCATGTCCCGTTTGGAGATGCACTCTTGGAGCATGATAACGTTGCGGTTCCGTTTGCTCCAAGCTCGACGATTATAAGAGCCGCGATTATAAATAGTGTTATCGCACTAGCTATCGCCTCACTGGCAGAGAAAGGGATTACTCCGCCTGTTTTCCTTAGTGGGAATGTGGATGGAGCTGATGAGCATAATGAGCAATTAATGAAAAAGCATAAAGAGCTGTTTTCTTAGGTATAATGACGGATTTGCATACGTATAGATGTATAGACAACCATACTGTATTTTGATAAAATAAATATGAATAAATCTTTTTTTACGTGCCAATCAGTTTGAAGATGGAAGGGAGGGCAGTAGCAAAAGTTAAATTTTCCTTTTAAATGACAGCGCTATCATATTTCGTTTTTTATTAATCTAACATGAAAGATGAAAGGAAAATGACCAAGAACAAGCTTTATCATCATTAAATTCTAGAAGAGGATGATTATTATGATGAAGTATTTACAAAACCTTGGTAAATCGCTCATGCTCCCTGTAGCTGTACTGCCGGCTGCCGCGATCCTGATGGGGATCGGTTACGGGATTGACCCGGAAGGATGGGGTGAGGCGAATAAGGTAGCAGCTTTCCTCATTAGTGCCGGTAGTGCTATTTTAGATTTCCTCCCTGTTTTATTTGCAGTTGGTGTCGCAGTCGGTATGGCGAAGGAAAGGGATGGATCTGCAGCGCTTAGTGGTTTGGTAGGCTTTTTGATTGTTACTACAGTGCTTTCTGTTGATAATGTGGCTCTCCTTCAGGGGATTGAAGCGGAAAGTGTGAATGCGGCTTTTGCCAATATTGAGAACGTCTTTGTCGGTATTATTTCAGGTCTTATTGCTGCCGCGATGTATAATCGATTTAGTAAGACGAAACTTCCTGATGCGCTCGCTTTCTTTAGTGGAAAACGGCTTGTTCCGATAATGACAGCTGGTACGATGCTTCTTTTGTCTTTACTCTTTTTGTTAATCTGGCCAATTGCTTATTCTGGATTAGTAGCATTCGGTACGGCAATTAGTAACTTAGGTTCTGTTGGTGCTGGGCTTTATGGCTTCTTTAATCGGCTATTAATTCCAACTGGACTGCATCATGCCCTAAACTCTGTATTCTGGTTTGACGTGGCTGGGATTAACGATATTGCTAATTTCTGGTCCGGTCAAGGGGAAAAAGGGATAACTGGAATGTATCAGGCCGGATTTTTCCCAATTATGATGTTTGGTTTGCCAGCAGCAACATTAGCAATGTATCATACGGCTAAAACGAGAAGAAGAAAACAAGTTGCTTCTCTACTGATGGCCGCGGCTTTTGCAGCTTTCCTGACAGGTGTAACCGAACCAATTGAATTTTCCTTCATGTTCTTAGCTCCATTCTTGTATGTTGTGCATGCAGCCTTAACAGGATTATCCTTATTTATTGCATCGGCCTTTGGCTGGACTGCAGGTTTTAGTTTCAGTGCCGGAGCAATCGACTTTTTCTTGAGTTCGCGGTTGCCACTTGCGAATCAGCCATGGATGCTTATTGTGCAGGGTCTTGTGTTTGCGGTAATTTATTATTTCTTGTTCCGTTTCTTAATCGTTAAGTTCGATATGAAAACGCCGGGCCGGGAAGATGATGATGAAGTTGTGGAAGCGGCGACTGAATCAGCCTCTGGTGCAGGTGATCGCTTTGCAGTGATGGCTCGTGAAATTTACGCAGGTCTTGGTGGGGATGAAAATGTTCTCTCCGTTGATAATTGTGCGACGCGGCTCAGGCTGGAAGTTAAAGACGCACAACAGGTAGATCAGCCAAGAATTAAAGCAACTGGTGTGCCGGGCGTCCAAATTGTTGGGAAAAACAATGTTCAGGTTATCGTTGGTACCCAGGTGCAAGCAGTGGCAGATGAGGTAAGGAGCATCCGAAATAAAAAATAGCGGAAAAAAGATGGAACGGGGATACCTTAGGATTCCCGTTTCATCTGTAAATGGAAGATATATTTATCTGCACGGTAAGCGGACTTCACGTATTCAACAGGGGTTTCTAAGTCTTCTTGTAAATAACTTGTCCGTTTCATGAGTAATATCGGATTCCCCTCTTTGATGCGTAAATGGTTGATTTCATTATCTGTGGCAAGTACAGCCTCGATGCTCTGGGTGCCGTACCCTATTTGCAATTGAAGCTTGTTTTCCAAATAGTGATAGAATGAGGTTGTGACATCTTGTTTCGTCATTTCCCCGACAAGTTTTTTGGGAGTATACACTGTCTCAAGGGCAACGGGTTCATCGTTTGCAAGGCGGATTCGTTTGATTTCGTAAATGGTATCCGCTGCATTTAATTTTAAAATAGAGGCAAGCTCGGTGTTTCCTGAAATAGTTTTAAAACTGATCAGTTTATTCGATGGGATGAGTCCGCGGCTTGTCATATCTTCACTGAAGCTAGTTAAACCGGAAAGATCTTGTTCGAACTTATTCTCCGCGACAAAGGTGCCTTTTCCTTTTTGACGGTATAAAAGTCCTTCGCTTGCAAGATTGTTGATCGCTTGTCTTACAGTCATCCGACTAATATTATATTTCTCTGTGAACTCTCGCTCAGATGGCAATAGATCACCAGGTTTTAGCTCGTTCGTTTCAATTAATTGCCTGATTCGTACTTCTAATTGATAATAAATTGGGATTGGTGAATCTTTATCAATCATACTAAAAACCCCCCCTACTTATCTTCACTAATTGTATCAAAAAGACGACAACATGTATAATTGTAAGGATGTATAGACCACTAGTATAGGAAGAACGGGACATTGGGGTCAGAGCACTTGTCCCGCTAGGCGGGACAAGTGCTCTGACCCCAATGTCCCGCAGCAGGAAGGAGAGCTACAAATGATTGTTGTTAAGAATGCACAAGTGTATACGGAAAGTGAGATCATCCCTGAGGCGAGGGTAGTTATCCGGGATGGCTTGATTGAGCAGATTGTTGCAAAGGATGGGTTGGCTGAGGATATTCCGCCGCAAGCACAAGTTATTGATGCTAAGCATGAATATGTTATTCCAGGTTTCATCGATACTCATATTCACGGAGCAGCAGGGGCAGATGTGATGGACGCGATGCCTGATGCACTTCAGACAATGGCTGAATTTTTGCCTAAGGAGGGTACAACTGCTTTCCTTGCGACAACAATTACACAAGCAACTGAAAAAATCGAGCAAGCACTTCGAAATATCGCAAATTTTAAAAGCAAACCAGGAAAATCGGAAGTAATCGGTGTGCATCTGGAAGGTCCTTTTGTAGAAAAAACGAAAGCTGGTGCTCAGCCGGTAGAATATATTCAGAAACCAAACATGGGACTTTTCAATAGATGGCAAGAGCTTGCGGGGAATAAGATTAAAATGATAACTCTTGCGCCTGAACATGATCCAGAGGGAAATTTCATTCGATATTTAAATGAAACAGGTGTTACGGTTTCAGCAGGACATACGGATGCAGGTTTTTCAGAGCTTAAAAGAGCTGTCCGACAAGGGGTACGACAATTGACGCATTTATGTAATGCGATGAACGGAATTCATCATCGGGACATTGGAGCGGTCGGTGCAGCTTTATTACTGGAAGAATTACATGCGGAACTGATTGCGGATGGTATCCATGTTTCGGATGAAATGCTTCAATTGGTATACCATAATATGGGGAGCGGACGACTCACATTGATTACGGATGCGATGCGTGCGAAGGGGCTCCCTCCAGGCGATTATGAACTAGGTGGTCAGCCGGTAAAAGTGACTGAGGACCGTGCAGTGCTTGCGGATGGTACGCTAGCTGGGAGTATTCTTTCGATGCAAGAGGCAGTCAAGAAAATGTTTAAGCTTCTTGATGGGATTGGAATACGGGATATTATTCAAATGGCTTCCGTCAACCCTGCAAAACAAGCCGGTGTGTATGACCGTAAAGGAAGTATTACTGTGGGGAAAGATGCGGACTTATTGATTGTGGATGCTGAATTAAATATAAAATATACGATTTGCCGTGGGATTATTGCCCATATTGGGTAAAAGTTTTGTACTGGGACATTTACACTGACCCCGTGTCCCAACCCTATGTCCCACGCTGGGACACTTGCTCTGACCCCATGTGCCGTTCTACAATGGGGTTAGTTATTATTTTTGAATAGGAGGTAGTGGTTGTGAAGAAGATAATTAATGATCCGAATTTGGTTGTTAGGGATATGTTGGATGGGTTTGTTGCTGCTTACCCAAGGGAAGTTAGATTATTGCCCGGGACAACAGTTATTGCAAGGGTTGATGCCCCGGCTGCAAATAAGGTTGGCTTAGTTAGTGGTGGCGGGAGCGGTCACGAGCCGGCCCATGCTGGTTACGTCGGTGAGGGGATGCTTGACGCTGCAGTTGCTGGAGAAGTGTTTACTTCACCTACCCCAGATCAGGTGCTGGAAGGGATCAAAGCAGTTGACGCTGGTGAGGGTGTGTTACTCGTTATCAAAAATTATACGGGTGACGTGATGAACTTTGACATGGCAGCTGAACTAGCTGAAGCGGAAGGAATTCGTGTAGAGCAGGTTATTGTAAATGACGATGTTGCGGTAGAGGATAGTTCATTTACGACCGGTCGCAGAGGGATTGCCGGGACCGTTTTTGTCCATAAGTTAGCTGGTGCAAAGGCTGAAGCGGGCGGAACACTTGCTGAGGTGAAAGCAGTCGCTGAAAAAACGGTCAAAAATGTACGTTCCATCGGGATGGCGATTACCCCGTGTACCGTACCAGCCGCTAGGACACCGAGCTTTACACTGGAAGAAAATGAGATAGAAATTGGTATTGGTATTCACGGGGAACCAGGTATTGAACGGAAAGCGATTGTGAGTTCTGATGATATTGCTGCAGAACTTACGGAAAAGGTACTGGATGATCTTAAGCTTGAAACAGGTTCGGAAGTTGCGGTTATGGTGAATGGCTTAGGAGGTACGCCAGAAATGGAACTATACATCGTTAATAAAAAAGTGAATGAAATTTTAACGAGTAAGGGCATCCGTATTTATGATACATTCGTTGGAGAGTACATGACATCTTTAGAAATGGCGGGTGTTTCCGTAACTTTATTAAAGCTTGATGACGAACTAAAGGAACTGTTGGATGCTAAATCAAAGGCACCGGCATTCCGGTGCTGAAATGGGGGCGAAAAGATGGAATTGAATGTAGCAAATACAGTGAAGTGGATGACGTTAGCAAATGAAAAAATCCAGGAAAATAAAACGTATTTAACTGAATTGGATCAGGCAATTGGGGATGGTGACCATGGAATTAATATGGCACGTGGTTTTCAGGAAGTAGAGGCGAAAATTACTGCCACTGATTATGATAATGTTTCTGATCTACTGAAAGATGTCTCCATGACTTTGCTATCGAAAGTTGGTGGTGCGGCTGGTCCGCTATATGGTACAGCTTTTTTAAAGCTATCGATGGCAGTAAAAGGTAGTGAGACGCTAGATTTTCCGAAGTTCAAGAGCGGATTGGCAGAGGCACTTGCAGGAATAAAGCAGCGAGGTAAAGCAGAAAAGGGCGAGAAAACACTAGTCGACGTCTGGGAGCCGCTTGTCGATTACTTGAATGGACAAAATAGCTTCAATGCAGCAGGCTTTGAATCAGTAGCGAAAGAAGCAATGGAAGCGACGAAAGACCTTGAGGCGAAGAAAGGTAGAGCGGCCTACTTGCGGGAACGCTCGATTGGTCATTTGGATCCTGGCTCGGTTTCATCGTTCTATATTTTCTCAAGCCTTGCTGAAGTGTTGAAGGAAGGTGACTAATAAAAATTGGCAAATGTAAGTATTGTGCTCGTATCTCACAGTTCGAAAGTAACGGAAGGGATTCGAGATATCATCACGCAAATGGTACCAGCTGTTTCGATTGGAGTAGCAGGCGGAACGGAAGAAGGAGAAATTGGTACGAACATTGATAAAATAAAGCAGGCGATAGAAGAGGTTCAGGGAGAAAAGGGAGTTCTCCTATTTTACGACATCGGCAGTGCTAAGATGAATGCCGAGTTAGCAGTGGAAATGAACGAATATAAAAATGTCCATGTCGTAGAAGCCCCAATTCTTGAAGGTGCTTTCGTGGCAGCTGTAGAAGCGGGCATGGGTAAGTCACTAGAAGAAGTGCAAGCGGCTGCTGAAAAAAATTATCGGGATTAGGAAGCTTATTTAGGGGATAAGAAAAAACAAATAAAAATCGATCCAGAGGGGTTTTCATGTTGTTTAAAGACAAAGTTATACCAGCAATTCGAAAGATCAAAGATTTTGAAAAAGTCCTAGAGAGCGGCCACGAGACTATTATTTTATTAGAAAGTCGTGTCTCCCAATTGCAAAATTTAGTTAAATATGCTCATCAATATGGAAAAAAGATATATGTGCATGCGGATCTGATTAGTGGATTAAAAGCAGATAAATATGGGATAGAATTTTTAACGAATAATGTAAAAGTAGATGGAATCATTTCGACAAGAGGAGAAGTAATTTCCCTTGTCAAAAAGCAACGTATTGTTGCTATTCAACGTTTATTTGCTTTAGATAGTCATGCACTTGATCACAATTTGCAAATATGTAAGCGGGTGAATCCTGATTATATTGAAATATTACCGGCAATTCTACCCGGAATCATTAAAGAAGTACAAGAAGAAACGGGCATACCCATTATTGCCGGGGGATTAATCAGAACAGAGCAGGATGTTAAGGAAACTATTAAAAATGGTGCCGTAGCTGTAACAACCTCGAGTAACCTACTTTGGGAGCTTTAGCAGTTAGAAACTAAGACCACATCTTTGCTTGTTGCCTTCAAGCTGAAAGACGCAAATAAAAACCTGAAATATTTTTGTTGACAACGCTTTCACGATGATGTAGAATGCTAGTTACAAGTTAAGCGAAGTGCTGGAGATGAGAGAATCACACTGCACCCCATATTTCTTTGAACGGGAAATATTATGGGGTGAGGTGTGATTTTTTTTAAAGGCTTGTCATAACTTGTTGTAAGGGGTTTAATATTTAAAGGGGGTTAAGGGATGTCAGCGTTTCTAGCAGAGGTCATTGGTACGATGGTTCTCATTATTTTTGGCGGCGGTGTGGTAGCAAGCAATATTTTGAACAAGTCAAAAGGTGTTGGCGGTGGCTGGGTGCTAATAACACTCGGATGGGGACTTGCGGTAACTTTAGGGGTGTACGCCGCAGGAAACATATCTGGAGCTCATCTGAATCCAGCTGTTACTTTGGGGTTTGCTGCTGTTGGAGAGTTCCCTTGGGAAAATGTATTAACGTATATTTCTGCACAAATGGTTGGTGCTATTATTGGAGCTATAATCGTTTTCTTTGCTTATTTACCTCATTGGAGGGAGACAAGGGAGACAGACTTGAAGTTGGCCGTATTTGCAACAGGGCCAGCAATCCGGAGTCCATTATCAAACCTTGTTACTGAAATGATTGGTACGTTCGCTCTGCTTCTAGGTCTACTCTTTATTGGTGCCAATCAATTTACGGAAGGGTTAAACCCGCTTGTTGTGGGTGCGTTAATTGTTGCGATCGGTATGTCTTTAGGAGGACCTACAGGTTACGCGATTAACCCGGCACGTGATTTAGGACCAAGGATTGCACATGCCCTGCTTCCAATACCCGGTAAAGGAAGCTCTGATTGGGGATACGCGTGGGTTCCGGTGATTGGTCCTATTATCGGCGGGGTTTATGGGGCCTTGTTTTATCAAGCTTTCTTTACAGGTGCTTATACCACGATGTTTTGGATAGCGAGTGTGGTGGTAGCTATCATATTTGTGGCCGCTGCAAGCATCGAATTAAAAAAAGCACCGAATAGACCGATAGCTAATAAAAAAGTATCTTAAGCAAAATGGGAGGGGAAAACAGATGAAAAAATTTATTTTATCTATTGATCAAGGAACAACCAGCTCACGGGCTATATTATTTAACGAAAAGGGAGAAGTTGTGGAAGTATCACAACGGGAATTTGAGCAATTTTTCCCGCATCCCGGTTGGGTTGAGCATGATGCCAATGAAATTTGGACATCTGTTTTAGCTTGTATTGCGGATGTGTTAAGAAAGGCTGATATCGGTCCGGAACAAGTGGAAGGCATCGGAATTTCCAACCAAAGGGAAACGACTGTTGTGTGGGATAGAGAAACCGGAAAGCCGATTTATAAAGCGATCGTCTGGCAATCAAGGCAAACGGAAGAAATTGTTCAAACCTTGCGTGAAAAGGGCTATAACGACTTGTTTAAAGAAAAGACTGGCTTGCTGCTCGATCCGTATTTCTCAGGTACAAAGGTAAAATGGATTTTAGATAATGTGGACGGAGCCAGGGAAAAAGCGGAAAACGGTGAACTGCAATTCGGTACGATTGACAGCTGGCTTGTGTATAAATTATCTGGTCATAAAGTCCATGTCACAGACTATTCCAATGCTTCCAGGACCCTGATGTACAATATTTACGATTTAAAATGGGATGACGAGCTACTGGAAATATTAACAATACCAAAGAGCATGCTTCCAGAAGTTAAACAATCCTCTGAAGTATATGCCCATACTATAAGTTACCATTTCTTCGGTGAAGAAGTTCCGATTGCCGGGATTGCAGGTGACCAACAAGCAGCTCTATTTGGTCAAGCGTGTTTTGACAAAGGAATGGTTAAAAATACGTATGGTACAGGCGGATTCTTATTGATGAACACGGGAGAAAAAGGTGTTCAATCGGAAAATGGTTTACTAACGACAATTGCTTGGGGAGTAGACGGAAAGGTTGAATATGCTCTTGAAGGTAGCGTCTTTGTGTCAGGATCTGCTATTCAATGGCTTCGTGATGGATTGGGATTATTGGAAAGCGCCCCAGAAAGTGAGAATTTGGCTAAGAATGTAGTATCTACGGACGGTGTGTATGTTGTTCCTGCATTCGTTGGCTTAGGTACACCATATTGGGATAGTGAAGCGCGGGGAGCGGTGTTCGGGTTGACACGCGGTACGACAAAAGAACACCTTGTTAGAGCTACACTGGAATCGATTGCCTATCAGTCAAAAGACGTTGTAGATATAATGGCTGCTGACTCTGGTATTGGAGTGAAATCATTACGTGTCGACGGTGGAGCGGTTAAAAATAACTTCCTTATGCAGTTCCAGAGTGATCTATTGAATGTTCAAGTAGACAGGCCTATGATTAACGAGACAACCGCTTTAGGAGCAGCGTATTTGGCTGGTTTAGCAATTGGTTACTGGAAGGACAAAGAAGAAATAGCAAAACAATGGCAAATTGAACGCAGCTTTACGCCTGATTTTGCAGACGAAAAACGCCAGGAGCTTTATAATGGTTGGAAGAAAGCTGTGGAAGCAACGAGAGTATTCAAGATTTAAGCTTGCTTCAGGAAAATTTACGATTATTATCACCATCCTGAATAAATTCCTGTTACGGAGGCAAAGTACTTTACCAGGAAACAGAATAGGTGCTATACTTTAAAATAAGTTAATACATTGGACGGAGATTCTCGAGAGACCACATAGCCTCTATACGTATAGAGTGTTTTGTGGTCTCTTTTTATTTATGCGAAAAACGGGGAATCATTATGAATGGGGCAATCATTTGATTACGAAATAGCTTCTTAACATAAATCCGTCTCAGGTTGTAGATTGCCAATATATAGTAATAATTAATAAAGGAGCGGATTCACATGTTTTCAAGTTTATATCGCGAAGAAATAAAAACGAACATGCTGGAAAATCTTGATCTACTTGTAATAGGCGGCGGGATCACAGGAGCTGGGATTGCTCTAGATGCGGCAACGAGAGGTATGAAGGTCGCCGTATTAGAAATGCAGGATTTTTCAGCAGGTACTTCCAGTCGCTCAACGAAGCTAATCCATGGTGGACTGCGATATTTGAAGCAGTTTGAAATTGGCGTGGTTACTGAAACCGGTAGGGAGCGGGCAATTGTTTATGAAAATGGTCCCCATGTGACCACGCCGGAGTGGATGATGCTGCCGTTTTATAAAGGAGGTACGTTTGGACCGTTCACAACGAATATTGGCTTGCGAGTCTATGATACTCTTGCCGGAGTGGAAAAAGATGAAAGAAGAAAGATGTTTAAACCGGAAGAGGCGTTAAGACGTGAACCATTGTTAAATGCAACAGGTCTAAAAGGAGCTGGTTATTATGTGGAGTATAAGACAGATGACGCTCGTTTAACAATTGAGGTGATGAAAAAGGCTGTAGAAAAGGGTGCGCATGCTTTAAATTATATGAAAATCACTAACTTAATTTATGAAAATAATAAAGTAATTGGTGTTGAAGCCGAGGATCAAATAGATGGAACAACCCAAAAATATTATGCAAAAAAGGTTGTAAATGCTGCTGGTCCATGGGTAGATACGTTACGTGAATTAGACAACTCGAAAAAAGGAAAACACTTGAGATTGACGAAAGGGATTCACCTCGTATTTGACGGTGAACGATTCCCGTTAAAACAGGCAATTTATTTTGATACTCCAGATGGAAGAATGGTATTCGCTATTCCGCGAGAGGGTAAAACATATGTAGGTACGACAGATACCGTATACGAAGGCGATATTGCTAATCCGAAAATGACCATCGCAGACCGTGATTATGTGTTAAAGGCAATTGATTATATGTTCCCTCAAGTCGGTATTAAACCAGAAGATGTGGAGTCGAGTTGGGCCGGCTTACGTCCGCTTATCCATGAAGAGGGGAAGGACCCATCAGAGGTTTCCCGAAAAGATGAAATTTTTGTCTCTGATTCAGGCTTTATTTCTATAGCTGGCGGTAAGCTAACCGGCTACCGTAAAATGGCAGAAAGCATAGTAGATTTAGTCGGAAAACAATTAGCTGAAGAAGAAGGCCGGACATTTCCTAGTACACAAACGAAAGAATTACGTATCTCTGGAGGCTCTGTAGGAGGGTCAGCAGGTTTCCCTGATTTTATAAAAGAAAAGGTAGAGCTCGGATTAAAGATTGGCTTAAAAGAAGAGGTAACGAAAAAGCTTGTGCAAAGGTACGGCTCCAATATAGAAATTTTATACGATATTTATCAGCGTGAATCCCAAGCACAAGATGAAACGATAGATCCGGTAGTACTCACGATGCTGCGTTATGCCATTGATTATGAATCAACCTATAAACCAACAGACTTTTTTATAAGACGTACAGGGGCATTATTTTTCAATATTTCATGGGTGCACGAACATAAAAATGAAGTGGTTCAATATATGGCAAAAGCTCTCGACTGGACTAACGAACAGAAACTAGAATATGAAAAAGAATTGGAACAAGCCCTACATGACGCAACCCACCCACTAGAGCAAGATCATGATAATTGAATTGGGACAGGGGGTCAGAGCATCTGTCCCACAAAAGGCGGGACATTGGGGGCGGAGGCATTGTCCCGCAAAAGTTGGGACATTGGGGTCAGAGGCATTGTCCCGAAAAAAATTGGGACAACGGCTCTGACCCCGTGTCCCGATTTGTTAAGCTAATTGCAGTTGATGTTTTTTGATAAAGTTTTCGAGGATGTTGTCTAAGTTTGGTCCTTCCACTTCGTCTAAGTCATAGAAGACTCGGGTGGTCGGTTTGTTGATGTTGATAACGCGAGTCAAATCGATTGGCGTTCCGATAATAACTGCATCACAATCTGTATTATTAATTGTTTCTTCTAAATCCTTCAGCTGTTTTTCACCATATCCCATCGCGGGAAGTACATTTTCCAGATGTGGATAAGCTGCAAATGTTTCTTTTAATGTTCCTACTAAATATGGGGTAGGATCAATTACTTCGGTTGCCCCGTTACGCTCTACTGCAACTGTACCCGCGCCAATCTTCATTTCCCCATGGGTAAGTGTCGGTCCGTCTTCCACAACTAAAACGCGTTTTCCTTTAATGAGCTCCGGTTTATCCACAGAAATAGTAGATTCCGCTTTGATAATCTCACTAACAGGACTTGCTGCTTTGATATTGTTTTCCACAATGTCAATTGCTTCTTGCGGTGCACTGTCTACTTTGTTGATAATCGCGACATCCGTAGTTCTTAAACAAACCTCACCAGGATAATATTTTAGCTCGTGACCTGGACGATGCGGGTCAAGAACAGTAATCGCTAGATCTGGCTCGTAGAAGGAAAAGTCATTATTTCCACCGTCCCAAAGAATCACATCACAGCCATCGGGGTCATTTTCTGCAGCCTCTAAAATATCTGCATAATCCACTCCAGCATAGACAATATTTCCTCTTGTTACGTGTGGCTCGTATTCTTCCATTTCCTCAATGGTACAGTCATGCTTTTTTAAGTCATCAACAGTTGCGAAACGCTGTACTCGCTGTGCGGTTAGGTCACCGTAAGGCATCGGGTGACGAACAGCAACAACTTTCAAGCCTTTCTTTAGCAGGGATTCGATGATTTTACGAGAAGTTTGACTTTTCCCTGTCCCCGTACGTACTGCCGTCACGGAAATGACCGGCTTCTTACTTTTCAGCATTGTGCTGTTCGGGCCAAGCAATTTAAAGTCGGCGCCAGCAGCGTTCACAACCGCGCTGATTCCCATGACATCTTCATAGCTTAAATCACTGAAGGCAAAAACGCATTCATCGACTTCAAGTTCCTTAATTAATTTCGGTAATTCATCTTGGGAATAAATCGGAATTCCCTCCGGATATAGCTTACCCGCAAGCTCCCACGGATATTTTCGTCCATCAATATCAGGAATTTGTGCTGCAGTAAATGCAACTACTTTATATGAATCATTATTACGATAATACGTATTGAAATTATGAAAGTCTCTTCCAGCAGCACCAATTATAATTACATTTTTAGTTTCCATAGCATTCGCTCCTATATGTCTAAAGAATTGATTATAATTATACTCGTCAATGTATATTTATGCAATAGGTTAAATAAAAAAAGTGGATTAATCAGAAAAAAGTTTGATTAATCCGCTATTTAAGCTATAAAGGAATCTATCATTCTTCTCTGATAGTCTTGAAATACGCTGCAGCTTCGACCATTTTCGCACCATACCAGAACATTTCCCCATCTACAATTCTTACTTTCGTATGAGGAAGCATCTCTTGGAATACGTCAAGATGTTTTTCTCGGAAAGGAAAAGGCTCCGTCGCTAGAAAAAGTTCATCGAGTTCCGCTTGCTTGAAATCTTCTTCTGTCACCATTGGATAGCGTCCTTCTACTTCTGTAAAAGGGTTAATAAACCCCATTTCTTCAAGCAGTGAATTGATATACGTATCTTTCCCTACAACCATATACGGCCTCTGCCAAATAACATAGGCTACTCGCTTATTCCCACCATGGGGAAGAGTTTGAAATGCAGTTTTGATTTGGTGCACGAGTTTACTTCCGGCCTCTTCTTTTTCTGTTAGACGGCCGATATCTTCAATCATCGGGAAGACATCTTTGAAATGCTGTACTTCAAAGACGAAAACGGGATAGTGTTTTTCTAACGTCTCCACGATTTCCTTCGTATTTTCTTCTTTTTCGGCAATAATAAGATCTGGTTTCAATTCATGAATACGATCCAGTTTTATATCTTTCGTGCCGCCAATATTAATGACATTCTGTACTTTAACTTCCGGAAACTTGCAAAATCTCGTCCGCCCTACGATTTCCTTATCCAATCCTAAATGATACATCGTCTCCGTTATCGCAGGAACAAGGGAAATAATCCGCTCTGGTCTACCGTCAATCGGAACTAGCCGACCAAGATGATCACGAACACCCACAAATAAAACCTCCTTCACGGATGGGACAGGGGGTCAGAGCAAAGTGTCCCACTGGGACATTTGCTCTGACCCCACTGTCCCACGCTTTCCATAACATTATACTAGATTTACGGCGATTTATGGAGGAATTGTACGAAAAGTGCGGTTATAAAGTTTATAAAGTAAATATTGTATGAATTAATCATACTGTATGACGTTTAAATCGGTTTTAGTTATTTATTTAGTTTCGATATAATGAAGTAGTCGATTCATTCTGAAAAATTTGGAGGTGTTTCGTTTTGTTAGAATTTAAAAATGTAACAAAACGCTACAGTAATTATGGAAAGCCTGCTGTAAATAATTTGAATTTAAAAGTAGATAAAGGAGAATTTGTCTGTTTTATTGGACCAAGTGGTTGCGGGAAAACGACAACGATGAAGATGATCAACCGGCTCATCGATATTACAGACGGAAGTATTTTACTAAATGACAAAGACATCACGAAACAGAACCCCGTTGAGCTCCGTCGTTCCATTGGCTATGTCATTCAGCAAGTCGGTCTCATGCCACATATGACGATTAAAGAAAATATCGTCCTTGTTGGAACGCTTCTCAAGTGGTCGAAGGAGAAGAAAGATGCCCGGGCTCGCGAACTGATTAAGTTAGTTGATCTGCCGGAAGATTATCTTGATAAATATCCTCATGAGCTAAGTGGCGGACAACAACAGCGAATCGGTGTCCTACGCGCATTAGCAGCGAACCCACCCTTAATATTGATGGATGAGCCATTTGGTGCACTCGACCCGATTACGAGGGATTCCTTACAGGATGAATTTAAAAAACTGCAACGTGAATTAGATAAAACAATCGTATTTGTCACCCATGATATGGATGAAGCAATAAAGCTCGCTGATCGCATCGTAATTATGCGTGACGGGGAAATTGTCCAGGCAGATACGCCTGAAGAAATTTTAAGAAATCCAGCAAATGATTTTGTAGAGGAATTCCTTGGAAAAGAACGTCTCATTCAAGGTCGCCCGGATGTTGTGACAGTTGGACAAATAACAGGAGGCTCGCCGATAACAATTGAACCTCAAGCTACATTGAAAAACGCACTTGCTACAATGAGGGATAAAAAAGTAGACTCTTTGCTCGTTGTAGATTCTAACCATGTTTTACAAGGGTTTATTGATATTGAAATGGTGAATTTGAATTATAGAAAAGCGACAACAGTGGAGAAAGTAATGGAAACGGAACTTTTCACTGTAACGGAAGATAGCTTACTTCGTGATACGGTTCACAAAATTTTACGCCGTGGAATGAAATATGTTCCAGTCGTTGATAACGATAATCGTTTAACAGGGATCGTCACAAGAGCAGCCCTTGCCAATCTACTTTACGATACGATTTGGGGCAATGGAATGGAATTGGAAGATTCTGAACCTGAAATTCAAGCATAATAGGAGGTGTATATAAATGATGGAATTTTTTTCAACCCATGGAAGTGAATTGCTATTTAAAACGTGGGAACATCTCTATATTTCTCTCGCAGCAATTGTACTAGGAATTGTCGTAGCTGTACCGCTCGGAATTTTACTATCCAGGGCACCAAAGTTTGCTGATCGCTTTATTTCTTTCATTGGGGTGCTACAAACGATTCCAAGCTTGGCTATACTTGCCTTTTTTATTCCCTTTTTGGGAGTTGGAAAATTGCCGGCAATCGTCGCATTATTTTTCTATTCCTTGCTGCCTATTTTACGGAATACGTATGTCGGTGTCCAGGGAGTCGATCAGTCTGTTGTTGAAGCAGGGAAAGGTATGGGAATGAGCACATGGCAGTCTATTTTAAAAATGGAATTTCCTCTTGCTTTACCGGTGATTATGGCAGGAATACGTTTGTCCACCGTTTATCTCATCGGTTGGGCAACCTTAGCTGCATTTATCGGCGGGGGAGGGCTTGGTGACTTTATTTTCGATGGCCTAAACCTTTATCGTCCGGATTTAATTTTAGCTGGAACCATTCCGGCAACGATTCTTGCTGTCATTGCTGATCGGTCCCTTGCTGGTCTAGAAACTAGAATGATGCCAAAAGGATTAAGAGAATCATATAAAGCAGCAGGATAATTTTGGAGGTGGATTACTTGAGAAAAGGAATTATAGGACTCATGTTACTTCTGACGCTAACTGGCTGCTCCTTACCAGGACTTACTGGTTCGGCCGCTAATACGATTAAAATCGGGGCAATAGCAACGTCAGAATCTCATATATTAGCAGAAATGTTGTCGCTTATGATAGAAAGAGAGACTGGTGCAAATACAGAACTCGTGACACATCTTGGTTCTTCCATCGTTCAGCATCAAGGAATGGTGCGAGGTGATCTGGATATCACGGCTTCAAGATACACAGGGACGGATTTATCCGGGGCACTCGGTATGGAACCTGTGAGAGATCCCGATGCGGCATTGGAAATTGTGGAACGGGAATTTGAAGGGCGATTCAACCAACTATGGGGGCCAACCTATGGTTTTGAAAACACGTATGCAATTGCGATTACCTCTGAATTTGCCGAAGAAAATAATATCGAAACCGTTTCCGATTTGGAACCTTTTGCAGATGATTTGCGCTTTGGCGTGGATAACTCATGGGTCAACCGGAAAGGGGACGGGTATGATGGATTTCAAGAAATGTATTTTTCCTTTGGAGAAGTATATCCGATGAACATTGGGCTCGTTTATCAAGCCGCGGCATCAGGTAGTATGGATGTTGTGCTTGCCTATTCTTCAGATGGTAGAATTAAAGAATTTGATTTAAAAGTGCTTGAAGACGACCGCCGCTTTTTCCCGCCATACGATGCGTCACCTGTCGTTGCGAATGAAACGTTAGAGCAATATCCGGAAATGGTTCACATGCTTGAACGGTTGCACGGGCAAATTTCTACAGAACAGATGCAGGAATTGAATTATCAGGCAGATGTTTTGCTGATTAATCCTCGGCAAGTAGCGAAGGATTTCCTCGAGGAAAACAATTATTTTGAAGACGTAAAGGGGGAAGAGTGAGATGGAAATACTGCAAGAGTTCTTCACCTATGTCAGTATGAATGCGGGTTATATTTGGGTTGAATTTTACAGACATTTCTTGATGGCTGCATATGGTGTATTATTTGCAGCTATTATCGCAATTCCACTCGGTATCCTCATTGCTAAATACGGTAAATTGAGTGGATGGGTATTGTCCCTCGGAAGTATTATTCAGACGATTCCCGCGTTAGGTGCTATGGCGATTATTATGATGGTCTTTGGACTCGGTGTAAATACGGCGGTATTCACCTTGGCGCTTTATTCCATCTTGCCGATTACGCAAAATACGTATGTTGGCATGAAAGGTGTAGATGAAAATGTTGTGGAAGCGGCTTATGCATCTGGCATGACACGCTTTCAAGTACTGCGAATGGTAGAGTTGCCGTTAGCGATCAGTGTTATAATGGCTGGGCTTCGGACTGCTATTGTCATTGGCATCGGGATTGCGGCGATCGGTGCGTTCGTCGGTGCAGGCGGTCTTGGCGCTATTATTATTACTGGCACGAATGCAACGGACGGGACAGCAATTATTTTAGCTGGGGCAATCCCGACAGCCTTTATGGCGATTATTGCAGACTTGGCGATGGGCTGGATTGAACGGAAACTTCACCCGGTAAAACCGTCCAAGCCGCAAGCCTCCTAGAATGGGACATGGGGTCAGAGCATTTGTCCCAATCATTGGGTACTTTTCTTGGAATTTCGATTGAAAATACTTTTTTATTCGCCTTAAACATATTATAGTAATAACGGCAAAGAGTTTACGTACTACTATAGTTTGGCTAGCGACTGAAGGAAGGAGAACGATGACAATTCATAGAGAGAATATTAATGAGATACGAACACAATTTATTGATCGAATTTCCGATATCATGAGCACATTCGGGGTCTCTACGACTGTCGGACGTATACTGGGGATTATTTATTTGAATCGTGAGCCGATGACACTCGATGAGTTATCCGCCGAAACTGGAATGAGTAAAACACGGATGAGTCAAGTGGTTCGCGAAATGCTTGATATGGATATGCTTGTCCGGGTTTTCAAAAAAGGTGTGCGGAAAGATTTATATCAACTTGAAAAAGATCATTATGAAACCTTTATTACCTTATTCAATTCCTCTTGGCAAAAAGCGATTATGCGTAACAGAAGCTTTGAGCCAAGGCTTAAAAATAGATTAAAACAAATAAAGGAATCCCCGGAATTATCGATAGAGGAAGAAAAGCAGGTTGACGACCTACTTGAAGAGTTACAGGAGTGGATGGATTACCACGATTGGATTCGCAGAGTTGCCGAGTTCTTTGAAAGTGGTGAAATCTTCAACCACGTTCCAATAAATCGCACCAATGAAACGAAACATCAGGACATTCCACTTCTTGATGATTAGGAGAGGGACAGTGGGGTCAGAGGGACAGTGGGGTCAGAGGATTTGTCCCAGTGGGACATTTACTCTGACCCCAATGTCCCAACCCCAATGTCCCATTTTATTTCACACGAGCGATGACACTTTTTGGGATTCCGGTAATGCGTGAGAGTTGTCGAATGGTGATACCTTTTAGTGCTTTTAATTCACGAATGACTGCATCTCTTTCACTTTTCCCCATTTTTTGCAGGTGGCTTATGTTGCTTATACCTATCTCCGTTAGAAAATTCATAACTTCTGCATCCTCAAGAACTTTTTTGCCTGTATTATTCATAAACTCATCTTCATGTTGAAGCAGCATAAATTCGATAAATAATCGAATTGCCTTCTCCCTGTCTAAAGCGAATAATTGAACGGCAACTTCGGTATCCACAAGTGAAGGTTTGCCTAAATATTCTTGCATGCTTGTCCATTTAGATGTTATGGCGTCACTAGCAAGTCCCGCCTGAACGGGGTTTTGGTGAATATAACGAAGTACTTTTAAAAAAGAGCGGACAGACTCTATTGTTTCACTTCTAAATCTTCCTTGAAACAAGTGACCTGTTCGATCGTATTTCCGATTGTACCAAAGAACATAGCTTGAACTTAGGCGCTGAATCGCTTTAGAAATTGATTCTTCTCTTTCTTCAATCAACAGGTGGACATGGTTATCCATTAAACAATAACCATAGAGTAAAAGACCACTTTTCTTTTTAACATATGCCAATGTCTGCATAAATCTGTATCTGTCATTCTTATCCTCGAAAATTGTTTGCTTATTAATCCCACGCAGCATGACATGATAAATCCCACTTAAACTTTTTTTACGCGGCTTTCTCGCCACAAAAATATCCTCCCTTCCTGGTTTATTTAAAAAAGATATGCGTTTCTGAAAAAAGATGAGATGTTGAAAGAATTAATGATAGGGTATATAGGAGAAAAGACGGGGAAAGGATGCTAGCATTTATCATAGACGGTTCGAAAAGAAGAAGCAAATAGAGGATTTACAGTAAAGGGGAAGCTATTTCTGGAAAATAGAGGGGGAAATGGGAATTATCATCGTAATGTAAGAGATCAAAAGTATCATTTACCTCAGGTATACCAACTGAAAACGTAAATCGCCAAACTTTTAATAATATATTAATCGGGACAAATACACTGACCCCATGTCCCAATCGGGACACAGGGTCAGTGTATTTGTCCCAGTTTATGCTGGGAAGTTAACTGTTTTATCTGTTGGTTTTGTTTTTGCTTTTTTATTGAAGCGTGCTTTGATATATGGAGCAATAAAACGGTCGACACCGTAGTAATAACTTGCTGCACCTGTGAATAAAAGCACAATCGCAAGCGTGTAAAGTATAGGGTTTGTACTCAATGTTCCTGCAAGTAAGAAATTAAGGTTCATGAATGCACCAGCGATTAAAGCAGGAATAGTAGCTGCACCAAGTATTAAACCGATACCTACCAAGAGTTCTCCCCACGGGATTAAGATATTTATTAAACCGACATTCGGAATAGCAAAGCCTTCGACAAATGTTGCGTACCATGCTTGTACTGTAGGGGCTTCGCCTGTTGCATTGGCAAGTACACCTTGCAGAAACCCGCCGGCATCAAATCCGCCAACTACTTTACCCCAACCCGCAGTCAACCATTGTACACCTAACCAAACCCGCAATACTGTCCAAACAACCGCCATCTGAGGTCCTTTAATAAAGTTTTTCATTTGTTTATCTCCTCACATATTATATTGTGAAATGTTTCACTATCTCTTACAATTTAAATATACTGTATTCAACGTGAAAATGCAATATACTTCACCGCATTGTAACAATTTAAAAATGGGGACAGGGGGTCAGAGCACTTGTCCCTTTCCCGTTTAGAAATTGTTTAGTTTGGCTCATTATACTAGGGATTGGATAGGTTTATTTAAAATAGAGGGTGTTTAGGATGAAGATTGTTATTATTGATGATTTAATATTTCTAAAGAAAAACAATCAAGAAATTGCTGAAGAACTGGAACAGCCGGCTGAATCTGTTCGCTATAATGTGAGTAAAATCTATAAAACATTGAAACTAAAAAAATCCGGTAGAAACCACTCGTTATCTTAATAAGCTGATAATGAATAGAGGGACATTGGGGTCAGAGCAACTGTCCCCGCTTTTTTGGGACAAGTGCTCTGACCCCAATGTCCCACCACTTGCCAACCCCAATGTCCCACCACTTGTCTATCTTGTAAAGGTGATTTCTTTTTTTGTGTTGAGGTTGATATGGGTTTCGCTTGGTTTTGTTTCGGCGATTTTCTTACCGTTTCGGAAGGCGTAGCGGACAATTGTTTGTTTCCGAATCGCCTCATACTCATTTTCTGCCCCTAAAACAATAAAGTTTGCTGGTTTTCCAGCTTCAATTCCGTACCGATCTTCAATATGCAAGGTGCGTGCACTGTTTGCAGTAACCAAATCGATTGAATTAACAATTTCCTCATAGCCCATCAACTGCGCGACATGGATGCCCATATGCAATACTTGCAGCATATTTCCAGTTCCTAAAGGATACCACGGGTCAAAAACATCATCGTGACCGAAGCAAACATTCAAATCCGATTCCAGCAATTCTTTTACCCGTGTGAGTCCCCGCCTGTTTCGGATACGTATCAAAACGCCCCTGTAAATGAATGTTAATAAGCGGATTCGATACAAAGTTAATGTCTGCCTTCTTCAATAATCCGAATAATTTATACGTATAAGCATTATTATAAGATCCCATCGCTGTTGTATGGCTTGCAGTCGTTTTTGCACCTAGCCCACGCTTTAACGCCTCCGCAGCAACAACTTCAACAAATCGGGATTGCTCATCATCAATTTCATCACAATGGATATCGATTAGCCGGTCATATTCTTCGGCAAGATCAAAAGCGATCTTCAAGGATTCGACGCCATACTCCCGAGTGAATTCAAAATGAGGAATCCCGCCAACAACGTCAGCTCCAAGCTTGAGCGACTCCCGAAGAAGGTCTTCACCGTTCGGATAAGATAGAATTCCCTCTTGCGGAAAAGCTACAACTTGCAGGTCGAGATAATCGCTCATCTCTTCCTTCACAGCAAGCATTGCCTTTAAAGCCGTCAGATCAGGATCTGTCACATCAACATGGGTCTGGACATGCTGAATCCCTTGAGCGATTTGCCATTCGAGCACGGTTTTCGTCCGTTTTTTTACATCTTCTTCCGTCAATGTTTCCTTCCGCTCGGTCCAGCGCTGAATCCCTTCAAACAATGTACCGCTCTTGTTCCACTCAGGCTCTCCAGCTGTCAATGTCGTATCCAAATGAATATGAGGCTCGATAAACGGTGGAAGGACGAGAGCACCCCCGACATCAAGGATTTCCTTATCCTCGGGCAACTCCTTTTCATCTGCGGTAATTTTTTCAAAAACACCATCTTGAATCATGATATGGAATGTACCATCTTGTCCACGTAATGTACAATTTTTAATGATCATTTGTCATAGCAACCCCTTTTACAAAAATTCTTTCAGGTAAAATTTTCGTTAATATAATATATACCATCCCAGTGCCAATCAGGGCATTTAACGGACTGATCCCTGGTGCGAATTGGGCCAAACTAACTCCGGTACCCAAGCAATCATCGCAATCCAGTTCACTTTTTGAAAATGCATTTTCTCAAATTCAGCATATTTCCGCTTGCGTATAAAGAAATAGTCTGCAATTATAATAGCTCCAATGGAAGGAATTGCCGCTCCAAGCACATTGAGAAATCCAACAAAATTACTGTACATCCACATTGCAAAAAGCGTTCCGACGAGTCCATTGATGATGACAAATAATTTCTTCGGCATGTTCGTGATATTAGCAAAGGCTAATCCGGAAGCGTAAAGCGCATTGTCATTCGTTGTCCAAATATTTAAGCCAAGGACAACAATCGCTGGGATAACCAATCCCTGTAGAAAGAGAACTTCGGAAATCTCAGCAAGGCCATATGCCGTCGCACCGAAAGCACCGCAAATAAACATGAGTGAGTTACCCAGTAAAAAGGCGATGACCGTTGCCGTTACGGCTTGGCGCGGTGATTTGGAAAAACGGGTAAAGTCCGGTGTGAGTGAACCGGCGCTAATGAAAGATCTAATACAAATCGTAAGCGCAGCTGCCACGGAAATAGATGTTACGGGTTCGTAGGAAATGAGACCTTGCAGACCACCAATTACTTCTGTCGCGTGAAACATGGAATATGTACCAAGTATCGCAATCGCTGGTACTGCAATATATCCAAGTACGACGAGCGATTTCATCCCGTACAATGCGCTCGCTGTCATTGCAAACCCAAACAGGAAAATCAGGGCGTACACATTCCAGCCGAGAATTTTTGCAACAGGAATCGCAAACATGGCAACCCCAACCCCAAACCAGCCGACTTGTGTAAAGCCAAGCAGGAAAGAAGGCAGGTGTGAACCTTTTTCTCCAAAGGCATATTTTGCTAGCAAATGGGTCGATAAACCAGTTTTAGCCGCGATAAAAGCAAGGGAACCAGTGTAAATTCCTAAAATGAAGTTCCCAATCAAAACAATTAGCATAAATTGTGTGAAGGTGAGACCAAGTCCGAGCTCTCCACCTGCGAGCATACTTGCTGAGAAAAATGTCATTCCAAGCATCACAGATAAGATTTTCCAAAAGCTATTACGATTTCCCATTGGGACAGCTTGCCGAGAAAATTCCGGATCAAATTTTTTCATTTTGTATCCTCCTCATTAGCTGGTATCCATTTTCTATACATGAGGAAGTAAAAAAGAGGCCAATCATCAGTATATGCTGACAATTAGCCTCTTTTAAATATAAAGATAGGCATCTACAGTATATCGATTGCAGACGCATCCTCTACTTACCCGCTGTTCTTGTCAGCCTCACAGGACTGAATTAAAGATACCAGTATTTAGTTAGTGTTCATTATAGCAGGGTAATTCGTATTCCGCAAGAAAATGTTTTATTTTCTCTGAAGCGGTTAAACATAGAATGAAAGCAAAAGAGAAGCATAAACTAGTAAACTGCTTAGGAGGTTTTTAATAATGGAAAATGTTTATGTTGTTGAAAATAGTGTGAAGGCAAAAGAGAAGATCGACCAATTAATGCTACAAGGTTATACAAAAGATGAAATTTATGTTATTGCCCACGAGCCAGACCTAACGGACAAGCTATCAGAAAATCTGCATGTGAATCAAGTAGGCATGGAGGAAGAGGGCATCCTGGATAAAATCGCAAATGTCTTCCGTTCCCGTGGTGACGAACTCCGGAATCAATTTGAAAACCTTGGCCTTACAGAAGCAGAGGCAGACAGATATGAAGCAGAACTCGACAAAGGCTATTTGATAGTCGTCGCAAAAAAATAACACAACGTGCGGGACATTGGGGTCAGAGCACTTGTCCCAGATTTCTGGGACAAAAGCTCTGACCCCATGTCCCGCTCAAAGATTTAGCGTTTCGGCAGCTTGGGAAGTAATCGTCCCACAATTTCCTCGCGTCTTCCCTTCCCAATACCGTTACAAAGGTGGATGTTCCGTTTTCAACATCTTATCCGGAAGGTTTTCCACGTATTTCCTCATTACTTTCTGCACCTTACAGATTATCCATTTTCTCCGTTTCATCCATTCAAGTGCAAGGTGTTTGCCTGTATGCTGTTTATTCCATAATTTAAAGTCAGACAGTGGGACATTGGGGTCAGAGCACTTGTCCCAGATGGGACAAATGCTCTGACCCCATGTCCCAAAGGAGAAGATGACAGATTTCAAAAAACGATGTATTCTAGCTTTAAATAATCATCATGGGGATGTGTATGCGACTGTACGAGATAAGGCAGAACTTCAAGGGAGCGAAAGTAACGGACGTAAGAGTATGCCGAGGTAGCTCGAGCAGCAGTAGCGGGTCACTTAACGAAAGCACGTATCAAGTTGAATCATCCCCGTGTTATGTAGCTGAAGGAAGGAGAGGAAAAATCATGGAAATTAAGAACATATTTTGTATCGGACGTAATTATAAAAATCATGCGCTGGAACTAGGAAACGAAGTACCAGATCAACCTTTAGTATTTTCAAAACCGACAAGTGCGCTTGCTTCTGCGGATGGTAGCGTCTTATCTTTTCCAGCTAATCGCGGTGATATCCATCATGAACTGGAAATTGTCCTTTATATCGGGAATGAAGTGGAGCGCGGTTTCACAGTAGAGGAAATCGTTACACAAAT
The DNA here is from genome assembly GCF_014647195.1 of Oceanobacillus indicireducens. Lineage (GTDB taxonomy): Bacteria > Bacillota > Bacilli > Bacillales > Amphibacillaceae > Oceanobacillus > Oceanobacillus indicireducens. Next base: position 224,914 of record NZ_BMOS01000002.1, on the reverse strand, counting down.
GGCGCTAGGTATTGATTTAACACTAAGAGATATTCAATCGAATCTAAAGAAAAAGGGGCATCCATGGTTTGTTGCGAAAGGATTCAGGAATGCAGCAATTGTGACGGGGTTTTGGGACTTTCCTGGTGTGGAACAAATAAAAGATGTGGAATTCTCCTTGGAACGTGACGGGGAGACGGTTCAGCAGGGAAATATCCAATCCGTTATTTTTAGTTTCCAAGCGTTGCTAGAATACATCTATGAAGAAATTGGTTTGTCAAAAGGCGATATCATTTATACTGGTACCCCCGAGGGCGTTGGACCGATTACAGACGGAGAAGAATACACATTAAAATGGGGAAATGAAGTAAAAGGCAGATTTACGGTAAGCAAACGATCATAAGTGTTAGAAAAAGGAAACAGGAATGTCATGTTTCTTTTTTCTAAACCGATTGTGGACTGTCCACCTAGCCACTGGCCAGATTGGAGGTTTTCTATGGAATTTGCACCAATTAAAAAACGAAAAAGAATCTATCAAACGATATACAACAAATCAAAACTTCCATTGCAAACGGACAAATTTCCCCAGGGGAAAATCTTCCATCCGAGCGAGCACTTGCGGAAATGTTCGGCATCTCCCAGACGTCCGTGAAAGAAGCTGTAACCGTTCTGGAATCTTCCGGCATCATTACCGTCCGGCCTGGCGTCGGTATGTTTATCAATGAAGATTCCCGGCAAGATTTATTGTATAAATTAACAGCATCGGGGGCTGTGGCGCACAACTCGTAGAATACGATAAGTTATTGGCGGATGATACAGACTGGGCGGAACGAGCAGAGCAATTTGCTAGAAAGAATGTGGATATTAGTGTCATTTTGAGAGAATTACGCTTACCGTGTACGAAAGAGATTAATAAAGTTATAACCTACCAGCCGTCCCGCCATATGACAAATGTTCAAAAACGGGAGAATAAGCCGCTGGAGTTGCTAGGGATTACTTATCTCGAACTGCCAGACAAAAATATGTGCTGTGGTTCAGCGGGTATTTATAATATCGTAAATTATATTGAATAGTCCGAGTGGGACAATTGGGGTCAGAGCATTTGTCCCACTGGGACAGATGCTCTGACCCCCTGTCCCAAAAAATTAAAAAGCGCGGGATTTGTTGATACATCAATAATCCGCGCTTTTTCAATCGATGTGCCTATGTCATAAGTCCATTGTGATTTGGTTAGAGTTATGGTTGGATAAAAGAGAATGGAAAATGGTGGCACTTTCCCATCCGACTTCGGCTAGGGAACATCCTATTATCGTAGATGTTGCGTGTAGTAGGGTGATATATAGTATAAAAAGTATACTAAAAAGGGAGGAACCAGCAGCATGGACAAAAACAATGGTCAACAGTTAGAAGGGGATTACGAGAAGGGGACAGATGAGAAATCTACAGCTTCTCCGCAAGAACAAACTATTCATCAGCATGCTTCAACTTGCCAAGAAGAGATCCAACCCACACATCAAGAGAACGTTCAACAACCATCTAATGTAAATGAAAATCAGCAAAAAGAAACAGATTCCAAAGATAAAAAAGTAAATTTCAATTTTGATAGGAGTCTGAATGAATCAAAAGGGATATTAAAAGATGCGATTATCAAACCGCATTCGGTCATTAACTCCAACCGTTCAATTAGTTTAGAAACAAGTGTCATTATATTCGTTCTTTTATCTTTTATCCTTGGAGTGTTCGCATATTTCTCTGTGAAAAACCTTATGGACAATATGTTTGGTGGTTTAGGAAGCTTTTTTGGCAGTTCGATAGGGATTGAGTTTCTTTTCAAGACGATGTTTGGTTGGCTCGTCACGTTTGCGGTTGGCTATTTTACTTTATATTACATGCTATCCTATTTTGGAAACCGAAAAATGGAACATAAATTATTGCTGACGAAATACGTTACAGTAAACATCCCGTTTGTGCTCGTATTTTGTATCGTTTTCGTACTTTTTGGTTTACTTGCTATTGAATACTTTATGATTATGTATGTGTTTGGTCTGATGCTTTTTGGTATGATTCATATTTATCTATTCTTGGTTAATGTGAAGAAACCGAAGTTTGACATGTTCTGGCTCAGCGCAGGCTACCTGCTAGTACTGCTCGTCGCCACGTACCTACTAACTGGAATAGATTTCGGATTTTAATCGGGACATTGGGGTCAGAGCATCTGTCCCAGTGGGACAGATGCTCTGACCCCAATGTCCCTCCCAATGTCCCTCCCAATGTCCCTCCCGCCAATTAAAAAGGACGGCCAGAATATTCTGGTCGTCCTTTTCGATTAATCTTCTCTAATATTTTTACGGTCTTTCTTAAAGAGTTTACTTAACATTTCATATACCACTGGTACGATAATGAGTGTAAGGAGTGTCGAACTTGCGAGTCCACCGATAACGGTGATACCTAAGTCTCTTGATACAAGTCCTCCGCCACCTGTAACAGCAAGTGGGATAAGGGCTCCGATTGTCGCGATAGCTGTCATCAGAATTGGACGGAGACGTGTGCCTCCACCTTCGATAATCGCTTCACGAAGCGACATACCGCTGCGTTCCATCCGGATGATCCGGTCGACAAGCACAATCGCGTTCGTGACAATGATACCAATTAGCATCAAGAGTCCCATCATTACCGTTACGGAAATGGTGTCACCAGTCAAGTATAGACCAATGAAAGATCCAATAACTGCAAATGGAAGGGAGAATAGAACTGCGAATGGGGCAATTCCTTCACTAAAGGTAACAACTAGGATGAAGTAAACAATCGCAATTGCGGCAAGCATCGCAACACCAAGCTTTTCAAATGTTTCTTCCATATCAGCTGCAACCCCGGCAATGCCTACTTCCACACCTCGAGGCAGTTCAAGATCTTCAATTGCCTCATCAAGCTCTGAAGTTGCTTGTGAAATATCTTGATCTAGAATCGTTCCCGATACGGTCGCATAGTATTGGTTATTACTTCTGGACAATGTAGCAACCGTTGAATCCTCTTCCACAGATACTAATTCAGATAACGGAAGTACGGTTCCTGGCTGAGCAGGTACAGGTACTTCTAATTCAAGTAATTCATCAATTGAAGTTGCTTCTGTTTCTGCTTCTTGCTGAACGATAACGTCAAGAGTTTCACCATCTTTTTCTACCGTTGTCAGTACATCTTCTGTAGAGGAATTGCTTAGTATACCGACGATTTGTCCTGTTGTTAAACCATATTGCAGGAGATCCGCTTGATCAACTTTCAAGATATGCTCGACGTATGCACCTTCTGCAGTCGACGTTACATCTTCCAAGCGCTCATTTTCAGTCATAACTTCTTCAACCATCCGAACAGCTTCATTTAAATCATTTCGATTTTCACTGTAGAATGTATAGCTTAGCTCATTCGAGCCTATATCCATAGAGAAGTCCTGGCTGATCCATTCTCCAGAGTGGCCGATTTCCGTAATATAATCTTTAATTTCATCTCGTACTTCAGGGAAGTTTTCCATATCCTCATCGAACGTAACGAAGATTAGTGCTCCGCCGCCACCAGTACCCATCATCGCTGATTCAGGAGATGTGGAATCATTAATGGAAAGCTGGACAATTTCTGTATCATCCCGGGCAATTAGCTTATCTTCTACTTCTGCCACATTTTCAAGTGTATCATCCATTAACTCACCTGGTTCTGGTGAATAGGTGATATACATCACTTTTTCCTCATCACTGCCTAGGAAACTGAAGCCAATCAATGGTGTTAAGAATAAGCTTCCAACGAGTAGGGCAATTGCAAGAAAGGATGTAATGAATTTATGATTTAATGTCCAGTTCAGGAACTTCTTATATCCCTGTGTTATTTTTCCTTGTTTTTTATGTTTCACTTCAGTCCGGTCACCATATAATTTCTTCTTGAACAATGTATGGGATAACGCCGGAACAATTGTAATTGCGACAAGTAAGGATGCGAGCAATGCTAGAGACATCGTTAAAGCAAACGGCATGAATAGTTCGCCAACCATACCACCGATAAAGACCATTGGGGCAAATACCGCAATCGTCACTAAAGTGGACGAAAGGATAGGTTTAAACATCTCAATGGTTGCTTCACGGATTAATGCACGCCCTCTAAGTTGTTCGTCTTTCAAGTGAAGTCGTCGATAAATATTCTCAACAACAACTATCGAGTCGTCAATAACCCGTCCGATGGCAACCGTTACCGCACCGAGGGTCATAATATTCATTGTAATATCCAGCCAGTTCAAGATCAGGAAAGCCGTGAAAATAGAAACTGGAATGGAAATGATGGAAATAATTGTGGATTTAATATCCCGTAAGAAAAGCAGGATAATCATAACAGCAATTATTCCACCGAATAGTGCTTTTTCCACCATTGTGCTAACGGAATCTTCAATTGGTTCTCCTTGGTCAAGCGAAACATCTACAACAAGTCCGTCCAATCGATCCTGTTCTTCTTCCATTAAATCCTTGACCGCATTAACAACATCAACTGTGTTTGCTTGCTGGCCTTTAACAATTTGAATCCCAATCGCATCTTCTCCGTTTGTACGGGAGATGGACTCGACCTTACCGACTGTTTCGATTTCTGCAATATCAGCAAGTTCTACAAATGGTACAGGATTTTCTTCTGATGGTGTGACTGGAATAACCATCTCTTCCAGTTCTTCCGCCGTCGTGAATTTCCCGTCAACGGCAACAGCTTCTTCTCCTTCTGTAAACTCAAACAGACCGAGGGAAACGGCCATGTCACTTGCCTGGATCATATCTCTTACCGTTTCTTCATCGAGCTCGAGTTCTTCCATGGCGGCTTCATCGAATGTAAGCTGTACTTCTTCTACATGATGACCGGCCATTGTAGCAGAGGCTACTCCGTCCAACTTTTCAATTTTTGGCAGAATGACTTCATCTACAGTTGATGTAAGCTCGACAATGTCTTCTTCTGTACTACTGATGCTTAATGCAAGAACCGGCATCATATCAAGACTAATTGCTGTAATCGTCGGTTCTTGGGCATCTTCTGGCAGGTTGACGCCTTCAATTGCGTCCTGCAATTCACGACGTTTCTCCGCCATATCAACTCCATATTCATATTCAATTTGAATACTGGAAAGGCTGGAAGAGGAGTCAGAGTAAACATTTTTTACATCTTCCAGGTCTTCAACCGCTCGTTCAAGCGGGATGGATATATCCTCCATCACCTGTTCCGCGGTTGCCCCTGGATAAACATCCATCACCATTAAATAAGGAATGGATATATCTGGAATGGACTCTGTTTTCATCTGAGTCCCGGCATAAATACCACTAGCAGTTACGATAATGGTGAGTAACCATACCGCAAGTTTGTTCTTCATAACGAAATTAGCTATACTTTTCATTTGCACCGTCCCTTTGTTGACATTTTAAACTCATTTTTCTATAATATATGACCAGCAGGTCAGAAGTCAATAGAAATAGCGGAAAGCAGGACGATAAAAATGGAAAAAAGAAAGTTAATTATGGAAAAAGCAATGGAGCTTTTTGCTGAGCAAGGGTTCCGTGCAACATCTGTCCAAGAAATCACGGAACGTTCTGGTATATCAAAAGGAGCCTTTTATCTTTCATTCAAATCGAAGGATGAACTGATTATGGCCTTAATTCATAAATTTTTACGGGAGTTTATTACCGGTGTTGACCAAGCGGTCAGTGAAGGCGCTTCCGATCAACTACTCTATAATTTTTATGAATATCACTTTGAACGCTTTTTGAAGCAATCGGGATTCGCAAAAATCTTTATGAAAGAGCAAGTTCACTTTTTGGATGAGGAATTTATTACGCAAATCAGTGGCTATAATGAACGGATGCAAGAATTGATTTTAACGATGCTTGAAAAGGTGTATGGAGAAAAAGTGTTGGAGAACAAATATGACCTTGTCTATACGATTCTTGGCCTCATGAAGAGTTATATGGAAATATTGCTACTTACAGATCTGCCCTTTGACGCAAAACAGCTCGCTGAATCACTTGTAGAAAAGACGCATATTTTGGCTAAACATACGAGCCAACCGGCAATTACAGAAGATGCCTACATTATGCTAAAAGGGTCACAGGGAACATCGATTACAAAGGAGAGGGTTTACGCGATTCTTGATGAGACGATTGCTTTGCTGGAAGAATCTGTGGAAAAAGAATCCATTCTTATGTTAAAAAACGAGCTGGTGAATCCCTCATTGCATCAAGCGGTTATTAAAGGATTACTGAAAAATATCGAAGCACACCCCCAATGCAAGCGGGCTACCTATGTACTGCAATATTATTTTGAACGGCAAAATAAATGGTCGGTTAGGAATAGTTCCTGAACCGACCGTTTTTAATTACTTATTTCCCTGCATATACTTTATCTCTCCCAGCAATTCCAGGGGAAGTTAAGTTATTTAAGTCGAGGATCGTATCGACTTCTTTTTCTGTAAGAATTCCGTTTTTAATACAGATTTCACGGATCGGACGATTTGTCTCAATTGCAATCCGGGCGACTTCAGTTGCTTTTTCATAACCAACATATGGATTAATCGCGGTTACGAGAGAAATACTGCGTTCGACCATATTCCGGCAATGTTCGATATTCGCAGTCATTCCTTCAATAGCATATTCTTTAAAGATCTGAATTCCATTTTCTAAAATAGAAATGGATTCGAGAAGGTTGAATACAAGGACCGGCTTCATTACGTTCAATTCAAGCTGTCCGTTTTCTGCTGCCATTCCAATTGTTGCGTCATTCCCAACAACTTGATAAGCGACTTGGCTAATTACTTCACAAATAACCGGATTTACTTTACCTGGCATGATGGAAGAGCCGCTTTGACGTGCCGGAAGATTGATTTCTCCAAGTCCTGCAGTCGGACCGGAACTCATCAGGCGTAAGTCATTAGCGACTTTCGATATATTTAATGCATGGATTTTCAGCATGCCAGACACTTCGGTATAGACATCTGTATTCTGAGTAGCATCAATCAGGCTCTCACTGCTTTTCAGTTCAAAGCCTGTGAGTTCTGCTAAGTAGTCAACAGCTTTCTCCGTGTATTCCGGCAGGGCGTTGAGTCCAGTTCCAACAGATGTTCCACCGAGGTTGATGGAGCGTAAGCCTTTGATTGATTTACTGATTCGCTCTAGGTCACGATCAATAACAGAATGGTAGCCAATGAATTCTTGGCCAAGACGGATTGGAACAGCATCCTGCAGATGGGTTCTTCCCATTTTAATGACATTATCGAATTCCTCAGATTTTGACTTTAAGGCATCGACAAGCTTGGCAATTTTATCAACGAGATGATGTAGGCGTTCGATAAGTGCTATATTTACTGAAGTTGGGAAAACATCATTTGTTGATTGTGCCATATTGACATGCGAGTTCGGGCTAATAATACTGTAGTTGCCTTTCTTTTCGCCTAATAATTCGAGTGCTCGGTTCGCGATAATTTCATTTGCATTCATATTGAAGGAAGTTCCCGCTCCACCTTGAATTGGGTCGACGATAAATTGGTCATCAAATTTCCCGCTAATTATTTCCTCCGAAGCTGTTACAATTGCTTCAGCGAGCTGCTTATCCAGTTGACCGAGCTCGGCATTCGTCATCGCAGCAGCTTTTTTAACAAAACCAATTGCCCGGATAAGTGTCACATCCGTCTTGTAGCCTGTGATGGGGAAATTATCCCTTGCCCTCACGCTTTGTACACCATAATAGGCGGTGTCAGGTATCTCTACTTCACCTAAAAAATCTTTCTCCACACGTACTTCCATTCCCGCATCCCTTTCCATTCTATATTTAACATACCGTTATGTTGAATATCATGAACAATTCATATTCCATTGTACAATTTTTCTTATCACTTGTCAGTAGCTTGACAAGCTTTTAAGACGAATAATGGATAACTTATCCGTTATTGCTCCTCATTTAATCATAAAAAACTGTTTTCATGCGGAATGCTGGAGCAGATTTAGGGAATATGCTAAAATAATAGTGTTACAACTATATGAATTTATCTATGGGCAGAATCTATTGGGTTCTTAAGTCAATTGAATTTGTGGAAGCACTTTCATTTTTTGGAGGAGCAAAGGAAACTATAAAGTGAAACTCATTCAGTGGGGCAACACCGAACTACCTTCCGTTCTGGAAGGAACAGTTTGTACGTTGCTGCGACTACTGGATACGCTGGTACAGGCGTCCGCGTAACGAATCGCGTACTTAGCCTGTAAGGGTGCTTGCGCCGTTGTTCAAAATATACAGATAAGGAAGAGGATAGTATGAATAAAAGGGAGAACACAGATGTTATTTTAATCGGTGCTGGAATTATGAGTGCAACGCTTGGTACGCTATTGCATGAATTGGCGCCGGAGTGGAACATTACAGTGTTTGAGAAGCTTGAGAAAGCAGGGGAAGAGAGTTCACATGAATTAAATAATGCTGGTACAGGGCATGCCGCATTATGTGAGTTAAACTATACGACTGAAAATCCAGATGGCACAATCGATGTAACAAAGGCAAATAATGTGAATGAGCAGTTCCAAGTTTCCTTGCAGTTCTGGTCCTATCTTGTAAAGAAAGGCTTATTGCAGGATCCGGAGAAGTTTATTAGAGCGTTGCCGCACATTAGCTTAGTCCAAGGTGAAAAGAATGTCGAATTTTTAAAGAAACGTTATGAATTGATGAAGGAAAATCCTTTGTTTGAAGATATTAAATACACGGAGAACCCTGCAACATTAGCGGAATGGCTGCCGCTTATGATGAATGACCGCGTACTTGAAGATGGGATTGCCGCGACGAAGATTGATAGTGGAACAGATGTGAACTTTGGCGCTTTAACTCGGAAGTTATTTGAACATCTAGACGAGACTGGAGCAGATATCCAGTACAATCATGAAGTGGAAGATCTGAAGCAAAAACGGGGAGGCTGGGAAGTCAAAGTGAAAAACTTGGAAACTGGTAAGACGGAAAGCCATTTTGCGAAATTCGTCTTTATTGGCGGTGGCGGTGGTAGCTTGCATCTTTTACAAAAAACAGGCATTCCAGAGAGCAAGCATATCGGCGGGTTCCCGGTTAGCGGAATCTTCATGGTATGTAATAATCCAGAAATCGTGGAACAGCATAATGCGAAAGTGTACGGTAAAGCGAAGGTCGGTGCACCACCAATGTCCGTACCGCATTTGGATACACGCTATATCAATAATGAGAAGCAATTATTATTCGGTCCGTATGCCGGATTTTCACCAAAGTTCTTGAAGACGGGTTCCAATATGGACTTAATTACTTCGGTAAAACCGAGCAACGTATTTACGATGCTTGCAGCAGGAGCGAAGGAGTTGCCGCTTACGAAATATTTAGTGACACAAGTGCTGCAATCAAAAGAACAGCGGATGAAAGAACTTCGTGAATTCATTCCGAATGCGAAGAGTGAGGACTGGGACTTGATTGTTGCTGGACAGCGTGTCCAAGTCATTAAAGATACGGATCACGGCGGAAAAGGAACATTACAGTTTGGTACCGAGGTAATTACAGGTGCGGACGGAACAGTTGCTGCATTACTCGGTGCTTCACCAGGTGCATCCACTGCCGTACAGGTTATGTTGGATATCTTGAATCGCTGTTTCCCGGAACGGATGGAAGAATGGGAACCGAAAATTAAAGAAATGGTTCCATCCTATGGAATGAAATTACGTGAAAATCCGGAATTACTGCGTGAAATCAAAGAATCAACCTCTAAGGCACTTGAGTTAAACGAAACAAAAGAACCCGAATTGCTGGCAAGTGTATAATAAATAATTTGAGAAACACCCGCAAGTATGTGGGTGTTTTTTTGAGCAGTGGGACAAATGCTCTGACCCCGTGTCCCGGTAAATTTGAAATCAATTCATGTATCCTCTATACTTTTATATATAAAGAAAGGGTGGTTTCGCAATGAAATTTGAAGAGGTTTTGCCACGTCTTCGTGCAGGTGAAAAGATAATCCGTTCCGATTGGCCGGGTGCTGAATTATATGTCAAACTTGTTGGTGAAAGTACAATCGATGGTGAAAAACTGAATCCATATTTATTAATAAATGTCGAGGGTGAAGGGTATACAATGTTCACTCCGACTGTTTGTGACCTGCTTGCGGAAGATTGGGAAGTAGTCAAATAAAGACGAGCCTTTTTTAATGGGCTCTTTTTTAATATAAAAAATGTTAAAAGGATGATGATGCTTGAATTTTTCAGAGTATGACGGGAAGACGGTTTTTATTACAGGTGCAGCTTCGGGTATTGGATATGCACAGGCAGAAGCCTTCTTAAAGCAAGGCGCTTCTGTTTTTGGGGTGGATCAGAATGAAACCGGCCTGCAGGTATTAAAACAGGCATATCCGGAGACATTTGCGTTCTGGTGTGCGAATGTCGCGGAAAAGTCAGAAGTCGCAGAAGCTGTCCATCAAGCGTTAAGGGAATATGTCCGAATTGATATTCTGGTGAATACAGCAGGCATCCTCGATGATTACAAAACGACGCTCGATACGACAGAGGAATTATGGGATGACGTATTTAATACAAACGTAAAAGGAATCTACCACGTTACGAATTATATCCTTCCCCATATGTTGAAATGGGAACAAGGGGTTATTGTGAATACTGCATCGATTGCCGGGCTTGTCGCGGGAGGCGGAGGAGCAGCGTATACAGCTTCAAAGCATGCAATTGTTGGCTATACGAAGCAACTTGCCTATGATTTCAGCAGAAAAGGAATCCGGGTAAACGCGATCGCGCCTGGGGCGATCCGGACTCCAATGAATGCTAAGGACTTCGTAAATGGAGGCGAGATGGCAAGCTGGGTAGCAGAAGAGACGCCGGCTGGGCGCTGGGCTGAACCAGAAGAGGTTGCGAACCTTACTTTATATCTTGCTAGCAGCGCGGCAGGTTATATTCATGGTGCTGTCATTCCAGTCGATGGCGGTTGGACTGTTAAATAGCGTATCATAACTATTTTCCACAAAAATCCTTCTATGCAAAAGAAGGGTTTTTTGTTATACTCATCTGGCAAGCTTTTTTGCTTGTATTATGGCACTTTGTAGGGCACTTGTCCGATCCTTTGGCCATAATTATTACTAAAATAGCAATTTGCTATTTTACAAAGGAGTTTATCAAATGAATAGTTCTATAGCACACGAAGAGTCACTGACTTCTACAAGGAGTATAGTGAAAATTTCCTTAGTTGCCGCATTATATATGGCGGTCACCCTCATTTTATCTGTCATTAGCTTTGGGCCAATCCAGCTCCGCTTATCCGAAATGTTCAATTACTTGGCATTATTTCACAAACGATATGTCGTTGCAGTTTTCTTGGGAGTTGTAATTGCAAACTTCATGTCACCGATGTGGTTTATCGATGTGCCAATTGGCGGACTCGCGACCCTTGCAGTTTTGCTTGTCGCTAGGGCAGTGACCAAGAATATAAAAAATGTAAAAGCTAAATTTATTGTCACAGCTTTTATCGCTACGTTATCGATGTTTAGTGTCGCTGTGCAACTTTATTTAATATTCGATCTGCCATTTTGGTGGTCTTATCTTACGGTTGCTATTGGTGAGTTACTCTCCATGACAATTGGCGGATTCATTATGTACTATACAAGTAAAAAGATAGATTTGACCCAATGAGTTTAAAGCCAGATTTTCGGACTTCCGATCTGGCTTTTATTATTTTTGTTAAATTTCCATGTTTCCTTAATATATGTGGTAATATATTGTATAATAGATACCATTATCGCTGAAACGGATACTCACATGAAAAGGAGAAATTAGGTGGAAAAGTGAAAACGATTAGTGTAGAACGAATTGCGAAAGAATTATCCTTGGAAATTCTCGCAGGAGAAGATAGTCTCGACAGAAAGGTATCGAAGAATAAATCGCACCGGCCTGGCCTCGAGTTTATCGGTTATTTTGATTTTTTCCCAACGGAACGCGTGCAAGTTCTCGGACTAACGGAAATAAATTACTTGAAATCGCTTAGTGTGGAAGAAAGGAAACAAAGAATCGGCAACATTGTCAATTATCATCCTCCTTGCTTTATTGTGACGCGGGGGCAGGAAGAATTGACCTATCTTGAACAGTACTGCAACCAGGAGCGAATTCCATTGCTTCGGACGAATGATTCTACGTATGAGTTCATTTCTAAATTGGACGCTTATTTAGGTAGAGCACTTGCGGAGGAGATTGCTGTACCGGGCGTTTGCCTGAATGTGTTCGGTATTGGAATTCTTCTGCGCGGTGAATCGGGAATCGGAAAAAGTGAAACCGCTTATACGCTCATTGGGCGCGGGCATCGTCTTGTTGCTGATGATATTGTCGTGCTGAGAAAACTCAGTCACCGGACGATTCTTGGAACACATAATGAGATGAATAAAGAATTCCTTGCTCTAAGAAGTGTAGGACTGTTAAATATCGTCCGTGTTTACGGAAGGAAAGCGTTCCAGGAAGAAACGAGGATTGCCCTTGATATTGAGCTTACCAAATGGGGAGCTAATGAGCTGAACAATGATCTTGAATTAAAGACAGAATATACGAATTATATGGGAGTTGAAATTCCTCATATTAAAATCCAGCTCCAGCCGGGAAGAGATGTTGCAGGCTTAATTGAAGCAGCAGCAAACAGCTGGTATCTAAAACAACAAGGCTACAGTGCTGCCGAAGAATTCATCAACCGAACGGAAAATTATAACGGAAATGACTAAGGACAGCCCATCAAGCTGTCCTTTCCTCGTTGGATAAGAAACTATAAATTAAAATGCTGTGATAACTTAGGTATCCTGGGCTAGCCACGTCCGCTCTGCGCTCAAGCATTGCCTAATTTAATTCCTTCTTGAGTAAGCTCCTAAGGGTAATCTTCTTGCAGCTTTGCGAGGAGAGTTTCTCCACCCAGAAAGCTTGCAATACGACGAGTAACTAGAAAATCTTTTGGTAGGACGAGTAGTCGCAGTTCCAGGCGCCCGCGAATCCGCCTTTGCGCTTTCAGATTCTCTTCCTCACCGTAAAGTTATCCCGCAGCAATTCCCAGTTTTGTGGGAAAGGGTAGCCGAGTGCCCAATAACTGATCCCGCCAAGATTGAACTCTTTTGCCAAATCAAACTTGGCTTGAGCACTTCTCGCATCTTCAAACCATACTTCAT
>NZ_BMOS01000002.1:145974-211730 GCF_014647195.1 Oceanobacillus indicireducens | reverse complement strand
CCCGCCAAGATTGAACTCTTTTGCCAAATCAAACTTGGCTTGAGCACTTTTTTTTCTTCATCCGTGTAGCGAAAGAACGGAGAAGCGGCAACTCTATCAAAATGAATTTCTGCATTATACTTGGTAGCGAGTTCCACTGCCCTTTGAGGGCTGAATGTTTGGGCGGCTTGACCTTGAACATGAGGCAACTTCCAGTCCCGCGCGTAAATCTGGAAACCAAGGAATATTTTCTCTGCGGGCATTTCGGTTAGGGCATATTCTACAACCCGCCGCATCTGGTTTAGTGGTGAAATCGCTTGAGGCGGACCGAGCCGGTATCCCCATTCATATGTCATTAAGATAACGAAATCGGCAATTCTTCCATGGGCTGCATAATCATGGGCTTCATACAATAATCCAGGTTGGTCAGCGCTTGTTTTCGGGGCTACCGCAGTCGAAACGAAATACCCTTCAGGATGGAGGCGGTTGACGGCCAATTGTATAAAGTTATTGAAACGCTCCCGATCTTCGGGTAATACATTTTCAAAATCAATATTTAACCCTCGATAGCCTTTTTCGTTCATTACATTGAGGATGTTTGTCAATAACGTATCCATTAGCTGGTTACTCGTCAGAATCGTATGGGTGAGCGATGAACCGGTTTCTTCTGAAGTGAAATTTAAGATCGACATCATTGGCAAAACATTCTCTTCATAACTTGCGGCAATCATCTGTTCATCTGGAAAAGGCTCCAAGCTTCCGTCCGCTTGAACCTGATAGGCAAACGGGCTCGCAAATGTCAGCAGTTCCCCAACTTCACGGATTGACTGGGCACCTGCTGCATCTTGCTGGTAGGAATATGCATTGACATCAATAATTGGTTTCCCCCGTGGAATAAAGAGCGTTTGCCCAGTAAAGATAGGCTCGGTTATCGTAAGGGCGTTCTCCTGAGCGAGTGCATAGACCGATACTCCGTACTGATTCGCAATGCTTGCAAGTGTCTCGCCAGGCGCTACATTGTGACGTGCAAGCGGAATAAATATTCTTTGTCCTGGCATGAGCGCCTCGGGATTGACCCCGGGGTTTGCCTGTAATACTTGATTTAAAGCCAATCCAAAATTAGCAGCAATACTCCACAAGCTTTCTCCAGCCTTTACCGTATGCCACGTTCCCTTAATCGGAATAAGTAACGCCAGACCAACAACAAGCCGTTCCGGATCCGGCAAATCGTTCACCCGCAATAACTCCGTCATACTTACCCCATATCGTTCATGTAACCCATACAAATTATCCCCCGGCTCCACAACGTGAATAATCACAAAAACTCCCCCTCTTACATTTCGCTCCAATATCCTATGCCCAAAAAGTGAGAATGTGTAGGGACAGAGGGTCAGAGCATTTGTCCCAGAATAGGAAACTATAAAATAAAAATGCTGTGATAACTTAGGTATCCAGGGCTAGCCACGTCCGGCTCCAGCGCCCAGCAACTATCAAACTTCACACTCCTCCAATCGATAAGTCAACATCAACTCACTGCGTTCGTTGTGTTTCCTTTATCTCATTCCGGAGTGCTCCAGTTTGTATGTTGCTAAACGGACGCTTACGCCTTTGTCCCAGAAAATTAATAGAAAGTTAACGAAATAAACCATTTTCCCAATAGACATCTGCCCATAACATGTTAAACTTATAGTAAGGAAATGATTGGGAAGTGATGGCCATGAAGTTGTGGATGAAAAAAGCGCTCGTTGCATTGATTGCGATTGCAACACTCGGAATGTACACGCCGACTTCGTTATTGGAAATTGAAGCAGAAGATAATAAAGATACTTTCTCCTCAAAAGCAGAATTCGATCAAGCGACTGAAGTCCGGGCAAGTGAAGCGACGTTCGAAAGCTATGAAACAATGCTTGAAGTCGAAACAGAACCGGATTATTTACGGGAGTTACAAGAACAGGCGAAAATTCAAAGCATGCTGAAATTTGGTCCGCGTATTGCTGAACAAGTGGAGGATGAGTTTTCTGCGGTAATTTTGCCGAAAATGGAGTCTGTACTGGAAGAGTTAGCTGCTGAAGCAGGGGATGAGGCGGTTCGTTATTATGGAATTACGGAACAACCAGCAAAGGGCTACGGTGAGCGAATCTTTCACGTAACCGATTATCGTACGGAAGAAGATGTCGTCCAGTTCCACGTCCGTCGTGACAATCGACCATTAGAAGGTTACTATTTCAACTTCCACTATCATCTTCAAAACGATGACTTCAGAGAGCATCACAACCTCGGTGAAATTTACTGGGATAAAAATACACCACCTAAGTGGATGGCATAAAGATTAAAAGAGGTGAGGATATAAGCTGTCCCCACCTCTTTTTATATATTCGCGCGCCCAGCAAGCCGTTAGTTGCTAGCTGTTGAAACTTTCTTGAATGACCTAAAGCTTTGAGGTGGGAGTTTTACGGACGGTTACACCGGGATAAAGTGAATCCTGCCGCCTTGTCAATTACACCCCTTGTTGAGGATAAAGAGAAGTTGAGCCTGAGATTATCGGCGAAAACCATGGAAGATGTGAGTAACTTGGAATTCAGCACCGAAGAATCCCGCGGGAGTTTCTATTTATGGATTAGGAGAAGGGAGAATATCTTAATGAGATTAGGTTTAAAAAGAAATGAAGTTAGACTGGTACCTCATAATCACGAATGGACAGAAGAGTTTCTCAGAGTTAAAAAAGATATTGTAAAGGAAACAAGGCTAGAGCCATATAAAGAAATCCTTTGTAAGGCATAAACAGGAAGGTATAAATGAGTATACAGTGAAAAAAGAGAGTTTTGTTAAAAAAATATGTGCATTGAATATAGTATAGAATAACTTCACCGATTTGTCATAATCTGCCGAAACAGGAAGCGTTTACAGGTGGTATGATCAATTTGAAAGAGATAGAAATCTTATTACGCAATAATATGATCAACGGTTCACAAAGAAGCGAGGTGAGTTTAACGGTTAATTAACAGACATTATTTTCTCAGCCTCACATGATATTTAGTTGGATAGCAATAGGCTATATTTTTTTAAAACAACATGCTCAATGTTTCACAATATAAGATGAGGAGGATTTACCATGACTACAAAAACACTTGAAAAGAAACAAGTTAAATCAGCGGGTGAGAGCATTGATACCCTGGTCGTTAATGGGAATAAGGCATTAAAGGAAATGAAAATGCTGGATCAAGCCCAAATTAACAACATTATTAAAGAAATGGCTTTAGCGGGCTTGGACAAACATATGGAATTGGCCAAGTTAGCTATAGAAGAAACAAAACGCGGTGTTTACGAGGACAAAATTATTAAAAACATGTTTTCGACGGAATATATTTACCACAACATTAAATATGAACGGACAATAGGGGTCATGAATGAAAATGAAATGGAAGGTATCGTTGAAATTGCGGAACCTATTGGAGTCATTGCTGGAATTACTCCTATCACGAATCCGACTTCTACGACAATGTTTAAATCCATTATCTCTATTAAAACGGGTAATCCGATTATCTTTGCTTTTCACCCTGGGGCACAAAAATCAAGTGCTAAGGCAGCCCAAGTCCTATATGAAGCTGCTGTGAAAGCCGGTGCACCTGAACACTGCATTCAGTGGATTGACCAACCGGCTGTGGAAAAAACGCAAGCACTCATGAAACATGAGGGCATCGCGCTCATTTTAGCCACAGGTGGATCTGGTATGGTGAAATCCGCTTACAGTTCCGGAAAACCAGCCCTAGGTGTCGGACCAGGTAACGTCCCTTGTTATATAGAAAAAACAGCGTATATCAAACGAGCAGTCAATGATCTCATTTTATCTAAAACTTTTGATAATGGCATGATTTGTGCTTCCGAACAAGCTGTAATTATCGATGAGCCAATCTATGAAAAAGTGAAACAAGAGATGATTGCTCAGAACTGTTACTTTTTAAATGCCACAGAAAAGGTAAAAGTCGAAAAACTGGTCATTGATGAAAATACGGCTTCTGTTAATCCGGCGATAGTTGGAATGAGTGCAGCTACTATTGCGAAAATGGCAGGAGTCACTGTTCCGGAAAACACAAAGATATTGGTCGCTGAATTAACCGGAGTGGGTCCCGATTATCCACTGTCACGGGAAAAGCTCAGTCCCGTGCTTGCCTGTTATAAAGCAAACAATACAGAAATGGGACTCAGACGGTGTGAGGAAATGCTTGAATTTGGTGGACTTGGTCACTCTGCTGTGATCCATTCTGAAGATCAGAAGGTCATCGATGAATTCAGTCAGCGGATGAAAGCTGGACGCTTGATTGTTAATCAGCCATCATCTCAAGGGGCAATTGGCGATATATATAATGCGTATACCCCGTCACTGACCCTTGGGTGCGGTTCATACGGCGGAAATTCTGTGTCTAGCAATGTGAGCTCTGTTCATTTATATAACGTCAAAAAATTGGCGAAAAGAAGTGTTAATATGCAATGGTTTAAAGTTCCACCAAAAATATATTTTGAAAAAAATGCCGTTCAATATCTTGAGAAGATGCCGAATATCTCAAGGGCTATCATTGTAACGGATCCGATGATGGTCAAATTGGGATACGTTGATAAGGTCTTATATTACTTAAGAAAACGTCCAGATTATGTCCATTGTAGAATTATTTCAGACGTTGAGCCTGATCCTTCTAAAGAAACCGTCATGCGGGGTGCGGCGGAGATGAGAGAATTTGAGCCGGATGTCATTATTGCTCTTGGTGGTGGTTCACCCATGGACGCCGCTAAATCGATGTGGCTATTCTATGAATATCCTGAAACAGACTTTAACGGTTTGAAACAGAAATTCATGGATATCCGTAAACGTGCTTATAAATACCCGCAACTCGGAAAACGGGCGCAATTTGTCGGGATTCCAACAACCTCTGGGACTGGAGCCGAAGTCACATCTTTTTCAGTCATCACAGATAAAGAGAATAATATAAAGTATCCGCTGGCTGACTATGAGCTGACACCGGATGTAGCAATCATTGACCCGCAATTTGTAATGAGTGTACCGAAAACAGTTACAGCTGACACCGGAATGGACGTCTTAACCCATGCGATTGAAGCTTATGTATCCAATATGGCTAATGACTTTACAGATGGGTTGGCAATCAAGGCTATTCAGCTTATCTTTGAATATTTACCGCAAGCCTATCATGATGGATCAAATGAGAAGGCCCGTGAAAAGGTGCATAATGCCTCGACCATTGCGGGAATGGCATTTACCAATGCGTTCTTAGGGATAAACCATAGTTTGGCACATAAACTGGGCGGTGAATTTAACATTGCTCATGGCCGTGCTAATACTATTTTGTTACCTCATGTCATTCGATATAATGCAACGAAGCCGACGAAATTTGTCTCATTCCCTAAATATGAACATTTCATTGCAGATAAGCGTTATGCGGAGATTGCCAAAGCGATTGGCTTACAAGCTGCTACCACCGAAGAAGGGGTGGAAAATCTGGTACAAGCCATTATTAAACTGGCAAAAGAATTGGATATCCCGATGAGTATTGAAGAAAATGGGGTCACCCAGAAAGAATTTGAAGCAAAAGTGGATCATTTAGCTGATAAAGCTTTTGAAGATCAATGTACAACAGCAAATCCGAAGTTACCTCTCGTCACAGAACTGGCCGATGTTTATAGAAAAGCATTTAAAGGTGTCTAGCTAGTAGAAGAGGGCGAGAAAAACCGGAAAATAGAAATGAAAGACGTGGTATCTACCCTCATAAGGAGAGGGAGCTACCACGTCTGTTTTATTTTTTCTTATAGATTCTCATCCAGTTCTTGCAAAAGCTCACCAATTTTCTTATCTTGAATAATCAAATCGGCGGACCGATCAAGCGGGGTATCTTCTGCATTAACAATGACCAATCTCGCACCATTTTCTTTCGCAAGCATTGGAAACTGGTTCGCCGGCGTAACGGTGAGGGAAGAGCCAAGCACAATGAACAAATCTGCTTTTTCTGTTTCCTGTAGTGCAAATTCAAAGTCATCGACTGGTAGACTTTCCCCGAATAAAACAATCGAAGGCCGTAACACACCATTACATTCCTCACAGTAAAATGCCTCTTTCACATACTTCTCACTACCGTACTGGCGCCCGCATGATTCACAATGCAACTTCTGCAAGGTACCATGAAGCTCTGCGACTTGCTTACTGCCTGCAAGTTGATGGAATCCATCGACATTTTGTGTAATAATCGACTTCACTTTGCCGGAACGCTCCCAATTGGCAAGGATCGAATGTCCTTTATGTGGTCCATATTCCTTCACTCCGAGTACACGCTCCCGGTAAAATGCAATAAACTCTTCCACATTATTGTTGAGTGCATCGGTACTTGCAAGCTGCGCGGGGTCTTTCTTCGTCCATAACCCCTTATTTGCTGACCGAAAATCCGGGAGGCCACTTTCTGTCGACATCCCCGCTCCGGTAAATACGACCGTATAATCAGACTGCTCCAACCAATTCTTAAGCATGTCATTCCTCCTTACTTGTACCCCTAGTATACCGTGAATTCAGGAAGCTTGCAGAGACCCAAGTTGATTGACTTCATAGAAAGGATATGGTATTAAAATAGATGGATTAGTATATATTGCTTCTTACTTTTTAACGAAAGAGGAGAGAGACGATGGAAAGAAGAGAATTTCAAGCGGAATCAAAGAAACTACTAGATATGGTGATTAACTCCATCTATTCGCAGCGTGAAGTTTTCCTAAGAGAATTGATTTCCAATGCGAGCGATGCAATCGACAAACTATACTACCGGGCACTTACAGATGACAATCTCACGTTTGATAAAGACAGTTATTTTATCAAACTTGACCCGAACAAAGATACACGAAC
This sequence comes from Oceanobacillus indicireducens, assembly GCF_014647195.1. GTDB lineage: Bacteria > Bacillota > Bacilli > Bacillales > Amphibacillaceae > Oceanobacillus > Oceanobacillus indicireducens. Next base: position 204,856 of record NZ_BMOS01000002.1, on the reverse strand, counting down.
ATTAACCATAACCGACACAGGAATCGGGATGACAAAAGAAGAGATGGAGAGCAACCTCGGTATCATCGCAAAAAGCGGCTCCCATCAATTTAAGGAAGAGAATGAAATTAAAGACGGCCATGACATCATTGGGCAATTCGGTGTCGGCTTCTATGCGGCCTTCATGGTTGCGGAAAAAGTAACCGTCATCAGTCGCTCTGTTGATAGTGAAGAAGCTTATAAATGGGAATCAACTGGGCCTGAAGGGTACACGATTGAACCGGCAGAAAAAGCCGAAGTAGGCACTAAAATTATCCTCAAAATCAAAGAAAATGAGGAAGAAGAGAATTACGATGAATTCCTAGAAGAATACCGACTCAAACAAATCGTGAAGAAATACTCCGACTTTATCCGTTATCCAATAAAAATGGACGTGACGGAAAGTAAGCTGAAAGAAGGCACGGAAGACGAATATGAAGACGTCATTACGGAAGAAACCTTGAATACAATGATCCCAATCTGGAAGAAGAATAAGAGTGAGCTTACCGACGAGGATTATGAAAACTTCTATCGGGAGAAGCATTATGGTTTCGATAAACCGTTAAAACATATCCATCTTTCCGTTGATGGTGCGGTCCGTTATGATGCGATTCTTTATATCCCGGAGAGCGCACCATATAACTACTATACGAAGGAATATGAAAAAGGATTGGAGCTTTATTCGAACGGCGTACTTATTATGGAGAAAAGTCCAGAGCTGCTGCCGGACTATTTCGGTTTTGTGAAAGGATTAGTAGATTCCGAGGATCTTTCTTTAAATATTTCGCGGGAAATGCTTCAGCATGATCGCCAGTTAAGAACAATTGCCAAAAACATTAATAAACGAATCAAGCAGCAACTGAAACAAGTGCTGAATAATGACCGGGAAGCTTATGAACGCTTCTACCAATCCTTTGGCCAGCAATTGAAATTCGGTGTTTACAGCGATTTCGGCCAGCATAAAGAAGTGCTGCAAGATTTGCTATTATTCTACTCATCGAAAGAAAAGAAATTAGTTACTTTGGATGAATACGTTGAGCGCATGCCAGAAGAGCAGAAATATATTTACTATGCACAAGGCGATAGCGTTGACCGCGTGGACAAGCTTCCGCAGACTGAACTTGTAAAAGATAAAGGTTATGAAATTCTATATTTCACAGACGAAATTGATGAGTTCGCAATCCGCATGCTCATGAGCTATAAAGAGAAGGAATTTAGAAACGTCTCAAGTGGCGATCTTGGCATTGAACAAGATGAGAAAGAGAAGGAAGAAGAGAAAGAAACAGAGAAGGAACACGAAGAGCTGTTTACGAAAATGAAAGAGCTATTAGGGGATAAGGTTACAGCTGTCCGTGCTTCAAAACGTTTGAAATCTCATCCGGTTGTGCTTACAGCAGATGGTGATATTTCAATTGAAATGGAAAAAATCATTAATTCCATGCCCGATGATCAGCAAATTAAAGCAGATAAAGTATTGGAGATTAATGTGGATCACGAAATTATGAATGCTTTAGAGCAAGCGAAAGAGCAAGGCGACGAGCATTTGAAACTTTACACGAATCTATTATATAACCAAGCATTACTAATCGAAGGTCTTCCAATTGAAGATCCGGTTGCTTTCACGAATGATATTTGTAAAGTGATGCTTTAATATTCTGATGGTACTTTTCCGTATATCTGGAAAGGTACCATTTTTTATCTACCTAGCTTTCGCGAAAAAATGGTACACCGCAAAAAGCTCATTAAAAATCCGCCTTGCAATTGTATTGGGTTTTTGATATGATGGAACGTAACCCAAAATTTGTAGTAAACAATTTACCATCTATGTTAGAAATTACCTCCAGACGGGTAGACTAGTTTTCATAGTCGATTGAAAGTATCTGAAAGGAAGTGATTTCATGTTATTAAGTATTATCCTACCTGTCTTATTCCTCGGCCTCATTGTCTTCATCTTGCGTCAGTCAACCAGAAGATCCTAAAACAAAAGCGAGGCTCATTCCTGGCGTATTCCGTAATAGGCCAGGAAAGACCATGCTTCTACTCCTCCTGTTTCACCCATTATGTAGCATAAATTTCATCGCTCTAGAAAATACACCACGCTCATGTATAGCTGACTACTTTCAACTTTCACAGCCTAAAATAGCGAACTATTCCCTCGCGTAGTTAGTAAAACCAACTATCCATTATGGTTTCAGACACATATAGATGTTTTTCCGATCTCCTAATACCCCTCTCAAAAGGAACAACTGACTTACTTACTTTTTTATACAGCGTAAGTGTTTGCTCGTTCACTAATTAAAGAACGCTTTCGTATGTGGCAACGTCTGTATTAGCGACATCCTATGCGTCGAGACTTAGGCAGCCGCCCGCGGAAAAAGAGAGGTACCTGGAATGTGGCTCTCCAGAAGTAGGTTGCATTCAAGCCGTAATGAAAGTAATCATCCGTTCAGCTTAAAAAGCTTTTATTTAAAAAATAGTGTCTAGGTACATATTTGCAAAACTGCGGGATTCGGGAAGAAAGTAGGAGTTTTACGATAGCGATTTAAGGTAATAACTATTTAAAGAGGTAATTGTGGAATAAGTAAGTAAAAAGTTAGGAATACCCCGTATTGCATTGACAAATGACACGGTGTCATTTATTATAAAAATATAAGATGACACCGTGTCATTATCTGGTAGAAATGGAGGTAAAGGAATGCCCAAAGCAACATTTTTTAATCTGCCAGAGAAAAAGCGTCAATCCTTAATTAAGGCAATGGAAATAGAATTTTCTAGAGTTCCTTTATACGAGGCCTCCATCGCAAATATCGTAAAGACAGCAGGGATATCTCGGGGAAGCTTTTATCAATATTTCAGAGATAAAGAAGACGCCTATTACTATATTCTCAAGGAACAGGCAAGCCGTAGAAACAAACAGTTTATTCAACAACTGCATACACATCAGGGAGACTTATTCGAAGCAATCACTGCTTTTTACTATGATCTGCTTATTGAATTACCTGATGAAAAGGAGTATAACTTTTTCCGGAATGCTCTTCTTAACGTAACCCATCAGATTGAAACCATCTTCAATGAAATAATTGAAAGCAATCTGAAAAAAGATGGTATGGAAGAAATTACGAAACTAATTAATAGAGATCTTTTAAATATCGAATCAGACAGCGAACTGACCCATGTCATCCACATTATATCGGCAGTTGCATTCCGCAATTTTGTCGAGAAGTTTACGAAAGAGCTATCCGATCAAGAAGCAATTGAAAGCTTTATAGCAGAAATGAACTTATTGAAAAAAGGCATAGCAAAATAAACCAATTTGAAATGGGGTATGATATATGACAGTGACAATTTATGGAGCTGCATGTTCATCGACTAGGAAAGCGAAGCAATGGTTTACAAAGCAAAACATTCATTATGTGGAGCGGAATATTTTGAAGTATCCGTTAACCGTAACGGAACTTCAAGGAATCCTACGCATGACCGTTGACGGAACGGATGAAATTATATCAACACGATCCAAGATTTATAAAGATCTTGATCTAGATATTGAAGCATTACCGCTTCAGGAATTATTGGAACTGATTCACAAGCATCCTCGTCTGTTGCGTAGTCCAATTATGGTTGACGAGAAGAGGCTGCAAGTAGGCTATCATGAGGATGATATCCGTCAATTCCTGCCGAGAAAAACACGCGAATACCAATGGTTGCAATGGAGATTAAATCATTTGCAACTTGCTGAAGGGTAATTTATGGCGCAACTCTTGGCTGAACAATCGTATGTGAAAGTTATTCGTACCGTCGATTCCCTCACCCAAACAAATACTGAAGAACAACGTATGATGTATTTGTATGAGGATCGACTGGTGACGAAACATCGTGAGTTTCCAATCGATACAATTCACGATTTGTCCTACCGGTTGCTCGGAACAAAAGGTGGACTGTTGTATGTACATACGAACAAAGGTGTATACTCCTTTATTGTTAAAAGCTCTCCAGAACAATTTATTGAAGTTTTTAAAGCATATAGTAAATAAGGTAAACCCTAAGACTGGGTTTACCTTATTTTTATAAAAAATCGAAAGGAATGCATGCCCTAAATAATTACTTACTTTCTGAAGCGTGCACATTCTGGAATAGATTGATAATAAACAGCACAACAGAGATTAAAAATGCAACCCCACCACCAGACACGAAAATTTCAAGAACGATTAGCGGTACATCAAGATAAATCATCATCATCCCGATAAGGAGAAAAGGTAAGCCGATTTGATGAAGCCAGAATTGTAATTTACCAAGTTGGCTATTTCCCGCTTTTGGGTAAACCGAGTAAATAACACCAATTAAACCAGTAGACAGCCAGCCGACAACATTAATATGAGCGTGCGTTGCCCCCCATTGAAGCTGGATCGTGTAAAGCATAAATAACCCAAAGCCAATTCCGATAATAAAATAAAGAGCGGCAATTTTTATCCATTTCGCACCCAACGTTATCCACTCCTTTTTTGCTGATTTCTTACGATTTTTAACTGGTTGACAGGAAAATAGAAGCAGACTGAAATGCTGAGTTACTCTACCCAACCTAAGCCTTTTTTAGCATATTTTTCAAGTGAAACAGAAATACTTCCTCATTTTTATTTCATCTCCTTCATAATATATATTGTTCCAATTGGAAAAGTATGCCCTATCCAGAGGATGTTGGGAAATGGTAAAATATAAGATAATGAAAGAACAGAGGAGTTTGTCGGATGAAACGATTAAGTTACCGAGATACATGGGTTGAAGTTTCTTTAGCTGCAATCCGAGAAAATACGCGAGTCTTTAAACAACATATGAATAAAAATAGTAAACTACTTGCTGTCGTAAAAGCGGATGGCTATGGGCATGGTGCGGAGGAAGTCGGGAGGGCTGCTTTAGCGGCTGGTGCCGATCGTTTAGGTGTCGCATTGCTTGATGAGGCGATTGAACTCAGAAAGGCTGGTATCGAAGCCCCGATTCTTGTGCTCGGTTATACGAAACCGGAAGTTGTAAAGGAAGCGATTATAAATAAAATTACGCTCACCGTTTATAGCAAGGATGTGTTGGACGCACTTGTTACCGCCTGTGAAGAATTGCAGCAAGCAGTTAAGGTCCATTTGAAAATAGATACAGGGATGAGAAGGGTTGGCGTTCAGACCAAGGAAGAAGCACTTGAATTAGTGAAGGGCATTGACAGCAAGTGGATCGAACTTGAAGGGATTTATACTCATTTTGCAGACGCGGACAATGTAGATGAAACGTATACACGGATGCAATTTGCGCGTTTCCTTGAAGTGACGGACTATTTAGCAGAACATGGTTATTCCGCCCCGCTGAAGCATTGTTGTAATAGTGCGGCAACGATTTGTTTTCCAGAGATGCACTTGGATATGTGTCGGGTTGGGATTGGTATGTATGGTCTTTATCCAGCAAAACATATGAAGAAAGTGATTAGCTTGACCCAGGCAATGACATTCCAGACGAAAGCGGTGCTAATTAAGGAAGTAGAGGCGGGAGAGTCAATCAGCTATGGTTGTACATATCAGCCCAAGAGAAAATCGCTGATTGCCACTCTTTCAGTTGGATATGCGGATGGGCTTTCTCGTCAGCTGTCCAATCGTGGTGAGGTGACGATAAGGGGGCAGCGGGTGCCGATTGTCGGGAGAATCTGTATGGATCAGACGATGGTGGACGTAACAAGTATTGACGAGGTACAGGATAACGATATTATAACGATATTTGGTGAGGAAAAAGAAGGCTACATCTCCCTCGACGAAATAGCCGAACAGCTACAAACCATCCATTACGAAATCATTTGTCTCATCGGGAAACGTGTTCCAAGAGTTTATATTGGGTAAAGTGAAACTCATTCAGTGGGGGTATCCTTACCTCCCCGCTGAATGTAAGTTGAACAGAATAGGAATTTACGGACTGTTTATCCCCATCCTTCACATATTGGGTTTCCCCCATGTTTAGAGGAGGGGGTATTACAGACCGTTAATACGTGATAAAATAAAAATTCGCTCTGCGCCTATGTTATTAAACTTACAAATGATAAGTAAATAATAAAAGAGAACAAAAAGATTGCAACATGAAAAAAATCATGGTATATTAATAAGCGTAATTCATTTATATTGAATTAAACTAAAAGTAAGTTATAGATAACAGGGGGAATTCGAGTGTTAAAAATTGGTATTATTTTAGGAAGTGTTCGTGAAGGACGTAATGGGGAACAAGTAGCAAATTGGACACTTGACTTTGCGAACAATCGCAAGGATCAAGATGTAGAATATGAGCTAGTAGACCTAGCGGATTACCGTTTACCATTCCTAAGTGAAAGCTTACCGGAAGCTGAAAAAGAAAAGGCAAATGCAGTTATCAAAGCTTGGTCTGATAAAATGGCTTCTTTTGACGGATATATTTTCATCACTCCAGAATACAACCATGCAATCGGTGGTGCACTGAAGAACGCGCTTGACTACTTAAATCCAGAAGTAAATAATAAAGCGGCAGGATTTGTTGGTTACGGAAGCCTTGGCGGAACCCGTGCTCATGAGAACATGCGCCTGATTCTTGGTGAATTACAAGTAGCAGACGTTCGTACTGCAGTTACATTCTCACTACTAGCTGACTTTGAAAACTTCTCCGTCTTCAAGCCAGCTGATTACCATGCAGATAATGCAAACCAAATGTTAGATCAAGTCATTGCTTGGAGCAGTGCTTTGAAATCATTACGAGGCTAATTTGCTGACCACAAAATCCTCATGAATGATCTTATAAATGAAAGAGAAGATGCTGAGCTTAACGCACAGCATCTTCTCTTTTTTCATATAATCTCAGGAATTCCGGGATATACATCAAGAAAGAAATGGATAGGAATATACCCGTTACAATCATGAGGAATGCGATAAAATACGTATCTAGGCTGGGAAATGTAATTAAAATTCCCATCGCTAGGTAAAAAACAGCCGTTGATACTTTCCCAAACCACTTCGCTCCGTCCAATTTTTTCCCGCGTTTTAAAAGAATGAGTCCATTGATTCCCATAAACAACTCTTTCAAGACAAAGAGGATAAACAGAATCCACATATATGGATAGCGGAACAATAGACAGGCGACGATCGCTGTCTGTGTTAATTTATCTGCAATCGGGTCAACGATTTTCCCGAGTTCTGTAATTTGATTGAATGTCCGGGCAATCCATCCGTCCAATGCGTCGGTTACACCAGATAAAAGAATAATAATGCCGATAAGATAATAATCGCTTGTGTCCGTTGCATGAATGAAAAGATAGACAAATACAGGAATCAGAAGAATCCGGATGTAAGATAAAATATTTGGGATGGATAAAACTTCCCTTGTTGTTAACTTCACATGAAATTCCCCCTATGTTTAGAACTACATTACCCAACTCTTGCAACTTATAAGTTTTATAAAAACTAGGAATTACTTTCATTCAGTGTAAGAGTAACTCTTACCTGGAGGTCCGCAGTTCAGACACCTCTCGCTTTCCACAGGCGGCCGGGTTACTCCTGCGTGAAAAGCATTAGTCCTAAGCTCCCGCAGGAAGTGCTTTTCTTCCGAGGCAGACTAAGTTCGCTCTCGTATGTGGCAACGCCTGTATTATCACTTCCTGTGCGTCGAGGCTACGGCTGTACCTTAGGATGCGCATCCGTCCGCCGGGCAACTGAACGGCGATTAGTGCTCTTACATAACAGAACGTGCGAAACACTTGCGCTGAATGAAAGTAATTATACGGTTAGGTTGTTGTAAAAGTTGAATAATACCTTATAAGCATATCAAAAATAGTTGTTTTACACTCCTATTTTGCTACCAAACGATGCGCTTGTCTTGTTCAATGAGCGAGTAGAGACTAACTGCAATGAAAAATTGAGCTGCATAGTAGGGGAGCATGACAAGGGCCTCCGCAAATGGAACGGCCGCCACAAACATATTCCAAGCAAGAATCGAATCAGAAATAACGAATAACAATGCCCCGAATTGCGCCGGTCGATTGCCTGTTAAAATTGTAGCCAAGAGCATTAGTGAAATAATGATAATATAAGCAACGACTGGGACCGCAAGTACTTGCTCTCCGGCATCCGTTAACGCAGGTATAAGGAATATCCCGAAAATAATAGCATAGATACCAATTGGAATTGCGGCAAGTATCCGCCGCTTCGTGAATTTGGCAACTTTGAGGAAGCCGATAGCATAACAAATATGGGCAATAAAGAAGGCGACAAGACCAATGAGAAACCAGTGCAGTGTCGCATCGCCAATCATCGAAAAGACGAGACCAAGCATGATGAACCAATGGACGCATCTTTTATTTTCTGGAGCAATCCGAAATGCATAAAGTATAATGACAATCATTGGCAATAGTTTAAAAAAGAGTTTGAACGTAAAAGGCTCATCGGGAGCGATGAAAATATATACGAGACTAAGCGTCAGTATCATTAGCGGTAAGCGGTAAAGAACCATTGTGCTCCTCCTCGTCTTTATTCCGTGTCGACCGATTTCAAGATGGCAGGCAATTTAATTTGCAGTGTAAAGGTTTGGTTCTTATAAACGAAATCAAGATATCCTGCATGTTTCTGGGTAATCTGTGCGATAATCTGTGTACCAAGTCCCTCATGATCCCCTGATTTGGTCGTTCTCGCCTGTTTCGTAAATAAATGATCAAGTACATCGTTCGGTATGGGGAGGGTGTAATTTTTACAGCTTAAAATAAATAATCCGCTCCGTTTTGAAGTCTGTAATGTAATATGGGCCTGTTTTCCGGTCTCTTTTTGCCATTCGGCGCTTGCTTCCAGCGCATTATCCAGTATATTCCCGATTAGTTCAGTTAAATCTCGATCGGAAAGTGGCAAGCTTGAAATTGCCGCTTCGAGATCGTACGTTACTTCAATCCCATTATCTTTTCCTTTGCGGTAACTTTGATGCAGAATACCCGCAACCGTTCCTCTTTCTCCTTGAATGGACAGGTTTGTTTCCTTATACCCTTCCACAAGCTCATTTAAATACGTTGTTGCTTCTTTATGATTCTTATTTTCAAGCATATAATGCATCGCAGAGATATGTTTTAAAAAGTCATGTCTTTCTTTCCGGACGATGAGAAAGGCTTCATTCATCTGCTCAATTTCCCTTGTGTGGGAATGGATAAGCTCATCCTTATGATAAAGCTTCCGGCCCAATGTAAGTCTCATTATTTCAACGGAAAGGAAGAGGAGAAATGGAATAAGTGAAATCAGGCCAGGCCCGCTTAATAAATAGATGAATAAAACAAGTAGCTGGATACTGTATAACCCCAAATTCACCTTTGCTCCAAGCGCCTCAATCTGCACGATCATTTTTCTTTGAAGTAGAAAAACAAGGAACAAAGCTACAATAATTGATACATAAAAGGGAAAATCAAAAGGTAAAGCTCGCCCCGCAAGCTCCAAATGAAACGCGAAAAGCAAGACAACACTCACCCAATAAAGACGCACAATCCCCATTTCCAACCTCCTATCAATCGGGACAACTGCTCTGACCCCGTGTCCCGCACTGGGACAGAGGGTCAGAGCAGTTGTCCCGGTGTTAAAAGTAATTTTGCTGCAAGTGGTTGACCATTTCTTTTGTAATCATTGCGGTTTCTTCTATGCCGTCAAAGTTCACGATGAAGGAGTTTTTCGCGTAGAGCTCGAAATTTTGAATGTAGTGGATGTTGATGATAAAGGAACGGTGTGAGCGAAGAAAATCCCTTTCCCTTAGCTCTCCCTCTAATTCTTTTAACGTTTGATATGTCTTAATGGTTCCACTTTTTGTAAAAATTGTGGATGACCTGCCTGTTCGTTCAATGAAAATGATATCCTTTTTCTGGATAATATGAATGTTGTTCTTCTGTTTAATGTAAAGTCTCCCTGTAATTTCCGCTTGCCGGGACTTTTCCATAATCCGTTTAATTGATGTCGTGAGCCGATTTTTCGTATAGGGCTTCATAATATAGTCATGTACATTGATTTCAAAGGCATGGACCGCATACCCACTATTTGCCGTTACGAAAATAACGTCAATATGAAGCGCGTGGGAATGGATAATATCTGCGAGCTCATAGCCGGAAAGATGGGGCATTTCAATATCGGCGACGAGCAGCATGATTTCTTCATCTTTAATCCGCTCATAGGCTTCCTCTGCAGAAGTAGTAGAGAAGACGATCTCCACATCATCAATCTGTGATACAATCCCAACTATCTTATCTAAATCAATCTGACGGTCATCAACGATTCCAACCTTCAGCATACTTGTAACCCCCGTACTTTCTATGTAAAATGACGCAATAGTTTTTCTTCATTATACCATTTCAAAGCCAGATAAGGCATTTTCACGACATCAAAGGAATGATTCGCGACATGTCCGGTGAAAGAGGCGATGGTTTTGCTTACAATGAATGTAACAAATCAAAAAAGGGATGGGAACGAAATGATTGAAATTCAAAACGTGACGAAACGATTTCAAGATAAAAAACTCTCAATAACTGCTTTAAACCATGTGTCCTTTACAGTTCATGCAGGAGAGATCGTCGGTCTATTAGGGGAGAACGGAGCAGGGAAAACGACGCTTCTCCGTTCCATCGCAACATTGCTTACACCGACAGAAGGACAAATTGTTGTAAAAGGCTATGACACAGTAAAGAAACCAGATGAAATTAAAAAGCGGATGGGTGTCTTGTTCGGCGGAGAGACTGGGCTCTATAACCGCATGACCGCTAGAGAGAATCTCGAATACTTTGCAGCGCTCTATCATTTAAGCAAGCATGAGACAAAGGTGCGGATTGATGAACTGACGAAAATGTTCGGTATGCGCGACTTTCTTGACCGGAAAGTGGACGGTTTCTCTAAAGGGATGCGTCAGAAGATGGCGATCGCTCGTGCAATCATCCATGATCCGGAAATTATTCTCTTCGATGAACCGACAACCGGACTCGATATCACCGCTTCCAACGTTTTTCGCCAGCTCGTCCAGGAGCTAAAAACACAAGGAAAAACGATTATCTTCTCCAGCCACATTATGGAAGAAGTTGATATGCTCTGTGACCATATCGCGATGATCCATAAAGGTGAACTTATCTACCATGGGGAGAAAGAGGCCTTATATGAAGAGGAAAACAGTCGGGATTTAAACTATATCTTTATGAGTAAATTAGTAAGGGGGACGGATGGCTATGCTATTTAAAATTTATAAAAAAGAAATGATTGATTCCTTCCGTGATAAGCGGACATTGCTATTAACCGTATTGTTACCGATTCTTATGATGTCCGCATTAACTTTTTTCTATGAAAGTTTGATTAGTGACGGGGAAGATGAAACATACACATTGGCTGTGGAAGAAGACATTTCCGCTGAACAGGAAACAATACTTGGAACATTGGATAAGGTGGAACTCTTACGTGCGGAAAATCCGGAACAGGCGTTTATCGATGGAGAAGTTCAAGCAGCAATTGTGTTTGCAGATAACTTTGACGCGGAAGTGCAAGCGGGAGAAGCTGGCAATGTGGAGCTGATCGGGGATACATTCAGTCAAAAATCTTCTAATCTTATTTATCTTGTAAGTGGCGAGCTTGCAGAATATGAACAGATTGTTGTCGCAGAAAGACTGCAACAAGCGAATATCGATCCATCCATCACTCAGGCGGTTGCAGTGGAGCAACGGGAGACGAACACGGAGGATAGTAATATCCAGGTGCTGGCTCTGTTGATCCCACTTATTCTATCGATTGCTATTGGAGTGGGAGCAGCTCCATCAGCAGCAGATATCTTTGCGGGTGAAAAGGAAAAGAAAACGATGGAAGCACTTCTTATGACGCCAGTAAATCGCTCTACGTTACTAATGGCAAAATATTTAACGATATCTTCTGTCGGAGTCATTATTGGAATTATTACGCTCGCAGTCGTTGCAATTGAGATAGCTTTCTTTACGGAACACTTGAAAGCTGCAATTTCGTTCGGTGATAATATGGTTGCGATCATTGGAATGGGCGCACTTGTGACGCTAGTCTATTCATTCTTCGTTGGTGCTCTCTTAATGATCACAAGTATTGTGGGTAAAACAGTAAAAGAAGCACAGAGTTATAGTACACCGATTATGATGGTGCTCATTTTCCCGATGATGATGATTAGTGGTCTTGGTGTGAATGAGTTTACGATGAATCATTTTATCCTGCCATTTGTAAATATCTTTGCGATTCTTACGGAATTATTGTTTGGTGTGGTGAATTATGGGCATATATTTATGACGATTGGCAGTAATCTCGTCTGTATCATCATTATCTTCATCATCAGCAGAATCCTATTTAGTAAGGATAAATGGGTGATGAATTAAAATAAAAGACTCAATAGAGCCATCTAATGCTTGAATAAAGCATACTTAAACAGCCGGGCACATCATAATATGCCCGGCTGTTTTGTAGTGTGTTTAACTATTTTGTAAGATGAATGTTTCAATCCCCATTTGCAAGATGCGTCTCTGTTCGCTTTCTGCTGCAGTTCTGCTCGGATAGGTGCCGGCGATGACACGGTATAGCTTTTTTCCAGTTATCGACACTTCTTTTACCGTGGCCGGGATTTGTTTCGAGGTGAGTAATGCTTGTCTTGCAGTTGCATTTGCTTTTTTTGCAAAGGAACCGGCAATTAATTGGTATCCCTCTTTACTAGAGCTAGAGCTTTTTAAGTTAAAGATTTCAACTAACCCCTCTACATGCGCGGCTGCGACTTTTTCTCTCCAGGCCGCCTGCTTCATCAATTTCGCATCTTCCGGATGATCGATAAAGCCGTTCTCTGTTAAAATCGCCGGCATGTTTGATTCGCGCAGGACATGAAAGTTGGCCTGTTTCTTCCCCCGGTTTGGTATGCCAATTGCTCGCAGGACTTTTTCGTGGAGAATCGTTTGATAGTTTCTTGTAACAGACCCTGCCGGCAATTTGTTATAAATAAAATCTTCATATCCCCGGGCTCGTCCATTAAAAGCATTACAATGAAGCGACAAGAAAAGATTTGCGCCCCAGCTGTTCGCTTCATTTGTCCTCACCCGAAGACTCTTCGTGGCATCAGTCGTTCGGCTCAGTTTCACTAAAACTTGCGGATAATCGCGAAGCATACGGCGAACCCGAAGCGCCAAGTCAAGAGCCACTTCTTTTTCCTGCAAACCATTTCCGATCGCACCGGAATCTTCCCCACCATGTCCGGCATCAAGATAAATTTTCATCTCTTTCATCTCCCTTTCCTTTAATTATCCATCCATTTCTATAATCGAAAGGAAATGATAGAAAGGGGCATAGATTTAGAAGAAAGCTGCATATACTATAGAAGCTCCGTAAATTTACAAAAGCTTTACATTCGACTAATACTTCCTTTACATTGGGACACTATACTAGTACTTGAGAGCGGAAAGCGCTCAAGATAAAATCCATCTATTATTGGGGAGGACAAAGTCGTATGAAACTCAAGAAATTGCTTATGTTCCTTGTCATCGGGGCATTCGTTACAGTGCTTGCAGCATGCGGAGGAAAAGATAACGGTAATGACACGGGTTCAGAGGAATCGTCAGAAGAGACAAGTGGCAATTCAATAGATACACAAGAAGGCGGATCCGAAGAGCTGGAAGGTATTGTTGAAATTGACGGCTCTGGAACTGTATTTCCATTAATGTCTAGACTTGCTGAAGAATATATGGTTAATGAACAACAAGGTGTATCGGTCGAAGTTAGCCGGGCAGGTACAAGTGCTGGTTTCAAACGTTTCCTGGAAGAGGGCGGAACAGACTTTAATGATGCCTCCCGTGAGATTAAAGAAGAAGAACTAGCAAAAGCAGAGGAACTTGGAATAGAAGTGAAAGAATTGAAAGTAGCACTAGATGGTTTGACAATTGTAACCCACCCAGAGAACGATTGGGCAACAGAACTGACTCCGGATCAAATCATTGGTATTTTCTTAGGTGAATATACAAACTGGTCTGACGTAAATGCAGACTGGCCGAATGAACCGATCCACACATACGGACCGAATGAAAATCATGGAACGTACGAATTCTTCTATGAAAATATTTTAGAAGAACAAGACTTAAGAGAAGATGTTAACCTGCAACAAGAATATTCAACACTCGTAACACTAATTTCTGAAGATGTAAACTCCATTGGATTCTTCGGCTTCGGTTACTATGTAAACAACCAAGACCAAGTACAAGCAGTCCATGTTGATTTTGGTGAAGGCCCGGTTGAACCGACATTGGATACGATTGCGGAGGATGGCGACTATGCGGGCTTCACGCGACCAGTATTTACGTATCTGAATGTAAACAACGCCAAGGAGAAGCCACAAGTCCTTGATTATGCAATCTATTGTATGGAGAATGCGGCAGACTTTGCTGGTGAAACTGGATTCGCACCAATACCTGAAGAGGAAGCAAGTGCATTGGTTGAAGAATTAGAAGCTCTTCAATAAAATACGCAACATCATGTAAACATTAAAGATGAGGGCAAAAAATTGCTCTCATCTTGTTGTGAATTTTTCACGCATGAATGGGTTGTAGTACCCCACCTCTAAATGTGGATAAATAAAAATTTGAGAAAAGGGGTAGCCCCAGGAATCCCTGATACGGCTCAACTAACAATCCGAGGGGTGATAAAGAAACCCTACGGAATGAAGTTTCATTTTTTATTCTGGGAAGGAGTATACGGAAATGGCAGGGAACAGCGATACAAACAAAAACGCTGTGAATGTAAGAGAAATGATTGCAGAAAAGAAAAAAAAGAAAAGTCTCTCCAATTATACGGAAAAATTCATTCCAACTTTTCTTCTTCTTATCGCATCAATCTCTCTTCTGACAACAGTAGGAATTATTATAACTTTGTTTACGGAAGCAATTGAATTCTTTAAGCGTGTTCCGGTTTGGGAATTCTTTACTGGAACGGTGTTGAAACCGATGAGTCAAAATCCTGAATTTGGTGTGCTGCCATTAATTAACGGTACATTGATTTCAACCTTTATCGCAATGCTCGTCGCAGGCCCGATTGGGATTATGTCGGCGATCTATTTAAGTGAATATGCATCAGACAGGGTAAGGCGGGTATTGAAGCCGCTGCTTGAAATTCTCGCAGGCATTCCGACAATCGTATATGGATTCTTTGCATTTACATTCGTTACACCACTTATCCGTAGCATTTTTCCAGAAGTAGGAGCGACAAATATTTTGAGTCCTGGTCTTGTAATGGGGGTCATGATAATCCCGATGATTGCTTCTTTGTCTGAAGATGCGATGAGTTCCGTGCCGAATAGTATGCGGGAAGGTGCATTCGCCTTAGGTGCCACGAAATTGGAGACGACGTTTAAAGTTGTCATCCCGGCAGCACTGTCTGGAATTATTTCATCCTTTGTATTAGGTATTTCACGGGCGATCGGGGAAACGATGATTGTTACGATTGCGAGTGGTAGCTCAAAGAACTTCACTTTTGACATCACCCAATCGATGCAGACAATGACTGCTTATATCGTAGAAGTTTCTTCAGGTGACGCTCCGGCAGGCTCGACTATTTATTACAGTCTTTATGCTGTCGCAGCCACATTATTTATTTTTACGTTATTAATGAATATCCTAGCAAGATATCTCTCTCGTAAATTTAGGGAGGAGTATTGATTATGAGATATGTTGATGAAGCAGTTGTAGAGAAGCGGATGAAATCACGGGTACGCAATAATTCAATCTTAAAATTCATCTTTTTACTCTCCACCTTATTTGGCTTAATTGTCTTAGCGGTATTACTTGTTCGCGTATTCTCTCAAGGTATTGCTTGGTTGGATTGGGATTTTATAACGGGTAGATTATCGACAGACCCTGCTCGTGCAGGAATTATGGGGGCAATTCTTGGAACCTCCTGGCTCATGCTTGTCGTCATCCCGGTCACTTTATTTATAGGAGTGGGAACTGCTATTTATCTCGAACTTTATGCAAAGCCTGGCCGTTTTCAAAACTTTATCGCTACAAATATATCAAACTTAGCCGGTGTGCCATCAATCGTTTATGGTTTACTAGGACTAACAATTTTTGTCCGTGCCCTTGATTTTGGTAACGTCGTGTTGGCAGGTGGTTTAACATTATCACTTTTAGTATTGCCGATTGTTATTGTTGCAGCTCAAGAATCGATTCGTGCAGTTCCAAATTTTTTAAGTGAAGCAAGCTATGGTATGGGGGCTACGAAATGGCAGACGGTGAAGAAGATTATCCTGCCAGCAGCACTACCAGGAATTTTGACGGGCTCGATTCTTGCATTATCGCGGGCAATCGGGGAGACAGCGCCCCTTACAGTTATTGGGATTCCTGCATTGCTCATCCCGTTTCCAGGTGGCTTATTCGATACATTTACGGCACTCCCGATGCAGATTTATTACTGGACACTCGATGCATCCTTAGTTGCTGAGTATGCTTATCTTGCAGCTGCTACAATTATCGTGTTGCTCGTCCTATTATTCTTACTCAATTCAGTAGCCATTTTCATCCGAAATAAATTCCAACAACGCTATTAAGCGATTAATTGATTCAAGTCACGTTTTTAAGGAGAGAACATAATGAGTCAGAAAATCACGGTAAAATTAAATGATCAGGTCGTCAAAAAGACTGGCCGACAAGAAAAGAAGCGTGCCGTATTTGAAACAAACCAGTTGAATTTATGGTATTCAGACACCCATGCATTAAAGGATATTAATCTATCAATTAAAGAAAAGGAAGTCACCGCCGTCATCGGTCCATCCGGTTGCGGAAAGTCAACATATATTAAAACATTGAATCGCATGGTTGAACTTGTTCCAGGTGTTCGCACAACAGGTGAAATCAAGTATAAAAACAGAAATATTTTAGATCGAAATTTCCGTGTCGAAGATTTAAGGACCCAAGTCGGCATGGTTTTCCAGAAACCGAACCCCTTCCCAAAGTCGATATATGAAAACATTGCTTACGGGCCGAAAATCCATGGAATTAAAAATAAAAAAATACTTGATGAAATTGTGGAAAAGAGCCTTCGTGGTGCCTACATTTGGGATGAGGTGAAAGACCGCTTGAATGAGAATGCATATGGTCTTTCGGGCGGACAGCAGCAACGACTTTGTATTGCACGTTGTCTAGCGGTTGAACCTGACGTCATTTTAATGGACGAGCCCACTTCAGCACTTGATCCGAAGTCAACGCTCCGGATTGAGGAGCTTGTTCAAGAGCTGCGTGAAGATTATTCCATCGTTATCGTTACACATAATATGCAACAAGCTGCACGCATTTCAGATAAAACGGCGTTCTTCTTGAATGGGGAAGTTATCGAGTTTGATGAAACGGATAAAATCTTCACCAATCCAAAAGACAGCCGCACCGAAGACTACATTTCCGGTCGCTTTGGCTAGAATGAATAAAACGAGGCTGGCATTCGTGCTAGTCTCGTTTTATCACGTATTAACGGTCTGTAATACCCCACTGAATGAAGTTTCACTTTATCACGCATTAACGGTCTGTAATATCCCCATCTCTAAACATAAGTGAAGCTCAAGATGTGAAGGTGGGGGATATACAGTCCGTAAATTCCTGATTCTGTTCAACTAACATTCAGTGGGGAGGTAAGGAAACCCCACTGAATGAAGTTTCACTTTATTAATAAACCTTCAACTTTCTGCTATACTTGGGATAGACTGTTTGTTGAAGGAAGGAGCTTTTGCAGTTGGTTGGCGTATTTCGCATTATTACTCATATTTTCTTCTTATATGCTTTACTCCTGATTGGGAACTTTCTTCAGGAAGTTTTTCACTTATTCATACCAGGCAGTGTCATTGGTATGCTTCTTTTATTTCTTCTATTAAAAATGGGAATCATTAAAATAAAGTGGATGGAAGAAGGGACTTCCCTTTTGTTAAGACATCTCACCTTATTCTTTATTCCGGTGACCATCGGATTTATGGAATACCTTGAATTGTTTAAAGGGAAAGGGATATTCCTTCTCCTTATTACAGTAATCAGCACAGCGCTTGTCATGGGAGTAGGCGGAGCGGTTAGTGAACAGCTGGCCCACGGAAAGGAAACACAACATGAATGAAATTGCAATTGGTATAATCGCAATTACTGTGACCATCATTATCTATTCACTTATTCTTCCTATCCATAAAAAGGTTCAATCACCGCTCACTCTCCCGATTGTCGCTGTTTCTGCGATTATGATTCTCGCTTTACTTCTCTTTGATATCCCTTATGAAACATATATGATTGGCGGTCAGTGGATTGAATTTCTGATGGGGCCGGCGGTAGTAGCGCTTGCGTTACCACTTTATAGGCATTATGACATGCTGAAGAAATACATGAAACCAATTTTCGCAGGAGTCACGATTGGTGCTTTCGTGGGGGTAACGACAGGTCTGTTCATGGCAAAAGCGCTTGGCTTCGAGAGGGAACTGATCCTTGCACTTCTGCCAAAATCGGTCACGACTCCAGTAGCGATTTCTATTGGTGAGACATTGGAAGGACCGCTATCCTTGACAGCAGTTTTCGTTGTCATAGCTGGAGTTTCCGGGGCAATTATTAGTCCAGTTATATTTAAACTCTTTAAATTGGAGCGACCGATTGGAAGAGGAATTGGTATGGGGAGCGCTTCGCATGCAATCGGTACAGCTACGAGCATGGATAGAGACGCCTTAGAAGGTTCCATAAGTTCCATTGCAATGATACTCAGCGCGATCATCGTTTCCATCCTTGCACCGTTATGCGCCTTGTTATTTTTGTAATCCAACAAATAGCTTGAGACAAGCAAGATGTATCTTTGCAAAATATAGGAAACCCACGATTCCTTTCATTCAGCGTAAGGGTTTTGCGCGCTCCCCAGACTGGCTCTCTAATCGCCGTTCAGTTGCCTGGTGGACGGATGCGCATTCTAAGGCAAAGCCGAAGCCTCGACGCACAGGATGTTAATGTCAGACGTTGCCACATACGAGAGCGTTCTTAGTCTGTCTCGGAAGAAAGGCACTTCCTGCGGGGGCTCATCGTCTCCGCTTTCCCGCAGGAGTCACCGTCCACCGGCAACTGAACTGGTAGAAAGGATTATTATTAATGGAAAATATGTCACTGATAAGCGTCCTCTTACTAAAATGAAAAATAATGCTCCAAATTTGACCTTTCCTCGGAGCAGTCCAGACACCTCGAGACTCCAGCGGGAGGATAGGCCTGGCGAGACCCCACAGCGCGATAGCGCGAGGAGGCTTGCCGGCCGACCGCGGAAAGCGAGAGGTGTCTGGACTGCGGACCTCCAGGAGTAAGTTGCATACACTCACGCTGAATGAAAGCAATTCGTTTTTTAATTTTTTAGGTTTTATAAAAAAGAATAGAATGTTTGAATTGTGGTATTCATTATAGTGAACCTTTTATTCAATCCAGGAGAAAGGAACAAGCGCGATGGCATATTACCAACAGGACACAACAGAAGTACTGGAAGAACTTGAAGCAACCACGGAAGGACTAAAACAAAGCGAAGCAGAGAAACGAGTAAAGGAATTTGGCTATAACGAACTAGCAGATAAAGAACAAGTCGCAACTTGGAAATTATTCCTCGAAACCTTCAAGGATCCGATGGTCATTGTTCTGCTTGCTGCGGCAGGCATTCAGATTTTGCTCGGTGAAATCGCGGAATCGCTCATTATTTTTCTCGTACTCATTATAAACTCCGTGATCAGTGTCATTCAGACAAAAAAAGCAGAAAGCTCGCTCGAGGCATTACGGGATATGTCAGCCCCGGAAGCGAAGGTCATTCGGGATAGCACCAATACGATAATACCAGCCCGGGAACTCGTGCCAGGAGACATCGTATTGCTCGAAGCAGGAGACTATATTCCTGCTGACGGGAGAATCATCTCAAGCGAATCGCTTAGGGTAAATGAAGGCATGCTTACCGGGGAGTCTGAAGCCGTTTTGAAGAATACGAAAACGATATCTGGAGAAGCTCCACTCGGGGATCGATTTAACTCTGTTTATAGCAGTTCTCTCGTCGTAAATGGCCGCGGGAGGTTTGTTGTAACAGGTACAGTTGAACAGGCGGAGATTGGAAAAATTGCTGACCTGATTCAAACGGCGGAAGCAAAGCAAACCCCGCTGCAACAAAAACTTGAAGTGTTTTCGAAAAAGCTTGGTCTCGACATTTTAATCCTCTGTATTTTAATTTTTGCCATACAGGCGCTGCGAATATGGTTCGGGAATTCAGAAGTAGCAACCGGAACAGCATTATTGAACGCATTAATGTTCTCCGTCGCGATTGCGGTGGCAGCGATACCTGAAGCTTTGTCATCGATCGTTACAATTGTCTTATCCGTTGGTACGAATAAAATGGCAAAACAGCATGCCATCATCCGAAAACTTCCTGCCGTTGAAACGTTGGGCAGTGCCAGTGTCATCTGTACAGATAAAACTGGAACATTAACCCAGAATAAAATGACGGTCACTGATTATTTTGTGTTAGGGAAGGAAGAGGAAACGGCTAAGAAGGCAAAGCAGATGTTGCGCAATGTTGCTGCCCTCTGTAATGACGCAAGGATAGATCCGGACGGAAAGGAAATCGGTGATCCGACGGAAACAGCGCTGATCCAGTTCGTCAATGAACAGGGGAAAAGATATGAGGAAATCCGGGAAACTTACGCTCGCCTCGGAGAATTGCCTTTTGACTCAGACCGGAAGCTCATGTCAACAATTCATTCAATTGGTGGAGAGCGGTTGCTCCTTACAAAGGGTGGACCGGATATTATGCTGAAGCGGGCGAGCCATGTTTTACAGGCTGGCGAAGAAGTTCTGGCAACTGAAGAATTGCTCTCGAAATTTACCGAAATGAATGAGGAATTTTCCAATCAGGCCCTTCGTGTGCTTGCCTATGGTTATAAAAAGTTTCCAGAAGACACGGTGACCGTTACCGCAGAAGATGAATTTGATTTTGTCCTCATAGGTCTCACAGCGATGATTGATCCGCCTCGGGAAGAGGTATATGACTCGATTCGCGAAGCGACAAATGCAGGAATCCGAACGGTCATGATTACTGGTGATCATAAAACAACTGCCCAGGCAATTGCGAAAGATATCGGTATTGCGCGGGAAGGAGATATAGCGCTTACCGGTCAAGAATTGGACGGGTGGAGTGATGCGGAACTGGATGAAAAGTTAACATCGATATCTGTTTATGCTCGTGTTTCACCAGAGAATAAAATTCGGATTGTCCAAGCCTGGCAACGAAAAGGTAAGATTTCAGCGATGACTGGAGACGGTGTGAACGATGCACCGGCATTGAAACAGGCTGATATTGGTGTCGCAATGGGAAGTGGAACAGATGTAGCGAAAGACTCTGCTGCGATGATTTTAACCGATGATAATTTTGTTTCGATTGTCCGAGCGGTTGGTGTTGGGCGCACGGTATACGACAATATTAAAAAAGCGATCAGTTATTTATTTGCTGGGAACTTAGGAGCGATTATCGCTATTTTGTACGCGGTTATTTTTAATTTACCGAATCCGTTTACTGCCTTGCAGCTTTTATTTGTCAACCTGGTAAATGATTCACTTCCGGCAATTGCACTCGGGATGGAAAAGCCGGAACCGAATATTATGGACCGGAAACCGAGGAAAATAGATGAAGGCATTTTTGAAGGTGGGACATTACGGGCTGTCATGACAAGAGGTGTTATGATTGCGACCGTTGTCATTATTGCCTTTTATCTTGGAATCCGTCACTCTGCGGAAATGGGGGTGGCAATGGCCTTTTCAACGCTCATCCTTTCCCGGACATTACAAACGTTTGCAACCCGTTCGAATACACAGACAGCAATCGGCGCAGGCTTTTTCCAAAATAAATATGTACTCGGCGCCGTTGTGATAGGTTTTCTCTTATACGGTATGACGACATTGCCATTTGCAAGAGAAATCTTCAATATCCCACCAGAATTTGGTTTCCGGGAGTTCGCGATCAGTATCGGACTTTCCATTATAGCCCTAATAGCAATGGAGAGTGCGAAAGTTATTCAAACATGGCTAGAAAAGACTTTGTAAGCAGCAGTGAGGAAAATTCCTTACTGCTTTTTTGTGCTTTAAAAATTATAAAATAATGGGATCCTAAACGGGTACATTCATCTTTATTATGAATAATTTACAGTTTATTTGTAAAGCTATGATTGTAACTATTTTAGGAGGTGTTGACAATGCATACGTTACGAAAAATTGCATTGGCACTTGTAATCATTGGAGCGATTAACTGGGGACTTATTGCTATATTCCAATTTGACCTCGTTGCAAGCATCTTTGGCGGACAGGCCGCGGGTCTTTCTCGACTTGTGTATGGACTTGTCGGTTTAAGCGGATTAATTTGTCTAAGCTTTTTCTTTGATCCAGAAACCGATACAGATATGGATCGCGGCGTCCAGACAACGAACCAGGCGACATTCGGAACGGAATTTGCCGATGACTTTGACCCAGAGTATCGTAGAGAACGAGAAAACCCACCACGAGACAGAGATGATCTGTAAGTGTAAAATAACCCACTTCAAATAGAAGGGGTTATTTTATTGTTGACAAGAATGTTTACAGCTGTTATTATCTACATATAATGAATTAAAAATACTTTAATTAATATAAACTGAATTTGTGGAGGGTAATGAATGAATCATTTAAAAGGAATTCACCACGTAACCGCGATTACAAGTAGTGCCGAGAAGAACTATGAGTTTTTTACGTATGTGTTAGGAATGCGCCTTGTGAAGAAAACAGTGAACCAGGACGATATTCAAACGTATCATTTATTTTTCGCCGATGATGAAGGAAATGCTGGAACAGATATGACATTCTTTGATTTTCCAGGTATACCTAAAGGGGTGCATGGGACCGATGAGATTTATAAAACATCTTTCCGCGTGCCAAGTGATGCAGCCCTGGATTACTGGGTAAAACGCTTTGACCGTCTTGAAGTGAAACATACTGGAATTAAAGAACAATTTGGTAAGAAGACGATCTCATTTGTTGATTTTGATGATCAGAACTACCAGCTTATTTCAGATGAAAATAATGAAGGAATTGCTTCCGGTATTCCATGGCAGAATGGCCCTATCCCGTTAGAGTATGCGATTACTGGCCTTGGACCAATTTTTATCCGCGTGAGCCAGTTCGATTATTTTAAAGAAATGCTGGAAAAGGTCTTGCTTTTTAAAGAGATTGCAGAAGAGGATGGCGCACACTTATTTGAGGTCGGCGAGGGTGGAAATGGTGCCCAAGTGATAGTGGAGAAAAACGTAGTAATGCCGCCGCACCGTCAAGGTTTCGGTACTGTTCACCATGCAGCTTTCCGAGTCGAGGACCGCTCTGTTCTTGATGAGTGGATAGACCGGATGGATAGCTTTGGTTTCCCAACGTCCGGGTTTGTTGATCGCTTCTTCTTTGGTTCCTTGTATGCACGGGTAGCTCCACAGATTCTCTTTGAATTTGCAACGGATGGTCCGGGATTCATGGGGGATGAGCCTTACGAAACACTGGGTGAGAAGCTATCCTTGCCACCGTTCTTAGAGCCGAAACGCGAACAGATAGAAAAGATGGTCCGTCCGATTGATACGGTGAGAAGTACAAAGAAAATTGAAAAGGAATATTAAGAATGAGACCGTGATAGACTGGATAATAAACAAGATTTATTCAATCTTTACCTATTCTTTTCCATTAAGTTGGGGTATTCTAATATTAGAAACTGAATAAATTAAAAATGACAGAAGATGTGCTACTACCTTCTGTCTATCCAATAGCTAGGTTCCCTACAAGGGCGACTGGCAGCAAATAATCCACTCGAGCGACCAACTCAAGGGTGGATTATTTTTTGGTTAAAAGCTAAAAGTACATCACAACCCCGCATATTACTGTAATTAGAAGAATCCATTTTGAAAAAAGATTAATCAAAATGGATTCTTCACTTTTAGATATAGCAAGACTTTTTATAATAAAGAGATTGATTATTTTAGGGCTCTCTTATTCATAAGGTTATAAATTAAATCTTTCTGATATAATCTTAGCTACTTCCATAGGACTCAAATTAGTGTTATCAATTCTTATGTAATTTTCCTTTTTAATTTCACCTTTTTTGGAATTCAATCTGTATTTTTTCATTGTCTCCTTTATTTCCTTTTCTGACCAATCAACATTTCTTTTTGTAGGCTTATGTTCCAGACGATGTGGACTTTTATTTCGTTCCACTCTTTCGTCAAGATTGGCTTCTAATTCTACAAAATAAATACTTGCCTCCTTGGATTCAAAAATTTCACATATATTATCTACATAATCCCAATCATCTTGTTGGTCAAATGCCCATACATAGGTGAATATTAAGCCTTTTTGTTTACTCTCAGCTACTGCCTTAAATATTTCCGTCCTAAATAGAGTTGATAATCTCCACATTTCTGGACTAAAACCGAAAAATGGTTCAAGTAATTCGATGGTCATATGGTTATGAAATAATTTCAATTCGGTTATCTTTTCTAATTCCTGCCCTACTGTCATTTTTCCAACAGCTTGAGGTCCAAATATAAGTACGAATTTCATTGATTTCCTCCTCTTCTTTTGAAACAAACCTGCCCCATTATTACAATATATTCGACGAAAAGAGCGTTAACCCTTCTTTGATTAACGCGCCCTATAGTTGAATAGCTATCCCAATGACTCTCAAGAAACTATATGCCAATGAAAATTATTACTACGAAATTAACAATAGGGAATTAGAACGCAAGAAAAGAGAAGAAATTAAATCCCTTGAAGTGTTAATGTTTTAATTGAAAGAGGGGATATTTATGGGAAAGCGTTCTATTGGTTTATATGAAGGTATAGCATTGTATATTGCTGCAATACTTGGATCGGGTGTTCTATTTATATCATCGGTTACAGCTTCTATTGCAGGCCCTGCATCCATATTGTCTTGGATAATTGTAATTCTTGCTAATCTTCCACTCGCCTACACATTTGCTTGTCTAGCACGTGAATACCCAGATGCTGGGGGTACTGCAACTTTTGTAAGGAAATCATTTGGATTTCATTCCGGAAATATTGTAGGTTGGTTTTACTTTGTCACTGCTGCAGTTGGACAAACGATTGTATCTTTAACTGGGGCATTTTACATTAGTCAAGCATTTGGATTTTCTGATCTAGCAAGAACTTTAATTGCATTGATCATTTTAGTAATTGCAGGTACAGCAAATTATAACGGAATTAAGGTTAGTGGTAAAGTTGCGTTAATCATAAGTGGTTGTTTACTATTAATGCTTACAATTACCATCATAATTTCAATACCGAGCATCAGATTGGAAAATTTTACTCCCTTTGCCTCTAATGGATGGTACTCAATTGGAACAGCAATAACAGCAATATTTTGGGCATTTTTTGGATGGGAAGCTATTTGTAATCTTGCTAATCACTTTAAAGATCCAGATAAAAATATTGTTAATAGTACCATTATTAGTGTAATAATTATAGGGATATTATTTTTAGCGCTAAGTTTTGTAACAATCGGAACCGGGACATACGGAAGTATTGAGAGTAATCTTTCACCAATTGGCGTTATAATGGAGGAAACACTAGGAGTAGGTGCACAAATTGTGACCGCTATTTCGGCATTTTTCATATGTATAGGAACTTCAAATGCGTTTGTAGCAAGCCTAGCGCAACTCGGATACTCTTTGAGTAGAGATGGTGCGTTTCCAAAAAAATTATCACATATGCATCCAACTAAACAAGTCCCAAGACGTATGGTTGTTTTTGTAATTGGTTTTGCAGGTATCGGAGTTATTATTACAGAATACTTGACAATGACATTTAACGATATTTTATTTATTCCGACTTCGTTAGGAGTGTTAGTGTATATTTTTTCTATGGCTGCTGGTGTTAAACTTTTTAAAAATAAAACCTTACCCTGGTGGTCTTCTTTATTTTCACTAATCTTTTGTATCCTTGTATTACCGTTTTTTCAATTATACATCTTTGTCCCTATAATCATTACCGCTTTATATGTTATCTATATGACATTTCAAAAAAGGTTTGTTTATTGGTGATATGTAAAGCTTACCTGGCGGTATTAGCTAATAGAAACTTTATCAATTGGAGAGAATTTAATCCATGAAATCAAATAATCTATTTTCATTCGAAGTAAAGTGGAAAGCAATAGTTACATGCGACAAAAGATATGATGGTAAGTTTTTTTATGCCGTAAAGACAACTGGTATTTTTTGTCGACCATCTTGTAAATCCAAAACCCCTAACTATGAAAATATATGTTTTTTTAAAAATGCTATGGAAGCTCTACAACAAGGATTTCGACCATGTAAAAGATGTCGACCTGAGCTTTTTATTGACATTTATGACCCTCAACAAGAAGTAGTGGAGAAAACAAAATTTTATTTAGAAAAGAACTATGAAAAAAAAGTCACCTTGAACAACCTTGCTGTCAAAATTGGCGTAAGCCCCTATCATTTAAGTCGAATATTCAAAGAAAATTTAGGTAGCACGCCACACAAATACCTTGAAAATATAAGAATTCATAAAGCCAAGAGTTTATTATTGAATACAGATCATAACATCATGGAAATATGCTTTCAGATAGGGTACAAGAATCTTTCTAGTTTCTACAAACACTTTAAAAAAATATGTGGCTGCTCACCTCACCAATTTAGAATTAACAATAAGAAGGTAAATTAAGAGACCATGTAGAAATTTATGTACAATAAGCAGTTTCTTATTGAACAATCCTGTCCTTAAATCACATATAAAGTCATTCGAATAAAAAAACTCGAATGAGCATCATGCACGCTGATTCGAGTTTTATTACATTTTTATCACGGATTAACGGTCTGTAATACCCCCACCTCCAAACATGAGGGAAGCCCAACATGTGAAGGTGGGGGGGATACAGTCCGTAAATCCCTGATTCTGTTCAACTAACATTCAGAAGGGGAGGTAAGGAATTCCCCACTGAATGAAGTTTCACTTTATAAGTTTTTAATCGCGTCTTCAATCGACTGTTCACCCGAAATGATATCAAAGGACGTGTTTTCGGTGTTTTTATTTTTTAAGCTCGCGATTACCGTTTTCGCAACATCTTCTCGCGCAATTGCACCATATTCCTTCAAGTCACCTGCTTGAATTTTCCCAGTGCCTGCTTCGTTCTCTAGTCTTCCTGGGCGAATAATCGTATGCTTCAATTTACTATCCAAGAGGAAGCGGTCAGCATAATGCTTCGCTGCCATATAATGTTTGATTGGACTTTCCGCCCAAGCTTCACGATTCTGTGCCTGGAATGCGCTGATCATAATGAAACGTTCAACACCAGCATTTTCAGCAGCTTCAACTGCTTTCACTGCGCCATCGAGGTCAACGAGAATGGTTTTATCAGCTCCTGTATGACCGCCTGATCCTGCTGTGAAGATAACAGTGTCTGCCCCGTCTATTGCTTTCTCTAAATCAGCAACCGAACCTTCTAAGTTTGCCAGTACTGCATCTGTGCCGTTTGCTTTCAACTCATCTAGCTGTTTTTCTTTACGTACCATTGCCGTTAAGGAAATATCAGCTTCGTCTTTCGCGAGCTGGATGATATGTTTTCCTATTTGACCATTTGCTCCAATCAACAACACGTTCATGAATTCTTCCCCTTTCTAATGGGAAACTATAAAATAAAAATGCCGTGATAACTTAGTTAACCAGGTCTAGCCACGTCCGCTCTGCGCCCAGCAACTATCAAACTTCACACTCCTCCAATCGATAAGTCAACATCACCTCACTATCGTTCGCTGTGTTTCCTTTATCTCATTCCGGAGTGCTCCAGTTTGTACGTTGCTAAACGGGCGCTTCCGCCTTTGTTCTTTTATTACTTTGTTTTATTTTAGCAAAATGATGAAAAGAATTCAAGCTATTGATTTGGAGTGTTAGAACAACCACAGGAATGCGGCGATCAAACTGACAGTAAGCTTGAAGATGAAACGTAAGATCTCACTCCTCTAAAGTATGGTTTACCCTTAATATAGCGTGAGATTTATTAACATTAGTGACGTTTGTTCAACCATAATACGCCAGACTTTGCTAAACGGGGAAGGAGCCCGGTCATTGGCATTGTCATCATATTACCGAACCCATCCGATTTCCCGAGGGATCCAAGTGTGCCTCTTAACTTGATTGGGCGTGGTTTTCTCGGGGTTTTGCCGCGGAATAATGCGAGTAAGACTTCAGCAAGCTGTTCTCCTTGAGCCCCTGCAAGCTGGGCGCTTGGCGAAAGTTCGGATGCGGCACAGTCACCAAGGACGAAAATATTTTGTTGCTCTGGTACTTGATAATATTCATTAACGATGATCTTTTCATGCATGTCTTTTTCGAATGGCAGTTCACGGACAAGATAGACAGGTCTTACACCAGCGGTCCAAATAGTGACATCATTCAAGTAACAGACACCATTATTGCACACACCGTCTTTTTCTACATATTCAACATTGGAGTGATGAATGACATCGACATCATTGGTAATGAACCATCTTTCTACATGATTTTGGATTTTCTCATCAAATGCTTTCAAAACAGTCGGTCCCCGGTCGAGCAGGCGAATGTTCAAGTCCGGCCGGCTTTCGCGGATTTCAGAAGCTACTTCAATTCCGCTCAAACCAGCTCCTACAACAGTAACCTTCCCGTAAGCATTCAAGTTACCGACCGCGACGCCTGTATGTCTTGCCTTAGAAAAGGTCTGAACACTTTCTGTATATTCGATGGCCCCTTTAACGCCGTGATAATTGTCTTCGCAACCGAGTCCAATTACCAAGTAATCAAAGTGAAGTGTATCTTCTGGGTCTTCGAATATGATTTTGTTATTTTCTGTATCAATTTTTGTAACTTCTTTAAACATATACTGGACCCGCTTGTCCTCCGGGAATTCCACACGTACTTCTGAATCAGCGACCGTTCCGGCTGCAATCGTATAGAATTCAGTTTTTAAGGAACGAAATGGGTTCCGGTCAATCAATGTAATCTCTATATCGTCTGGAAGATAATTTTCTAGCAATCCGGAGAGCACTTTAATCCCGCCGTAACCCCCGCCTAGTATTACTAGCCTCTTCATGAAATAACCCCCTTAAGTTTGTTCGCATCACTATTTATCTCCCAATCTATCACAGTGTAACTCGCTGTAAGCCCTCCCAACTTCAAACGCTAGTTAACTCGTTAATACGAAAGGGGAGGCCTAGCAACCAGTAACGGACCGATTGGCTTAGATCATTCAGCAGGGGAGAAAAGCTCGCACCACTGAATGAAGTTCCACTTTATAGATTACCAAAGTTAAGTAAATTCCGCTACTAACGGCCTCAGTCGTTAAAACATGTGAAAGGGCAACCAAATAGATATATGATATACTAAAGGTAGTTTTTCAATGTGTGGAAGAGTAATTATACAAGGGGGAAAAGTGATGGTGAAGGAAGGAATTGCTATCCAAGATGAATATGCGGATGAGTTTGCTTGGTGTTATGGGTGTGGCAGATTAAATGAAGCGGGGCATCATTTCCGGACGTTTTGGCAAGGGGAGAAGACGAGGACAGAATATCAGCCGAAAGACGAACATAAGGCAATACCAGGTTTTGTCTATGGTGGTGTGCTTGCATCGCTTGTTGATTGTCATGGAACAGGGTCGGCAGCATTGGCCTTGCACCGGAAAAATGGTCACGAACCGGGGGACGGGGCAGAACCTCCAAGATTTGTGACAGCATCGCTCCATCTGGATTTTATGAAACCGACTCCACAAGGTGTACCTTTGACAGCGATTGGGACGGTAGAAGAAGTTCATCCGAAGAAGTGGAAAGTACATGCTGAGGTCTTTGCCGGTGAGGAATGTGTTGTTAAAGGGGAAGTTGTCGCAGTCGTCATGCCGAAAACTTTCCAGAATGCATAGTAAGTATAAAGCTTTAAACGAATGATGAGGTGGAACATGAAGATGTTGAATTTAGATTCCTTATTGGATGTCATGGGCGAACTTTTTTCTGATGAAGTATCCATCGCAGTCTCGGATACGAAGGAATATATTTATTATCGCAGGAGTAAACGAATCGATTTAAAAATTACGCCAGGAGATCCAATTAAGGAAGGAACGATCGCATATCAAGCTATTGCAACGAAGCAAAAATCCTCCGAGTTCATCGACCGTTCTGTATTCGGTGTGCCTTATCATGGAATGGCTGTACCTTATTTTGAAGGAAAAGAAGTGGCTGGTTGTGTCACGGCTATTTATCCAGCATTCACCGATGGGAAATCGGTCGTGACGGTGCGGACGGAAGATGGCTGGAAACCGATTCCTTTTCAGGAAGTGCAGTTTTTAGAAGCGAAAGACAGGAAAACCCACGTCATCGCTGAACATGATTATGGGACACATAAGAACACCCTTCAGGAATTTGAATATTTATTACCTCGGGATATATTTGTACGTTGCCATCGTTCTTTTATCGTGAATGTACACCATATTAAAGAAATTTTCCCTGACACGCATTCGACTTTATTATTATCGATGATCGGCGGGGAGAAGATTCCGGTAAGTCAATCCTATTCTAGTTATTTTCGAAAATTGTTAGGATTTTAATGCAAAAAATTCATGGTTTGTTCACAATTAGGCTTGTTTTAATCAAATTAATATGAAGTCTATCCTGGAAATCCAATTTCCCCCTAATTCTCTTGTAATATTATTTGTAAGAGATCTTTTTAGAGAAGGGGGAAATTTTCATGCGGGAAAGATTAAAGCGCATACATCTTACGGAGCTTCATGATCGTGTTACTTCTGCGCAAGTTGCGGCATCATGGGTAGAAGATGGAATGACACTAGGCTTGAGTGGTTTTACGCGGGCAGGCGATGCGAAAGCAGTACCGAGAGCATTAGTGGAGCGAGCGAAAGATGGCGAGGACATAAAAGTAAACGTATACACGGGCGCCTCCCTCGGCTCTGATATTGATAAGATGATAGCAGAAGCGGGCATTGTGAACAAACGAGTTCCTTTCCAGGCTGATCCAGCGATGCGTAAAGCAATTAACTCAGGGGATCATTTGTTTGCCGACCAGCACTTGTCCCATACTGCTGAGCTCTTGCGTTCGGGTGTAATTGAAATCGATTACGCAATCATCGAAGGCGTATCGATAACGGAAGATGGATTACTGATCCCAACTACATCCGTTGGGAACAACCTAGCTTTTGTTGAAGCGGCGGACCATTTGATAATTGAAATCAATACAGCTCAACCGGAAAATCTGGAGGGAGTACACGACTTGTACAGCCCGGCAGTGCAAGGGGAAAGACAGCCGATTCCATTAACGAAAGTGGCCGATCGTCTCGGAGATATCGGAATTCCATTAGATATAGATAAAATTAAAGGAATTGTCTTTACGGAGCAGCTGGACTCTCCATCGACTATTTTACCGCCGGATGAAGAAACGCAGCAAATGGCTGATCACTTGCTTGATTTCCTAAGGGATGAAATCGAGGAAGGGTGCTTAACGAAAAAACTTATGCCACTGCAGTCGGGTATTGGAACGGTAGCGAACGCGGTATTGCATGGGATGCTGGAGTCGGAATTTGAAAATCTTGAAGTCTATTCCGAAGTATTGCAGGACGCTGTATTTGACTTAATCGATGCGGGGAAAGTCGATTTTGCTTCTGCCTGCTCCATTACTTTATCGGAAGAAAAGATGGAAACTGTCTTCGGTGACTTTGAGAAATACCGGGATAAGCTTGTCATTCGCCCACAGGAAATATCCAACCAACCAGAGCTTATCCGCAGACTAGGTCTCCTATCCATTAATACTGCACTTGAACTAGATATTTATGGAAACGTGAACTCGACACATGTTACCGGAACGAAAATGATGAACGGTATCGGTGGATCAGGAGATTTCGCTCGTAATGCAAGACTTGCAATTTTTGTTA
Source organism: Oceanobacillus indicireducens (assembly GCF_014647195.1). Taxonomy (GTDB): domain Bacteria; phylum Bacillota; class Bacilli; order Bacillales; family Amphibacillaceae; genus Oceanobacillus; species Oceanobacillus indicireducens. The sequence goes on along the minus strand of NZ_BMOS01000002.1, from coordinate 172,841 downwards.
CGAAATCAATTGCAAAAAATGGCGACATCTCTAGTGTTGTGCCATTCGTATCACACGTTGATCATACGGAACATGATGTAGATGTTATTGTAACGGAGCAAGGGTATGTTGACTTGCGGGGGCTCGCACCAAGAGAACGGGTTCCCCTCATTATTGAAAACTGTGCCCATCCGATGTATCGGGAACAGCTTTGGGCATATTACCAGGAAGCACTCGGACGCGGAGGGCAGACACCGCATGTCCTTGAGAAAGCACTCTCCTGGCATACAAACTTTATGAAAAACGGAACAATGAGAGAACGTGTTGTAGAAAAAGTAGAGGGTTAGGTTTCAAACAAAAAGGGGTTAATTATATAAAAAGGCGGAAGCGCCCGGTTAGCAACGTACAAACTGGAGCACTCCGAAATGAGATAAAGGAAACACAACGAACGCAGTGAGTTGATGTTGACTTATCGATTGGAGGAGTGTGAAGTTTGATAGTTGCCGGGCGCTGGAGCCAGACGTCGTTAAAGAAAGGCATATATGCTTCGGGCGGGAAGCGTATATGCCTTTTACGTTGTTGCATTTAAGAATTAGGACAAATGCACTGACTCTAGTCTCGTTTATTTTCTAATGAGCTGAAGGAAGTGGGTGAGTATTCTTGCGGTTAGTCCCCAGATTACTTTGCCGTTGTATTGATAGAAGATTTCATTGATATGGTTGGCGCTCCATTTATAGTCTTTGCCACCGACAATACGGTCGAATGGGAAATTATCTTCTGGCGTCACGTGGACACGGACTTTATAAATTTCCGGTTCTGTTTCTAGGAAGAAATCGAGCGGGACGGTGAATACTTCTGCTACTTCAGCTTCGTTTGGAACGATTGTTTCCGATTGAAGCAAGGTTCCTACAAAGGGATAAATGATGCGGCCGCTGTCATTAACGATATAATCAAGAGGTGTCAACCCTTCAATATTCTTAGCGCTAATCCCCAACTCTTCCGTTGTTTCCCGGATTGCTGCATGCTTCGGGCTTGGATCTTGCGGGTCGATCCTCCCACCAGGGAAACAGACATCTCCAGGCTGACTCCGCATATGCATCGCCCTTACTTCAAATAGGATATGGGTTTCATTCTGAATGGATGTGAGGGGGAGAAGTACGGCAGATTGTCTATAATGTTGTTCGCCCATAACCCGGGGTGTTCTATTTTCTAATTTAGCAAGTATTTTAGATGCATCCATTACGTCACCTCCGTGCATGTTTCTCTTGATTACTATTATACATGAAAATATGGAAATATTCTTTTGGCTGCTTGTGCAAAAGTGTATATAAGCTCATGTTCTTTTTCAAGCGCAAATTTCTATGCTAAAATAATAGGCATAACACACCCATAGAACTGAGGGATAAAATGAAGCGACTATACGAAGGTAAGACGAAAGATGTCTATGAACTTGATAATGGTAATTATTTATTGAAATTTAAAGACGATGTGACAGGGGATGCTGGTGTTTTTGACCCGGGTGCGAATACGGTTGGGATGACACTGGAAGGCGCAGGTCAGGCTGGGCTGAAGCTTACCACATTATTTTTCGAAATACTTAAGGAGAGAAATATTCCAACTCACTTTATTGCTAGTGATTTAGATGAGACAACGATGACCGTCATACCGGCAGATGCTTTCGGTGATGGTTTGGAAGTTATTTGCCGCTACCGGGCAGCTGGTAGTTTCCTCCGTCGCTACGGCAAATACGCGGAGGAAGGGCAAGAACTAGATAAGTTTGTGGAGGTTACGCTGAAAGATGACGAGCGTAATGACCCACCAATCAGCAGGGATGCACTTAGCATGCTCGGTATTCTTTCCGGCGGGGATTATGAGACGTTAAAACAATTAACTATTGATATTTCCGATATTATTAAGGAAGAACTCGCTCGGAAAAATATTGAGCTCTACGATATTAAACTTGAATTCGGCCGTGATAAAGAAGGGAATATTATCTTAATCGACGAAATCTCCGGCGGCAACATGCGCGTCTGTCGTGATGGTAAAGCAATCGACCCAATTGAACTCGCGAATATCATGACCACAGAATAAAAAAAATACTCGGAACCGTGCATTGCTGCTCGTTCCGGGTATTTTTGTTTATTGTATAGGAAACGTTTAAATTAAATGCTATGGCTAACTTAGGTATCCTTGGTTAGCCACGTCCGGCGCAAGCGCCCGCGAAACTTACTGTAAGGGTGCTTCCTCCTTTGTTCTTGGTTACCCTAATGCTTCTCAACTTTTACATTCGGTTCATCTTTGATTTCCCCTATTGCTAGGTCGTCTGTTATATGGAGTTGGCGAGTTTTACCATGCTTTGTGACAAATTTAAAGATCCCATTGTTAAAGTCTGTGCCGATTTCTTTATAAAAGATTCCTTCATATAAATTTTCTCTCGCTCTTGTGAAGGTAATCCGGTATTCGTCCCCGTCTTTGATTAAAAATGCACGAACGCCTTTTTCGTAATCCGTATCGGCATCGCTTTTTAGAGAGCGGTCGACGGATACGATATGCACATCGACAAATGTTATTTCTTTCAAAATTGAATTGACGAAGGAGCCTTTTGTAATTTCTTCCCAGCGGCTCTGTGGCGTCTGCCCGACAACAATTTGCGTGATGTTCCGGCTATGGGCGACTTCGGCTATTACTTTTGCAACCGGACGTTTTTCGTTATCGCGCAAGATGAATTCTTCGATACCAAGCTGATCGCATAACTCTTCCCAAGCCTCCACATAATTCGATCGTTCCGCATCGAAGTCGTCGTATGGCAGCGGGTCTACTGTCAGCACATATAATGGGCAATTCATAATTTGAGAAAGTTTATGCCCTCTCCGGATTAATCGCTCACCATTTGGCCCATAGTAAACACAGACTAAAATCCTTTCATCCATACGGCCTTTAATATTTTTCATGATGGCAAAATTCACCTCTTTATCCTAATTACTCTGCTGTTTAATTCACTTTGTTTGATGAAACTGTATCATTTTAACATGTATTCTAATGTTCGTGAAGACCTAACCGAAAATATTTACTTCATGTTATAAGTATGTGGAAACGGGAAAAATAGTAATACACAAATTTATTTTTAGGCCCCGCCAGTCTTCTGAAGTGCAAGCAGTTTAATGTTCATGTATAATTAATACTTGTAATATCAATTCCACAAAGGTTTTACTACAAAATCACATAATATTTTATAACATACTATTCAACATTCTTTGTTTCCGAATGGTTTGTTGCCCCTTAATTATCATACGCGTAACTTATTAAGTCAAGGTATCATGAAATAACTTCATATATACAACAACACCGGCATGTTTTCTTGAAGAAATCCTGTATGTTTTATGCAGTCGACAGGTGACTTTTGATTGGAGGTTTGATTTTGGTAACTTTGAATTTCGTCGTACTTATACCCTTTTTAGCTGCAATGCTTAACCCGCTTTTCTATAAAAAAGGAACGCGGCTGCATATCGGATTATTACCGATGATTGTTGCTGTATCATTATTTAGCTATCTTTTGTTTTATATACCTCAGATTGCAAACGGTAAGACTTTTTTGCACACCATTTCATGGATTCCTTCCTATGGAATTAACTTTACCACTTATTTGGATGGGCTTAGCTTAATTTTAGCTCTACTTATTACGGGTATTGGAACACTTGTGATCCTTTACTCGATTTACTATTTGTCTGAAAATGAACAGCTGGGACATTTTTATACGTATTTAATGCTGTTTATGGGTGCGATGCTTGGTGTCGTGCTATCTGACAACATGATGGTGCTTTATGTGTTCTGGGAGCTGACAAGTATTTCTTCTTTCCTCTTAATTGCATTCTGGTATCAGCGGAAGCGTTCCAGGGAAGGAGCACAGAAATCATTACTTATCACGGTAAGTGGCGGTTTTGGTATGCTTATTGGATTTTTAATGATCTATACAATGACCGGAACGCTGAGTGTGCGGGAAGTTATTCAGATCATGCCGGAGATGACGGGGCACGGTTTGTTTGTGCCGGCCATGTTGCTCGTCCTCTTTGGGGCGTTTACAAAGTCTGCTCAATTCCCATTCCATATTTGGTTGCCAGATGCGATGGAAGCGCCGACGCCGGTCAGCGCGTATTTACACTCTGCGACAATGGTAAAGGCTGGAATTTATTTGGTTGCCCGTTTTACACCAATATTTGGTGGTGAGGGGATATGGTTCTGGATTGTGACTGGAGTAGGGTTGTTTACGCTGTTTTGGGGTTCATTTCAGGCTGTGCGGCAAACAGATCTTAAGGCTCTTCTTGCTTTTTCTACGATTAGTCAGCTTGGGATGATTATGAGTATGTTCGGAATGGGCTCCGTTGCCCTTCACTTCGGTTATTCTACAGAATCTGTCTTTTACTCACAAGCAACCTTCGCCGCATTGTTCCATCTTGTGAACCACTCCACCTTTAAAGGTGCATTATTCATGGCAGTTGGAATTGTGGACCATGAAGTAGGGACAAGGGATATCAGAAGACTCGGAGGTTTGGCAACAATTATGCCGATTACGTTTACCGTGTCTTTGATTGGAAGTTTTTCCATGGCTGGTTTACCTCCATTCAATGGTTTTCTAAGTAAGGAAATGTTCTTCCAAGCAGCAGTTGATATTACCGAGCTTGGTATATTTCATATGGATACAATCGGTAATTTGATTCCGATAGTAGCGTGGGTGGCAAGTATTTTCACTTTTGTGTACAGTATGATTATCGTATTTCAGACTTTTCTTGGACCATATAAGGAAGAAAGGCTGGAACGACCGGCAAATGAAGGACCTGGCGGTATGCTGATTTCTCCTGTTATTTTGGCAGGACTCGTCGTGCTTATTTTCCTCATGCCGAACATGCTTGGAAATTATATTATCCGTCCAGCGGTGGAAAGTGTGTTCCCGACCCTTGTAACAGAAATGAATTTAGGTGTAGAAATATCGGCTTGGCATGGGCTTAATACAGCACTTTGGATGACAATTGGTGTCGTCGTGCTCGGTATCTTGCTCTATTCCTTCCCAAGAGCTTGGCGCTGGATCTATGCGATTTTCCCGATAGGCTGGTCGCTGAATACATTGTATAACTTCACACTGGAGCAAAGTGTTAAATCGTCCAGGAAGTTTACGAACAGTTATATGACAGGTCTTTTACGTCATTATTTAATGTATATTTATTTATTCTTTATCCTGCTCGTGGCAGGAGCCTTTGTCTTGACGGGATCATATGACTTTACGATCTCAGGTAATGCGGAGATATCAATTTTTGAATGGATCATTGCACTGACGCTGATTATTGCGGCTATTTCCATTCTGTTTGCAAAATCCCGGCTCACTGCTATTCTCCTAAATAGTGTTTTGGGTTACGGAGTTGCGCTGTTATTCGTTATCTTCCGAGCGCCCGACCTTGCACTAACGCAAATGGTCATTGAGACGGTAACAACCGTTCTCTTCCTTGTTGCTTATTATTTCTTACCGGAATGGAAGAAGGAAAACGAACCACGGAGAATAAATCTGTCGAAATTGCTTATATCAATAGGTTTTGGTGCATCGTTCACTGCCGTGGCTTTGGCAGTTCAAAATAATCGTTTGTTTGACCGGATTTCGACATACTTCGAGAACTCTTATGAACTTGCAGGCGGACGCAACATCGTGAATACGATTCTAAGTGACTTCCGTGGGTTTGATACGATGCTTGAAGTTGTTGTGCTCCTCATTGCCGGAATTGGAGTGTACTCCATTATTAAACTGAAGGCAGGAAATCGGGGGGATAAGTTTGAAAATCAATAATGTCATTTTGCGTACCGTTACGAAGCTTGCTGTATTTATTATCCTGACCTTGGCTGTTTACCTGTTTTTCGCGGGGCATAACAGTCCGGGCGGTGGATTTATTGCCGGACTTGCCCTTTCAGCTGCGTTTGTACTGCTGCTTCTCGTAACTGATATTGAAACGATTAAGAAGGGTATTCCGCTCGATTTCAAAAAGGTTGCTGCATTTGGAGCATTTCTAGCAGTTGGGACGGGCTTTGGTGCATTTGTATTTGATGTGCCATTTCTTACTCAAAGCTTCGGTAATTTTGTAGTACCTTTTTTCGGGGAAATTGAATTAAGTACTGTGACGATATTTGAAGCTGGTGTATCGTTCGCGGTAGTTGGGGTTGTAATTACGATTATCTTAAGTATTAGTGAGGATGTGTAGGCTATGGAAACATTGATGATCATCCTAACCGGCGTTTTGGTCACGATTGCGACTTATCTCGTCTTATCGAAAAGTGTGATTCGTGTCATTCTCGGAACGGCCGTCTATTCCCATGCCACACATTTATTAATCATTACGATGGGCGGACTGAAGAAGGGGAATGTGCCGATTTTGGGAGATGACGACGTTAGTACATTTGTTGATCCGCTCCCGCAAGCGTTGATTCTAACATCAATTGTAATCAGCTTTGCGGTGACGGCCCTTGTGCTTGTACTTGCATACCGTGCTTATCAAACGCTTGGAACGGACAATATGGAAGAATTGCGAGGTAGGAAGTATGAATAATATTATTGTACTGCCGATGGCTCTTCCAATTATGCTTGGCATTATTCTGATCTTTTTAAGACCATATATAAAAACACAGCGGGTATTAACCGTCCTAGGATTGCTCGTGACAATCGGAATAAGTATCTATATGCTGCAGTGGATTCAGACGGACGGCATCATCCGACTCGATTTTGGGGGATGGGAGCCGCCATTTGGAATTCTGTTTGTAGCAGACTCTTTTGCAGTCATTCTTGTTACCGCCGCAAGTATCGTGACATTAATTTGTTTAATTTATGCTTTTTCTTCAATTGGCGAGAAAATAGAGTATATGTATTTCTACTCCTTTGTTAACTTCCTCCTCGCAGGTGTTAACGGATCCTTTTTAACAGGCGATATTTTCAACCTCTATGTAAACTTTGAAATTATGCTACTCGCTTCTTATGTATTAATCGTCCTCGGCGGAAAACGAATGCAGCTAAGAGAATCGCTTAAATATGTCGTTATTAATATTATTTCTTCCTGGTTTTTCCTCGTTGCTATCGCATATTTGTATGCACAGCTTGGAACCTTGAATATGGCGCATATTTCAGTATTAATCAGTGAATCTGGACAGACACCATTACTGACAGTGACGAGTCTTGTATTCCTGATTGTTTTCGCTTTGAAATCCGGATTGCTTCTGTACTTCTGGTTACCAGGTTCATACAGTGCCCCACCAACTGCTGTTGCAGCTTTGTTCGGAGGATTGCTGACAAAGGTAGGAATTTACGTCATGATCCGTGTGTTCACGTTGATCTTTTACCATGAACCGCAAATTACCCATACAATCATCGGGATTTTAGCTGGTTTGACACTCATTATGGGGAGTATTGGAGCGATTGCTTATAAAGATATCCGGCAAATTGTCGCTTATAACGTCATTATTGCGGTTGGATTTATCTTAGTGGGGCTTGCCGTCATGACACAGGAAGCACTGGAAGGCGCGGTTTATTATCTGATGCATGACATGGTTGCAAAATCCCTGCTCTTCCTGCTTGCTGGGACTATGATTACCGTGACAGGAGAGAAGCGGCTTGATAACATGAGTGGTTTAATCCGTAACTATCCTGTATTCGGATGGATGTTCTTTATCGTTATGCTATCTTTAGCCGGGGTACCGCCGCTGAGCGGTTTTATCGGAAAAGTACTTGTTGGTCAAGGGGCAGTTGAAGCGGGCTCTTATATTCTGCTCGCGCTCGGCTTTATTTCCAGTATCTTTGTCCTTTATTCCCTCTTAAGAGTTTTCTTGAATAGCTTTTGGGGAGAGACAATCATCAGTTTTGATGACGAGGTACCGATGAAGAAGGGCTGGATGGTTTCATTTGGCTTGTTCACAGCACTTATGTTTACTTTTGGACTCGGAGCAGAGTACTTCGCTCCCTTCGTAGCCGACGCAGCCAATACACTGCTCAACCCACAAATTTACATTGATGCTGTATTGGAGTAATTAATCTGCTGCTCGTTAGGAAGCAACAATGAGCAGCAGTCAAAAGAGGAGCTGACTATGGATGCCAGCACAATTTTTTCTAAACGTATTTATTGCTATATTATGGGTATTTATTAGTGATGAACCCGAACTGCAATTCACAACATTCGTGTTCGGATATATTGTCGGAATCGGAATCGTCTTCTTGATGCACCGACTATTCGGCGAGCGATTCTATCTCGCCCGTCCGTGGGCTTTATTCAAATTACTACTCATCTTTATCCGTGAGACATTCTCATCCAGCATTTGGGTATTGAAACATATATTAAGCCCAAAAGTAACCTATAAACCTGGCATATTTAAATATGAGACGCAAATGCGGGGAGAATGGGAAATCACTGCGATTTCATTACTTCTTACATTGACGCCGGGTTCAGTGGTCATGGAAGTAGCACCTGAAGAGGACTACTTATATATCCATGGGATGGACCTCGAGGAATCGAAAGAAATGTTGCTCAAATCCTTGCATACTTTCGAAAAAGCAATTATGGAGGTGACGCGCTAATGATTAACACATTACTCGTTACGTCGCTCATTCTGTTCGGGGTGGCGATTGCCATTACACTCATCCGGATTATTATCGGACCGAGCTTACCGGACCGCGTCCTTTCCCTTGATATGATTGGTGTTCAAATCATTTCATCACTGGCGATTATTTCAATACTCCTTGATACTCGTGCTTTCTTAGAAGTGATACTCGTGCTTGCTATCCTTGCGTTCATTAGTACGATTTCCTTCACGAAGTATATAGAGAGGGGTGTTATCATTGAACGTAAGCGTGATGATTGAATATGTCGGTGCCATTTTAATTTTTATCGGTTCATTGTTTGCGGTTGTCAGTGCCATCGGGAATATTCGATTTCCTGATGTTTATACTCGCTCTCACGCAGCAACGAAAAGTTCTACACTTGGTGTATTACTCACTTTAACAGGTGCGTTGATTTATATTTTGGAAAGTCAAAATTACTTCAGTGTACGCCTTGTACTAGGGATTGTTTTTGTATTCTTAACTGCTCCTGTATCTGGTCACCTGGTTACAAGAGCTGCTTACCGGAGTAAAGTGAAGTTAGCGGATATCACACTCGAAGATGATTTAGAAGAAGTAATCCATGGGGAAAAAGAAGAATTGGAAGAAGATAATACAAATTGAAATTGGGACATAACTTTCTGCGTCTATCAGAAAGTTATGCCCTTTTTTGTAATCAATCGAATAGTTCTGCTACGATTTCATAAGAACGCAGGCGATCTTTCAAATGGAAAATCTGCGATCCGATAATCATTTCATCTGCTTGTGTTTCTTCTTGGAATGCGATGAGACGTTCCCTAACTGTATCTTTATCACCGACAATTGTCGTCCGTGGATCGAGCGATTCATAGACAGCGGCTTTTTCCATTGGAGACCATACACTATCCATACTTTCGATGGGTGGCTGAAGTTGTCTTGGTTTCCCGCGGCGCAAGTTAAGGAATTGCATATATTGGGAGCTTGCCAGATACTCGGCTTCCTCGTTCGTATCCGCTGCAATCACGTTTACCCCAACCATCGCATATGGCTTAGCGAGCGCATCGGACGGTTCAAAGTTGGCCCGATAAAGCTTCAATGCCGGAATGGTGTAGGCAGGTGCAAAGTGACTGGCAAAAGAGAAGGGCAGTCCCTTATGAGCAGCAAGTCTTGCGCTGAAGTCGCTGGAGCCAAGCAGCCAGATTGGAACATTCAATCCTTGACCGGGAATAGCTTTAACATGTGTCTTCGGTTCATCGGAAAAATAATCCTGCAATTCATTTACTTGCATCGGAAATTCCTCTGGTCCAGAATTCAGTGTTCTTCTAAGGGCAAAGGCTGTTGCCTGATCTGTTCCGGGTGCCCGGCCGAGTCCAAGGTCGATTCTTCCCGGGAAAAGCGATTCGAGTGTACCGAACTGTTCGGCGACAACAAGCGTTGCATGGTTTGGCAGCATAATACCACCAGCTCCAACCCGCATATGCTTCGTATTCCCAGCAATATGAGAAATGAGAACAGATGTCGCAGAGCTTGCGATACCAGGCATATTATGATGTTCAGCCAGCCAATAGCGGTTAAAGCCTAATTTTTCAACATGTTGAGCAAGTTCAACACTTTCCTTAAACGATTCTCTCGCATTTGAACCTTGGCGAATTGGTGCAAGGTCTAGTACAGATAAAGGGATTTTATTAAAAACTTTGGCATGTTCATGTTGCAATCCACTCACTCCTTTAATCTCATTACTCCACTTTCACATCCGAAACCTGTTCCACCTTATGATTGCTTACATTCAGCGTAAGTATTTTGTGCATTCATTTGATTGGCGTTCTAATTACCGTTCAGTTGCCCGGTGGGCGGATGCGCATCCTATAGGGCACAGCCGAAGCCTCGACGCACAGGACGTCAATGTCAGACGTTGCCACATGCCACATACGAGAGCGAACTTAGTCTGCCTCGGAAGAAAAGCACTTCCTGCGGGGTCTCATCGTCTCCGCTTTCCCGCAGGAGTCAGGGCAACTGAACTAGTAGTGATGATTTATTAGAATGGAAACTATCTCATCAAGATTAGCGTTCTATTCCTAAATGAAAAATAGTGATCCAAACTTGGCCTTTCCTCGGAGCAGTCCAGACACCTCGAGACTCCTGCAGGAGGCCGGCTAAGAACGGTCACGTCCTGTGACCAACGCCGGCATTAGAACTTCCTGTTCGTCGAAAGGCATAGGTGAGCCCCCGCAGGACGGCAGCCTGAGGAGGCTCACCAGCCGCCTGCGGAAAGCGAGAGGTGTCTGGACTGCGGACTTCCAATAGAAAGTTGCGCTTACGCCGAATGAAAGTAATCATTATGAAAGATATACTTAGCTTGTGCAGGTTGTGAAATTGGAGTCATTACTATAAAGGATAAGCTTAGCAATGAATGCCGTCCAATTATCCGCTTATAAAGAAGAATCCGATTTGCTACTACCGAAAGATTAAAGTAAGATGAGAGAAGGAAAAGGAAAAGAAATGGGGAAACATCATGACTAAACTATCCATCTATGGATTAACATTTAAGCAATTGGAAGATTGGCTGATTGAAAACGGCGAGAAGCGTTTTCGAGCAAATCAAGTATGGGACTGGGTCTACAAGAAAAGAGTAAACCAGTTTTCCGACATGTCCAATGTCAATCAATCGACAATTCAATTATTGGAAGAAAATTATTGCCTTACCACATTAAAAGAAGAAGTTAAACAAGAATCTAAAGATGGAACGGTTAAATATCTCTTTAAGCTTGCGGACGGGAACGTGATTGAAACAGTGCTCATGCGGTTTGATTACGGTCTTTCCGTCTGTGTGACGACACAGGTCGGTTGTAATATTGGCTGTTCCTTCTGTGCAAGTGGATTGCTCCGGAAGAGCCGAGATTTAACAGGTGGCGAGATCGTGGAGCAAATCATGCATGTTCAGAAGAATTTAGATTTGAAAGGGAAGAACGAGCGGGTCAGTCATATCGTTGTCATGGGAATTGGTGAACCGTTAGATAACTTTAATAATTTAATGGACTTCCTTTACATTGTAAACGATGATAAGGGCTTGAATATCGGCGCCCGTCATATTACCGTATCAACAAGTGGTCTTGCCCATAGGATTTACGAGTTTGCCGATACAGGAATCCAAGTGAATCTTGCAATCTCCTTGCACGCTCCAAATAATGAACTACGCACGCAAATTATGAAAATTAACCGAGCATTCCCGATCGAGAAGCTCATGCTGGCGGTTAATTATTATTTGAAGAAGACAAATCGCCGAATAACATACGAATATATTATGCTGCAAGGTGTCAATGATCGCAAGAAAGAAGCGAGAGAACTCGTCAAGCTTCTTTACAATCACCGTCATTTAGCCTATGTGAACTTGATTCCATATAATAAGGTCGATGAACATATCCAGTATGAAAGAAGTCATGTTGATGCAATCCAGGAATTCCACCAAACATTGAAAGCAGGCGGAATCAATAGTGGTGTTCGCTGGGAAAATGGTGCAGATATCGATGCGGCATGTGGTCAATTAAGAAGTAAGCAAATCGTGAAAACAAGGAAAACAAAAGCGGTTTAATCTGAGGTTAATCTAGGGAAAGGATTATAAAACAGATGAATGGTTACTTAGCGCAGTATGAAGCAAAGAAGACAACAGCGGAGGGGATTGCCCAGCAAGTTAAATCAGGCTGGGTCTGTGGATCTGATATCGGTCTATCCACACCACCTGGGATTATTGCAGCGCTCGATCAGTATATAAAGGAAGAGAACTTGACCGGCATTTATTATCATACACTTTTAGACTGGCTGCCAATGGGTGCTTATAGGGAAGAGTATCCTGGGATAACGGGGGTTTCCTGGTTTTCAGGTAGTTTTGCCAGAAAGGCGGTTAATCAAGGGATTGCTGATGTCATGCCAGCTTATTTCCGCGATATGCCGTCTTTAATTGAAGCACAAGAGCGGGTCGATGCGATTTTTCTTGTGGTTGCTCCAATGGATAAGAATGGAAATTTTAGTACTGGGCCTTCCGCTTCTCTTAGTGAAGCTTTACTTAAGAAGGCAAAGCGCATCTATTTAGAAGTGAATCAATATATACCGCGTTCGGTAACTGGACCGAGTGTTCATATTTCTGAAGTGGAAGCATTGTGTGAGAATCATGTTAATCTGCCTGATTATCCACGTTCTAAGCTGGATGAAGTGAGTAAGCAGATTGCAAGCTTTATTGCTGAAGAGATTCCAGACGAGTCTGTTATTCAATTCGGAATTGGAGCTATTCCGGATGCGGTTGGTCAAGTCCTACGGGAGAAAAAGGATCTCGGTATCCATACGGAAATACTAACGGAAAGTATGGTTGAATTAATTGAAGCAGGCGCAGTCACAAATGAGAAGAAAACATTGCACCGCGGACAGACCGTTACTTCCTTTGCCTTTGGCTCGAAGCGAGTGTATGATTTTATCCATGAAAACGAAGCGGTTACGATGCTGCCAATCCAATATATTAACGATCCGAGCATTATTAGACAGATTCCGAATTTCATGTCGATCAACTCAGGCCTTGAAATAGATTTCTTTGGACAAGTTTGTGCGGAATCGCTTGGAACAATGCATTTCTCAGGAACGGGCGGGCAGGTTGATTTTGTCCGTGGGGCTGTTCTATCTCCCGGAGGAAAAAGTTTTCTTGCTTTTCCCTCCACAGCAAGAGGCGGAACGGTAAGCAGAATTAAATCCATTCTCTCACCAGGTTCGATTGTAACGACGAGTAAGAATGATGTTAATTACATCGCTACAGAGTATGGAATCACAAACTTACGTGGAAAAACACTCGGTCAACGTACCAAGGCATTAATTGGGTTAGCTCATCCGAAATTCCGAGATAAACTATTATTCGAAGCAAAAAAACGAAATATTATTATATAAAGTGAAACTTCATTCAGTAGGGGTTTCCTTACCTCCCCCACTGAATGTTAGTTGAACAGAATCAGGGATTTACGGACTGTATATCCCCACCTTCACATATTGTTTTCCCTCATGTTTAGAAGTGGGGATATTACAGACCGTTAATCCGTGATAAAAAACAGCCGGGCGCAACTGGTTGTTTTTATTTTACTTTACTTTACTTCTGCATTGGAAACATTGCTTTCGAACCGACCACAGAGCGGCTCATTGCGTATGCCATTTTTTGAAATAACCTGGTTTTTTCCAAGCCCTTTTGCTTTGTAAAGTAGGTCATCTGCTTGAACATAGCCCTGCTTAATATCTATCTTCTCTAAGGTAGTGAAATAATACATGCCAAAGGAAGCTGTACAGCTGATGAAAATCTCTTCAGAACGGTATTTCGTAACAATCTGAAGCAGTTCGATTTCATGTTGGATGGCCTTTATTAATGCCTCGCATTCACGAAAGGATCTATTTCGCAAAATGATGGTAAACTCTTCTCCGCCACTCCGAAACAAATAGTCACTTTCCCCAAGCAAACTCTTCAGGCGTTTTGCAACATGATGGATGACATAATCCCCGACTGTATGATTATACGTATCATTGATCTGCTTGAAATTATCAATATCACAAACAGCAATACCAATCGTTTCATCTGAGCCGTTCAATTCATTCATCACCTTATTCATATACGTGCGGTTATGGAGCTTTGTTAGGAAGTCGGTGTAAGCCATTTGCTCAAAACGGTCCCGTTCCATCTTATGTTGAATACTTTGTGATTTAAGTACAGCAGCACGGCTAGATAAATAATTTAAAAGGAAGAGGGCGAGCATTAATTCCCAGCGTCCTTCCGTAATGAAAATAAACAGAAGTCCGTTTGAGATTGCTTTTTGGAGCGAGTCTGCTTTACTTCTTGCTTTAATAAAATTAATGCTGTCCACACGGGTCTGCATATCTCCCATACTATAAAATACCCCGAGAAGCAGTACGGAAGAAAGCATATCGATCAGAAATACAATTAAAATAAGCAGAATCCAAAAACCGAATAATGGTATTTGATCGAAGTACGGAAAAAGCCAATAATACAAGTAAAATCCGAGCGAATGAAGAATGGTCGGCGCTCCAATATTATAAAATGTATGTAAAAATTCATCTTCATCAGCCGTATCTGTTTTCTTCCGGTAAAGAAAAACATAAAATCGGTTGATTACTTCAAATAAGAAAAGCCCGAGCGGCCCAGCTGCAAGTCCGAATGACAGACCATATGAGACGCTATAATCAATATTGACCCGACCGGTTTTAACAATTGTTTTTAAATGCGAGTAAAAAGTAGTGAATAGTAAGTAAATTACAAGTAACTGGATGTATAATGTTATATCAATATGAATTGGTCCGGAAAATATCGCTATTCCAAATGAAACGAAAAAAACGAATAAAATATAAGCTTTCAATCGTTTTGTCATCCCTATTTTCCCCTTCCCACTACAATAGAAAGAAATGAGCCCAAATCCCTAGTACTTAAATATCATACCATAAAAATCTAAATTGGGACAGGGGGTCAGAGCATTTGTCCCGCACGAAGTGGGACAAATGCTCTGACCCCCTGTCCCGGAACTATTAACAGAATTTTTTTAAAAAAGTCTATCTTAAATACAGAAAATATGGTAAAATCGCTCTATGCATTATTACTTTAACGCGTTAATACACATAGGGGGAAAAGTAGATGAGAAAGCTAGTTTTGTTATTATTTACAATTGGAATCTTGCTTCTTGCGGCTTGTGGTTCCGATGATACGCAGTCATCAGAAGGTAATGAGAATGAAAATACGGATGGGGAAGTATACAAAATAGGCGCAACGCAAATTGCTGAGCACCCATCACTTGATGCTGCATATGAAGGGTTCCAGCAAGCACTCGAGGATGCTGGGCTGAATGTAGAATATGACTTCAAAACTGCGCAAAACGATCAGAATAACGTAAAACCGATTTCCGACGGTTTTGTTGCGGATGAAGTGGATCTTATCTTTGCAAACTCTACACCAAGTGCACTAGGTGCATTACAAGCAACGAGTGAGATTCCAGTCCTTTTTACATCGGTGACAGATGCTGTTGAGGCAAAGCTTGTTGAGTCGATGGAAGAGCCAGGAGGTAATGTAACGGGGGTAGTAGACTTGCACCCAGAGGGGATCCAATCAACAGTGCAGTTTATTGCCGATTATTTTCCTGGTGCAGGGATTGGGATGATCTATAATGCCGGGGAGCAAAACTCCGTAACTCAAGTGAACACAGTGAAGGAAGTGGCGGAAGGAACCGATCTTACGGTTGTTGAACGTACTGTGGCTAATACAGCAGAAGTGCAACAAGCCGCAGTTACGTTAGTGGAGGATGTGGATGTGTTTTATATTATTACAGATAACACGGTAGTTTCAGCGTTCGATAGTGTTGTGAGTGTTGCTAATGAACATAGCATCCCGCTCATTGTCGGAGAACCAGACTCCCTTGCTAAAGGCGGCTTCGCAACATACGGAATAGATTATCATACGATAGGTTACCGCACAGGTGAAATGGCTGTTGATATTTTAACTAATGATAAATCACCAAGTGAAATCCCGGTAGAATATCCTGCAGAAATGCAACTGTTCATAAATAAGGAAGCAGCTGAAGCACAAAACGTCGAATGGCATTCCGATTGGGATGAAGATGCACAATTTACCACGGATTAACGGTCTATAAAATCCCCACCTCTAAACATGAGGAAAGTCCAAGATGGGAAGGTGGGGGATAAACAGTCCGTACATCCCTGATTCTGTTCAACTAACATTCAGTGGGGAAGGTAAGGAAACCCCCACTGAATGAGGTTTCACTTAATGGAGTAAAAACAGGGGATAAGTCGCTAGCATTGGCGGCTTATCTTCTTACTATATCGAAAGAAGTCAGCAGGGGGAGTACAAATTATGTTTATTTCAATGTTTGGCGCAGTAGAATCAGGGATTATTTATGCAATAATGGCACTTGGTGTCTATTTGACATTCCGGGTTCTTGATTTCCCTGATCTAACCGTTGATGGGAGCTTTGTCACAGGTGCTGCTGTGGCTGCACTAGCCATCATTAATGGAGTTCCACCAATTATCGCTACGATTCTTGCTGGTATTGCAGGTTTTCT
Organism: Oceanobacillus indicireducens; assembly: GCF_014647195.1. GTDB lineage: Bacteria > Bacillota > Bacilli > Bacillales > Amphibacillaceae > Oceanobacillus > Oceanobacillus indicireducens. The sequence continues at coordinate 156,160 of NZ_BMOS01000002.1, read as the reverse complement.
TGCGGGCACCCTAACAGGATTACTGCATACAAAAGGAAAAGTGAATGCTCTTTTAGCAGGGATTCTCATGATGACAGCTTTATATTCGATCAACCTTCGTATTCTCGGTCAACCGACCTTATCCCTCCATATGGAATCAACTATTTTCGACCAATTGGGAAGTGTATGGGGAACTTCGATTGATAACAGCCTAAATGGTATGTTAGGTATCTTCGGAATTGACCGGCCGCCAAGTACATGGGCAATTTTAATTGTTATGCTCCTTGTGACGGTTGTTATTAAACTAGTTACCGACTATTTCCTGAAGACAGAGGTCGGACTCGCAATCCGGGCGATTGGAGATAATAAGCGGATGATTCGTAGTTTGTCTGCGAACACAGATAACTTGACGATTCTCGGAGTTGCCTTATCCAATGGGCTAGTCGCACTTTCTGGCGGGTTAATTGCCCAGCTTGGTGGATTCGCTGATGTTGGAATGGGAATCGGAATGATTGTTATCGGTCTTGCCTCTGTCATTATTGGAGAAGCGCTTTTCGGCACGAAGACAATTTCCAGAGCAACCCTCGCAGTTATTGGAGGAGCGGTCATTTACCGAATAATTGTGACACTTGCATTACGATTTGATTTTCTCGAGACAGGCGATATGAAGCTCATTACAGCGATTATCGTTATTATTGCGCTTATTTCACCGAAGATTCTCCAGGCCCAGCGCGAGAAGAAGCGCCGAATTGAAAAGCGACGGGCTTTAGAGCAAGATATCAAGGAGGTTGGTTAAGTAATGCTTGATGTGAAAAATATTTCCGTCGTCTTTAATGAAGGGACAGTTGATGAAAAGAAGGCATTAAACAATATTAACATAAGCTTGGAAAAAGGGGATTTCGTCACTGTTATCGGCAGTAATGGGGCGGGGAAATCCACACTCATGAACGTTATTGCCGGCCAACTTTTACCTGATGTTGGAGATGTGCTCATTAACGGAAAACAGGTCGTCCACCTTTCAGAGTACAAACGCTCCCGTTTTATCGGCAGGGTTTTCCAGGATCCGATGGCGGGGACGGCACCATCCATGACGATTGAGGAAAATTTAGCGATGGCCTATTCAAGAAATAAGAAACGAAAATTAACCTTTGGTGTTACGAAACATCGCAAGAAAATGTTCAAAGAATACTTGCAGACATTGAATCTTGGTTTGGAAGATCGTCTGACAGCAAAAGTCGGGTTGCTGTCAGGTGGAGAACGGCAGGCGCTATCTCTTCTCATGACAACTTTTACCGACCCAGATATTCTCTTGCTTGATGAACATACGGCAGCCCTTGACCCATCCAGGGCGGAGTTAATTACGGATCTTACGAAAAAAGTCGTGGCGGATGCGGGGCTTACGACATTGATGGTGACCCATAACATGCAACAAGCCCTTGACCTCGGAAACCGGTTAGTCATGATGGATAAAGGACAAATTATTTTTGAAGCAAGTGGGATTGATAAGCAGAGATTGACTGTAGAAGATCTCTTGCATGAATTCCAGCGGATTCGCAAGGTACAATTCGAGGATGACCGTGTCGTTTTAGGGTAAACAAGTTGTCAAGTAATCTTCATTTATCCCTATTCCAGTATGATTGTTACCATGCTAAAATGAGGGTATAAGATTTTATTTATACCGTAGGAGTGGAAAAAATGATGAAAAAAATGACAATGATTATCCTTCTACTTGCGGGTCTTATCTTGGCTGCATGCAACGCGGAAGAAGAGGGATCGGGAACCGAAGAAGCATCACTTGATATTGAACAATTAGTCCATGAATACAGTACTGGTACGTTTAAGGATGTCTCCGCATCAATCACCTCTAATGAGTTGATTGTGACAAATGAGAATAATGAAGAAGAAATCTATGACCTTCCTGAAGATAAATTCTTCCTATCGATCGCACCATTTGAAGAAGTAACCCATCCTTGCTTCGATCATAGCTTAACCGGGTGTCAGGGCGAGATGGTAAAAGAAGCATTTGCAGTAGAAATTACGGATAGCGAGGGCAGCATCGTCGTCAATGAAACAATGGAAACGATGGACAATGGATTTATTGATCTCTGGTTGCCGCGTAACGATGAATATGAAGTGAAAATATCGCATGAAGGTAAAACAGCAGAAGAAGTTCTATCCACTTATGAAGGTGATGGAACGTGTGTTACAACGATGCAATTGCTTTGAACCTCTCACGATTGAAATCACGAGTGTTCTTGGTTTGTTTATAAAAAAGACCTACCAATCAAGAAGAATGGCAGGTCTTTTAATAACTTTTTAGATAACGCCCTGAGCTATCATTGCATCGGCAACCTTCTTAAATCCGGCAATGTTTGCACCTTGGATTAAGTTCGTGGCACTATCGAATTGTTCGGTTGCATCTACACAATTTTCATAAATGTTCATCATAATATCTTGGAGGCGTTCATCAACTTCTTCAAATGTCCATTTGAGTCGCATACTGTTTTGCGCCATTTCCAGCTGGGAAACAGCCACTCCACCAGCATTTGTAGCTTTGGCCGGTCCGAACGTTACACCGTTTTCGAGGAATACGTTCGTTGCTTTTAGTGTGCAAGGCATGTTTGCTCCTTCTGCAACTGCGATGACGCCGTTTTTGACAAGTTCAATCGCATCTTCTTCATCCAGTTCGTTCTGAGTTGCACAAGGTAAGGCAACGTCACAAGGGACACTCCAAATACCTTTACAGTTCTCATGGAACGTTGTATCTGGGTCGAATTCCAGATAATCGCTAACTCTGCCTTTATCAACTTGCTTAATCCTTTTAAGTACTTCAACGACAATACCATTTTTATTATAAATGTAGCCGGAAGTATCACTGCAAGCAACAACTTTCGCACCAAGCTGGCTCGCTTTTTCCATCGCATAAATCGATACATTACCGGAACCGGAAACGACGACGGAACTTCCGCTAATGTTGTGGCCGATATCTCTCAGCATTTCTTTCAAGAAATAAATCGTTCCATAACCAGTTGCTTCGGTTCTTCCGAGACTGCCACCATAAACGGGGGCTTTTCCAGTAATTACTCCAGCCTCATAAGCACCGCGTATTCGTTTATATTGGCCAAACATATAACCAATTTCCTTTGCCCCGACTCCGAGGTCGCCGGCAGGAACGTCAATGTCAGGTCCGATATATCTGGCGAGCTCGGTCATATAGCTTTGACAAAAGCGCATGATTTCATTATCCGACTTTCCTTTTGGATCGAAGTCAGCCCCGCCTTTAGCCCCGCCAATTGGTTGGCCGGTTAGTGAGTTTTTAAATGTTTGTTCAAATCCTAAGAATTTTACGATACTCAAGTTAACACTTGGGTCAAAGCGGATACCACCTTTGAAAGGCCCGATAGCACTATTGAATTGTACCCGATACCCACGGTTTACTTGGGTTTTTCCGTTGTCATCCACCCATGTGACGCGAAAAGAAATAACGCGTTCGGGTTCAACGATTTGTTCGAGGATACCCAAATCCATGTAATGAGGTTCTTTTTCTAATAGAGGGAGAATCGATTGGAGGAAGACAGCAACAGCTTGGTGGAACTCAGGTTCATTCGGATCACGTTTCACAACCGAACGATAAATTTCATCGAGATATGCGGATACTTTTTTATTCTCAGTATCTAGTTGGTTACTGATTGTGTTCATATATTTGCCAATCCTCCTTATGTCTGTACGTATAACTATATTTCAATTTTACCTTTTTATATCTATCTAAACAATATAAATAATAGATATAATCAATGCCGATATGAGATAATAAGCATAGGAGGGCTGAAATACATGGAACTAAGACAGATTAAATACTTTATTGAAGTAGCGAAAAGAGAACATGTAACCGATGCCGCAAATCATCTGCATGTTGCCCAGTCTGCGGTTAGCCGGCAGATTGCGAAGCTTGAAGAAGAACTTGGGGTTAGTTTATTTATCCGTGAAGGAAGAAATGTCCGGCTCACTCCAATTGGAGAAATTTTCTTAAAGCATATGGAGCAGGCGATCCATGTGATTGAAGATGCGGAACAAGTCATTCATGAATATACCGACCCCGAGAAGGGAACGATCCATATCGGCTTCGTCAGTACGTTGGCATTGTATATTTTGCCGACATTGATCTCTGCCTTTCGCAGGAATTACCCGGAAGTTAAATTTAAATTAGTTCAAGGTAATTATTATGAATTAAAAAACTATGTACTGAAAGGGAAGACGAATATGGCATTACTTGCGCCGGTGCCAATGGATGAAACCCGCTTACAGGGGAAGGTGCTGTCAACGGAAAAAGTCGTCGCCTTATTACCCCTGAATCATCCAAAAGCAAATCAACGTGCGTTACAGCTCACGGATCTGCGTGATGAATCTTTTATCATGTTCCCGGAAGGCTTTATCTTAAGACGTATTCTCGTCCAGGCTTGTGAACAAGTTGGTTTTACACCTAATGTTACGTCTGAAGGGGATGATATTGATGCACTCAAGGGGCTCGTCTCGGCAGGTCTAGGCATTTCCCTTGTTCCGGAAAGCACCCTCGTCGACAATCAACCGCGGGCAACAGTCCGAATTCCATTGATTGATCCAGTCGTTACCCGCACGGTTGGGATGATCATTCCTGCCGATCGAGAATTACTACCGACGGAGAAAATCTTTTATGAATTTGTCGTTGATTTCTTCAGCCGTTTAGAACAGTTTAAGCAATAATGGTTACGTTATTAATTCAGTGATTCCATATTAAGCAATTCCCCGGTTTCAGCATCAATCGCGAGTTCGGAATCGACTTTTCCACAGAGTTTATACTGCTCACTTTCTTTATCATAGACATAGACCGGGGTAAGTTCAATCGCTCTATATAGCTTTTCAAACGCTTCTTCTATTGTTATTTCTGCTGGAGAAGCTTTCTCGAAGTGTTTGAATGTTTCAAGCAATAGATCATTGTCGACATGATTTACTGGCTCGAACGTCTGTCCATCTAGTATGATTGTGAGTTTCCGGTTGATAATCCGGGTTTCCTCTTTTACAGGTTTTAATACAGCAAATAGATAAGCTTTTTCCCTATGGATTAATGTGATTTTCCATTTTCCGGATGCTTCCGGCTGGATGGATTGCAAATAGTCTCGCGTTTGCTTTACTGCAATCTCCACATCATCTGAAGTCAGTGGTTTAGTTTGTTCTTTATTTTCGGCAACCGCTTCTTCCTCTGTTACTTCCGTGCTAAGGTCGATATCTCGCTTTTGGAAAGACTTTTCTATCGGCTTCTTCCACTGCAACACTTCATGTAAAGGAACAAAAGCAGGGTCAATTGTTTCCACGGCCTCATAAGGAAGAACTTGTTTCCCGTCATTCGTAATAAAGCAACTAGCTAAGGCATATATCTTTTTCCATTTCTCTTCATCAACGATTGGAACTTCAAGCAGTTGGAATTGTTTCTTTAGTATATCTTTCGTTCCTGCTTTGGTTAAGGCGAATGTTTCAGCGTGAATTCTGTCTGCGGGCGGGAAGTTCCCATCGATTGCATAAAGGCTGAGTTTACCTTCCTCATTGAATTCCAATGTAATAAGACCGGCGGGGAAGACGGGTATGTCGTCTGTTGTGGCAAGAAAGGTGAGGCGAGTTTCAACGGTTTCCGCTAATTGGAACTGTCGACCATACTTCAGCCCGGTTTCTTTTTCCACCCATTTAATGGCCGCTTCAACATCGTCGCTCTCAGGTAGCCCTGCTTCGATTTCATTAACACCCTTTACAAACCCAATATTCCTCAATTCATTCGTATGGAAATCGACATCAATGCTAATCGTGCCTGGAGGATTTAATCCATGCCCTTCACTTTGCGAGCCGTTTGGAAACCATTCCATGTTAAGAATAAAAACAGTTTCTTTTCTCGGATTCTTTTCTTTGAAAAATTGATATTGCTTCAAATAGTAATTGTTTAAATTGAACTTCTCTTGAGTCTTATCGATAAGTTCGCCAACTTTTTCGTTCATACCTTTTCCTCCATAACAATGGCGCTGAAGCCGGACGTGGCTAGCCCTGGATACTTAAGTTAAGAAATCCCTTCAGCCGAAAATGGTGAAGGGATTTGTTTTTTAATGAAAATAGTTTAGTAATCCTTGTGCAATCGATTCAGCAACTGTCTGCTGGTAATCGGCAGTTTGAATCACGGATAAATCATACGGATTTGTAATGAATCCTAGCTCAAGTAAAATGGCTGGTGCATCCGTATTGCGCAACACTTTATAACCTGTCTGTCCCAGTCCTCGATTCGTTAAAGGAACAGTAGAACTAAGATTTGAATGAACATGCTTCCCTAACTGATACCCCGCATCACTATAATAGAACGTATTAATTCCTTGTACGGAAACGATAGGGAACGAATTGTAGTGGATACTGATGAAAGCATCCGTGTCATAGGCATTGCTCAAATTTGCTCGCTCATCCAATGATAAATAATAATCCGACGTCCGTGTTTCGATTACGGTTGCCCCGTAATTTCGCAGCACTTGCGCAATTGTATTAGTCGTTTGGTGGACGAGGTCTTTCTCGTGTACCCCGCTAAGACCAATTGCACCAGGGTCTTTCCCGCCATGCCCGGCATCCAACACAATGTTAAAACCGGAAAGGGAGCCGTTTGCTGAAGATTGAACTTGTTCCGTACTGGCACTTGCAACTTGTGTGGTTCCCGTTTCTGTTGCAGTCTCACTTGTGCTTGCCATGTTTGCTGTTTGCGTGCCGGAAGAACTTGTTAGCCAAGCAGCAATCCAGCCTGTATCTCCGTTAGGCAGCTTAATATTTATCCAATCCCCGGAAGCGGAAATCGTATTAAATGTTTCTCCTTGTACTGACCCGGCAATGACTGCATGATCCAGACTTGGACCAGAGCGGATATTCACACTCGGTGCCGTAACGGTAATCTGGCCGGCGGTTGTTGACTCAGACGCTTTTGTTGTGGCGGCTTGATCAGAACTTGCTGTGGTGACCGCAGAGTCAGTAGGAATTAAATGATGTTTCGCGACCCAGGCGGTGCTTCCACCATAATACGTCTGCACCCAGCCATATTGTTCCCCAAAGGCCGTGAGCTTATCCCCTTTATTTAGTAGCCCGATAATCGTTGCATCACCTGCAGGATCTTCACGAACATGGAGTATGTTAGCCCCGACTTCATAGGTTTGTCCACTTGCTGCTTCCATTTTTTCCGCATGAATAAAGAAAGTAAGTAACACTATTACGATAAAGCTAATCTTGAGGTTCTTCATAAATGCCTCCTTCTACTTTTGGAAAAAATTAGATTAATAGTTTTATAATAATATGAATGAAAATAGTAAACAAGGGAATAAGAGAAATAAATCAAGAATGATAATAAAGGACTATTCAGAAAAGATAGGAGAAAGGTCCGCGAAAACTAATTAACCAAATGAACGTAACTGCCGATTACTCCATCCAGCGTTTAGTTGGGCATGGCCTTAGTCTCGACTGCGGACCTCCAGAAGAAAGTTGCACTTATGCTGAATGAAGGTGATTCATAACTTTTCTAGGATTTTTTGAGACTAGGTTCTTACATAAAAAAGGAGCGCATCCATTTAGCGGATGCGCTCTGTGCATGCTTATGCTTATTAATCCCAAACTTCGCTTGCGATAATTAAACTAACACATACTCCTATACCCAAGGCTATAACATACATTAACATACTTATTACCCCCTACAAGTGAATACTATTATACTAGTATTATAGTATATTTCTAGATTAAATGGAAAAAGTACTTCACGCTTTTAACCATTTCCAAATTTCTCCAGGAGTTGCATTCTTCCCATACATAAGAATTCCGACTTTGAAGATCTTACCAGCAAGTCGAATAAATACAAGGACACTGACAATGATAATTACAAGTGAAATACTAATCTCAAGCCACGGCCAAACATCGAGCATCGTGAGTCGGAGCAGTAATACACCTGGTGCCGTGAATGGAATATAGGTACCGATTTGTGCCATTAAGCCAGAAGGATCCCCAACGACCGGACCGATGAAAATAAATGGCAAGAACGGAAGCATCATGACGATCCCTTGGAAATTTCCTGAAGTCGTCACATCTTCAATCGTAGCCCCAATTCCGACAAAGATTGCTGCGAACATTAAGTAGTTTAAGACGGCAAGGAGTACGAATAGAAGAGTCTCTGTGACGAACAGATACTCAAATAGCGGAACATCGGTAAGAAACAGGATCATTGGCACTAAAAATACAAGCAATACAGCGGCCTGCACAAGTCCAAGGACGAAATAACCGATAATTTTCCCTTGCATCAATTCCTCAGGAGTGACGGAAGAGAGAATGATTTCAGCAATTTTATCTTTTTTCTCCTGGGATGCACTTTGGAACATTGCCATCCCGGTAAAAAGGATCGAAATGAAAATAATTCCTCCAAAGGCCGCTGGGACGATTCCTGCTAGGAAATCTTCACCGGATGCCTCGTCTTCAAGAGCTTCGTCGTTCGTCATTTCTTCTGCATCCATTTCGGCAAACTGAATCCCGCGAGAGACAGCAAGCGATTGCTCTTCCGTTAACCCGAGCGCTTCCATCTGATGGGCGAGGATTGGTCCTTGGAACATTGCCAGTTGACTTGAAAAGAATGGATCGACATCTTCCGCGATATACACTGGAACGACACCTTCATTTAAAGCAGCTTCATTTAAGAAAATATAGGCGGTATCCTCCGCACCATCTAACTCAGCTGCAACGTCGCCAATCTCCACATTCGTTTCCTCTATAGACCATTCCAGCCCACTTTCAGAAGCATATTGTGTAAGTTCATCAATGATACCAATCTCATCGTTAATAAAAACAGTCATCTCATCTTCATATGAGCCATCGTCTGAACTGCCTCCAATCCAGCTGCCAATCAAGCCGAAGCCGACGATTAATAGGGGAGTAAGGAATAACCCGATTAGAAAGGTTTTATTTTTCATATTTCGCTTGATTTCCCACTTCGCAACTTTCATTGCATTACGCATGGATTTCACCTTCTTCCGACATTAAGCGTTTATCTGTAGCGATATCAATAAAGATTTCATGGAGAGATACTCGGTCAATCGCCAGCTCCTGTATCGTAACATCGTCTGGCAGTTGTTTCAGCCAACGGTTTGGATTAACATCCTTCGTTAAGTAAAGAATGGCTACATCGCCGTCCTGTTCGATATTTTCGACTTCAGGAATCGTTTCGAGTGTACCTCTTTCATTGCTTCCGCGAATGGTACATTTGAAATTCGCATATTCTTGTTTTACATCATAGAGTGACCCATAAATGACCTTCTCTCCTCGCTGAATCATAAACAAACGGTCACACATTTCTTCGACCAGGTTCATTTGATGGGAAGAAAGTAAAATAGCGGTGCCATTATCCCGGAGACTCCGAATTTCATCTTTGAAAATCTCCTGACTCACTGGATCAAGACCGGAGAAAGGTTCATCAAGGATTAATAATTCGGGTTCATGGATGACTGCGCCGATAAATTGTACCTTCTGGCCCATTCCTTTTGATAATTCTTCCATCTTGACATTTTCTTTACCTTCCAAGTCAAACTTTTTCAAGTAATCAAGAATCCGTTTCTTTGCCTTGTCCAAGGGGTAACTTTTTAAATCAGCAAGGTAAAGCAAGATGTCCATCACTTTCACATTTTTGTACAAGCCCCGTTCTTCGGGAAGGTAGCCAATTTTGTTTTGCGGTATCCCTTTTCCTTGGTGGTTATGGAACGTGACGGTTCCTTCATCAGGATACATGATTCCCATAATATTACGGATGGTTGTTGATTTCCCTGCTCCGTTCGGCCCAAGGATGGCCATTATTTCACCCTTATTTACTTCGAAGGATATGTTTTTTAAAACTTGTTTGTCTTTAAAGGATTTATTAAGTCCTTTTACTTCCAACATCGTTTCCATACAGGTATAGACTCCTTTCCAATATAAAAATATGTATGCTTCGCCGTAGTAGGTTATACGGATGGAATAGATAAAAGTTTCATAATGGCGCACTTTTTAAAAAATTCTTCTTAGCAAAGTAACTTACTTGCTTTCATTCAGCGTAAGTGCAACTTTCATCTGGAGGTTCGCAGTCCAGACACCTCTCGCTTTCCGCGGGCGGCTGGTGAGCCTCCTCGCACGCTTTGCGCGCTGCGGGGTT
>NZ_BMOS01000002.1:126401-145722 GCF_014647195.1 Oceanobacillus indicireducens | reverse complement strand
GCCTATCCTCCCGCAGGAGTCTCGAGGTGTCTGGACTGCTCCGAGGAAAAGCCAAATTTGGAGCACTATTTATTATGGTGGGATATTTTCCGTCAACAATAACACTCTCTACCAGTTCAGTTGCCCAGTGGACGGTGACTCCTGCGGGAATAGCACGAGTCCGGAGACCCCGCAGGGCGGTAGCCCGAGGAGGCTTCGGCTGTGCCCGCGGAAAGCATCCGTCCACTGGGCAACTGAACGGCGATTAGAACGCCATAATTAGTGAACGAGCCAGATACTTACGCTGAATGAAAGCAATCTACCATGCAGGCGCTTGATAAGGGTGATTTGCTTTCTCACTTTCAGATGCGCAAGTTAAGATATTTCCATTCTCGAAGTAATCCGGTATAATTTAGTATTAAGCATTTAGGAGAGGATGTCTGATCAAATGGGAGAGGCAAGAGCATATTCGAGACCAAAAGAGGATAAAATTTGGACAAAGGATTTTATATTTATTTGGTTAGCTAACTTTTTTATTTTTCTTGGTTTCCAAATGACGCTGCCAACACTCCCGCTCTATGTAAAGGAGCTTGGTGGCAGTGACCAGATGGTTGGTATCATTGTTGGGATCTTTACTTTTTCGGCATTATTATTAAGACCATTCGCCGGCCATGCATTGGAAACAAAAGGGCGTGGCTTCGTATATATTATTGGGTTAGCTATTTTTGTAATAACAATGGGGATTTATGGGTTCCTTGCAAGCATTTTTCTACTCGGATTAGTACGGGTGATTCAAGGTGCAGGCTGGGGATTTTCCACGACTGCAGGAGGAACAATTGCAACAGACTTGATTCCACCTAAGAGAAGAGGAGAGGGGATGGGGTATTTCGGATTATCTGGAAATATTGCCCTTGCCATGGGGCCGTCCCTCGGTTTATCCCTTGTTGGCATCATTTCGTTTCGGGATATCTTTTTCATCTGCGCAACACTTGGACTTACTGCATTACTTTTATCCCTTGGCATACGTTATAAAAAGGTAGAAGCACCGGAGACACAATCAAAACCTGCTCGTTTTGATGTGCTTGAGAAGACTGCGTTACAGCCTTCGATCCTTATGTTTTTCATTACGGCGACATTTGGCGGGATCGCTACCTTCTTACCACTTCATGCACTAGAGCGGAATGTAGAAGGGATTACAATGTATTTTCTTGTTTACGCGATTTTCCTTATGTTTTCCCGGCTCTTTGCAGGACAGATTTATGATAAGAAAGGACATCTCTATGTCTTCATTCCAGGTGCTCTCTTCATCTTTTCTGCCATGCTTTTACTCGCTTGGCTACCAAGTAAGACAATTTTGTTGACTGCAGCAGCGTTGTATGGATTTGGTTTTGGAACAGTACAACCGGCGCTTCAGGCCTGGGCGGTAGATAGGGCGGAAGTGAACCGGAAAGGGATGGCGAACGCAACATTCTTCTCCTTCTTTGACTTAGGGATTGGAGTTGCTGCGATTTTCTTCGGGATGCTTGCATCGAATATTAATTATGCATCGATTTATATTGCATCATCGATCTCTATTCTTTGCTCCATCATCATTTATATTTATTTTTATCTAAAAGGAAAACGGCAGCGGACCGTAATATGATTTCTTTTCACATTTATCCTTGCTTCCTTTAAAATGGAACTAAGGCAATAACATAAAGGCAGGTAGTAGGATCTTGAAACCATTAAAGGATGTTAATATCAGCAGATTATTCCCATCGGTCATCTACCGTCGGGGAGTCGATTATTATAACAAGGGCAGGGTCAGTGAACCGCTCTATGACAGGAATCATGGTGTGTGGACAACAACTGTCACCGGTACGGAAGATTATTTTGTGGAAATCGATGTAAAAGGCATCAATAAAGGAATGATTGAAACGTATTGTGATTGCCCAGCGTTCGACACATATGGCTCCTGTAAGCATATTGTAGCAACTTTGCTAATGATTCAAGCGAAGGAAGGGTCTGGGGAACAGGCAGTTTCCTATGATTATAAAATTACAGACCGGTTCATTGAGCAGATTAGCGAGCTGCAGCAATTAGACCAGAAAAATTCGAGCCTTGTCATGGACCAGACGCCGGTACAGGTAGAGTATCATTTGCATGTTAGTTATAGTGGCAATTTACTCATTGAATTGAAATTCGGCGAGAATCGCACTTATGTGGTAAAAGAACTGGCTGAACTAATCGATGCAGTCCTTTCTGGTAAAGAATACTTTTTCACGAAGAACTTCACATACAGGCCGGAGGAAAATTATCTTCTGCAATTGGATGAGGAAGTATTCCGGATGTTACATGCGATCTGGAAGAATGAAAATATTTACCACTCCACGTTCTATTCGATGACAAATTCAGCCGACAACCGGTATATGACAATCCCGCCTCTTGCCGCGCGTGAATTGCTCATGGAGCTCGCAAACCGGAAGACAACGGTTACAGTCGCTGACCGGACGTTTGAGGATGTAACGATTGCCGAAGAGGGATTCCCTTTTCAATTTATGCTTGAAAAAAGTAACGAAGCAGACATTTTGCTGCGGCTTAAAGAAGGCAGCGGTATGTCTATTTTGAAAGAATATAACATGCTGCTCAATAATGGGGTCTTTTATTTCATTACTCCAGAACAAACCGAGATTGTTGCCAACTTGTTTAAATTTAACATTAATCATCATGCGCTTGCGATTTCAAAGCAGCAAGCAGACCGTTTCTTTTCCGAAGTCATCCCGTCTTTAAAAACGGTAGGTGATGTCACGGTTGCAGAGAATATTATTGAAGAAGTCATTCAGGTGCCGCTTCAAGCGAAACTTTACCTTGAATTGCAGGATGAGGTAGTGAAAGGAAAGCTGGAATATCAATACGGAAAGCATCTCGTTAACCCATTTAATGGACGCGGGCAAAATGATGTGATCATTATCCGTGAAGTGGAGAAAGAACGGGAAATTATGGAGCTGATTGAGCATGCGAATTTCCGATATAACGGGAAGGAACTCTATCTGGAAACAATAGAAGAAGAGGAGCTTTATGAATTCCTTTATAAAATCCTCCCACTGTTGGCGGACAAAGTGGAATTGTTTCTGACGTCTGATTTGAAGTATATGATTGTAGAGCATGAACCGACAGCTACAACAAACGTGAATCTTGATTCGACTTCCAATCTGCTTGAAATCAGCTTTGATATTGACGGAGTGGATGAATCGGAAGTGGATTCCATTTTACAGGCGGTTATTGAAAAGAGACGGTTTTACCGTTTAAATAGCGGGGCAATCCTCCCGCTTGAAAATGATGCCTTTTCCTCTATAAATGAGTTTTTCGATCAGCTGGATATAAAAAAACAGGATGTGACCAGCGGAAACGTGCAAATGCCACTCTACCGGAGTACACAAATTGATGAACTGATCGATACGAAAAAAAGCTATGACCCGGAGTTCCGCTCACTCATTCATCATTTGCGTTCACCGGAAGAACATGTCGATAAATTGCCGGAAAATCTGGACGCCGATTTAAGGAATTATCAGCTGACAGGCTATCAATGGTTCAAGTCACTCAGTCGTTATCACTTAGGTGGGATTTTGGCAGATGATATGGGGCTTGGGAAAACATTGCAGACAATCGCTTATCTTGCATCTGAACCGAGTGACAAGCTGCATCTAGTCGTCGCCCCGTCTTCAGTTGTTTATAATTGGAAGAATGAATTCGATAAATTCACACCACATTTAAAGGTTGAAATATTAACCGGGACACCGGCGGAAAGACTTGAAAAAATCGAGAATAAGCAGGATGTCGATGTTTGGATCACTTCTTATTCAACAGTACGTCAGGATATCGAACAATATAGCCAACTGGACTTTCAAACGTTGATCCTGGATGAAGCTCAATATATTAAAAACTATGCAACGAAGACGTCCCAGGCAATCCGTCAGATCAATGCTTCTCGCCGCTTTGCTTTAAGTGGGACACCGATTGAGAACTCGATTGAAGAATTATGGGCCATTTTTCAAGTCATTTTGCCAGGCTTAATGCCGAATATACGAAATTTCAAGCAGCTTTCGAATGAGAGAATTGCAAGTATCACAAGACCGTTTATTTTACGCCGTCTAAAACAGGATGTATTGAAAGAATTACCGGATAAAATTGAATCTGTTAGTCTTTCTGAGTTGACCAAGGAACAAAAGGAATTGTACGTCGGTTATCTGCAGCAAGTACAGCAAGACGCTTCTGAGTCACTGCAAGATAGTGGCTTCAATAAGAACCGGATGAAGATTCTCGCAGGACTGACAAGATTGCGGCAGCTATGCTGTCACCCCTCTTTATTTATTGAGAATTACCAAGGGGAGTCGGGCAAGCTAATGCAATTAATGGAAACGGTGAAGACAGCTCTTGAAAACGACAAACGAATGCTGATATTCTCCCAATTCACGAGTATGCATGAATTGATTATTAAGGAACTGAATAAAGAAGGAATCGATTTCTTTTACCTGAGCGGAGATACGGCTTCCGAGGAACGGCAGCGTATGAGCGAACGCTTTAACGGCGGGGAGAAGAGTGTCTTCCTTATTTCGCTGAAGGCAGGGGGAACCGGATTGAACCTGACCGGTGCTGATACGGTTATCTTATATGACCTCTGGTGGAATCCAGCCGTAGAAGATCAGGCAACCGGCAGAGCCCACCGCTTTGGACAGAAAAATATCGTTCAAGTCATCCGTCTCATTGCAGAAGGAACGATTGAAGAAAAGATCTACGAATTGCAACAGAAAAAACGTGAACTCATCAACCAAGTCATTCAGCCAGGCGAACAAATGCTAAGCAGCCTGAGCGAAGATGATATTCGGGAATTATTGAGTTTGTAAATGAAAAGAAATCCTCCATATGACCCTTTATCAGAGGCAATATGGAGGATTTTTGTATGCATTAATGATTCAGCGTAAATAATTTGCGTGGTCTCCCTTTTTTATAGGGTCGTTCTTCACCAGCTATCCTAATGACATCCCCTGTTAGTAACTTATTTACCGTCCGCTCTGCACTCCGTTTCGTTACTTGATAAAACAATGCCACATCATTCGTTGAAAATGGTTCATTATTTCGGTCGGTAATAAAATCAATAAAATTATACGAAAGCTCATTATTCAAGCGAGCATCGTGGATCAATGCTTGATATAGACTTGATGTGTCGATTTCCTTTTCGACACCAATCGGTCCAATCATTTCTTGCCTTTCATTTGTGATATAACAAATACTATGATCACTTCGTAGACAGCTTTCATGCGCTATTTCGGCATTTTTCGCGGATTCAAGTGCACTGAGCCCCAGTCCGAATCCAAGATAAACAGGAAGCTTAATACCACTTTTCATTTCTTGTAATAAAGGAAATGAACGGTAATGTTCTTTCAAATGCTTATGTAGCTTCTCACTGCCGTATATAATAAATCGTCTTTCCTTTGTTTCTGTGAAGGTTGAATCTGTCCGATTGGTAAACCGTGCTAGGCTTTTCCTGATTCGCTTTAAAATATCTAAACGATGTCCGACGATTTCTGTGTTTTCATCAATTCCCTGGACTGAAATATAGCCAGTCACCATCTGTTTGTTTTCCGATTCACTTAATTTGGCAAGTGAAACGGCTTTCTCTAGCGCTTGTTTCAGCCGGAGTTCAGGTAAGTGAATGGTGCTTGCTGGGATATTTTTTTGCTGCAGAGCTGCAGTGATTTCTGCTGTACTTGCAAGAACATGATCGATATTCCCTTTTAGCCACAGCGTACTGTAGTAGGTGAGCAGGCTGTCTATATCTGGTCTCTCCCACGGGTCATGCAGGTATGGGTGAATCTGTCCATCTTCAAAGTCTAGCTCACTTTTCACATCTCTTAGGTAGGTTTCATCAAACAAATCGAAAGCAATTCGTTTAACCGGACCTTCCGCGTGTAATCGGTAGAGGGCCGCACTTATCCTATACGGGTCCAATTCAATCGGTACGGCTGGCAGGCGCTTCCTTTCAATTTGATTTCGGGCATATAAATAAGAGAGATATTCTGTAAATAAGTAAACATCACAATTATAAACGGTATCAAGGAGAGAGGTTGTCTCATTCACATTGGAATAAACGAAAGGCAACAATTCAATCTCGGCATCTTCCGGTAAAATTGCATAAACTCGGTCAATTGTTTCCTGTATTCCGAACACAGCTATCTTTACTTTCATCTCATTAACCTCCAATCATGAGAAACATCAAAATATTTACACACTATCATATTGAATTTTCGTAATATTGTCAAGAAGTAGGTTGAAAACGGATACATTTTTGTTGAACTTTTTAATCAAAGCAGGTAAAGTAGTAAGAAAGGAATAGTACGGACCTAATCCGTGATTTGTATGGTAATTATCGTTAAATTCCTAAAGAAAATTGCTAATTTGCCGATAGTTTGCGAGAATTATATTGACAAAATAGAGACTTTTGTTAGAATTTTACGTATAACGAAAGGGGGATATAAGATGAAAAAGAGTAAATTATCTATTCTTTCCGTCCTAATGTTAGCGCTTGCTTTGTTCTTGGCAGCGTGTGGTGGCGGAGGAAATGATGAAGGAGAGACAAACGGGGATACTGGCGGCGATGATGCTAGTAACGAAAATGGTGGCGAGGAAGCGGAAGCAGAAGAAGATGTGCCAGATTTTCTAAGTATGCTTACTGGTGGAACGGGTGGTACTTATTACCCGCTTGGAGGAGAAATGGCGCAAATTATTACGAGTGAGACAGGGATTCAAACAGACTCACCGTCTTCCAACGCTTCAGCAGATAACGTTATCTCGCTTCAAGAAGGCGAGGCAGAGCTTGCATTCGTGCAAACAGACGTTATAGCTTTCGCAAAAGAAGGAATTAATGCGTTTGAAGGTAATCCCGTTGATAATGTATTGGCAATTGGATCCCTTTATCCAGAAACGGTGCAAATTGTAACAACAGTTGATTCAGGTATCGAATCGGTGGCAGACCTTGCCGGTAAAAAGGTATCTGTAGGTGCACCAGGTTCAGGTACTTACATTAACGCAGAACAGATTTTCGAAGCGTATGATATGACAATGGATGATGTCGATGCCCAGCACTTGGACTTCGATGAGTCAACTGGTGGTATTCAAGACGGTAATATCGATGCAGCGTTCATCACTGCCGGTACACCAACTGGGGCAGTTGAAGGTTTAGGTGCTACAGCGGATGTTTATGTTGTGCCGATTGAGCAGGACAAGATTGATGCCATTATTGAAGAGTATCCATACTATGCGGAGGATACGATTCCTGCCGGGACATACACTGGTATTGATGAAGACATCAAGACTGTAGCGGTACTTGCGATGCTAGCGGTGACAGACTCCTTATCAGAAGATGTCGTCTATGACATTACGAAAGCAATTTATGATAATGCAGACACGATTACACACTCTAAAGGGGAATTTATTACACCTGAAACAGGGGTTGAAGGAATCGGTATCGACTTCCACCCAGGTGCGGAGCGTTACTTCAAAGAAGCAGGTGTACTTGATTAATAGAGTGTGTTAAAAAAGGAGGATGAAAAGGACCCGGGGATTCACCGGACTTTTTGAATAACCTCTAATATTAATTGAATTTTACAGGCCGGCAATCAAGACGGTAGATTAGTTTTGAACGCCGGCCGTTTTATCACGTATTAACGGTCTGTAATACCCCCACCTCTAAGCATGAGGGTAACCCTACATGTGAAGGTGGGGGTATACAGTCCGTAAAACCCTGATTCTGTTCAACTAACATTCAGTGGGGGGGGGAGAAGAAACCCCCACTGAATGAAGTTTCACTTTATTGACGAAAAAACTGGTGGTTACATAGAATGAAATTTAAAAAGATGATTATTGCCTTTATAATCCTAGTGCTTATTGTCCTCATTTTATTTATCCCCACGCACACGGCACTCGTATTTTATAACGAAAATACGGAGGAGATTGCCGCTTTTCTACCGATGAATGAAGGGGATCAATTCGATATTATATTTACTCATTCCATCCACCTGACAGATGTTGAGGAGAAATATGTCGTAACAGCAGATTTAAATATTGAACAATATGAAATGATTTTTGAATCTTTTGGAATTGGGATGCCTTCCAATGCGGAGGAAGGTCAGACATTCGAAGTGAAGGATGGGTTGTATCACATTGGTAATATGAATAACATATTCGAATCTCTGCTTATCCGCAATGGAAAAACCGTGTCCGAACATCGGCTCCGCTGGCAATATGCGGGTGATGATGAAGTGCAGATGGTCTGGTTCAATGATTACTTTGAACCGGGTGCATGGTATACGGTGAAAATAGATAAACTTCCGTTATGGAAATACTTGAAAGGAGTGAAGATAGATGAGTGACAAAAATGAAAAGGTTGACGTTGAACAATTGTCGGAAGAAGAACAGCAGAAGTTGATGGAGAAATATGACACGGAATCAAACCAGAGAAAGTTAGGTGGGATTCTTGGATGGGTTGTCTTTCTTACCCTGATTGCTTTTTCTTTATTCCATCTTTACACCGGAGCATTTGGTGCCAAAACGGCATATATCCAACGGACGATTCACCTAGGATTTGCTTTATCACTCATTTTCTTACTATTCCCGGCGAAAAAGGGATTAAAGAAATCAAGTGTTCCATGGTATGACTGGATACTCATAATCTTGTCTATTATCGTTTGTGCATACTGGCCCTTATTCTATGATGATTTAGTAGTAAAGGTCGGTAGTATTGATAACACGCAAATGATTATTGGAGGAATAGCAATTCTGCTCGTTTTAGAAGCAGCAAGACGAGCGGTTGGTTTGCCAATCGTCATTATTGCATCCTTGTTTCTTGCCTATGCGTACTTTGGTCAGTCCATGCCAGGGATGCTCGCACACCGTGGGATGACGTTAAATCAGTTGATTAATACGATGTTCTTTACGACGGAAGGAATTTTAGGAACACCGATTCAAGTGTCTTCCACTTATATTTTCTTATTCCTGTTATTTGGGGCTTTTTTAGTTCAGACAGGTGTTGGACTTTACTTTAATGACTTGGCACTGGCAATTGCAGGACGCCGGGTTGGAGGACCTGCTAAAGTAGCGATTTTCTCAAGTGCTTTAAATGGTACAATCTCCGGAAGTTCTGTAGCGAATACGGTGACAACTGGATCTTATACGATTCCGATGATGAAACGGCTCGGATACAGACCAAACTTTGCTGGTGCGGTGGAAGCAGCCTCTTCAACTGGAGGGCAGATTATGCCACCGATTATGGGGGCAGCAGCGTTCCTTATGATTGAATTTGCGGGCGTTCCGTATTGGGATATTGCTAAAGCAGCGGTTATCCCCGCATTACTTTATTTCACTGGTATTTGGGTGATGACTCACTTGGAAGCGAAACGACTAGGGTTAGTTGGATTGCCAAAAGAAGAGCTGCCGGATAAAGTGCAAGTGTTGAAAAAACTGTACTTGCTCTTACCAATTCTAGCGATTGTCTATTTCCTGTTTGAAGGTTTTAGTATTGAGCGGACTGCTCTTTATGGTATCCTTGCTGCGATTCTTGTAAGTATGTTCAGTAAAGATACGAATATGTTCCTTGATGAGAATGGCAAATTTACTCTTGGTAAATTACTTACTGCGTTAACGGACGGCGCGCGGACGGCATTAGGTGTAGCGGCAGCGACAGCCTGTGCAGGGATTATTGTTGGAGTGGTGACAAGAAGTGGCCTCGGATTGAAATTAGGAAACAGTTTAGTTGGGCTCGCGGAAAGTATTGCATTTAATGATATGATGCTTATCTTGCTTACCCTATTCTTTACGATGATTACTTCTATTATTATTGGAATGGGGTCACCAACAACTGCTAACTATATTATTACTTCAACGATTGCTTTACCGGCGATTTTAACATTGAGTGATCAATTAGAAATGGCGATTCCAGTTCTAGCCGCCCACATGTTTGTGTTCTTCTTTGGAATTGTGGCGGATATTACCCCGCCAGTAGCGCTGGCGGCTTTTGCAGCTACGGGGATATCGGGCGGGGAACCGATACGTACGGGAGTGAATGCGACGAAGCTTGCAATTGCAGCCTTTATCATCCCGTATATGTTTATCTTTGAACCACAGCTCTTGATGATCGATGTCACCTTTCTAGGCTTGACATGGATTATTATTACGGCTCTTACCGGTATGATTGCAATTGGAGCAGGCTTAATCGGGTATTGGTACCGGAAGCTGGCCTGGTTTGAGCGGATCATTGCCTTTGTTGCAGGTATCTTGCTCATGTACCCAGAAGGAAACTCTGACCTGATTGGAGCAATTATTTTCGCAGTTATGCTTGTGATTCAGTTCATGGGTAAAAATAAAAATAACAGCAATGAGGAAAAGCAAGCGGCAAATGCGTTATAAGAGAAGGGAGGTCCTGATATCCAGGAGCCTCTCTTTTGCTTATACTTATCCATTCGGTATCATGAACTAAATATTGATATAAAGGCTGGTTGGGTATGACAAGGCAATATGACTTTACGGAAGGAAATATTTTAAAGCAATTATTCTATTTCTCCTGGCCGATTCTGCTTACGAACTTACTGCAGACATCCTATCAATTTATCGATAGTTTATGGGTTGGTAACTTACTTGGCGCAACTTCACTTGGAGCAATTGGAATATCTAGTACGATTCTATTCACTGTCCTCGCGTTTATCATCGGACTAAATAATGCGGCGCTCACAATTCTTTCCCAGCAAAAGGGGAAGCAGAATGATGATGGCTTGAAGCGCTATTTGAACGCATTTGTTGTACTTTTGACCTCACTCGCTGTCCTTCTCGGTATCATTGGTTTCTTCTTCGCTGAACAATTGTTGAATCTATTAGGCACGCCGGAAACGATGTTACAAGATGCAAAGGCGTATCTCCAAATTAATTTCATGGGGATTTTATTTTTATTTGGGTACAACTTCATCAGTACGGTCATGCGTGCACTTGGTGATAGTAAGACGCCACTTCGGTTTGTAACAGTCGCCGTACTTGCAAACGTTGTCCTTGATCCATTATTCATTTCGGTGTTTGGTTGGGGAATTCAAGGAGCAGGTTATGCAACGGTTGTGTCTCAGGGACTTGCATTTCTATATGGATTCTTTCATATGAGACGTGAGCGCTTGGCACCGTTTACCGTTCCAACTATTCCTGCTTTAAAAGATATTCGTCTGATCTTTCACCTTGGTATTCCATCTGGTCTGCAGATGGCGGTTATTTCAGGTGGTTCCGCTGCAATCATGAGTGTCGTTACGTCATTTGGAGGACCGGTTGTTGCCGGGTTTACAAGTGCGCAACGTCTCGATAGTATTATCATGCTTCCTGCACAAGCATTAAGTACAGCTATAACGAGCATGGCAGGACAAAACATAGGGGTCAGAAACTGGAAGCGGGTAGACAAAATTGCAAAATATGGTGTGTTATTTAACTTTGCGATTATGGTTACGATTGGCATATTCATTATTTTATTTGGTGAATATGGAATCAAATTGTTTACGCGCGATGAGGCCTCGGTTGATTTCGGTGCCAGGTATTTATCGATTATTGCACTCTGTTATCCATTTTTAGGAATTAATTTTATTTTAAATGGAGTTGTACGGGCAGCAGGAGCGATGTATCAAGTGCTCATCTTAAATGTATTATCCTTTTGGGTGTTGCGTTATCCGCTTACTTGGCTCTTCTCTAAGTGGTTCGGTGAAACAGGGATTGCGATGGGGATGGGTGTAAGCTTTATGATTAGCAGTATTTTTGCATTTTTATATTATCGTTATGGAAGATTCCGAGAAAAAGACTTATTCGAATCGAAAGATAATTAGTATAATGATAGAATAGAATTAGTTGCAGAAAAAGGAGGAATTTACATGGTAAAAGCAATTCAAACAGAAAATGCACCAGCAGCAATCGGGCCATATTCACAAGCGATCCAGGCAGGAGAGTTCCTATATATTTCCGGACAGATTCCAGTCGATCCGGAAACAGGGAAGATCGCAGAAGGTATTGAGAAACAGACAGAACAAGTAATGGAAAATCTAAAGGCAATCTTGAGAGAAGCGGAGACCGATTTTTCCCAAGCAGTTAAATTTACGATTTATTTAAGCTCTATGGAACACTTTGGCTCGGTGAATGAAGTTTATGGTTCATACTTAATCGAGCCTTATCCGGCACGAGCTACAATTGAAGTGAGCCGGTTACCGAAAGATGTTCTAGTGGAAATTGATTGCATTGCGCATATCGGGTAATCGAGGGGATTTCTTATTCCTGACTTAATTCGCTGTCCGTCCGGAATATGGAGTGTTCTTAGAGGAGTGGAAGTTACAGACCGTTAATACGTGATAAAGTGAAACTCATTCAGTGGGGAATCCTTACTTCCCCACTGAATGTTAGTTGAACAGAATCAGGTATTTACGGACTGTTTATCCCCAGCCTTCGCATATTGGGTTCCCTTATGTTTAGAGTAAGGGATATTACAGACCGTTAATACGTGATAAGCGCCGGCTTTTTTCGACAAAAGGGACCAAATTATTTCCTGGGAAATGACGAACAAAGTCGAAAGCTCCCTTGCAGGTTAAAAACGCGATTCGTTTCGCAACACGTGGGACTGCAATTACTCGTCCCATCGAAGGGCGTTTGCACCAGCGCAACCTGTGCGGTGTAGCAATGAAAAAAGAAGAACTTGCTCATTCAAATTGAGCAAGTTCTTCTTTTATGGCAACTCTTATTTTATCAAGGCATTCTTCCGGTGTTTTCCCGAAGACTCTCTTGTTATTGACTAATGCATACGGGCGGACGGCACATAATCCACAGAAGTTCAAGCATTCATTCATGATGACTGCAACTTCCGGAAATTCGGATTCTAAAATACCTTCAACATCGACTAACGTAATGGTATTTCCATCGCAAATTTCTACGACAACAATTCCCAATTCCATCACACTTTCTCTGTAGGCTAAACTTGTATGCCTATGTTGTCCTATTATTGTTGCTAGTATAATCGGATGCTTGTCTAAATGCAATAATTCTGCATGGAAAGGCCGGAACTAAGCGTTAAGCTTTTGTTCCGGCCTGTTTGTTTATTCGTCTATTTATTGTTTAAGCATAGAAAACAGTTTCGAATCTTTTTCTTCGTATTCGGATGTGTACCATGTGTAAAGCATGATGACACCACTTAGGATAAGTAGTCCGCTTGTAATATAGAAGACGGCAGAGAAACCGAATGATGCTGCAATCAGACCACCGAGTGCAGGTCCGATGACGTTACCTAAAAAGCGAAGGCTGGTATTGTAACCAAGGACTTCCCCTTGCATCGATAGTGGAGCGGCTTGCCGGATATAAGCGATCCTAAGTGGCACAATTCCACCGAGAGCGACACCAAGCAGGAATCTTAGAATAACAAGCTGCCATACACTTGAGACTAAGGCGCCTGGTAAATAGACAAGCCCTGCAGCGAATAAGAGGACCGTTAGTACTTTGACATGACCAACCTTATCTCCGAGCTTACCTAATCTGCGCGAAAATAGAAGATTCCCGAGTCCTGCTGCCGAGAATGCCATTCCGGCGAAAAAGGCGATGTTCACTGGTCCATGAATTTCCTCTACGAATAAAGAGAGGATTGGCTGGATACTGAAATGCGCCACTTGTATGAGTAACGATAACAACATAACGACAAGCAGTACCGGTCTACTGATAATATGCTTCAGCACTTCTTTACTAGTATATGTTTTATAGTCTCGTTCATCTTTTGAAACTTTAATTTGAACTTCTTTAACGAAGAATACGAGAATAGCAGAGATGAAGATTGTAACGGATACCCATTTGAATGTATTCATAAATCCAAACGCATCTGCTAAAGCCCCGCCGAGCATTGGTCCCATTAATGCACCGGTGACACTACCTGTCTGTAGGGTGCCAAGTACTTTACCAGCTGTTTCTTTAGGTGTTTGAACAGCTATAAGCGCCTGGGACATTGGAATAAAGCCTGTCACAATTCCCATAATTAATCGCAATAAAAAAAGCTGCCAAACTGTTGTGGCAAACCCCATCAATAGTACAGATAGTCCAATCCCGACGGCGGACATGATTAAAATCTTTTTTCTTCCGTAACGGTCGCCAATTTTACCCCAGATCGGTGAAAAGATAAATGCAGTAATGAACGTAACTGCAAATGTCAGTCCTGACCACGTTTGTACATACGCATCAGAGAAATTACCCATTGAAGCGATGTACAATGAAATAAATGGAACTACCATTGTCATACTTCCGCTAACAAAAAAGTTAGCAAACCACATGATTGCCAAATTTCGATTTGTTATTCGATGATAACTAATTTGTAATGCCCTTCCTTCCAACGAAATGTTTCGTTACTCTAAATATAACGTATCCCGAAGTAAAAATAAAGGGATTAGCTCATACAGTGAAACTTCAATTAGAGGGTCTTTCCTCTGAATGTTACGTGAACTAATCGGGCCGTTGCTGGTTGTTAAATCTCCCTATCTAGCTATCTATATTCCTGAAATTTTTTGATGGAGTAATCTTATCTCCAGTACTACTATTATAAATACATAAAGTTCCAAAATGTAAAGGCGGCTATTTTATAGTGTTCATTTTTCCAGAGAAAAGGTATAATAAGTGCAAGTTCCCTTTCTGTAAATAGGGAGCAAGGGAAGAAGACATTTAACTTCTCTACTAAAGGAGTGTTTACAATGCGAAAACTAACAAAATCGATATTATCCCTTCTATTAATAGCAGTATTATTGGTCAGTCTTGCTACACCTGCAGGGGCCGTATCTGAAAGCATTCTCATTTATGGGGAGAAACTTTCAGAGTCCCAGCGTCAGGAAGTCCGGGCTGCATTAAAGCTTGGTGAGAATGCTGCGGTGGAAGAACATGATGTGACCGGACAAGATTATGCGAATTACATTGACGGGAACCCAAATGCGAATATGTATTCTTCTGCACTGATTACGATGGACAATGGCGGAGAAGGGCTCGTCGTTAATATCTTGACACCGGGAAACATTACAAAGGTAACAAGTGAAATGTACGAGAACGCACTGCTTACTGCCGGTGCTGAAAATGTGACGGTCGATGTCGTCTCGCCAGTTGCGGTAACCGGACACTCGGCACTAACTGGTATTTATAAAGCGTATGATGTGGAAGGGGTAGAGCTCGATAAGGAGCGGATGGAGCTTGCAAATGATGAGCTCGTTGTAGCGACAGATCTCGCTGAAAATGAAGATGTCTCAGAAGAAGATGTCGCTCATCTTTTAACGGAAATTAAGCAAATGATCGCTGAACAGAACCCGGTAACGCGGGAAGAAGTAGAAGAAATTGTGTCTGAACAATTAAGTAGACTGGAAATCAATTTAAGTGATGAAGACAGGCAAATGTTGATCAACCTAGTGGACCGGATGCGCGAGTTGGATATTGATTTCGGTAGTGTGCGTGATCAATTAAAGGATATCGCAAAAAGTGTTGCTGATCGGGCTGAAGAGCTAGGTCTTGATGAAGGATTCTGGAAAAAAGTTGCCAACTTCTTCTCCGAGATGTTCGGAGCATTGAGCAATTTCTTTAAAGGATTATTTAACTAAAAGACAAAGGCGCAAGTGCTCTTACAGAGTGGACGTGGCTAGTACTCTCATAGTTAGTTATCTGCAGCATTTCCATTTTGTGGTTCCACGTGTAAGTACAAAGGCAGGGGTGTTTTATACTCCCTGTCTTTTCTTTGCAATATTGTAATATACTTTTATGCTTATACCCGCTAATATTTCAAGAACATTACACCTAGGCGATTATGTAGGAAAACTGTAACTCCTGTCACGGACTCTTAATTCTCCTGTAACTGTATTCCTCTTTTTCCTGTGGTACTATAGTGACTGTCAGAAATTAAGGAGGAATTGATTTGAAGAAAATAGTAGCGGCTTTAGTGACGGGATTAGTCTTGTCAAGTGCAGCTGTAACTACTGCTTCAGCAGAACAGCACGAAGTTCAATCAGGAGAAAACCTATGGGATATCGCAAATGAGTACAATACAACGGTTGACAAACTTGTCCAAGTCAATGATTTAAAAACGACAGTAATTCAACCAAAGCAAACTTTATATATAAATAACACATACGTCGTACAACAAGGAGATACCTTACTCAGCATCGCAAAAGAACATCAAGTTTCCCTCGAGGAACTAAAAGAGTGGAATGACTTGGATTCAGAACTGATTGTCATTGGTCAGAAATTAGAAATCCAAGGTGTAGCTGTCGATCAAACGGTAAGCGAGGCTCCTAAAGCAAAAGAAGAACAACCGGCTGCGAAGAAGGAAGAAGCACAAGCAACACAACCGGCACCAGAACAACAAACAAGCAGCAATAAAGAAGATTCATCTAATAAAACAAAAGAACAAAAGCCCGAGGGGAAAACAATTTCCGTAACATCAACTGCATATACAGCAAGTTGTGATGGTTGTTCAGGAGTTACTGCCACTGGCATTGACTTGAATAAGGATCCGAACGCTAAAGTAATCGCGGTAGACCCAAGTGTGATTCCCTTAGGTACGAAAGTTCATGTAGAAGGTTATGGTTACGCAATTGCAGGTGATACCGGCGGAGCAATTAAAGGAAATAAAATTGACGTTCACGTCCCATCGAAAGGCGAAGCAACTAACTGGGGTGTGCGTACTGTTAACGTAACAATTGTAGAGTAATAGATTTAGAATACTAACACATAGATAAAAAGGAAAGCATCCATTTAAATGGGGTGCTTTCCTTTTGTGCTTAATTTATATATTTCCTTTGGTGAATGCGATTAGAGTGACAGGAAGTTTATCACGCATTAACGGTCTGTAATACCCCCAATGAATGAAGTTCCACTTTATGGAGGAAAAAATCGGGGTAGCTTTTAACTTTTGCTCGTGTCTATGTTAAACTTATAGAGAGAAAAGTAAGCGCATACATCATTGTGTTAGGGAGGGTTTATTCATATGTCTAGTAAAGCGTTGGAGCAGTTTCTGCGTGATAATATTGCAGATTTAAAGAACAGGGGTTTATATAATGAAATTGATACGGTGGAAGGAGCGAATGGACCGGAGATACAAATCGGCGGCCGAAAGCTGATCAATCTTTCCTCAAACAACTATCTGGGACTTGCAACGAACGATACGCTTAAAGTGGTGTCGAAAGAGGCAATTGACACCCATGGAGTAGGAGCAGGGGCAGTCCGAACGATCAATGGCACACTTGATTTACATCAGAAGTTAGAAGAAAAAATAGCAGCATTTAAAGGAACAGAAGCGGCAATTTCCTATCAGTCTGGTTTTAATTGTAATATGGCTGCCATTTCGGCTGTCATGAACAAGGATGACGCTATTTTATCCGATGCATTAAACCATGCCTCGATCATTGATGGCTGCCGGCTTTCCCGAGCGAAAATCATTCGCTATAAGCATTCGGATATGAATGACTTACGAAAGCAAGCAAAGGAAGCGGTTGAGTCTGGTAAATATAATAAAATTATGGTCATAACGGACGGCGTTTTTTCAATGGATGGGGACATTGCAAAACTTCCTGAAATCGTGGAGATTGCGGAAGAACTAGACCTCATCACATATGTCGATGATGCTCACGGGTCTGGTGTACTTGGAAACGGTGCCGGAACAGTAAAACATTTCGGTCTCCAGGATAAAGTTGACCTGCAGATGGGGACGTTATCAAAAGCAATTGGCGTTGTCGGAGGTTATGTAGCAGGGAAACAAAACCTGATTGATTGGTTGAAGGTCGCTTCTCGTCCGTTTTTATTCTCGACAGCAGTTACCCCGGCAGATGCAGCAGCGAGTACAAAGGCAATCGAACTATTAATGGAAAGCAATGAATTAGTTGAGAAGCTTTGGGAAAATGGTGCTTATTTGAAAGCGGAATTGAAAAAGTTAGGCTTTGATATTGGGAATAGTGAAACACCAATCACCCCAGTCATTATCGGCGAGGAGAAAGTGACACAGGAATTCAGCAAACGTTTGTTTGAATCTGGTGTCTATGCAAAATCGATTGTCTTCCCGACGGTTCCGCGGGGTACTGGACGTGTCCGCAATATGCCAACAGCAGCACATACGAAGGAAATGCTTGATGAGGCGATTGAAGTTTATAAAAGAATTGGGAAAGAGATGGGCATGATTGAATAAGAAGAATATAGATATAGAAAAAGAGTGAAAGGAATTTTGCCATGAAAAAAATTCTCGTAACAGGCGCATGCGGCCAAATCGGTTCGGAATTGGTGATTAAACTACGAGAGCTTTATGGAGAAAATAATGTGGTTGCGACAGATATTAAGAAACCGCAAGATGGGTCAGAAGATTCCTTATTTGAAATAGTAGATGTCATGGATGAGAAGCATCTCTATGAAACTGCGAAAAAGCATCAAGTGGATACGATGCTGCACTTAGCTGCAATATTATCATTTAAAGCAGAGGAAACGCCAAGGCTTGCCTGGAGATTAAACATGGGCGGCTTGGTAAACGCCTTAGAAGTTGCTCGCGAGCTTAATCTAAAGTTTTTCACACCAAGTTCCATCGGTGCCTTTGGTCCGAAAACACCAAAGGAAAACACCCCACAGGAAACATTGCAACGGCCTACCACGATGTATGGGATTAATAAAGTGGCGGGAGAGCTACTCGCGGACTATTACTTCGAGCGTTATGGTGTTGATACGAGAAGTGTTCGTTATCCTGGACTCATTTCTTCCAAAACATTGCCAGGAGGAGGCACGACCGATTATGCTGTCGAGATATTCTATGAAGCACTGAAAAATAAAAAATATAAGTGCTATATTGCTGAGGGGACGTATATGGATATGATGTATCTTCCCGATGCGCTTCAGGCGGTGATTGATTTAATGGAAGCAGATCCGGATAAACTCATTCACCGAAACGCATTTAATATTACAGCATTCTCCGCCGCCCCAGAAGATTTCGCAAAGGTGATAGAGCAGCATATCCCGGATTTCCAGATGACTTATGAAGTCGACCCGGTCCGGCAAAGGATTGCGGATAGCTGGCCGAACCGCCTTGACGCAACAGCGGCTAGAGAAGAGTGGGGATTTAAATATAATTATGATTTGGAAAAAATGGCGAAGGAAATGCTTGAGCTGTTAAGTAATAAATTAGGGTTAAACTATGTATCTTGAGATTAAGCGAATCAAAAAAAAGACATGAAGAAATACGTGTGTATTTCGTTCATGTCTTTTTCTTGTTGAAATACTTTTGTAGTTGAATAGCTGCAGACGCTGTTTCTTTGGT
>NZ_BMOS01000002.1:104462-126272 GCF_014647195.1 Oceanobacillus indicireducens | reverse complement strand
CGCTTGAATAGCTGCAGACGCTGTTTCTTTGGTTGATTAGAAGAACTCTAATCGCTTGAACAGCTGCTGACATCGTTCCTTTCGTTGAATAGAAGTGCTCTAATCGCTTGAACAGCTGTAGACGCTGTTCCTTTGGTTGAATAGAAGAACTCTAATCGCTTGAACAGCCGCTGACATCGTTCCTTTGGTTGATAAGGAGTACACTAGTCGTTAGGAATACTGCTGACGTCAAATCTTTTGTTGTTTACAGAAGTTCTATCCGTTCGAGCCACTACTAAAGTCAGTTCCCTCAACCGATTATAAGTGCTCTAGCACCCAGCACCCGAGCACAAATCGCTATTTTAGTATGATGCAATACGAAAAACGTCCCTCCATAAAAAGAGGAACGTTCATCTTATGCATACATTTTATCGATTTCTTTCTGCAATGCTTGATCACGCACATAATCATCGTAGCTCATCTGTTTATCGACAATCCCGCTTGGTGTAATTTCAATCAGGCGGTTCGCGATACTATTTACAAATTGATGGTCATGAGATGTAAACAGCATGGAGCCTTTAAATTTGATCAATCCATTGTTTAGGGATGTAATCGATTCTAAATCCAGGTGGTTTGTCGGCTCATCCAAGAGAAGCACGTTCGCATTGGAAAGCATCATTTTCGAAAGCATGCAGCGAACTTTTTCTCCACCGGAAAGGACCTTCGCCTTCTTCAACGCCTGTTCTCCGGAGAACAGCATTCTCCCTAGGAAGCCACGGAGGAATGTTTCTGTTTGGTCCTCTGGTGAGTATTGCCGGAGCCAGTCAACAAGATTCAATTCTACTCCCTCGAAGTACTCTGAGTTGTCTTTTGGGAAATAGGACCGGGAAGTCGTCACGCCCCATTTAAATGTCCCAGCATCTGGTTCCATTTCACCCATTAAAATTTTAAACAATGTCGTTTTCGCAATATCATCGCGGCCGACGAGTGCAATCTTATCATCCTTATTCATGATGAAGCTTACATTATCAAGCACGACCGTATCGCCAATTTTCTTCGTTAACCCTTCTACGCGCAGTAAGTCATTCCCGATTTCCCGCTCCGGTGTGAAAGCAACATATGGATATTTTCTCGAAGAAGGCTGGATATCATCAAGCGTAATATTATCAAGCATCTTTTTCCGGGAAGTCGCCTGCCTTGACTTCGAGGCATTCGCACTAAAACGAGCGATAAAGGCTTGGAGCTCTTTAATCTTCTCTTCCTTTTTCTTATTGGCGTCGGCTGCCATTTGTGCCGCTAATTGACTCGATTCATACCAGAAGTCATAGTTTCCGACCGTAATCTGAATCTTACCGAAGTCTACGTCAGCAATATGAGTACAAACTTTGTTCAAGAAATGACGATCGTGGGAGACGACAATGACGGTATTCTCAAAGTTGATCAGGAATTCTTCTAACCACTGAATCGCTTGGATATCAAGACCGTTCGTCGGCTCGTCAAGTAAGAGAATATCAGGATTCCCGAATAAACTTTGGGCAAGCAGGACTTTAACCTTCTCATCATCTGCAAGCTCGGACATCAACTTATCATGAAGCTTTTCACCAATACCTAATCCTTTCAAAAGAATTGCAGCATCAGACTCTGCTTCCCAGCCGTTCATTTCCGCGAATTCGCCCTCAAGCTCAGCAGCTCGAATTCCATCAGCTTCAGAGAAGTCTTCTTTCATATAAATTGAATCCTTTTCTTGCTTTACTTCGTATAATTTACTATGACCCATTAAAACGACTTCAAGCACTGGATATTCTTCGTAAGCGAAGTGATCCTGTTTTAATACAGCAAGCCGCTGGCCAGGAGTAAGGGACACTCCTCCAGTCTGAGGCTCAATCTCGCCGGATAAAATTTTAAGAAAAGTGGACTTACCTGCACCATTCGCACCAATTACTCCATAACAGTTACCTGGAGTAAATTTCAAATTGACATCTTCAAACAGCTTCTTATCGCCGAAACGTAAGCTGACATTTGTAACTGTAATCATATAAATCCTCCATTATAAAAAATCCAGGCTGTTTAAAACGAACAACCTGCACGATTCGTATTAATCGTAACTATCCAGAGTAAGCTTACGTTATTTGAAGGGATTCGTCAATGAAAAATCGCTTGTCTTACGCATTTTAACAGGGATTGAACAAGTACCCGAAAAAAATAATAAAATGGTTAAAAAAAGAACTTGGCGAAAAATGATTTTTGTGTAATAGTAGATTGTAGCTCGCCTCTTTATATGGACTGAAGAAAGGGGGAATGATAATGAAAGAAAGAGAGATTTATTTTCTATTTACAGATACGGGAACCAGTTTAGCAAAAGTGATCAACTTCTTTACGAGGCGGGATTTGAATCATGTCTCCATATCCTTTACGAAGGATTTTACAACAGTATATAGTTTTGGTAGGAAACGGCCTAAAAATCCATTTATTGGTGGGTTTGTCCAAGAGGATATAACGAGTGACTTCATGGCAAACGCGAACTGTGCCGTTTATTCACAAACGGTCAGTGAAGAAGAATACCGAACGATGGTGAGGAAAATACAAGAGATAGAGATGAGGCAGCATGAATATCGTTATAATTTCATCGGATTGTTCGGTGTTCTGTTCCGAGTTAAAATAAAACGGCGTTCGGCCTTATTCTGTTCCCAATTTGTGGCGACTGTAGTCCAAGATTCAGCGAAATTCAATTTTGAAAAGCCGACCTACTTTATAACACCGTATGATATCCGGAAATCATTGGAAAACAAACTAATCTACTACGGGAAACTAAAATATTACAGAGAAAGCTTACAACCGCTTCCGGCACCCCAGCTAGTCCTGGATGAACGCACCATACCAAAGCAATCATTTTTATTTCATATATCTAATAAATTTAAACGTTTAGTCATTAAATAGTATGAGTCGAGTCGTTAGAAAAGAAAACGGCTCTTTTTTTATCACGTATTAACGGTCTGTAATACCCCCACCCCTAAACGAGAGGGAAACCCAATATGTGAAGGGGGGTAAACAGTCCGTAAATACCTGATTCTGTTCAGCTAACATTCAGTGGGGGGTAAGGAATTCCCCACCGAATGAGTTTTACTTTATGGTGACATAGTGAAAAAAGATCTTGGGTGCTGACTCTGGGAAGGAGTTAGCGCCCTTTTCGTGTTGGGGTGTCAGATAACAGTCGAAGGAGTTAAAGTTTTTCTGTAATTCGCATTTCATATAGGCCCTCGTACCTAAAAAGGTGAGTTTTGACTGGTAATTGTGATGGTTTGTATAGTTTCTGTTTAGAAAACATATCTATACTTAGGTTTGGTAAAAAACGAATAGAGAGGGGTACGAGGAATGTCTAGGAAAACGGGCAGTAGAATTAGTGTATTGTTCGCAGTAATGTTGCTGTTTCAAACCTTACTAAGCAGTTTTGCTTATCCGGTCCAGGTTTTTGCAACAGGTTATGATGACTCTGTCTTTACCGGTATTTCAGCCGAAGAGACAGGCGAACAGCAAGATTCGGAGCATGGAACAGTTGAATTAGTCGATGTGCAAATTAATTGGTCCATCGAACATCTAGAGATTGAATCAGGGGACACGGACTCGATTAAACTTTCTGATGATCTGTCAATTGATGCAGATCAAACAGGAAGACTTCTTACAGAAGATGGGGTGGACATTGGGGAATACACGGCTACAACGAATAATACTGTAGCGGTAACTTTCGAGGAGACAGCGGAGGAATATCCGGACTCGAAGGGAGTATTTGTGGTAGGGGCGATGAAACCGCATGTGGAAAGTGAAGAGCCAGAAGACGAATCTGATAAAGCGGCCGAGACAGAAGGCGATGAGGAATCTACAGGAGAAAATGATGAGGATGCTGTGAGTGACGAGGGTGTTTCTGATGAAGCAGAATCCGTAACGGAGGAAGAAGCTGCAGAGGAAAGTGTGGACGAAGAGGAAGCTGTTGAAGGGGAAGAAACGGAAGAAAGCGAGCAGTCCGTTAAATCAAGTAAAGCTTCTCTGGAAGAAAATCTAATTACTGATTTTGTTCTATTTTATACTACAAAAGACGGATCAAAAGTGCCGATTGAAAATGGTGCGGAAATTGAGGTTGATTTAAGTGATCTGAACGCTGTAAGTTTGGATTATAGCTTAATAAAACCTGATGAAGTAGATATTTCAGCGGGAGATACTTATACGATTCCATTACCAGCGATTGCTTATGGAATTGCTGCAGATAATCAACCGATAACAATCAATGGTGATACAGTTGCAACCTACAGCATTATCGATAACCAAATTGTTATCACATTTAATGAATCAGTCAATAATTACGATAATGTTGAAATGCATGTGAACCTTTCTGGCTCATTTAACACGGAGGTATTTGAAACGGAAGAAGAAGTTGTGATAGAAGTTCCTTATAGAGAGGGTAACTCATTCACTGCAACAATTAGAGCTGAAAGACAAGAATATGATGGGGAAGATAAAAAAGAAGCTGGATCACCATATATTTTAGATGAAAACGGTGAAAAGGTACCTGTTGACCGTAATCCGGAATTTATAGATTGGACTGTTCGTGCGAATGATTCCATGGGTTCATATGAAAATGCAACTATTATAGATGATTTGGGTGCTAATTTAGAAATTGTTAAAGATAGTTTTGTAGTTTATCAAATTATTAGAAACTACAAAAATGAAGAAATTGATCGTGTCAAGCTCGATGATGTTGCTCCAAGAATTACGGATTCCGGTTTTGAATTGAATTTAGGAGCAATCGAGGATGCTTACGAAATCACTTATACAACACGAGTTACTCGCCCAGGTGGCGGTGGGACGCATACGATTAATAATGATGCACGTATCGTCTTGGATGGGGATGAAAATGAAGTAAAGGATAGTTTTACAGGTACTTGGTCTGGTGACATCCCAACACTTGAAAAATCAGGTAATATCTCAAACGCGAATGCAGATATGATTGAATGGCAAGTGAAATATAACTATGGTCAAGAAGAACTTGGATCAGATGTTATTCTAACGGATACATTGACTCATGGTGAAGTAATATTAGATTCAGTTCGAGTTGTTGAAGTTAAGACAGATATTGATGGTAATGTCATCGAAGAAATAAGAAGTATTGAAGTGGAAGCTGTTTTAGATGACAATGGAAACTTAATGATTCCAGGTCTTGATGCAAATGGTCGTGCGTACAATATTACATTCCAGTCAACTTTACCACTAGGGTTAAATGATGAGACAGTTACGAATACAATAGAAGATAACTATAATAATAAAGATGATGCCTCTGTTACTGTCAATACCATTCCAACAGGTGGGAAATTTGGAGAACAGCTTGTAGATGACGAAGGTAATCCGTATATTCAATGGACGATTACCATGAACTCAAGGAAAGTTGACATTTCTAACATTAATGTTAAAGATGTTTTCAGTAAGGAACATTTAAAATTTGATGCGGCTGATACTTCTTTATATGAATTATATAAAGATGGGGTTGAAGTAGAAAATTATTCAGTCACTGACTATACACATGATGATGGGCGTATCGGATTTCATTTGCAAGTAACCGATGCTGGGCCTCATGAGTATAAGTTTGTATATCGTACCTATTATACAGAGGACGGAATGAAAGAGCCACACTTAGCAAATGATGCAGAATTAATATTTGATGATGGTACTGGCGAAGGTATTGGTGTAGATGTTGATTACGAGCAAGATGGACCTAAAGCGGGAATTAGTAAATCCGGTAAGTATGTTTTAAATGAAGAAGGTTTGCAAGAAATTGAATGGACGATTACATTCAATAATAGCCGTATTTTACTAGATAATCCTGTCATTGAGGATATATTTACAAGTAAAAATTATACGTATGTGAATGATTCATTAAGCATGACGGAGAATGGCGAGCCATTTACCGACTATGAGATAGAAGGTCCAACGAGTGCTGGGTTTACCCTAAAGATTAAGAAAAACACAAATGCTGTTTACGCAATCACTTACCGCACCACAGCAGAT
The DNA here is from genome assembly GCF_014647195.1 of Oceanobacillus indicireducens. Taxonomy (GTDB): domain Bacteria; phylum Bacillota; class Bacilli; order Bacillales; family Amphibacillaceae; genus Oceanobacillus; species Oceanobacillus indicireducens. The sequence continues at coordinate 120,239 of NZ_BMOS01000002.1, read as the reverse complement.
GATGCAAAAAATGAGGATCAGAGAAATGATGTGGAATTAACATGGCAAGGTGGCACGGAGAAAGCAAATGCCACTGTCGGTAAACGTCACCCAGGTATGAATAAATCCGGAAAAGTTGTAATTAATGATGATGGTACGAAGTCGGTTAATTGGACTGTTAACTTTAATACTAATAGGCATGTCATTCACAATTTCGAGTTAACAGATACGAATTTACCAAACACAGTGGAAGTAAGCAATATTAAAGTTACAACTAATGGTGAGGATGTAACTGATCAATTTGCGATTTCAGAGCCAAAAGATGGGCAGTTCACTGTATCAATAGCTAAATTAGATGCGGTGCCTTATCAATTAACGTATTCGACAGCCTTATCAGCGACAGAGGAAGCGCAGGAAGTAAAAAACACTGCTGCAATAACATATACTGGAGGGTCTGATTCTAAAACAGCTACCATTCCAAATCCTGAATTAGGTGTTCAAAAAGAAGCGGTAGGTCAGGTTGAAAAATCAGAGACTGGTGACCTTATCAATTGGAAAATCACGGCCAACACGGATACTGCTAAACATCTTGTGAATTTAGTGAATCCTGTTTTAACAGATGAAATCCCGTCTGACCAAAAGTTGGTTGCAAGCTCAATTAAAGTGATGCGTACCGGAACGGAAGAGGATATAGCAGGAACTCTTAAGATTGATGAAAAAGATAATGAATTCACTATCAATTTACCAGATGGCCCATATCAATATATTGTCACGTTCCAAACGGAAATACTGGAGTATCCATCAGTTAATGACAAAATTGATAGATATACAAACACTACGACACTATCTAATGATGGTTATAAAGATGTGTCAGCTAATGCTTATATCGACTACTTTGCAGATGGAACTAATAATAATAATGCAAAAACTGGTGCAGTAAATGAGGATACAGAAAATATTGATTGGGAAGCAACAGTAAATCCACTTGGTTTAACAATAAATAACGCAGTAATTACAGATGAATTAAGTAAGAATCAAACGTATGTAATTGATGATAACCATGAAATTAGTGTAATGAACAACGCTGGAGAGCCACTGGATGGAAATAAGTATAAGTTAACTATAGGTGAGGGTAATCGGAGTTTTATAATTACATTTACTGATCCGCTTACCGAATCAGTAAAAGTAACGTACTCTACAAGATTAAATCCAGAATTAATCGGCTCTTATGACGTTACAAATGACATTACATTAACTGGAGGCCAATCTGTCAAGGAGTTATCGAAAAAAACGGAATCTATAACAACAAGTCAATGGTTCTACGGCGGTGGTGGTTCAGGTCGGACAGTAAACTTTGAGTTGAACAAAGAAAACACTGATGGAAACCCACTAGAAAATGTAGAGTTTAAACTTGAACGTGTCGACATTAACAATAACGTTATACCAGTAAATGCAGAAATTGTAACTGACGAAAATGGAGGGTATGAATCTGGTAAAATTCGTGCCGGTCGTTACATTTTAACTGAAAAAGAGGCGCCAGAAGGTTTTAAACTATTGGATCCAATCTATTTTGCTATCGGTTATTCTAAATCAGGAGTTGAGGGAGAATATACAGTTACCTTCATGAACTCGGATTGGAAAGAAGCAGAAAATAAAAATGCAACAGCAGAAGGCAATAAAATAACAGTAATAAACGATTACGAACCAGTACCAGTGACATTAGCAGCATCTAAAAAACTAGAAGGAATTAAAGAGCTTGAGGATGGGCTATTTACCTTTAAATTGAAGGATTCTGATGACAAGGTAATTGATACCAAAACAAATGATGCGTCTGGAAATGTTATATTTGACGAACTGACTTTTGATAAGGTTGGAGAATATACGTATTCCATTCAAGAGGAAAAAGGAAATCTTGCCGGCGTTACGTATGATAAAACGGTCTATGAAGTAACTGTTAAGGTTGATACAGATAGCGATGGAAAACTTGCTGCAGATATTTCTTATGAAGAAGATATTCGTTTTCCGGAGTTTACAAACACCTATAAGGCAGATCCGGTGAATGTAGAACTTGAAGCAAATAAATCGCTTCATGGTTTAACTTTATCCGAAGACCAATTCGAATTTGAACTGGTTGATGAATCTAATGATGTAATCCAAACGGTAAAAAATGACGCAGAAGGTAATGTAACCTTTGAACCAATTAAGTATGACACGGAAGGCAAGCATGTATATATCATTCGTGAAGTTGAGAGTAAATTAAAAGGGATTATCTCCGATGACAAGGAATATCTTGTCACAGTCACCGTAACAGACAACTTGGAAGGAAAACTAGAAGCAAATGTTAACTACATGAATGGCCCAGCAGGATTTACAAATACGTATACACCTGAACCAGATAGTGTTGTATTTGAAGCAAGTAAAATACTAAAAGGGAAGACTCTTGAAAATAATCAATTTGACTTTGAACTTGTTGATGAAACAGGAAATGTTCTTCAAACAACTTCAAACAATGCAGAAGGTCAAGTAATTTTTGACGAAATTACCTTTGATGAGACTGGGGAGCATACCTACACTATTCGTGAAGCCCAAGGAGACTTAGGTGGTGTAACCTATGATTCTAGTAAATTTACTTTTAAGGTAACAGTTGAAGATAATGAAAAAGGTAATTTAGTTGCTACAGTTGAGGAAATTGATGGTCCAGCGGTGTTTACCAACTCCTATGAAACGGCGCCTGGAAGCATCGTACTAGAAGCGAATAAAATATTAGAAGGACAAAATCTGCGTAACGACCAATTTGAATTTGAGTTAGTCGACGAATCGGGAGAAGTTCTTCAAACAGTAAAAAACAATGCAGCAGGTCAAGTAATCTTTGATGAAATCACTTATGAGGAAGTTGGAGATTATGAATACACCATTCGCGAAGTAGAAGGTACACAATTAGGTGTAACTTATGATCAAAGTGAAATTAATGTAACGGTAAATGTGTCTGATGATGGAGAAGGTAAATTAGTTGCTGTAGCAAGTTATGATAAACCTGCTGCCTTTTCAAACAGCTATACTCCTGAACCGGGCAGTGTGGTGTTAGAAGCAAATAAAGAGTTAAATGGGCAGAAGTTAGTAAATGGGCAATTCAGCTTCGAACTTGTAGATGAATCTGGAGAAGTAGTTCAAACTGTAACCAGTAACGCTGATGGTCAAGTAATCTTTGATGAAATTGACTACGAAGCTACAGGAACACACACGTATATCATCCGGGAAGCGGAAGGTACACAGGGTGGTATGACTTATGATCAAAAGACGTATACAGTTGTTGTTAATGTTACAGACGATGAAGGTCAATTAGTCGCAACACCAAATTACATTGGCGGTCCAGCGGTCTTTACAAATAATTATGAAGCTGATCCAGATCGTGTAGTTGTTGAAGCGAAGAAAATTTTGGAAGGCCAAAACCTTGTTAAAGACCAATTTACTTTCCAACTATTAAATGAATCAGAGGAAGTAATTCAAACAACTACTAATAATGCGGATGGCCAAGTAATCTTTGACGAAATGGTATTTGATGAAGTCGGGGTTTATCATTTCAGCATTCGTGAAGTAGAAGGGACGCAAGGTGGGATCACATACGATTCAACAGTATATAACATTAGTGTTGATGTCGTGGATGGTAGAGAAGGTCAATTAATTGCAACGGTAAATTATATTGATGGTCCAGCAGAATTTAAGAATGTCTATACTCCAAATCCAGATAGTATAGTTATAGAAGCAGAGAAAATCTTAGAAGGTCAAAATCTGCGAAAAGGTCAATTTGAATTCGAATTAGTAGATGAATCTGGAAAAGTTCTTCAAACAGTAAAAAATAATGCAGACGGCCAAGTGACTTTTGATGAAATCACCTATGAGGAAGTTGGCGAACACAAATATACCATTCGCGAAGTAAAAGGTGTTCAAGGAGGAGTAACTTACGATTCAACTAAATTTGAAGTGACTGTAACAGTTACGGATGACGGCATTGGTCAGTTAACTGCAACTTTAGATGCCGGTGACGAATCATTATTATTCACTAACACCTATGTACCTGCACCTGACAGTGTGGTGTTTGAAGCTGAAAAAATACTGGAAGGGCAAGATTTAGTAACTGAACAATTCGAATTTGAATTAGTTGATGAATCAGGAAAGGTTGTTCAAACAACTACAAATAATGCAGAAGGTCAAGTAATCTTCGACGAAATCACTTATGATGCAGTTGGCGAACACAGGTATACCATTCGTGAAATAAAAGGCGTTCAAGGCGGGGTTGAATATGATACTTCAGAATTTGAAGTAACGGTAACGGTAACTGATGATGGCGCAGGTCAATTAACTGCTACTGAAGACTATACTAATGGTCCAGCAGTATTTACAAACAAATATTCAACTGCATCAGTCTCAGTGAAGTTTGAAGCCGAAAAAGTCTTAGGTGGTCGCTATACAGCATTAGAGGCAAATGAATTTACATTTGAAGTGTTGGATGTTGAAGGGACTGTAGTTTCAAAAGGAACAAACAACGCAGATGGTGTAATTGAGTTTGAAACGATTGAATTTGATAATGTAGGTTCTTATGAATTTACAATTCGTGAAGTAGCTGGCGATGATAAAGATATCAACTACGATGAAACAGTCTATAATGTGGTTGTAGAAGTTGCGGATAACGGTGAAGGTCAGCTAGTTGCCGAATTGACTTATACTGAAAAACCAATCTTTACAAACGAATATGATCCAAGGAAGGTTTCGGTTGGTGATTATGTATGGATTGATGAAAACAAAGATGGTTTACAAGATGAAACGGATACTCCACTTGAAGGTGTGGTATTAACGATTGAAGATGAAGATGGCAGTCCGGTTACAGATGTGTATGGTGAGCCAGTAGGTCCACAAACAACAGATGAAAATGGTTACTACTCATTTGATAACTTACCAGTCGATAAGACATATAAGGTGAGGATCGATCGTGAAGCATCAGCAGAAGCCTTGAAAGGATTAGAGCCAACTTTAGAAGAAGTGGGCGATGATAATTCGGTGGACTCAAGCACATGGGAAGCGACATCCCGTCATTTAACAGAAGAAGGTTACCGCGATCCGACCTTAGACTTTGGATTTATACGTCCAAGTGTTAGCGTCGGTGATTATGTATGGTTCGATCAAAACAAAGATGGCCTTCAAGACAAAACAGATATTCCAATTAAAGGTGTCGTATTAACGATTGAAGATGAAGAAGGTAATCCAGTAACAGATGTGTACGGAAACACAGTAGAACCAACAGTAACAGATGAGAATGGTTATTATATTTTTGAAAACCTGCCGATTGATCATACGTACACGGTAAGGATTGACCAAGAGGCATCTAGAGAGGTATTAAAGGAATATGTTCCAACACTCCATGAAGTAGGAGATGACAGGGCAATCGACTCTTCTACATGGGAAGCGACATCCCGTCACCTAACGAAAGATGGGGAACATGATCCAACGCTTGACTTTGGTTTTGTGAAAAAAGTGATTGAAGTATCTGGCACGAAAACTTGGGAAGACGCTAGTAACCAAGACGGCATCCGCCCGGACTCGATTACGGTTAACCTTTTAGCAAATGGCAAGCAAGTTGATTCTGTAGAAGTAACCGCAGGAAATGACTGGAGCTACGAGTTCAGTGACTTACCGAAATATGAAAATGGTGTTGAAATTGTTTACACTATTACAGAAAACACGGTCACAGACTACACGCAAGAAATTGATGATTTTGATATTACGAACCATTACACACCAGGCGAAACAGCGGTAACTGTAACAAAACATTGGGATGATGCCGATAACCAAGATGGTAAGCGTCTTGATGCGATCAAAGTTCAGCTAACAGCAAATAGCGATCCGGTTGGTGACCCTGTTGAACTTTTAGAGGAGAATAACTGGACACACACATGGACAGAACTCGACGAGAAAGCAGCGGGTGAAACAATCGTCTATTCTGTAATTGAATTAACGGATGCAGAAGATTATGTAACAGAAGTCAATGATGAAAATCATGGAAACATCATCATTACAAACAGCTACACGCCAGAAACCATTGATATTTCCGGTGAAAAGACATGGCTCGATGGTGACAACCAAGCGAAGGATCGACCGGAAGAGATTACAGTTAATCTCTTGGCAAACGGTGAAGTTGTTGCGAGCATGAATGCGACGGAGGCAGAAGACTGGAGCTATCAATTTACAGACTTGCCGAAGTACAGTGCTGGTAAAGAGATTATCTACACGATTGAAGAAGTCCCGGTAGAAGGATATGAAACAATCATTGATGGTTATAACATAACGAACCTCCGTGTCGGTACGATTGATGTAGAAGGTGTGAAAACATGGGTTGGTGACAGCGAAGAAGTGCGGCCGGAATCCATCACAGTCCATCTTTTACAGAATAATGTCGTCATCGATACGAAAGAAGTAACGGTAACAGACGACTGGAAATACAGCTTCACCGATCTTCCAGCGTTTGACGAAGAGGGTGCGACATATGTTTACACCATTGAAGAAGAAGCGGTGAAAGATTACGAAACAACAGTCAACGGCTATGATATTACGAACACGTATACCGTAGAAGTTGAGGAAGGTGCAGAAGATCCAAAGGACGGGGAGGACAAAGATAAAACTCCGGGTACACCGGTTGGTAAAGAAGATAAAGAAACATCAGCAGGTGTAGAAAGAACAGATTCAGATTCTGGAAAAGGCAGCAAACTTCCAAGAACAGCGACAAATATCTTTAATCTGTTGGCTATCGGAATTGCTCTAATTGTTCTGGCAGCCGCCATTACAATCTATCGACGAAGAAAATCTGCATAAACAAACAGAAAGACTCTAACCGTCTAAACGACAGTTAGAGTCTTTTTTTCGGTGGGACATTGGGGTCAGAGCATTTGTCCCAGGAAGCGGGACAAATACTCTGACCCCAATGTCCCGCTTTAATCAAAAATATTAGATGCTGATTTGTTTCTTAAAATATTAATAATTTGCTTCCCATCGCTCGCATGTTTTTCCGAATATTGGATGGGAAAGAGGGAATAAAACATGAAGTAGATTGTAAAATAACCGAATTGGTAGAAAAAAGAAGTCTCTGGCAGTGTGTTGCTCATAATTAAGATATTGATTAGTAGCAGAGAAAATAAATTAAGCAACACACCCCCAGCATATACAAGGATATGTGAAGCTTTTGAATTCACTTTTAGCGACTCATAGTGACAAAATGAATCAAGGAAATAAAAGCGATTCACTTTTACAGCGCCGATTCTAAATAATTGCTTTCCTCGACCCAGAACTATCTCCGAACGCCCACCGAATAAACGGGCCATCAAATAATGCCCTAGTTGATGAATGAATGTCACTAATGGAAGGTTTACGAAAAAAGCCCAGAACGCTGTAATAAAGTCTCCCCACTCAAACACAGTATCAACTCCATAGTTACTCATTCCACATAAAAAAATAATAAAACATTAGATGGAATCGAAGTTGAATAGAGTGGAGAGGGGCATTGGGTCAGAGTATTTGTCCCATTTAATATGGTTCGGCGTCGTGGCCTTTTCGGATTGCTTCATCTACTGCTTTGTCTGCGTCTTTTGCACCGAGTGGATGCATTTCTTCTGCAGCCTCCATCCCGGTGGAAGATTCTTGTTTACTTGATAGTTCCAGACCTTCGCGTAATCTTCGGCCATACTCTTCATCTGCTGACTCCGCAAGCGCAATCATTTTATCTTGAATTACCTTCGCACAGGTAGAAAGGTCGTTCACAAGATTATGAATAAGCTCATCTTTCTCCCATTGCTCGAACTTACGATAGGTTTCCCCAGCTTGTTTCGTGTTATCGTCTCGGTCAATGGATTCACGGACAATATTACCTTCCACAAACGGAGTGTACTCTTTCCCGGTTTGTTCGGCTTCTTCAAGCCCGCCCAAGCTGGATGGTTCATAGTTCACATGCAAATTCTGTTTAGGCCCTTTATCGTTATCGAAGCGCATATGGCCGCCCTCCTGGTTAGTTGCCACCCGTCTTTTCGCTGCGTTAATCGGCAGTTGTAAATAGTTTGCGCCAACACGGTATCGTTGTGTATCAGAGTAGGAGAAGGTGCGGCCTTGGAGCATCTTGTCTTCAGAAAAGTCTAAGCCATCCACAAGTACTCCCGTCCCAAAAGCGGCTTGTTCCACTTCGGTAAAATAATTCTCCGGATTACGGTTAAGTACCATTTTTCCAACTGGAAGCCACGGGAACTGATCATCCGGCCAGAGCTTCGTATCGTCGAGTGGGTCAAAATCAAGTTCCGGATGTGGTCCATCCTCCATGATTTGGACGAATAATTCCCACTCGGGATAATCGCCTTTTTCAATCGCTTCATATAAATCCTGTGTTGCATGGTTAAAGTTTTTCCCTTGGATTTCCTGAGCTTCTTTCATTGTGAGATTCTTGATTCCTTGTTTCGGCTCCCAGTGGTATTTCACGAGAACTGCTTTACCTTCAGCATTTACCCATTTATATGTGTTCACTCCGGAACCTTGCATCATGCGGTAATTGGCTGGAATTCCCCAAGGCGAATAAATAAAAGTCACCATATGGAAAGATTCCGGCGAGTTCGCACAGAAATCAAAGAAACGCTCACTGTCCTGCACGTTGGTCACAGGGTCTGGGCGGAATGCGTGGATCATATCAGGGAACTTCATCGCATCTCGGATGAAAAATATTTTGATATGGTTTCCGACTAAGTCCCAGTTCCCGTCTTCTGTGTAAAATTTCACGGCAAATCCTCTTGGGTCACGCACAGTTTCTGGAGAATGGTTCCCATGTACAACAGTGGAAAAGCGGACAAATACAGGAGTTCGCTTCCCCTTGCCGTGGAAAACTTTCGCTCGCGTGTATTTAGAAACCGGTTCATCACCGACCGTTCCATACGTTTCAAAATAACCGTGAGCCCCAGCACCTCGAGCATGGACAATCCGCTCTGGGATTTTTTCGCGGTCAAAATGGCTGATTTTCTCAATAAAGTCATAGTTTTCAAGCATCGCCGGTCCGCGATTTCCAACGGTTCGGATATTCTGGTTATTCGTAACCGGATGCCCTTGCCGTGTCGTTAATGTGTTCTCATCTTCCTTATGCGTTTCGTAATCATCTTTGGGTGGTTCTTTACTCATTGCTCGTCCCTCATTTCCTAAAGTTATCAATGAATAGCCTACCCAGATAAGAAGATTTCATGCAAAACGGGACATGGGGTCAGAGCTTTTGTCCCAAATATCTGGGACATTTGCTCTGACCCCATGTCCCGCTCAAAAGGAGGGACAACTGCTCTGACCCCGTGTCCCGATCAGGGGAACATTTTCCAGCTTTCGATGCCGAATGTTTCGTATGGGACGCTGATGCGGAAGGCGAGGTTGTTTTCTTTCAGGTCGATGGTTTCGACGGCTAGTTCGAAGTTACTGCGAATATCCATGTCGGAAATGGCAATATAAATCTCTTCTTCATTTGGGTCGACGGTGACCCAATCTGGCATTGGTAAGTATCTAGCCAAGTATTGCATAATTCTCCGGTTCGGTAATTCCAGTAATCCAAGTGAAATTGATTCTTGTTTTAAAATAATATCCCCATTTTGGGCGACTTCCGGTTCAAAATGCATAGATAGGGGGACCGTCGTCGAAAACACTGGCAGTTCTCCGATCAGATGCACATCTTCTTCCAATTCGATTCGGTACTTATGCCGTGTATTTTCAGTTAGATGTTCAATATAAGCATTAATTAGATTATTTAAATTTTGCTTTGATGTCCTTACAATGAATTGGGAGCTTTCCTGCTTGGTCTCCGCTGATTCACTAGGTAATTCCACATCTTCCGCCGGCCAAAAGATCAAACTGACAAGCAGCAGGAGGCCGGCAATATTCAATGCTAAAATCAAGAAAAAACCTGTTTTCCAATTGATCTTTTGTCGGTGCCTATCGGTTCTCGCCATGCTGTCAACCTTCTTCTCTAGAAATATAGTCTAACACACGCTCTGCCATCAAATAATATCCCGTATAATTCGGATGGAAATTATCATCGGCAAATACAGGGTCTTCATTCCCTGCAAATAAATCGATAATCGGAATGAAAGTAATATTATCTATTTCGTTCGCCAAGCTGCTTCCTGTCTCATTCCATGTATTTACAATCTGATTTAATTCCTCGATATCTTGGAAATACTTTTCAAAAGGATTATAGATCCCAAGCAAGTAAATATCAGCATTTGAATTAATATCAGAGAGCCTTTCAAGAACCTCTTCAAGCCGCTCTTCATAATCGCTATGTTCATCAATAAAGTCATCCATTTCGAGGTTCGTAATATTCTCTTTTGCCACTTGCATGATGTCATTGGCGCCAATCGTGACGAGAACAATATCTGCCTCTTCCAGTGCTTCAATGATTTCGGGTTGCCCCAAGCGGATTAAAAGCTGATCCGTCCGATTTCCTGGGATTCCAAAGTTTTCAAATGTTGCAATCTCGTACTCTTGATTGATGGAACGCTCTAAAATGCCGACATAGCCGCCACTATTTGTTGCATCACCAACTCCACGGGTCAACGAGTCACCAATCGCAACAATTTTCACTTCCCGTTGGAAAATCCGGCCAATCGTCTCTCGGACAACATGGGTTAATCGTTCGGAAAAGCTGTTTTCCTCTTCTTCAGTTTCTTCCTCATCTTCCAGTTCATCTTGTTCGGGTTCGATATCTTCCTTCAATTCTTCCGCATTTTCCTCAGGGATTAACGGTTGGGTTAATGCTGGGGGCATACCATCGATATAATATAGTATTCCTATTGTTAAAAGAATGATTGCAAAAAGAATAAATAATATTTTTTTCATCGTATCACACCTATAATCTGTCTACTACCAGTATAAAACGTGGATTTAATTTGTCTAGTATTCTCTATCTATCCAATTATTCTACGCACAAAAAGTTGAAGTTAAACGAGGAGACAGGAACAAAAAAGAAACGAACGCACCTTGCATTCGTTTCTTTACTAAAAACAACTGTTATATTTCGATTGCTTCTTTTGCTGCTTTACTGCCACGGATACGGTCTAATTCATCCGCAATGGATTTGCTTTCGATCACGTGAATGCCTGCTGCTTGTGCATATTCTGCTGCTGCATCATCGATGTTATTTTCAATCCAAAGAATTTTGCTTTCTTTATTGATAAGTTGCTCGATTGTTTCTTTCGGAAGTTCTTCCGCATTTACCACAAGAGCATCAAGTGTCCCGGAAGTGCCATTCAATTGTTTTGGCTCCTCAATCGCTACAACTTCAAAACCGTAGTTACGCAACTTCTTCTTGGTTGCTTCATCAACTCCAGTAACTGCAATTGTTTTCTTTCTCAACCCATTGGAGCGATCGAAAGGCGAATGGAGCAACCAGTTAGCTGCGTCATCCGCAGTCGGTGTGAATTGTGGTGCTTTACCAGTTGCTTTTGCAATAGCTTGGTCAAGGTCTTTCAAGATATCCTTCGTTGACTCAAGACCAATTGATAGCCGGACAAGCTCTTCAGGCGTACCACTCTTTTGTAAGTCCTCTGCACTTAGTTGTTGGTGTGTCGTTGAAGCGGGATGAATAATAAGGGATTTCGAATCTCCAACGTTTGCCACATGGGACCAGAGGGTAATGTTATCGATCAGCTTACGTCCTGCTTCCCGGCCACCTTTTATACCAAATGTAATGATAGATCCTGCGCCTCGGTTTAAATACTTTTTCCCTAATTCATAGGAAGGGTGTTCCTCAAGCCCTGGATAGTTGACCCATTCAACAGCTGGGTGGTTCTTTAGGTACTTAACGACCTCTTTCGTATTTTCCAAATGACGATCAATACGTACTTGTAAAGACTCTAGCCCTTGAATGAAAGTGAATGCGCTCTTTGGACTTAGTGATGCACCAATATCACGTAGAAGTTGAACACGTAATTTTGTTGCATATGCAGCCGGTCCTACATCTGCGTATTTTAAACCTTTATAGCTATCGTCCGGTGTTGTGAACTCAGGGAAACGCGGGTTATCCCAGTTGAAGCGTCCACCGTCAATAACGACACCGCCGATAGTTGAACCATGACCGCCAATCCATTTCGTTGCCGAGTGGATCACAATATCTGCGCCCCAGCTAATTGGTTTTGTGATGAATGGGGTTGCAAATGTATTATCGATAATGAGTGGAAGCCCATTTTCATGCGCGATTTCAGCAACTGCTTCAATATCAAATACGTTCAAGCTTGGGTTCGTAATCGTTTCCCCGAATATTGCTTTCGTTTTATCCGTGATTGCTGCACGGAAATTCTCCGGGTTTGTTCCGTCTACTAGCTTAAATGTGATTCCGTATTTCGGTAAGGTGTTTAGGAACAGGTTATACGTTCCACCGTAAAGATTGCTGTCCGCAATGATTTCATCACCGGTTCCAGCGATGTTTAGAATAGCGAGCGTAATAGCAGCCATTCCAGAAGATGTTGCCACTGCTCCTACACCATCTTCAAGATCCGCAATCCGTTGTTCAAAAGCTCCGACGGTCGGGTTGGTGATTCTTGTATAAATGTTTCCTGCTTCTGTGAGCCCGAAAAGATTTTGTGCATGCTCCGTATCCCGGAAAACATAGGAAGTTGTTTCATAAATCGGAACCGCTCTTGCCCGTGATGTTGGATCTGCTTCCTCCTGACCAGAGTGAAGAGCTTGTGTTTCTAAATTGAAAATGTTGAATTCTGACATTGATAATTCCTCCTTGGTTTTGAAAAATATGTAGCTTGGAATGTTTTGGAGAGAGGGGAATAATTAAAACGCCCCCCTTCCTTAAGAAGAGGGGCGTATAGTTTACTATACATATCCTCCTCTTATCTTCCAGATCCGGGTAGATCTGTAGGATTTAGCACCATTAAAAGTAAAATTGCTTACTTCAAGGTTGCCGGGCTTCATCGGGCCTAATCCCTCCGCCGCTCTTGATAAGAAGATTTCTTGCTTCAGATTTGCTAGAAGCGCGTTAATTGCGCTACTTAAAAATCTTTTATAAATTTACAGATGATTATAACGTTTAATCCAGACTAATGTCAACCCCTTTAGTTGGTTTTTTAAAAAAGATTGATACCGGGACATGGGGTCAGAGCGTTTGTCCCGCTGGTCTGGGACATGGGGGTCAGAGCAATTGTCCCGCAGGCGCTGGAACATTGGGGTCAGTGTATCTGTCCCACTGGGACAAGTGCTCTGACCCCATTCTTATGTATTTGCCTGTCTTTTCGCTGGGTGATGATATACCGAGCTTAAATAGAGAATTAATGCAAACCAGATAAATAAAAAGGCGATAAATTTTTCTATTGAAAAAGCTTCATGATAGACGAATACTCCTAGGAAGAGCATGATCGTCGGTGTAATGAATTGTAAAATCCCTACCATAGATAGCGGAATTGCTTTTGCTCCATTAGCAAATAATAAAAGTGGAATTGCTGTGGCGATCCCTGCGCCAATAAGTAAAAGATTTGTCCCGGATATAGCAGAGGACAGAGTGAAAGCTTGACGTGGTAGCAGGAAAAGGTAGCCCGCTGCAATTGGTGTAACTAGCATCGTTTCAATCGTTAGGCCATGGGTGGAGCTAATGTTGATTTTCTTTTTTAGAAGCCCATAGATTGCAAAGCTTGTTGCAAGGGCGAGTGAGACCCAGGGAAAGACACCGCTTGATACGCTCAGATAAAGGACACTTATGGCACACAGAAGAAAGGCAAATCCTTGTCGCATCGTTACTTGTTCCCTTAAAACGACAATACCTAAGAAAATGCTCATTAATGGATTAATATAATAGCCTAGGCTTGCTTGGAGGACGTAACCATTCGCGACTGCCCAAATGAATAAGAACCAATTCGTCGAGATAAGAATTGAAGCAGCTGCAATAGCTAGTAGGTCCTTTGGATTTCGTAATAAATTTCGGCACGTATGGAGAAACGAACGGAATTGTTTGATTGTAAGCAGTAAAGCAATCATGAAAATGAATGACCAGACAATTCGATGGGCGAGCGTTTCCATTGGATTCACATGATCGAGAAGTTTCCAGTACATTGTTAAGAAACCCCAAAGCAAATATGCACTAAACGTATATAACGTACCTAACTTCATTTCCCTCGATTCCATCATCACCAATCCCCCATCCTAACCCCTCTGTAAGTATAAAAACAATATTAAGACTAATTACGCAAAAACGCAAGAATCGGGACGGGGGGTCAGTGCATTTGTCCCGCTGGTAGGTGGGACATTGGGGTCAGTGTAGCTGTCCCATTGGGACAAATGCTCTGACCCCAAGTGTCCCAACTCCCTCGGAAAACGCTTTCATAATAGTGTTTTTTCTTGTATGCTAGTTATAGAGATATTGCTTCATTTTGAAATGAGAAGTAAAGGGGAGGAAGCATATGACAAAGAAATATCAAAGGTTTGAAACTGCAGTGATTCATGAGGGTTATGATGAGAAGGAAATGCTCGGAAGTCTGTCCATTCCACTATTTCAAACATCCACTTATGTTTTTGACACGGCAGAACAAGGCGAAAGACGATTTAGCGGGGAAGAGGAGGGATTTGTCTATTCGCGTTTAAGAAATCCGACCGTTCGTGTCCTTGAGGAGCGGATTGCCAGGCTTGAAAATGGAGAGAAAGGTCTTGCTTTTGCTTCAGGTATGGCGGCTGTTTCGGCGGTTTTATTATCCTTAACGAAGGCAAATGATCATGTTTTATGCTCTGCTGGGCTTTACGGCTGCACGTACGGATTATTAACACTGATGAAGGAAAAATACAATATCACGTCAGACTTCTCCCTGCTTGACTCAGAAGATGCAATCCACGCTAAAATAAAACCAGAAACCGCATTGATTTATGTTGAAACACCGATCAATCCCACAATGAAGCTTATTGATTTGGAACTTGTAACAAAAGTTGCGAAAGAATATAGTATTCCAGTCGTCGTGGACAATACGTTCTCTACACCTTATTTACAGCGCCCGCTTGATTTAGGCTGTGACGTCGTTCTTCATAGTGCTACGAAATATATTGGAGGCCATGGTGATGTCATTGCTGGTCTTGTCGTCGGTAAAGCAGATTTTATTGATGATTTGGCAATCACCGCGCGTAAGGACATTGGCGGAATTATGTCACCATTTGATGCGTGGTTGCTACTCCGCGGCTTGAAAACATTGCCCATTCGAATGGACCGTCACTGTGAAAATGCAGTCAATATTTTTGAAAAGTTAAAAGGGCATCCAAAAGTTGCTTCGATTTATTTTCCAGGCGATACGGAATCAAGCGACGGAAAAATTGCAGCAAAGCAGATGAATAAGAGTGGCGGAATGATTTCTTTTGAAATAAAAGGAAGTAAACAAGATGCCCAGTACTTTATGAACCGATTGAATTTTATTAAAATTGCAGTGAGTCTCGGGGATGCGGAGACATTGATTGAACATCCAGCAACAATGACACATGCAGTCGTGCCGGAAGCGTCTCGTTTAAAGATGGGCATTACCGATCAATTGATCCGGCTCTCGATCGGGCTTGAAGCTTGGGAAGATATTTGGGATGACTTGGAACAGGCGCTAGAGCATGTTTAAAGTGAAACACATTCTGTGGGGTATTACAGACTGTTAATACGTATAAATGGAAAGAAGCATCTTATTCCGATTTGGGGTAGGATGTTTTTTGTGTTCAAGCTGTCTTCGTAGGGTATATTAATTGAGGTAAATGCTTTGCCCCACTTTCTAACAG
>NZ_BMOS01000002.1:0-104385 GCF_014647195.1 Oceanobacillus indicireducens | reverse complement strand
AAGCTCTGACCCCGATGTCCCACCACACCGGGACAAATACTCTGACCCCAATGTCCCGACCCCAATGTCCCGCTCGAAGTGGTGGGGGAGTTGTGCTATATTATAGTATATTAGTTGATTTGATTGATGAAGAGGGCTGGTTGGATGAGTTTAGTTGCGATTTTATTGAACATTACAATATTAGTTAATATCATTCTCGGGTTGTCGATTATCTTTTTGGAGCGGAAAAACGCTTCATCCACCTGGGCTTGGCTCATGGTCCTTTTATTTATCCCAGTTGCTGGATTTATTCTTTATTTAATCTTTGGAAAGCCAATCAGTAATGGACGGATTTTTGTCTGGGACACGAAGAGTAAACTCGGATTAAAGGCGGCAGTTCAGTCCCAGCTTCGTGATATTGAAAATGATGAACTAGAATATAGCGACGCAGATATGAAAAAATATGCGAGCCTGGTTTATTTAAATTTACGAACAGATTCTTCCCTTTTATCCCAGAACAACGCGGTTGATATACTTCTCGACGGAGAGGAGAAGTTTGAACGCTTGATGCAAGACATGCGGCGGGCGAAAGAACATATCCATTTAATTTATTATATTGTTCGCAATGACGAGCTCGGCATGAAACTAGCCGATGTCATGATCAAGAAAGCCAATGAAGGTGTCACCGTCCGTTTCCTTTATGATGCAATGGGCTCACGCCGTTTGAGTAAAAAATATGTAAAGCGACTTCGGGATGCCGGTGTTCAAGTCGAAGCGTTTTTCCCAGCAAAACTCGTCAATTTTAAAATAAATTACCGTAACCACCGTAAACTCGCAATCATTGACGGGAAAATCGGCTATATCGGTGGATTCAATATCGGTGATGAGTATCTTGGTAAAGATAAAAAATTTGGTTACTGGCGCGATACCCATCTGCGTGTAAAGGGTTCTGCCGTTGAAGGAATGCAGACGCGGTTTATCCTTGACTGGAACCAAGCAGCTAAAAGTAATATTCATTATGAAGACCACTATTATCAATCGGAAAAAGCAGGAGACGCCGGCATGCAAATCGTCTCGAGCGGTCCGGATCAGGATTTGGAACAGATAAAGAATGCATATATAAAGATGATACTCGAGGCAAAGGAATATATTTATATTCAGACGCCTTACTTCATTCCGGATGAGAGCTTGCGGGATGCGCTAAGACTTGCAGCATTATCTGGTGTGGATGTAAAGGTCATGATCCCGAATAAACCGGATCATCCATTTGTCTACTGGGCAACCTTATCCTACAGTGGGGACTTGCTCGAAGCGGGCGGAGAAATTTATATTTACCAGAACGGTTTCATGCATGCGAAGACACTAATCGTCGATGGAAAAATATCAACGGTTGGAACAGCGAATATTGATGTACGCAGTTTCCGCCTGAATTTTGAAGTGAGTGCCTTGATCTATGATAAGGAAATTACCGAAGAACTCGTCGAAGCATTCCATGACGACATTCGCCGCTCCACACAAATGACGAAGAAACTGTATGAGAAACGCTCGCTTGGAATCAAATTGAAAGAATCGATATCACGCTTATTATCACCAGTTCTATAAGAGAACATCAAGGAGGACATCATGAAAGCAAAACCTTGTTCCAACTCATTAGCAATTAAAACAACCCATGTTCACCCACCGGACACAAACGTCCATAATACATTATTCGGTGGAAGGCTTTTAGCGCATATTGACGACTTAGCGGCAATTTCGGCGGTAAAGCATTGCCGGAACCCTGTCGTTACAGCGTCAATTGACTCGGTTGACTTCTTAACCCCTGTACGGGCAGGGGACGCGATTTTAATCGAATCATTCGTTACGTGGACACGGAATACATCGATGGAAGTTTTTGTCCGGGTCATTACAGAGAATCTCGTAACGGAGGAAAAGGAAGTATGTAACACTGCTTTTCTTACCTTTGTAGCGATTGATGAATACGGCAGACCAACCCCAGTTCCGCCGGTTTACCCGGAGACCGATTATGAGAAGACGCTGCACGAATCCGCACCCGAACGTGCCGAACAACGCGGAGAACGCCGGAATAAATCGAAAACTTTCGCTCAAAAAATTGGCTCCGAATATATTTGGGACAGAAACAAGTAGGAGAGAGTACTTGGCAGCTCTTAACCATTTTCTGTTTGGAGCGGCTGCAATTAATATAACAACAACCTCATAGCAGAAATGAGGTGTTCCTATGTTAAAAAAAAACTCATACGCTACAACTTAAAAGGAGGCATGGTTTTACAGCCATCGCCTCCTTTTAAACGTTGAAAACACGGACCAGAAAAATGAATTATTGACACCTTGCGAATTAGAAAAAAGCCCGCAAAAAGCAAGAGATATCGGGATTACAGACCTCCAGATGAAAGCTGTACTTACGCCAAATGAAAATCCACTCTTTCAGACTGCGAAAGATGGTAAATGTAAAATAGGGCTTAGGGAAGTAAATCCGCTAAGCCCTCAGAATGTGCCCAAGGTTATGAAATCAGGCGCACATCTGTCTATTTATTTTACTTTGTCCTCTTTTTCCGCTTCTACCTCTTCTTTTGTAACATGCTCCTCCGCCCAAACCTGAATTTCGCGGATGACCGGCTCAAGTGCGCGGCCTTTTTCAGAGAGCGAATATTCAATCCGGACAGGGAACTCAGAATATATTTTCCGCTCGACAATACCTTCTTTTTCGAGCATCTTCAAGCGATCGGAGAGCAATCTGCCACTAATGGGTAAATTAGCTTCCATCTCTGAGAAACGTTTTGTCCCTTTCAGCAACTCAAATAAGATTAAGCCTACCCAGCGGGTACTTAATAACCCCATCGCTTTTTCAAAACGTGGACATAAGATTTCCTCCATATTGATCACCTCACTAATCCAATGTCAAGCCTTAAGAAAAGGAATCACAGTAATTACAAAAAGTAACTTAATATTAAGTTTACCATAAAATAGCTTCGTTCGCAATAAGGGATAGGGCAGGTCCAATGATTTTGTCTACAAAAAAGTTGGTGAATTCTTCAATTTGTGAAATAATAGAACGTATACAATTTGAACCAATTGGAGGTCATAAAATGGCAAGTATCGAATTGCAAGAAAAATATGCTGAACTCGCTTTAAAAACTGGCGTCAATTTACAGAAGGGGCAGGCACTCATGATCAATGCTCCACTCGAGGGAGCAGATTTTACAAAGATTGTGGCAAGGAGGGCGTACGAAATCGGGGCGAAGGATGTCCATATCAACTGGGTGGATGATGAGTTAACGCTCTTGAAATACCAGTATGCCCCGGACGAGGTTATTGCTTCATTCCCGGAATGGCGCGTTAAATTGCATGATGAATTTGCAGAAGATGGGGCAGCCATACTTCATATCCGTTCGACAAACCCGGATTTATTAAAAGATATTGATCCATCCCGTGTAGCTGCAGCAAATAAAGCAGCAGCTGAAGCAATGGTTAATTTCCGCAAATATACGATGAATGACAAGATTCCTTGGTCAATCATTTCCATTCCATCTAAAGACTGGGCCCAAAAGATTTTCCCTGATAAATCCCCAGAAGATGCAGTAGAAAGTTTATGGGAAGCCATCTTGAAAATCGTCCGTGTTGACCAAGCTGATCCGCTTGCTGCATGGGATAAGCATAATGCAACTTTGAAAAAGGCTCGTGAAGTTCTAAATAACAAAAATTATAAAAAGTTAATCTTAAAAGCACCAGGTACAGAGCTCGATCTCGAATTACCAGAAGGGCATATTTGGAAAGGCGGTTCGGCGGTTGCGGAAACCGGTGTTACGTTCAATCCGAACATCCCGACAGAAGAAGTCTTCTCCTTGCCACATAAATATGGTGTAAACGGTACGGTTTCAAGCACGAAACCATTGAACTACGGCGGAAGCTTAATCGACAACTTCCAGCTGACTTTCAAAGATGGAAAAGTAGTTGACTTTAAAGCGGAAGAGGGGGAAGAGGTACTCAAGCACTTACTCGATTCCGATGAAGGAGCTCGTCGTCTTGGTGAAATTGCGCTCGTCCCAGATGAATCCCCGGTATCCCAATCCGGACTCATTTTCTATAACACGCTTTTTGATGAAAACGCCTCTTGCCACATTGCGTTGGGTAAAGCGTATCCGACCAACCTAAAAGGCGGCTCTGAAATGAGTAATGAGGAATTAGACAAACACGGTGTTAATGATAGCCTCATCCACGTCGACTTCATGATTGGTTCTGACAAGCTTGATATCGACGGCGTCAAACAAGACGGCACAACCGAACCTGTCTTCCGTAAAGGTACATGGGCACTGAATGTAAAAGGTGAATAAAAAAAGTGGGACATTGGGGTCAGAGCCCTTGTCCCACTACATCATGCCATTTTTCACTAACACAGCTTTAATTTTCAAATACGTATAGCTTTCAGGCAAGGCTTCCTTCAGCGGTTTTAACCGTTCTTCCTCCATTCCTTCTTTTGCCTTCAGCACTTCCGCTTCTTCTTCCTCATTGAAAAAGATATTCCAAGCAAGGGTGAATCCATCTTTATATGCTTTAAACAAATGATTCTCGATCGTTTGATCCTTAAAACCACGAATTGCAGCTATTTCTTTAATCGTTTTGCCGGATTGGAAAAGATTGTAGCTAACGAGATGACTTGGCCCTTCGTCATCCGTATCCTTTTTCCGGACAACCGGTGTGTCGGCAGAAATAAGCACTTTTACTTCCACATCTGGATTACGTGCACGCCAGTCTTGTAGGAGGGTAAGGAAGCCTTCCCCGTATTGTTTAAACTTAACCTCACCAATTCCTTTGATTTGCAGCATCTCTTCTTTCGTTTGCGGGAAATATCGGCTTAGTTCTTTTAATGTAGCGTCAGAAAAGAGAATATATGGCGGCAGATTCTTCTCATCCGCTATTTCCTTCCGAAGTGCCCGCAGTTCGGTGAACAATCCAACATGGAAATCGGAATCTCCTGTCGTTGGAATTGGCGCAGTATACATTTCTACCGGTCGTTCACCCTTCAAGACATCGACAGAATTCTGATTCAAGCGAATCGTTGGATAACGTCCTTCTTCAATCGCCAGCAGATTTTCCGCAATTAAAAAGTGAATCATTTCAGTAATTTCCTTTTCGGTATACCGAGAAAGCAGCCCGTATGTTGTGAGGCGTGTTAGATCAAATTGAACAATCTTTTTATCCCTTGACCCTTTCAGTACCTTTGCTGTCATACTAACACCGAACCGCTCATTCATCCGCTTCACACAAGAGAGAATCATCTGCGCTTCTTCTGTAATATCCGTTTTTTCCTGCAGTTCTGTGCAATTGCTGCAACGTTCGCAGCTTGCGTATGGCGTGACTCCATCAAAATATTCCAGAATGAAATTTGCAAGACACCCGTGGGTATGGCAGTAATTAATCATCGCTTGAAGCTTGCGGTATTCGTTTTGTTTCGCATCTTCTTCCATCATCGATTGTTCAATTAAAAACTTCTGAACTTGCACATCCTGTGGCGAAAATAAAAGAATACAGTCACTCGCTTCTCCATCACGGCCAGCTCTTCCGGCTTCCTGGTAATAGGATTCAATATTCATCGGCATCGCATAGTGAATTACAAAACGAACGTTTGATTTATCGATTCCCATGCCAAATGCGTTCGTCGCAATTATAACCGTCACTTCATCATGGAGGAAAGCGGATTGAGCCTCTTGCCGCTCGAGTTCCGTAAGCCCGGCATGATATTTCGCAACAGAAAAACCACGCTGACTTAGCTGCGTATGCAGATTGTCCGCCTGTTTCCGGGTTGCCGTGTAAATAATTCCCGGCTCATTTTTATGTTCGGTAAGGAAGCTGCGAATATACGTCTGCTTATCTTTCCCCTTAACGACATGAAAGGAGAGGTTTTCCCTAGCAAAGCCGGTGTTTACGGTCTGTTCGTTCTGAATGCTTAGTAGGGACTGAATATCTTCAACAACCTCCTCTGTCGCCGTTGCAGTAAGCGCGACAAAGACTGGAATATTGCCAAACTCCTTTAGGCGCGGGACAATCGAGCGGTAACTCGGTCTGAAATCATGCCCCCATTGGGAAATACAATGCGCTTCATCAAAGGCGACGAGCGAAATATGAATCTCTTGCATCAGTTCGGTGAAACGATAGGACTCAAAACGTTCTGGAGCGACATAGACAAACTTATATCTGCCTGCCGCAATTTCCCGCATCCGCATATCCTGTTCAGCGGCAGACAGGGAGCTGTTGATATAGGTTGCAGCAATTCCAAGGGATACAAGTCCATCCACCTGATCTTTCATCAGTGAGATTAAAGGGGAGATAATGATTGCAGTACCTTCCATGGATAATCCGGGGATTTGATAGATTAGGGATTTACCTCCACCTGTAGGCATGACAGCAAGTGTATTTTTTCGTTCGAGTATATGGGAGATTGCTTCTTCTTGCCCAGGGCGGAATGCTTCATAACCGAAGTAGGTTTGCAGTATGTTTTTTTCTTTGACGAGCATGTCCAACACTCCTTTCTATGAAAATAATCGTATCATATTTTTACATAAAAAAAAGAGTAAAATTGCAAGTTTACTCTTCTTCCTCGATTTTCTCTAGTTGTTTGCGTACTTCGGCAATTTCTCCTTCGAGGCGTACGAGTTGGCCTTCTGCTGAGGATACTCTGCCTTTTACATATTCCAATTTATCCATATCACCTTGAATCCGGACGTAATCCGACTTCAGTTCATCCAATTTACCCAAAAGCTGCTCTTTATTCATCTTCTAAAAAGTCCCCTTTCCCAAAGCCTCTGTATCTATTGTAATATGATTTCGGATAGATTCCTAGGGAAAAAGCTAAACCATAATTAGAGGGCTAGCCCCGCTCCGGGAATATACTGCGCGATTGATGAGCCTCCCCGCAGGCAAGCCTGCTGTAGGGTCTCATCAATGCCTCTCACCCTGTTGGAGTCTCCGTATATTCCCAGAGCTAATTAAGTGGGAAGTGGATTGTTCGATTTTCATTCTAATTTAGTCTGGAATGCAGACTTCCAGGAGAAAGTACAAGTGCGGAGTATTTCCTGGAATTAGACACACTGATCAAAACAACGCGTCTTCTCTATTTTTCTTAGAATCCACATATGTTTCGTAAAAATGAATAATGATCGTTCGGATGACGGCATAGAAGGGGACGGCGAATAGGATGCCGAGAAAGCCGGCGATACTTCCTGCTGCAAGGATGACTGTAATAATTGTAAGTGGATGGAGATGCAACACTTGCCCCATTACATTTGGTGAAATCAGTGTACTTTCAATCTGTTGGGCAACAATCATAATGATCGATACCCAAACAATGTTCCATGGATCTTGAAATGCCCCAACAATAATCGCCGGCGTTACAGCTAGAAAGGGTCCAAGATAAGGAATCACATTTGTTAACATTCCAAATAAAGCAAGTGCTAGTGCATAGTCCAAACCGATAATCGAATACCCGATCAAGAGAAGCACTCCGACAAAAAAGCTTACAATCAACTGTCCCTGGATGAATGCCGTTAAGACTTGATTGATTTTTAGCAATAAACTTCGGAGATTATAAGCCTTCTTCGGCTTGAAAAATTTCATAATAAACGGCAATAATTTTTCCCCATCCTTTAACATAAAGAAAAGGAAAAATGGGATCAGCACGATCCCTGCTACAATACTGATAACTTGACCGATCAATCCACCGACGAAGGAAAATAAATGATTGATAATATCGTCAATGCGAGAAGGAATCTTGTCGGCGAAATCATCAACTGCCTGCAGTACCTGATCTGGTATGATCGTATAATTCGTTTCCCAGTAACTGATGAAGTCTTCAGCAACTTTAACCATCGCCGGGATTCCTTTTATCAGATTCGCTGTCTGATCACGGACAATTGGCCAAATATAAATGACAAAGAGAAAGGCGACGAGCAAAATAATGACGAATACCATAAGAATCGCGACAATACGATGGATTCTAAAACGTTCAAAAAAGTGCATCAACGGCTTCGTCAGATAATAAAGAATCCCTGCTCCGATAATCGGAAATGCTACCGCGCCAACCAATTTAAACAATGGCATAAATATAAAGTCATTGATTGAAACTAGCCAAATCAATAAGAAAATCAAAATCAGACCAACCAGCACTTCAAAAAAACGTTTATTCCTCACCAAAACCATACCCCCGAACCCACTAATCTATTATTCTCATTTTCCCTGCTTTTGTGCTTTTAAATTTATACTATATAATAGTATTATTAACAAAAACTCATGATTTTATTCATGATTCATAGAATAAAAGAATCTGCTGTGTTAATATTTTGATATATATACATATTTAGGGGGAGCGAAATGGCGAAAAACTGGGAACAAACCTTTGAAAAATGGCTTGCTTTCGAGAACTTGGATAGTAACCTCCAAGCCGAATTAAAGGATTTGAAAAACGATCCTAAAGAAACGGAAGATGCTTTTTACCAAGAGTTGACGTTCGGAACAGGAGGTATCCGCGGCGTGCTCGGACCCGGCACGAACCGGATGAATATATATACCGTAAGAAAAGCAGTCAATGGACTTGCAAATTACTTATTGGAGCATGTTGTGAATGCAAAACAACGCGGTGTTGCAATCGCTTACGATTCACGTTACATGTCCCAGGAATTTGCTGTTGAAGCGGCAAAAGTATTAGGGGCATATGGGATTCGCGCGTCTGTCTTTACATCAATCCGACCTACCCCTGTCCTTTCCTATGCGGTTCGTTACTTGAACGCAGCAGCTGGGATTATGATTACGGCAAGTCATAACCCGCCACAATACAATGGGCTTAAAGTCTACAACGAACAAGGCGGCCAAATTCTACTGGAAGAAGCGGAGCAAATTACAGCAGCAATTCAAGCGACAGGGGATGAACTGCAAGTACCGGTCCGTGACAAGAAGGAATTAGAAGATGAATTGCTGCTTTACTGGCTAGGTGAAGAAGTAGACCGCTCCTACCTGGAAAATCTTATTGGAATGACGAAGATGGGCCAGGAAGAACTTGAACGAGAAAAGGATCTGAAAATCATTTACACGCCGCTTCACGGAACAGGGACAGACTTGGTTGCGCGCGGATTTAAACAACTGAATTTCCCAAATGTCACTATTGTGGAGGAACAAGCAGTCGCAGATCCAGAATTCTCGACCGTTGAATCACCGAACCCGGAAGAACATCAGGCATTTAAGCTGGCGATACAGTATGGGGAAAAAGAGAATGCCGATGTCCTACTTGCGACAGACCCGGATGCCGACCGGCTTGGAGCAGCTGTTAAAAATAAGGCAGGCGAATATGTCGTCCTTACTGGAAACCAGCTCGGTTCTTTATTGCTCGATTATATTTTATCCCATAGCAATCTGAACGTTTACCGAAATGCCCGGATGATTAAAACAGTTGTCACGACAGAACTCGGCCGAGCGATTGCTGATTCTTATGGAGTAGAGACGATTGAAACACTCACTGGCTTTAAATATATCGCAGAGAAAATTGCAGGTTTTGATTCAACTGGTGAAACATTCATGTTTGGTTACGAGGAAAGTTACGGTTACCTTGCAAGTGGATTTACCCGTGATAAAGATGCTGTTCAAGCGGCGATGCTAACTGCGGAAATGGCCCATTACTGGAAGAGCCAAGGGAAGTCTGTTTTAGAAGCCCTTCATTCACTATATGAGAAACACGGCTATTACCTCGAAGGGCTCAATTCCTTAACACTCGAAGGAAAAGAAGGTTCAGAACAAATAGCTAAAATTATGGAAGAGATCCGTCACCGGCCAATGGAAGAAGTTGCTGGAATCCGTGTGGAAAAAGTCGAGAATTACGTAACGAGTGAACGTACGGACACAGCAACCGGCACGACTGAAACGATTAACTTGCCGCAAGAAAACATGATGAAATTCATTCTTGAAGAAGACGGCTGGGTTTGTTTCCGCCCATCAGGAACTGAACCGAAATTGAAATACTACTACGGTGTCCGGGACAAGAGCGAAGAAGCAAGCACGAAAAAGTTAGAAATGATACAAATTGCACTAGATGAAATTCTTGCAGAAATCATCAAAAAATAGCAAAAAACTTTCCTATTCATGTATAAATATTTTGATTTGGGGAACAGTAGAATAGAAAAAGTTTTTACAAATCGCATATGTTTTCCCTGTATGGGGTAAAGATTGACATTTTAACTAGAATAGTGTTTAATATTCCTAAAGATTCCTAAAGGGGAGTAGCTGTACAATTTAAGTCGTCATTACGAGATACCTATCTCCGGCTTGATTGGCAACAATTGTTGTTAGCGAGACCTTTACCCATCGCAGGTAAAGGTCTTTTTCTGTGGCCTTTATCTATAAAGGCCATTTTTTTGTGCCTAAAACCACGCTGAGGGAAGCAGGAGAAGGAGTGTGTACCAATGGGTGCAGATTTGATTTTAGAATATTTATGGGTATTGATCGTTTTAATCGGTCTGGAAGGACTGCTTGCTGCAGATAATGCGCTCGTATTAGCGATTATGGTAAGGCATTTACCGGAAAAACAACGAAAAAGAGCTCTGTTTTATGGACTGGCAGGTGCCTTTGTCCTTCGTTTCGGTTCTTTATTAGTCATTTCTTACCTCGTAGAATTTTGGTGGATACAAGCGCTAGGCGCGATATACTTACTTGGAATTGCAGCTAAAAACTTATACGACCGTTTCAAATCGAAAAGTCCAGAGGAAGCGAGCATTCCAAGGGATAGAGAACCCCTCAAGGAGGCAACACCGAAAGAATTTTGGTTTACGGTATTTAAAGTTGAATTCGCCGATCTTGCTTTTGCTATCGACTCCATATTGGCAGCTGTTGCACTCGCAGTAGCCCTGCCGCCTACTGGACTCGGTCATATTGGAAGTCTTGATGCTGGACAGTTTGCAGTTATTTTTGCCGGCGGGATGATCGGACTAATCATTATGCGATTTGCAGCGAATGTTTTCGTTGGTTTACTTGCTAAACGACCAGGTCTCGAGGTAGCGGCATTTCTCATTGTCGGATGGGTCGGGGTGAAGCTTGCTGTTCTTGTCCTAGCCCATAAAGATATTGCGCTTATTCCACAAGGATTCCCGCATACAACGGGCTGGAAGCTAACGTTTTACATCGTGCTCGTTCTAATCGCAGTTATCGGTTGGTTCTCATCGAAGAAGACGACAACGGATACAGAAGACATTCAATAAATGCTAGATAGATGACTATGAAGAGAAACGACCGAGGTGGATTTTTCCTTGGTTTTTTCTTTTAAGCAACTATAAAAGGGTAAGTTCGATTAAGTACGCTCACGTATGGGACAACATCGAACTATCTACCGTCCTGTAAGGCACAGTTTGTACGTTGCTGCGACTACTGTACGTGCTAGTACAAACGCTCTTCGGTGGGACGAGTAATCGCAGTCCCAGGCGCCCGCGTAACGAATCGCGTACCTAGCCTGTAAGGGCACTTGCGCCTTTGTTTTTTTGCTTCCTGTTAAGTAAATAGCAAAAATTATGCTACAATCGGGCTAAGAGGTGATTACATGGCGGAACATAATTTTTATTTGAAGGCGGAATGGCCGGGTGGAAGAAATAGTAGCGGTCGGATTGATGCTGGGAATTTAAAAACAGAGATTTCAATCCCTAAAGAAATGGATGGTCCGGGTATTGGTACGAATCCGGATGAAATGCTGCTTGGAGCAGCTGCGACCTGTTATGTCATCACACTAGCGGCGATGATCGAACGGGCGAATTTGCCACTGGAGGAAATGTCCCACGATGCTGAAGCAATTGTCGACGTGACAAATGGTGTGTTTACGTATAAAAAAATAATCCATAAGCCGACCGTAGTCTTAAAAGCTTCCGCAACGGATGAAGAACATGCGAAATTGAAAAAGTTAGTCAAAAAAGCAGAAACGAGCTGTATGATTTCCCGTGCAATTAAAGGAAATGTTGAAATCGAACTTAAGGCTAATCTAAGATGAAGAAATGATTCCACCTCGGATTGTGGAATCATTTCTTTTATTTACAGAAAGCTTTAATCTCTTAAAGAAAAGCTAATAAACATGTAAATTTTCCTGATAAACTCATTTCTTGCACATCGGATTAATTCATAGTATAGTCTATATCAGATTAATTCTATGGGAATAATAATTTAGGAGGGAAATGATGGATATCGTCTTTATAGTTATAAATATTATTGTCTTATTAGCAATTATTGGCTTGCTGTATACAATGCAGAAAAAACATGTATCCTTTGCGAAGCGTGTCTTTACTGCAATGGGTCTGGGGATTGTTCTTGGTGCCGTCCTGCAGATTATTTACGGAGCGGAGTCGGATGTGTTAACCGGGACGCTTGACTGGTACGATATTGTAGGAAGCGGATATGTCCGTCTCCTGATGCTTATTGTCGTACCACTCGTAATGGTTTCCATTATTCGGGCAATCATCAACTTGGAGAAAACGAAACAACTTGGGAAAATGGCTGGCTGGGTTATCGGTATCTTAATTGGTACGACGATGATTGCAGCTGTTGTCGGAATTAGCTCTGCACTTATTTTTGATCTTTCTGCCGACCAGATTGAATCGGGTCAAGCGGAGAGCGACCGAGCGTTAGCACTTGAAGAGCGCTATTCGGATATGGAAGAGCAGACAACGCCTCAACGAATTTTAAACTTTATTCCAAACAATATTTTCCTTGATATGACTGGAGAGCGTCCGACATCTGTTATTGGTGTCGTTGTCTTTTCATTTATTACAGGTGTCGCCGTTTTAGGTGTCAGAAGGAAACAGCCGGAACAGGCAGAGCTCTTTGTTAAAGGTGTAAATGCGATTTATGCGGTTGTCATGCGGATCGTTACATTGATTCTTCGTCTAACACCATACGGAGTACTCGCGCTAATGACAAATATGGTTGCGACAACGAACTATGCGGGAGTGCTTGAACTCGGTAAATTCGTTCTTGCTTCTTATGTAGCGTTAATTGTCATGTTTATCATCCATTTGGTCCTAGTGTCAATCAGTGGTTTGAACCCATTCATTTACGTGAAAAAAGCTTTCCCTGCCCTTGCATTTGCATTTACATCCCGTTCAAGTGCCGGAGCGATTCCAATCAATATTCAAGCACAGAAGAACGGACTTGGAGTAGATGACGGAACAGCGAATATATCTGCCTCATTCGGTGCGACAATGGGACAAAACGGTTGTGCTGGTATTTATCCGGTTATGCTTGCCGTTATGATCGCTCCAACCGCAGGAATCAATCCATTGGCATTTGACTTTCTAATCCCGCTTGTTATCATCACAGCAATTAGTTCATTTGGTGTAGCGGGTGTAGGTGGTGGAGCTACATTTGCAGCAATTATCGTCCTTTCTTCCATGGGTCTTCCAGTCGGTCTGGCAGGTTTATTGATATCTGTTGAAGCATTAATCGACATGGGGCGTACTGCTTTGAACGTGAATGGAAGTATGGTTGCCGGCACACTTACATCCCGTATTCTCGGCACACATGATTCAGACAAATTTAATGATAAAGATTCCGTTGCTGATGAAGCAATCGTATAAGTTTACGCGAAAAAACCGTCTCTCCATAGGGATGGTTTTTTTGATTTCAAAAATATTACATTTTGTCATCTAGTTTACATGAGGCTAACAAAACAATGAAAACGCCGCATCATTCCAGCTATTTGGGGCTGTAGCGGGTACAATGGTTTTAGTGACGAATAAAATAATCATGAACAAAAAGGATGAAGAACAATGGAAAGAAATGCGTATTTTGATAATGCTAGAACGATATTGATCTTCCTCGTTGTATTTGGTCATTTGATTCAACCGTTCGCAACGGATTCACTTGGTATGAACACATTATATACATGGGTCTATATTTTCCATATGCCTGCCTTTATTTTAATCTCCGGTTTCTTTGCAAGGGGGGCAGGGGATAGCAAATATATTTGGAAACTCGTAAATAAATTACTTCTGCCATACCTTATTTTCCAGATGTTGTACACTGGCTATTATTACCTTATTGGTAAAGCGGACTGGCAGGCGAGCTTATTTTACCCGCAATGGTCGCTCTGGTTCCTAATAAGCCTATTTTGCTGGCACATATTACTCGAACAATTTAAGAAGCTAAAACCAATGCTAGGCATTAGCATCGCTTTACTGATTGGGATTGTGGTCGGTTACTTTGGCGAGATTGGCCATACATTAAGTTTGTCGCGGACATTTGTCTTTTTCCCATTTTTCCTAATTGGCTACTGGCTCACGGAAGAGCAATTCATGCTTGTGAAAAAGAGATCTGTCAAAATAGCGGGAATTGTCATTATGGCGGTGTTCGCCTTCTTAATCTATTATTTACCGGAAATTAATACCGGTTGGTTGCTCGCTTCGAAATCGTATGGTGATTTAGGGGTGGAGAACTATGGAGGAATTGTTCGTCTGCTCGTCTATGCGGGGTCGGCATTGATGGTTATAAGCGTCCTTGCCTGGATTCCGCAACAACGGATAAAAGGGGTTACCCATCTTGGAGCCCGGACAATCTACGTCTATTTATTACACGGATTCTTTATCCAATACTTCCGTGAAGCGGGATTATTTTCTGTCGACAGTCCACTCGACCTCATTGGCCTTGCCGCCATCTCAGCAGGAATCGTCTATCTCTTAGCATGGAAACCAGTACTCGGCATCTTCCAACCACTAATTGAAGGCCGCACCACCCTCCTAAGAGAAAAACTAAATTAAGATCTGGGACAGTGGGTCAGAGACACTGTCCCAATTCGAGATCTGGGACAGCGGGGTCAGAGGCACTGTCCCGATACGGGATTCCTATAATCTTTACAAAAAATGAAGAAAGCAGTGAACCGGGTGATGGTCCACTGCTTTCTTCATTTTTTAATCCCGGGGTGAAGGGATGAGAGTCTCCCGTTCACTTAGCTCACTGGGACAACTGCTCTGACCCCATGTCCCGCTCAAAAGGAGGGACAACTGCTCTGACCCTCTGTCCCGATTTCTAAAACAAGAGGTGTGCGATTAGTGTGATGATTGGGAGTGTGATGATCGTCCGTAGTAAGAAGATGACGACTAGGTCGATGAAGGAAACTGGAATTTTGGAACCTAGTAATAATCCTCCGACTTCGGATAGGTAGATCAACTGGGTCACGGATAAAGCGGCAATGATGAATCGTGTCATCTCTGACTCAATACCGGAACCGATAATTGCGGGTAAGAACATATCCGCAAAACCGATTAGAATCGTTTCGGATGCTTCTACAGCATTTGGTACTTGCATAAGTTCTAAGAGTGGGATAAACGGTGTTCCAATCCAACTGAAGAATGGTGTATATTCGGCGATGATAAGTGCAATCAGACCGAATGCCATCACAACAGGAGCAACCCCCATCCACATATCTAAAATGTTTTGGAAGCCCTCTTTAAAGAATTTAGACACATTCGTTTCTTTCTTTGCACGTTCTAGCGCATTTTTTAGACCGTAACTCAACACGTTATATCCTTCAGGAATTGTTTCATCAAGAACATCGTTACTTCCGTCGATATAGCTATCCTTTTTTCGTGAAAGCGGTGGAATTCGCGGCATGATCAGTGCAGCGACAACGCCGGCAATCACAATTGTAATGTAATAAGGAACAAACATATGCTCCAGCCCGACTTCGGATAATACAACTAAAGAAAATGTAATCGACACGATGGAAAACGTCGTCCCAATTACCGTCGCTTCCCGCTTCGTATAAAAGCCGTCTTCATATTGCTTGCTTGTTAGTAGTACTCCGATTGTCCCGTCTCCAACCCATGAAGCGAGTGCATCAATCGAAGACCGTCCCGGCAGTTTAAACACAGGACGCATAATTTTCGTCATCAATGTACCGAAGAACTCAAGTAAGCCAAAGTTCGTCAACAGTGGCAAAAATAATCCGGCAAACAAGAAAACCGCGAATAACGTATGCAATAAGCCATCAAGTAATGTTCCGCCGGTGTCCGGGCTATAAAATGCCTCATGACCCAGTTTGAAATAGACCATGATCGCAAACACGGCAGCAATCGTACGGGTAACCGTCCAGAATAATGAAGTAGTAAATAATTGCTTGAAGAAAGGTGTTTGTGCATAAGCTTTACCTTTCGATACAAAGCCGATTATCGTACAGAATGCAGTAATCAAGATGATCAGCAACATAATTAGCGATAGATAAGGTGCAAGTGCTTCCTCGACAAATCCCGCAAGTAATGCAATTGGAATCGTCGTCCCGTCACTAGTTGAAATCGGGGTAATAAATAAAAGAATCCCGATCAGAGAAGGGATAATAAATAATAAATAGTTCTTCCATGTGTATCCTTTTAACATTATTTCATCCTCCAAATTAACGTACTGCATAATTATACATCCGGCTGATAAAACATGCAATAGCTGAATAAAATTTCAGTGAATTCCCTCTTTTGTCGGTGTAACCGTCTGTAAAACGCCCACTTCAAAACTTCAGGTCATATCGAAAAAGTTTAGGACGGAGATAACGGACGCTAACACCCCGATTCGTTCAACTAACAATCAGTGGGAAATGAAGCAAAACCCCTATTGATTAAAGTTTCAGTTTAGGTTTGTGTAAATCGGATGATTAAGATAAGGTGAAAGTAGGGAAGATAGGAACAGAGGTGGTTCATTTGCGAAAGCTGCTCAAATATAATTTCCTTTATCGCTATTTAGTAATTATCACCCTTACAATTTCATTTATAACGAGAATATATCTATTCCTGCTCCTTCATTCCGTATGGGATGAGCAGACGAATAAGAAATGGAACAAACTGCTTGAAGATCTCGGGAAGAAGTACCGGGAGAAAGCAGAAAACCTCGGCGGCGTACTCATTAAAGTGGGACAATTCTTAAGTACAAGAACCGACTTTCTTCCCGATGTTTTCATCCAAGAGTTAACCGGCCTTGTCGACCATGTGCCGTCAATGCCTTTTGAATATGCGGAAAAGATTCTCCGGGAAGACTGGGGAGAGAACATATATGAACATGTGAAATATATTAAGAAACAATCAGTCGCCTCGGCATCGATTGGTGAAGTCTATTACGGTATTTTAAAAAATGACCAAGAAGTTGCAATCAAAGTAAGGCGCCACCGGATTGAAGAAGTATTCCATAAAGATTTTGTCGCACTGCGGATGGTGTTCTGGATTCTTAAAGTGTTTACAAACTTTGGGAAGAAAGCTGATTTAACAGCACTGTATCATGAACTGGTCACCGTCATGGAACGTGAACTTGACTACGGGAAGGAGCTTGAATTCGGAAAGTATTTTAAAAGACGCTATGGTGATATGGAGAATATTCATATTCCACACTTTTATGAAGAACAATGTACGAAACGTATCCTTGTGATGGAATGGATTCATGGGGAAAAAATTACGGATACTGCATTCTTCGCGGAACACCACCTGAACCGGGAACAGATATCCAAGAATCTTTTTGACTTTTACATCGATCAATTCCTGAATCCTGGTAAATTTCATGCGGATCCCCATGCGGGAAACATCCTGCTGCGTGAGGACGGTACCGTTGCGATCATTGATTTCGGAATGATTGGAGAGATTAAGAAACAGGATACTGAAAATTTTAAACTGCTCATCCAAGGATTTATTATCGATAATTATGAAATCGTCATTGATGCATTGGATAAAATGAATTTCCTCCTCCCGAACGCGAATAAGAAGAAAATTAAAGAAGTGTTGATTGATGCCGTTGAAATGTATTCCGATGTTTCATTAAAAAATTTAGATAGCCAGGCGATAAATCAAGTATTCGACGAGATAAGCGAGATTGTAAAAGAACAGCCAATCCAGCTTCCTGCCGATTATGCTTATCTGCTCCGAGCGATATCGATCGTCGTTGGGATATTATATACCATTAATCCGGAGATTGATATCGTGAAATGGGGGAAAGATGAGATTAAGGACTGGTTCGGCACGAAGAGTATCGTCGAATCTGTTACCAAGCAGTATGTGAGACGTGCGACTGATCCGTTGTTGTCTTACCCGCGGGCCCTACTTAATTTCTTAGAAAGCGGAGAACGGGACCGGGTCTGGGATAAAGAAAAGAATCAGATAAAAATGAAGCATCAATACTATTTACTGTTAGAGGTTTTTTCCTTTATTATGGTAGTAGTAGGAACATTAATCAGCGTGTATAGCTATGCGATCGATGAAGCTGCTATTCGCTATACAGGTTGGACCATTGCCGTAATTTTTTTTGTTTTATTGAATATCCTATTACTATTCCATCGCAGAATGATACGCAAGCAAAATAAAAAGGGGGTGTAATTGATGACAGATTACTTAAAGAAAGGCTTCTTACTAGGACTTGGTGCTGCAATTGCAAGTAAAGAAAAGCTGGAAAGTAAG
The DNA here is from genome assembly GCF_014647195.1 of Oceanobacillus indicireducens. GTDB lineage: Bacteria > Bacillota > Bacilli > Bacillales > Amphibacillaceae > Oceanobacillus > Oceanobacillus indicireducens. The sequence continues at coordinate 85,954 of NZ_BMOS01000002.1, read as the reverse complement.
CTAGACGAACTCGTTTCTAAAAATGAGATCTCCCAAGAGCAAGCGAAACAAATGATGAATGATTTCATTGAAAAAGGAGAACAAAAAACGGAAGAATGGGCACAGAAACAAGATGACCAGAAACTGAGAGCTGCTGAGGACTTAGGTCTTGCTACAAAAGAGGACATTGCCGCCTTGCACGCACGAATCACAGAACTGGAGTCAAAACTGGAGAGTCAAGAATAAACTTAACGAGAACTGGTTGAATCATCAGCCGGTTCTTTTTTTCTGTAAAGTTCTTGAAAAAGGCTATAATGTACTTTATAATTGACCCAAACAATCGACCTTTCAAAGGGGGAAGTAAAGCTTTGGAAGAATACAATCAGTTTTGCTTAAACACGGAAATAGTCCTAGGGAGGGCGCTAGAGCAAAGAGAACTGGAATTTTTGTCATGGCTTTACAATCGGTATCTAGAGGAGCAGCAATTAGGGGCAGCAAGCAGACCTCATAAATCCGAGCAGGAGTCTTAGCGGTAAGCTGAGGCTTTTTTGTGTGTCGGAAATTAAAAATTAAAGATGCTCGGGATGACTGGAATTGCTAGCGATAGCCACGTCCGCTCAGCACCTTTGTTGTATCTCTCAAGTTCATCTAGCGCACAACTCGTGCTATAATGGAAGGAACTGCAGAACACTTAAAGGAGTGACAGGATGAGCATGCAGAATCAAACAGTCTTAACTAAAATGATGAAGGAACTTAACACTGCGATAGCTAAGGAACAGGATGGTCAAGATTTCCTTCAGCATATAAATAATATTAAATTGCTCTCTGAACTATTTCTTGAAGAAGCAGGCGAGCCGGTTCGGGAGGTCCAAGCATCCCAATCACAAAATACGTTTTCCGAACAAGAAATTAAGGCAATGCTTGGGGAGAAGAAGAGTTCTGTAATAGAGAATCAGAACGCACCTGCTATGATTGACCATGAAGGAGCAAATGGTGATTCAATTTTTAACTTTTAAAGGAGATAAGAAAAAATGAAAGCATTGTTACTAGTTGGTGTCATTAACGGATTTCTAGCCGTTGCTTTAGGAGCCTTTGGTGCGCACGGCCTTGAAGGTAGACTTACGGAAAAGCAATTGGAGACATGGGAAAAAGCCGTTAATTATCAAATGTTCCATACGTCAGCGATTCTTGCAACGGGAATCTTAATGTTGAAAGTCCAGGCAACAAGTATTACGTGGGCAGGCTGGATGTTTGTTCTTGGAATCGTACTGTTTTCTGGAAGCTTGTACTTATATTCCACGACAGGCGTTCGGACACTTGCGATGATTACTCCATTTGGCGGGGTTTCCTTCCTTGTTGGTTGGGTCCTGCTTGGAACAGCGATTCTGAAACATTTATAAAAAGAAGAGTGCGCTTGCGAGCAGGAGGATGACAACCGCGCGAATGAGTTGTTTCTTCCCTTGAAGCATGCGGGACGAAGTGTACTGATGGCTGTATGCGTCACAGATTAAGCTAATGCTAAGCAGATAAAAGGAAAAAATGACAAGGAAGATAGAACTTTGGAAAAGGGCGATGAAACCAAGCACAACGGACAGGCCTAACGTTAGGAGCTCAATCTGTATAACTTTTTCATATGTCTGTTTCACGGGTTTCACCCCTTTATTGAAAGATGAGGATGGCAAATTAACTTGCCATCCTATTTTATTGCATAGCGTACGATGAAATAAAAATGCTGTGGCTAACCTAGGAGGTATCCAGGGCTAGACACGTCCGAATCCTGCGCCTTTATTCCCTTAATAAGAGTTTTTATCGTGGTGGGAAGTTGGCTAATTGTTGGCCCGTTGCGGCGAAGGGGTAGTCGTAGTTGATTTCTTCGTTAAAGGTGACATAATCCAAGTAGACCATGAGTAAAAGCACGCGACGGCCGGTTCCTTCTTCGCTTAAGATAATATGATCTCTCCCCGCAGCTTCGATGATACCCGTAAAGGTGCGGCTATTATTCCCTTCAAATGTCATATGAACAGTTGCCATTTTCCCGCGATTCAAACGTAAAATATTTTCAATATACGATTGCTGGAGCGGAAGCATGCCTTGGTTTCCTGTTTGCTGCTGCGGTGGTGTCATTTGCCGAACAGCAGGATACATCGGGTAGAATCCGTAAGTTTGCTGTTGTTGCTGTGGATAATACACCTGGTTAGGGTAATTATAGAAGCTTTGTTCCTCTTGATTCTGATTTATTTCTTTTTCCTCACTCATTTTAAAAAACCTCCTCATATAAAACAAAATTAACGATAAACAGTCGGACTCTCAGGATGAATATTCACTAATTATATGTATGTAAGTTGGGCAAAATGATGACAAAAAAAGCCCGGAACTTATATTTCAAGTTCCGGACCCTTGATACAAACTCCTATAAACTAAAGTATTCTGCGAAATCATCATTCGGCAAGTATGCACCGATGATGAAGTCACCAAATTCGCCGTATTTTGTCGTCACTTCATCAAAACGCATTTCATAAACAATCTTTTTGAACTGTAATGGGTCGTGCGCAAACAATGTCACACACCATTCCCACTCATCAAGCCCAATAGATCCGCTAATAATTTCCTTTACTTTTCCAGCATACTTACGACCTGTCATTCCATGCTCATAAAGCAGGCGAGTACGTTCTGCTTTTGAAATTTCAAACCAGTTTGCATTTTGCTCGCGACGACGATTCATCGGATAGAAACAAGCATACTCCCATTTCGGTAAAATTGGTTTCAATCTTGCTTCAACTTGAGGAGATAGCTCCCGGTCTTTCCCTTCCTCCATTGGATTATGCATCGTCATTTCGACGATGGACACATACGAATGACTCGGGATAAGGAAATCACCTAATTTTGATCTATTAATATCACGCTTAATCTCTTCTAACTCATCCATTGTCGGACGCAGGAAAATAAATAGTAAATCTGCTTTGTTTCCAATAACTTTATAAACGGATTGACTGCCTGCTTTATCTGCTTCAACAGCATCCCATTTCTTCATTAATTCTTGAAATTCTTGAATTGCCGCATTGCGTTCTTCTTCTGATGTTAATTTCCATGTCGACCAATCAAAAGTACGTGTATCATGTAACTTACACCAACCATCCATGGTTACTACTGCTTCAGCCATTATGATCTCTCCCTTATAGAGGTTGTTCAAAAAGTCCGGTAAAAATGACACTTCGAACTTCTTCGTTGGCTTGCTTTTTCGCTCCTCATGTACCTACTGACGTACATTCCGGTGCTCAAAGCTTCGCCGCCTCGAATTTCGACGCATAGGACGTGCTAGTGTCGGCGTTGCAACAGGACGTTGCGCTCTTAGCCGACCTCGGTCCTTTTTATCCTCCTATTTGAACATTACCTTAAATTAATGAATTCTGGTTTTACTATAACATATTTACGAATGTTGATTCACCTCGGAACGTGTCTGTCATTACTTTGTCGAATATCTGCACTCCCTCAATGGTTATTTCTTTAAATCTCAAGTCGAATCGCGTAAAATAAAATTAAAGTCAATTTTAGTGGAGGCAATAATATGAGCGATATATTCGAACAACTAAAACCGAAAGTATCAGCTGCAAATAAAAAAATTGTATTCCCAGAAAGCTTAGATGAGCGTATTCTTGAAGCAGCATCGAAGCTAGCGGGGGAGGGCATTCTTACCCCTGTACTAATTGGAGAAGAAGCTGCAATTAAAGACAAGGCAGCATCCTTATCCTTTGATATTAGCGGATGTAAGATTGTTGACCCAACGAATTATTCGGAATTCGCCGCGATGGTGGATGCCTTTGTCGAGCGCCGTAAAGGAAAAGCCACCCCGGAAAGCGCAAGAGAAATCTTACAGACCGAGAATTATTTCGGGACGATGCTTGTGTATCAGGGAGAAGCAGATGGTCTTGTAAGTGGAGCGGTTCATTCCACATCAGACACCGTGCGTCCTGCATTACAAATCATCAAAACAAAACCTGGAGTGAAGAAAACTTCCGGTGTATTCATTATGGTCCGAAATGAGGAAAAATATGTATTTGCCGACTGTGCTATCAATATTGCACCTGACGCAAACGATCTTGCAGAAATTGCCGCAGAAAGTGCAACCACAGCAGATCTCTTCGGAATTGATCCACGTGTAGCAATGCTAAGCTTCTCTACAAAAGGATCGGCAAAATCAGAAGAAACAGAGCGTGTAGCAGAGGCGCTTCAAATAGCGAAAGAAAATAATCCAGAGCTCGTCATTGATGGTGAATTCCAATTCGACGCAGCCTTCGTACCAAGCGTTGCCGCGAAAAAAGCTCCAGATTCAGAAATCAAAGGGGACGCGAATGTTTTTGTATTCCCAAGCCTTGAAGCTGGAAACATCGGCTACAAAATCGCAGAACGTCTCGGTAACTTTGAAGCGGTAGGACCGATTCTACAAGGATTGAACAAACCAGTAAACGACCTATCCCGAGGCTGTAGCACAGAAGACGTCTACAAACTAGCAATCATCACCGCCGCCCAAGCATAATTGGGACATGGGGTCAGAGGTGTTGTTCCACTTGAAGTGGGGAACACCTCTGACCCAGCTTGCTTATCAGCTCGAGCAGACGGAACAAGGGATTGGTAGAATATTGATTTCGTATTTTATAAAAATAATGCAAGCAGTGGACCATATGTTGGTTCACTGCTTTTTAATTCTGCGCACATGAAGGAGATACGAATTTGGAAGCTTAGGCGTCCTTTAGTCGCTCGAAAGGCTGTGACAATCTTCTTGTTCATTTGATTACAATCTCTCTAATCGGTCGAACAAGTGTGATCCTCTCTTGTTCATTTGATTACAAGCTCTTTAATCGCTCGAACAGCTGTGACCCTCTCTCGTTCGTTTGATTACAAGCTCTCTAATCGCTCGAACAGCTGCACCTTCCTTTTCTCGCTCCCTATCCTTTTATTTAATTCTTTCATTTCGTTTTACCATTTGTTCGTACCTTTTTATGAAGGTTTCCTTTTCCAGTTCTGAAAACTCGGTAGTAATGATTTCACCGCTCAATTCCTTTAAAGCATCAAGGGTTCGCTGCTTCACATCCTCGACCGTCAGCGGATAATTCAATAGTTCAGAAAGGGACCCCATCACTTCTGGCTTCACCTCAGGATAAACGAATGTTGTTTCTTCATCTTTCTTGCTCAACTTGTAAAACTTCTGAATATGACGTGCGCGCTTCTTACTATCACCACTCACATCCAAATAGATTTGAATTGCCGCAGCATCCTTAATCCGACGCTGAGAGATGCCGGCGAATTTTTCCCCGTTAATACTTAAATCATAATCCCCGGGACAATAAGAGCCGACGATTTCGTACGCTGCAATATTTGCCGTCAAATCGCGGAACATATGCTGGACGAACTGGAACATCGCGTCATATGCATCGTGAATGGAGACATGCTTTACATCGGGTATGACAAGGGATAAATTCAGCACATGTTCATCAAGTGCCACCGCAAGCCCACCGGAATTCCGTATCATCACATGATATCCTAAGCTTTGCAAATAAGAAACACCTTCATCAATAAAAGGAAGCCTGCCATCCGGGATTCCGAGTACAATCGTTTTCGGATGCGCCCAAAGCCGAATTGCAGGAGGGGACTTTTTCTCACTTACCGCTGTCGCAATCGAGTCATCGATCGCAAAGGAAGTGATTGCCGAATTCGGTTTCCCCTCGAATTCCTTAAGTTTGGTATGATCTATATAGCGAAATGTTTCATAATTTATTATTTCATCCCAATTTTTCATCGTTATCTCCTTATCCTTTTTTCCTGTACGAATCTATTATATAATATAATGAACAATGACCGAAAAGAAACGGGTGGAAAATTTGGCATATAAAGATGAACAATTATCAGAGGAGAAGGTTTTTAAAGATCCGGTTCACCGGTATGTGCATGTTCGGGACCGTGTCATCTGGGATTTGATCGCTACCCCAGAGTTCCAGCGGTTGCGACGGATCAAACAGCTTGGCACAACGAATCTGACCTTCCATGGTGCAGAACATAGCCGTTTCAACCATTCCCTCGGGGTCTATGAAATCGTCCGGCGGATCCTTAATAATTTTAAAGGCCGCGAGCATTGGAATAACGAAGAACGCTTGCTATGCCTCTCTGCAGCACTGCTTCACGATTTAGGCCACGGTCCGTTCTCCCATTCCTTCGAGAAGGTTTTCAAACTGGATCACGAGTACTTCACACAAGCGATTATCGTCGGGGATACGAAAGTAAATGAGGTCTTACAGAAGGTGGGCCCTGACTTTCCGAACCGTGTTGCCGATGTCATTGGGAAAACATATGAAGACCAACTTGTTGTTAGCTTGATCTCCAGTCAAATTGATGCGGACCGGATGGATTATCTCCAGCGGGATGCCTATTATACGGGAGTGAGCTACGGTCATTTTGATATGGAACGGATTTTGCGTGTCATGCGTCCGATTGAAGATCAGGTCGTTATTAAATCGACCGGGATGCATGCGGTGGAAGACTATATTATGAGCCGTTATCAGATGTACTGGCAAGTATATTTCCATCCGGTTACCCGCAGTGCCGAGGTAATTTTATCGAAAATCTTCGGGCGGGCAAAAGCGCTCTACCAAGATCCGGATTATGAATTCAAACTGGAACCGACTCATTTTATTTCCTTTTTCGAGGAAAATGTAACGCTAGCAGATTATGTGAAACTCGATGAAACCATCGTCCAGTACTATTTTCACCTCTGGCAAGAGGAAGATGATGCTATTCTAAGTGATCTCTGTGAGCGGTTTATGAATCGCCGGTTGCTTAAATATGTGGAATTCAATCCGAATTTGCAAATGAATGACTACATGGAACTCATGAGGCTGTTCAAGCAAGCGGGCATTGATCCGGAATACTATTTAGTCGTTGATTCTTCCTCTGATTTGCCGTATGATTTTTACCGGCCTGGGGAAGAGGAAGAACGGTTGCCAATCCACTTACAGATGCCAAATGGGAATCTGAAGGAATTATCCCGGCATTCCGATATTGTCGAATCCATTTCAGGGAAAAAACGGACCGATCATAAATTATATTTCCCCGTGGATTTGCTGAAGGCCCTGACAGACAAGCGGGTTAGGAATGCGATTTTGGAAATTCTTTATGGGCAGGGAGAGAGTAGCAATGTTGATTAACCATGCAAAATTAATTCACTTTTTCCAGTTGACAGGTGGAGTCACTGGGAGGAAAAAGTTACAGAAGATGATTTATATTTTACAAAAATCTGCGGTCCCGTTCGAAGAGAAATACCAATTTCATTTCTACGGACCTTATTCCGAAGAACTGACTTTACGGGTAGAGGAGCTTTGTAATCTTGGATTTATAGAAGAGACGCGGGAAGATAAAGCAAATTATTTCCAGTATCATTATGATGTCACAAAGGCGGGAGAGGATTTTCTTAAGCAATTCACCCTCGATATGCCAGACATTACGGATAAAACGGAACTGCTCCAGTTGCGAAGTTCCAGATTTCTCGAACTCGTATCCACGATTCTTTTCTTTGAACATCTGGATAAGCGCGAGCAGATTGAAAAACTGCACCAAATGAAACCAAAACAAAACTTCACCGAAGCAGAAATAAACGAAGCCTACCAATTCATCAAACAAATACGCAGCACGTGACTGGGACATGGGGTCAGAGCACTTGTCCCAGATTGGGACAGGTGCTCTGACCCCATGTCCCAACTTAAAATATCAGGAAGGGAGTTATTCAAATGAACGATGAACAGAAGAAAAAGAAAAATCGTTTTACGATCATTAAAGATGACTCAACCGACGGGCACGGTGGATATGGAGCTGGGGTGATCAGCCTCGAAAACATGTCATCCATTATCGTTGACCCGAATGAAAATAAAGCATATGTTGACATGAATGCGATGCATGCGCGGAGTGATGTCGAGCGCCGGGTGAAATGGATACCGAATAAAGAAGAAGTGCCGAATGGGAAGCTGTACTGGATCGTGTGGGTGAACCTTGATCGCAATGATCAAGGAACATATTACGCCGGAGTTGCTGCGAGTGAGATTCGTGTCGACCGGGAAATCAAGCGCGCCTATAAATCAATGGGCGAACATGTGAAACATATGGAACAATCTTTAAAAGGGAAGATTGTCGTCGACCATATGGATGACCATTCGAAAAAGCTGTTGGGTGATTACTTAAGGGAATTCAACGAAGAAATGTGGAACAACTCCTCGGATGAATTGAAAAAAGCCCTCTCTCTATAAAAAGTGAACAAATTGTGACGGATGTTAAAAATGGATATAAAAAGTTGTACTTTAACGTGGGAATTTGTAAAATGAGTATACATGGACGTTAATGTATTACTAGGACAAAAAAGTAACCAACAGCAGCTGAACTGGACATTCACTGCTCGTTGGTTACTTTTTATGAGAGGACTAGCCACGTCCGCTCTGCGCCTTTGTTAAAGATACGCCATTAAAGAAGTCGCAATTGAGAAATAAATAAGCAGACCGACTATGTCATTAACAGTTGTAATGAAAGGACCGGATGCAATTGCTGGATCAAGTTTTAGTTTATTAATGATTAATGGGATAGTTGAACCAATGACAGCCGAAATACCGAATGTACAGAGGATGGACACACCGACAATTAATGCTACCATCCAGTTACCAAATATAATGGTAATCATAACGCTGATCAGTGCCATACATATAATTCCAATTAGAATTCCTGTACTGAATTCCCGCCTAATCATTTTCCAGAATCCTCCGTCTTCAATCGTCTCAAGTGCTAGTCCACGCACTGCAACAGCTAGTGATTGCGTTCCGATATTTCCCGCAGAACCCATAATCATAGGAATAAAAGCAGCAAGCACGACGACAGCTTCAAGTGTTTCCTCAAATTGTCTGATTACACCACCGGTAACTAATCCAAAGAGCATGAGAATGATAATCCAAGGCGCACGTTTTTTTGCGGCTGTAAATGGACTTAATGTCAAATCTGTGGCCCCTTTGGTAGCTGAAATTTCTCCAAAGTCTTCTGTAACTTCTTCTTCAAGGATATCCATGACATCATCAAATGTAACAATACCAAGTAGATGATTATCTTTGGAAACAACAGGAGCGGCAAGAAAGTCATACTTCTTAATCATCCGGCCAACATCTTCCTGATCCATATCCTCTGGAACAGACACTGTTCTTGTAGTCATAATATCTTTTATTACCTCGTCGGGAGCAGCGATGATCAAGTCCCTCAAGGAGACGACCCCTACTAGTATTCCCTCACAATCGACTACATAAAGATAATAAATACTTTCGGCACTTGGAGCCTCTTTTCTAAGCATCTCTAATACATCGGCAGCAGTATCTGTAGACGAGATACTGATCAGTTCTTTTGTCATAATCGCTCCAGCAGTTTTAGGAGCATAGGACAGCAAAGCTTTTATCTTCTCGGCCTTTTCTTTATCCATTTGGAGTAAAATATCTTCAGCTCGTTCACTATTAATTTCTGTCAAAAAGTTCACAACATCGTCTGTAAACATTTGATTAAACATACGAATAGAGTAGTCTTCATCCAATTCTAAAAAGAAAAGCTTTTGGTCGCTTATGTCTAATCCGCCAAAAATCTCTGCAAATTCCCCTGGTGTAAGATAGGAATACCCCCGCGACCTAGCGTCACCATCCAATTTTACGAAAATATCGAGTTGATCGGATGGATGTAAGTCTAAGAAAGTATCTCGAAACTTTTCCTTATCGCCAGCATCTAAAGTATCTAAAATTAATTTTGTATATTGTTCCCGTGTTTTTTTGGTTAGTTTAACCATCGTAATTTCCTCCTTTGACAGGAGTCAATCTACTAAAATAAAAAAATATGTGAGAATAGACTCCTGAATTGTTTTAACTTTTCCATCATGCAACAAAAATATGATTCCGAATTGGGTTCGGGAATAAGATCCAATCTATCCCACATCCTTTCTAAATAAAATAAAAATACACCTTCTACGGCTAGAAGGTGTATTGAAAAAAGCATAATTAAGAAGAGTTCTGATTACGAACACAGTTAAAAAAGCTTATCAAATATCCTCCAATCGTAGAGCTTTAGCACTGTGTGGCATAGGAATCATATCCAGCTACATTAAAAACCACCTTATGTCGATGGTTCCTGTTGACCCATTGGCGTCTTTGGACATTTTTGGGCAGTAGCGTATCTCCAACACAGGAGCCTTACCTAACGAAGGTCTATTTACATACGAATACAATGGTACAGGTATTCTGGGCATTAGTCAACCAACCTTACCGAAAAGTTACTGCACCTCCCGCGTCTTAAAAATATTTTCAAAGACTCGAAAGTAAAAAGCTACTCGAACAACAGCTGAAACCATTTTTTAAAAAATCCATCATCATTATCTTCCTGTTCCGGGGCAATTGTTGGCTCACAATAATCAACTGGTTCCGTCCCTTTTTTAAAATACATCATAAGGCTTTCTCCGCAATAGGGAGTCGCCCGTAAACCTGTCTCAAGATCAATCGGAACCCCAACGACACCATCTGGGATAGGGAAGTTTTCCTGCTGTTCCCCTTCATGTGCCTTTTCCATCACACGGGCCCAAATCTCTTTCGCATACGTCGTTTCTTGCACTGCTGTAATAACGCGGTGGTCATCATATCCGGTCCATACACCGGTCACAACAGAAGGACTATAACCGATCATCCAGTTATCGGCCTCTGTCGTCCCGGATTTACCCGCATAGAGTCTTGTTAGATGATGGGAAATCGGACTTCCAGTGACCGGCATATAGCCATTCAGCTTCGGTTCGAAAATCCCGGTAAGCAGCTGGGTCAAAATAAAACTCGTCTGCTCATTCAATACTTGTCGTCCGTTTGAACTTTTTCGCTCATATAGTACCTGGCCATTTTTGTCCGTGATTTTTCGAATCGTATATGTTTCCAGCTCTTTTCCTCCATTTCCAAGCATCCCGTAAGCTGTGACAAGCTCTTCTAACGTAACAGACGCTGTCCCAAGCGCAAGGGAAGGGACGGCAGGCAACTCTTTTTCAAAACCAAAAATTTGCGCAGTATCAATGAACCGTTCGATACCAAGCTGCAGACCTGTGCGAACGGCATACACATTATCGGAAAGGGCGATTGCTTCGGCGAGTGTAATAGGCCCATAAGCATAATAATGATTGAAATTTCCCGGCTCATACACGTTCCCATTCTCGAGCCGGAATGTAGTCGGTTCGCTCATCAATTTCGTCAGTGGTGTAAAGCCGTTTTCCAGTGCAGCATAATATAAAAAAGGTTTGAAACTTGACCCTGGCATCCGAAAAGCATTCCGTACCCGATTAAATTCACTTGCCTGATAGCTTCTTCCACCAGCAAGGGCGAGGACTTCTCCTGAATGGATATCTACAGAGAAAACCCCCGCCTCTAGTTCTGTCGTTTCCGGAATAATTTCCTTCATGGCCGTTTCTACCTGCTCCTGAACGGTTTCATCAATCGTCGTATAGAGCTCATAACCACCCGCGCGAATTAATTGCTCCGTTACTCCAAGAATCGCAGCTGCCTCTTTCACCGCCATGTCCTGGAAATGCCCGGCAAATTCCTCGCGTCCTTCATCTTTATCCGTTCGGTACTCAAGTTTTTCTCTAATTGCCGTATGATATGTTGCGTCATCGATTATCTTTTCTTGCCATAAACGCTTTAAAATCAATTCTTTTCGTGCTTCGGCATTTGCTTCGTTATTAAAAGGCGAATAATAGGTCGGTCCCTTAGGAATCCCAACAAGCATCGCTGTCTCCGCGTAAGACAGGTCCGTTTGCGGTTTACCGAAGAAATACTCACTCGCCGCCTCAATCCCGTAAGCACCATGACCGTAATAAATCGTGTTCAAATACCCTTCCAGGATCTCATCTTTCGTATAATGCATCTCAAGCCGCACGGTATAAAACGCTTCTTTCAACTTCCGGATCCATGTCTTTTCATGGGTCAAATATAAATTCCGAGCGAGCTGTTGGGTAATCGTACTCGCACCTTCCCGCAGTGAACCAGAACGGATATTTTTAATAATCGCTCCGCCAATCCGTATGAAATCAAAACCATGATGCTCATAAAAATGATGGTCTTCGATTAAAATCGTTGCAGCAATCACTTTTTCCGATAGATCTTCCTTCTCGACCCAATACTGGTTCCGTATCCCGCTCTCAATTCCAATTACCGCATCATCCCTGCTGTAAATCTTCGTATCCTGCTCCGCTCCCATTGGGGGTGGTCCCAAGAGGTAAATGAATGCTAAGAAAAAAACTGCAAAAAGAATAAGCGCTATGACCATATAAATACCGAGCCGCACCAACCGCCACAGCAACCGATGCTTTCTTCGCCTCTTCACTGACACCCAGCTCCCTAAACCTAGCTTTTTTTACAGTATGGGAGAAATTGGCCGATTTTAAACAATAAAAAAGGAAAGAAGGGCTGCCCATTCCTTGTGTATCAAACTTGTTAATTCTCTTACGTTTTTCAAAGCTACTCGTGCTTCCTGTAATAATACCAACTTTAACCAAATAATTCCTCCAAAAGTATATAGACTGCATGATCGTGGTGCATTTTTTTGAAATCCTTATGTATCAAGGATAAACTGGATCACCGCACTGAACACCAATAGATTTTTCCTCCTGATTCGTTAATACACCAACTTGGAATACATCTAAAAAGTAGCCAACAAAGTGTGAGTAAAAGAAAAACACATCTTTTTATTGATTACCATGTCAACTTACCGATATAATAGGGACATTATTCAAAAAGGAAAGGCGATAGGATGAACGAGCCAGAAAAGCGTGTGGCGCTTCAATTGAAAATGAAGATTCAGGATGCTTCAGACAAGGAAATAAATCATATAAAAGCAACCGGTGTATTCTTCCGGAAGGGCAAGTTGGATGTACTAAGGTTTGAAGAAACAATAGATGATATGGAAATTTCATCACTTATCACAATCCAGAAAGAGAAAGTGACGATTAAACGAACCGGTGCCGTCTCGATGCATCAGCAATTTCGCCTTGGTCAAGTAACAGAAAATGTTTACAAACACCCGCATGGAAACCTGCATATGGAAACATTCACGCAACTGATGATGTATCAGCCGTTGGGGCAAGGCATACCAGCGCGATTGAACCTGGATTACACTGTTAAACTAAATGGGCAAGATGAACGAAAGCATACATTGGAACTTATTATTATAGAGGAGGACCCCAGATGAACGTACTGGAACAAACAGAACAGAAATTGAAACAAGAAATTTCGGAAGCCGTACTTAAGTCAGGCCTTGCAAGCGCAGAAGAACTTCCGGAAATTATTTTAGAGAAACCAAAAGATAAATCCCACGGTGACTTTGCAACGAATATTGCCATGCAGCTTGCCCGAATTGCAAAGAAAGCGCCGCGGCAGATTGCTGACGAGATTGTAAAAGTGATCAACGAAACAGAAGCATCAATTGAAAAAATCGAAATCGCAGGACCTGGGTTTATTAACTTTTTTATGAAAAATGATCTTCTCGAGCAAATCATCCCGACAATTCTTAGAGAGCAGGACAATTACGGGAAAAGTGATGCTGGTAAAGGCAAACGTATCCAAGTAGAGTTCGTTTCGGTAAACCCGACTGGTGACCTCCACCTTGGTCATGCCCGTGGAGCAGCTTATGGGGACGTGCTTAGTAGTTTGCTCGCAGCGGCAGGCTATAATGTCGAACGGGAGTATTATATTAACGATGCCGGCAGCCAGATCGATAAGCTAGGGTTCTCGGTTGAAGCACGCTACTTGCAGGAGCTCGGTGAAGACGTTGAGATGCCGGAAGACGGTTATCACGGACAAGTCATTATCGATATGGCAAAAGCAATTGTCGCAGAAGACGGCAATAAATGGCTGGAAAAATCTCATGAAGAACGCTTTGAATACATGAAAGAGTATGGACTTAAGGCTTCACTGCGAAATATTGAACGTGACCTGAAAGACTTCCATGTCGAATTCGATAACTGGTTCTCGGAGCGCACATTATATGAAGATGATCAAATACCGAATGCAGTCCAGCAGCTGAAAGAGAGTGGCTATATTTATGAAAAAGATGGTGCAACGTGGTTCAAGACGACGGAATTTGGTGATGATAAAGACCGTGTCATCATTAAACAGGATGGTAACTACACGTATCTGACACCGGATATCGCGTACCATAAAAATAAATTGGACCGTGGCTTCGATAAACTCATCAACGTCTGGGGTTCCGATCACCACGGCTATGTCGCTCGTATGAACGCAGCGATTCAAGCGCTCGGTTACCCGGCAGATAAGCTGGAAGTAAAAATCATTCAAATGGTGAATCTCTTTGAAGGCGGGGAAAAGGTACGAATGAGTAAACGTACCGGAAAAGCTGTGAGCTTGCGTGAACTGATGGAAGAGGTCGGAATTGATGCAACCCGTTATTTCTTCGTCGCCCGTTCCAACGATTCCCAGCTTGATTTCGATATAGACCTTGCTCGTTCTCAGTCCAACGAAAACCCGGTTTACTACGTGCAATATGCACATGCACGGATCTGTACGATGCTCTCTCAAGCGGAAACAAGAGGTTTCGATGTTAATGGGAAGTTTGATTTTGCAGAGCTTACATCAGAAAAAGAGCAAGAGCTCCTTATGAAGATCGGCTCCTTCCCGCAAACGGTCGCTGACGCAGCGGAAAAGCATGCACCTCAACGCGTAACGAATTATGTATTCGAACTCGCAAGCTTACTTCATAGCTTCTACAACGCAGAGAAAGTACTTGATGCAGATGCACCGGAACGGACAACTGCAAGAATCGCCTTAATGAAAGCAGTCCGTATCACTATCGCCAACGCACTTAACCTAATCGGCGTAACCGCACCGGAGAAAATGTAAAGAACATAAGAGCCAAATTAATTTCTTTTGTGAAAGGAATTGATTTGGCTCTTTTTTGTTGTTTGAAAGATTTTATGATTAGGGTTCTTCTTACATTAATGGGGGAACAAGTGGTAGATGTTTTCCCATTACCGTGTTGAACTAGCGTGAATGGGAAAACAATCGTAGTTTATTTTCCCGTTATCGTATTGATCCAGTGTATATGGGAAAACAAGCGGTGTTTATCTTCCCATTCTCGTGTTGAACTAGCATGAATAGGAAAACAAACGGTAATTATTTTCCGATTATCGAGTTTATCCAGTATGAATGGGCAAACAAATAGCAATTATTTTCCTAATTAGCATCCCCATCTCGCATGAATGACAAAACAAACTAAAAGATTTCGACAAAACTATTGACTGAATGGTCATTCACCTATAAAGTAGTATGTACTATAATGATATGTATCTATATCATTTCAGACGAGAAATTTTTTTAGAACACCATGTAATCGCTATCATTCTGAATAAATGAAAAAAGAGGGGGCATTTAAATGGATACATTTCAAATTATTAACTGGATCGCATTCTTAGTTGTAACCATCTATGCAATCTATTTATTTGCTAGAGTCATTGCAACGAGAATGTCCTATATCAAACTTGGGAGAAAGTCAGAGTTTGATGGCGAAATCAAATTACGTCTAAAACGCGTAGGGAAAATTGTTTTCGGTCAATCGAAGCTGCTGAAGGATAAGAAGTCTGGAACGATTCATGTGATGATGTTCTATGGATTCATCCTTGTCCAGTTCGGCGCAATTGACATGTTCATCAAAGGATTATCACCGGGCAACCATTTGCCATTCGGATCGCTTTATCCAGGGTTCGTCTTTTTCCAAGAACTCGTTACGTTGATGATCCTTGTAGCGGTATTTTGGGCATTTTACCGCCGTTATATGGAAAAGCTTGTCCGACTGAAGCGCGGATTTAAAGCAGGTCTTGTACTTATTTTCATCGGGACACTCATGCTTTCTGTCCTTGCTGGAAATGGGATGCTCATGCTCTGGGAGGAACGGGCAGTAACCTGGACAGAGCCTGTTGCGAGTTTAATTGCAACAGCTTTTAGTTTTCTATCACCAGAGACAGCGATGGTACTGTTTTTCGTTGCTTGGTGGGTGCATACGCTCACGTTGCTTACCTTTTTAGTATACGTTCCGCAATCCAAGCACTTCCACTTGATTGCAGCACCAATCAACGTATTTTTAAGTAAAAAGGTTCCTGGAAAGTTAGAAAAAATTGATTTTGAAATGGACGCGGAAGACGAGGAAGAAGAAATTTCCTTCGGTGTAGGGAAAATTGAGGACTTCAGCCAATACCAGATGATTGATTTTTACGCCTGCGTGGAATGTGGCCGTTGTACCGACGTCTGCCCAGCTGCAGGTACCGGGAAGATGCTTTCCCCAATGGATATTATGATTAAACTGCGTGATCATCTTACAGAAAAGGGAGCAGCAGTAACTGGTAATTCACCTTGGGTGCCGAGCTATGCATTCTCGAATTCTACTGGAAATATGGCCAGTAGCGAGGGAGAGGCTGCAGCAACAATTCAAAATATGAGTCTTGCAGGTGACGTCATTACTGCTGAAGAGCTTTCTGCATGTACGACTTGCCGGAACTGTGAAGATGCTTGCCCAGTAAATAACGAACACGTTGGAACGATCATTGACCTGCGTCGTTACTTAGTGATGACGGAAGGGAAGATGGATTCTGAAATCCAACGTGCCGTGCAAAATATCGAACGTCAAGGTAACCCTTGGGGTCTATCGAAAAAAGATCGCGTGAAATGGCGCGAAGAAGATGAAACAGTATACATTCCGACGGTAAAAGAATTGAAGAAAGAAGACAAAGAGTTTGAATACCTGTTCTGGGTAAGTTCGATGGGGGCCTACGATAGCCGTAGCCAAAAAATCGCTCTTGCTTTTGCGAAACTGATGAACCGGGCAGGTGTCAGCTTTGCGATTTTAGGAAACACTGAAGCAAACTCAGGAGATACAGCCCGCCGTATCGGAAATGAATTTCTTTTCCAAGAGATTGCAGAAAAGAACATAAAGCAATTCAATAAATATAATGTGAAGAAGATTGTTACAATTGACCCGCACGCCTATAATATCTTTAAAAACGAGTATCCAGACTTTGGCTTTGAAGCGGAAGTCTACCATCATACGCAATTACTCTATGATTTAATCATGGAAGGAAAATTGCAGCCAACCGGCCAGATCAATGAACGCCTAACGTACCATGACTCCTGTTATTTGGGCAGATATAATGGCGTATATGACCCACCGCGGGAAATCTTGAAATCGATTCCGGGGCTGGAATTAGTAGAAATGGTCCGTACCCGTGAAAACGGCATGTGCTGCGGGGCCGGCGGAGGCTTAATGTGGACGGAAGAAACAACCGGAAATCGCATCAACGTCGCCCGTACAGAACAAGCATTACAAGTGAACCCATCGATGATTTCGACAGGTTGTCCATACTGCTTGACGATGATCAGCGACGGAACAAAAGCGAAAGAAGTCGACGAAGATATCGGCACGCTTGACGTAGCTGAAATTCTAGCAATCTCCGTATTTGCTGAAGAAGAAGAGAAAACAGCGTAATAATAAAGTGAACCTTCATTCAGTGAGGATTCCTTCCCTCCCCACTGAATGTTAGTTGAACAGAATCAGGGATTTACGGACTGTATATCCCCACCTTCACACCTCGGGCTTTACTCATGTTTAGAGATGGGGGTATTACAGACCGTTAATACGTGATAAATTGAGGTTGGGAAATGAACTATTTTAATCTATTTCCCAACCTCTAAATTTACTAACCTATAATGAGCGAGCGATCAATCAGACGCGCTAATATATTTTTTTAGGAGGATCATAATGAGAAAATCAGTAATTGTGTCAGGTGCAAGAACTCCGTTTGGAAGATTCGGAGGCGGATTACAACCTCTCCAAGCAACAGACCTTGGTGGAAAAGTTATTTCTGAAGCGGTCAAACAAGCAAACTTGGAAGGTGACCAAATTGATGAAGTGATTATGGGAACTGTACTACAAGGTGGCCAAGGCCAAATCCCTTCCCGCCAAGCAGCAAGAAAAGCCGGACTCCCTTGGAACGTGAAAACAGAAACAATCAACAAAGTCTGTGCATCCGGACTTCGCGCCGTTACTCTCGCCGATCAACTCATTCGTCTAGGAGATGAGGACACGATCGTAGCAGGTGGAATGGAAAGCATGAGTAATGCCCCTTATATTTTAAAAGATGCCCGCTGGGGACACCGGATGGGTGACAGACCTGTTGTAGATTTAATGATTCACGACGGACTCACCTGCTCCTTTGAAGGTGTCCATATGGGGAATTATGGAAACAGCACAGCGAATAAATACGATGTCAGCCGCGAAGCTCAAGATGAGTGGGCCTACCGGAGTCATATGCGGGCAGTTGAAGCAATTGAAGAAGGTAAATTCAAAGATGAGATTGTCCCTGTTGAAATTCCGCAGCGAAAAGGGGACTCGGTCCTTATTGATACAGATGAAGCACCACGGAAAGATACGAGTATCGAAAAACTTGCGAAATTGCGCCCGGCATTTGATAAAGACGGAACAATCACAGCTGGTAACGCACCAGGCGTAAACGACGGAGCCTGTGCATTTGTTGTGATGGGTGATGATACAGCAGAGAAACTTGGGAAAACACCGCTCGCAACGATTCTCGGTCACGCAGAAGTTGCCGTTGAAGCAGAGAATTTCCCGCAAACGCCAGGTCTTGTTATTAACGAACTTTTAAAGAAAACTGGCTATACGAAAGAGGATATTGAACTCTATGAAATCAATGAAGCATTCGCTGTTGTGTCGCTCGCAAGTGGGGAAATCGCTGGAATTGATATGGAGAAAGTAAATGTCAATGGCGGGGCAGTAGCACTTGGTCACCCAATCGGAGCAAGTGGCGGAAGAATTATTTTAACACTTATCCATGAACTGAAAAGAAGAGGCGGCGGTCTCGGAATTGCTGCGATCTGTAGTGGCGGTGGTCAAGGAGATGCCATCTTAATTGAAGTGAAATAAGAGGGGGAACGATGATGACAATTAAACGCGTAATGGTAATCGGTGCAGGTCAAATGGGGGCAGGGATCGCCCAAGTGGCGGCCCAAGCTGGTTTTGAAGTGCTTTTACACGATGCAAATGGAACAGCGCTTGATGAAGGGATACAACGAATTGAAAAACTCCTCACCCGAGCCGTCCAAAAGACGAGAATCACAGATGAAGAGAAGGCATCAACGCTGAACAATCTAAAGCGAGCAAAGAAACTAGAAGATGCGCGTACTTGTGATTTAGTCATCGAAGCAATTGTTGAAAATATGGACGTGAAATCAAAACTTTTCCGTGAACTGGATGAAATTACTCCAGCTCATACAATTTTAGCGACGAATACATCATCTTTACCGATTACGGAAATTGCCGCTGTAACAAATCGTCCGGAACAAGTTATCGGCATGCATTTTATGAACCCGGTCCCGGTTATGAAGCTCGTCGAAGTCATCCGCGGGATTCAAACAAATGATGAGACATATGAAAAAATTTCTCAGATGGCAGAAGAACTAGGAAAGACTTCTGTTGAAGTTGCTGATTTCCCAGGTTTTGCAGCGAACCGGATTTTAATGCCGATGATTAACGAAGCAATTTATGCGGTTTACGAAGGTGTCGCTTCACCAGAAGATATTGATACGGTGATGAAGCTCGGTATGAATCACCCGATGGGACCACTTCAGCTGGCAGATTTCATCGGGCTTGATACATGTCTCTACATTATGGAAGTGCTCTATGATGGTTTTGCAGATAGTAAATATCGTCCGTGCCCATTACTTAGAAAATATGTGAAAGCAGGCTGGCACGGTAAGAAATCCGGTCGTGGCTTTTACGTATATAGCTAATACAGCAAGAGAACAGCAAAGGGGGTAACCGGAATGGATTTGACATTTACCGAAGAACAGGAAATGATCCGTAAAATGGTCCGTGATTTTGCCGAAACAGAGATTGCGAATGAAGTGGAGCGGATGGAGCGTGAAGACCGCTTTCCAGAAGAAGTGATCCGGAAAATGGGTAAGCTCGGTTTAATGGGGATTCCAATTCCAGAGAAATACGGTGGAAGTGGAATGGATTTTACATCGTACATTATCGCTATTAACGAAATTTCAAAGGTGAGTGCTGGTATCGGCGCTATCTTATCTGTTCATACATCCGTTGGTACGAACCCGATTTTAAAATTTGGTACGGAACAACAGAAAGAAAAATATATCCCGAAGCTTGCAAGTGGAGAATACGTGGGAGCATTCGCGCTCACGGAACCTGGTGCGGGCTCGGACGCCGCAAATATTAAAACAACGGCAAAAAGAGACGGGGATCACTATATTTTAAACGGCTCGAAACTGTTCATCACGAATGGTACCCATGCAGATACGTTCATTACATTTGCAAGAACCGGTGAAGGGGCGAGTGGAGTTAGTGCCTTTATCGTGGAAAGGGAACCCCCCGGTTTTTCCATTGGGAAAGCTGAGAAGAAGATGGGCATGCATGGTACTGGGACGGTTACACTGAATTTTGACCACTGTAAAGTACCGAAAGAGCAACTCCTCGGAGGAGAAACGGAAGGCTTTAAAATTGCGATGGCGAACCTGAATGTCGGGCGTATTGGTATCGCTGCCCAAGGCCTTGGTATTGCAGAGGCCGCTCTTGAGCATGCAATCCATTATGCGAAAGAGCGTGAACAATTCGGCAAGCCAATCGCCCACCATCAAGGGATTTCATTTAAACTTGCCGATATGGCAACAGAGGTTGAAGCTGCCAGGTTATTAGTTTATCGGGCAGTAGATCACGTTGAAAAAAATCTTTTGCTCAGCAAAGAAGCATCCATGGCGAAAATGTACGCATCAAACACGGCGATGAAGACCGCGATTGAAGCGGTACAAATACATGGCGGCTACGGATATACCGAAGATTACGCTGTCGAACGGTTTTTCCGGGAAGCGAAAGTTACCCAGATTTATGAAGGTACCAATGAAATCCAACATGTTGTCATATCGAAAAACTTACTGGATTAGGAGTGAACAAAAATGAATTTTCAACTGACGGAAGAACAGGAAATGCTGCGGAAAATGGTCCGCGAATTTGCAATGAATGAAGTGGAACCGACTGCAGCCGAAAGAGATGAGGAAGAACGCTTTGACCGGGAGATTTTTGATAAAATGGCTGAACTTGGTCTGACTGGAATCCCGTGGCCGGAAAAATACGGTGGAATTGGTGCAGACTTCGTAAGTTATTGTATTGCGGTTGAAGAATTATCCCGTGTTTGTGCGTCTACCGGTGTGACATTGTCTGCCCATCTATCCCTTGCTAGCTGGCCGATTTATACGTACGGTACGGAGGAGCAGAAGAAGACGTTTCTTTACCTGCTCGCGACTGGGGAAGCGCTTGGTGCCTATGCCTTATCTGAAACAGGTGCGGGAAGTGACGTTGCAGCAATGAAGACCATTGCGAAAAAAGATGGCGACGATTATATATTAAATGGCAATAAGGTTTGGATTACAAATGGTGGAGTTGCTGATATCTATATCGTTTTTGCGAAAACGGATCCTGCTGCAAACCACAAGGGCATCAGTGCATTCATCGTGGAGAAAGGAACAGAAGGCTTCACCTTTGGTAAAAAGGAGAAAAAACTCGGTATTCGTTCGTCACCTACGACCGAATTAATTTTTGAAAACTGTCGGATACCGAAAGAGAACTTACTTGGCGAAGAAGGGGAAGGCTTTAAAATTGCGATGACAACTCTAGATGGCGGGAGAAACGGAATCGCTGCCCAAGCTGTCGGGATTGCCCAAGGAGCACTCGACGCATCGATAAATTACGCGAAAGAAAGAGAACAGTTTGGAAAACCAATTGCCCATAACCAAGGAATTTCATTTAAACTTGCTGACATGGCAACAGAAGTCGAAGCCGCTCGTTTATTAACGTACCAGGCAGCATGGCTTGAGAGTAACGGAAAACCATACGGAAAAGAATCCGCCATGTCCAAACTATTCGCAGGAGACGCAGCCATGCGGATTACTGTAGAAGCAGTCCAAATCTTCGGCGGTTACGGCTATACGAAAGATTATCCGGTCGAACGCTATATGCGTGACGCGAAAATCACCCAAATCTACGAAGGCACCCAAGAAGTCCAACGCCTCGTCATCGGTCGCACCATCACAAAATAACCTGGGACACTGGGGTCAGAGCACCTGTCCCAGTCGGGTTGGGACACGGGGTCAGAGCACTTGTCCCAGTAAGAAGTGGGACACGGGGTCAGAGCGCCTGTCACAGTATGAAGCGGGACAGTGGGGTCAGAGCGCCTGTCCCAGTGTGAAGCGGGACAGTGGAGTCAGAGCACCTGTCCCAGTAAGAAGTGGGACACTAGGGTCAGAGCTGTTGTCCCAGCAAACTGGGACAACAGCTCTGACCCTAGTGTCCCGGTGGAAAGGAAGGGCATCATGCAGACGTTAGTTGAACGGTTGAAACAAAAGGATATACGTGCGCTTGCTCGGGCGATTACGATGGTGGAGAATGATCATCCGGAAAAGCTGGAGTTGTTAAGTGCGGTGTTCAGCGAGCGGAAACACGCTGTATATGTAGGGCTGACTGGCTCACCTGGCGCAGGTAAGAGCTCACTTGTAAACCGGCTTGTCACCCAGATCCGGAGTGAGGGGAAAACGTGCGCTGTTATCGCGGTTGATCCAACAAGTCCATTTAGTGGCGGCGCACTCCTCGGCGACCGGGTCCGGATGAATGAACATTTCCTTGATGACGGCGTATTCATCCGCAGTATGGCGACGCGCGGCAGTCTCGGCGGTCTTGCCCGTGCGACGAAGGATGCGGTGCGCATATGTGATGCCTACGGGTTTGATGTGATTTTAGTCGAAACAGTCGGTGTCGGCCAGTCCGAGCTCGACATCATGAAAATCGTCGACACAACAGCCGTCGTCCTTACCCCGAACAGTGGGGATGTGCTCCAGATTTTTAAAGCAGGCATTATGGAAATCGCTGATCTTTTCGTCGTGAACAAAGCAGACCTCCCAGGCTTCGGTAAATTGAAAGCATTACTGAAAGAACTTGTCATGATCACCGCAACCGAAGAACGGGAAACCCCGATTATCAAGACGATCACGACGGAAAATAAAGGAATCGATAAACTGTGGGGAAAAATCAAAGACCATCATGAATATCTCTACAAGACCCACGAAGGAAAAAGAAAACGTAAGATGCAGCAAGAACTTGAAGTCTATGAACTCATCCGCGAAGAAATTTGGCGAGAGGTGAAACAATTTATCGAATCAAAGAGACACCTTGAGCCAATCAAGGCAGATGCGGATCCTTACAAACTCGCGATAGACTGGTACGCAAGATGGAAGAAGGAAGGAGGCTTTACAGATGATGGATAAGAGTCGAATTATCTCCTCCGTAAAAGACGAAGACCTGATCAAAAAACGCCGCGATCAGATGATTCAAGGCGCGATTCGGCTTTTTAAAGAGAAGGGCTTCCACCGGACGACAACGAGGGAAATCGCTAAAGAATCTGGCTTCAGTATCGGTACACTTTATGAATATATTAGAAAGAAGGAAGATGTCCTTTTTCTTGTTTGCGATTACATTTATGATGGCGTGCGCGATCATTTTGAAACAGAGCTGCAGCTGGAAAACCCTTCAGAGGAAAATTTGAAGGCAGTTTTCAAGTTTTATTATGAGCTTATGGATGACATGCAGGAAGAAATTCTCGTTCTCTATCAAGAAATAAAAGGCTTAAATAAGGAGACGAGGAAATATGTGCTGCAAAAGGAGAAAGATATGGTCGCTATGCTTGAGAAGCTTATCCTTTCTTGCTACCCGGATGCATTAAATGAAGAGGAAGTAAGCATAGCAGCGAATAATATCTTTGTTCAAGGCCATATGTGGGGCTTTCGTCGGTGGATTCTGCAACAGAAGTTCACGATAGAAGAATACATCGATATCCAAATTAAGCTGAACCTCCATGGCCTCTTGCATAAAAAATGATGATCCAAAGGGGAGGAGAAACATCATGCAACAAGTAGAAGTTTACAAACCGAAAAATCCGATTCGTTTTGTCACGGCATCAAGCCTATTTGATGGCCACGATGCCTCGGTCAATATAATGCGCCGAATCCTGCAAGCAACTGGGGCAGAAGTTATCCACCTCGGTCATAACCGTTCCGTGGAAGAAGTCGTCTACGCTGCGATTCAGGAAGATGCTCAAGCGATTGCCGTCTCTTCTTATCAAGGCGGACACGTCGAATATTTTAAATATATTATCGATCTATTAAAAGAAAACGATGCCGACCATATTAAAGTTTTCGGTGGTGGAGGTGGAACGATTATCCCGAGGGAAATTAAAGAACTTCATAATTATGGGGTTGACTGGATATTTTCCCCTGAGGATGGTCGTAAATACGGTCTTCAAGGTATGATTAACCGAATGATGGAAGCGAGCGACTTTCCAACGCCGCTTCAGATTGAAAAGGAGAAAGAGCGTTTATACAAGAGTGAGCGGGACGCCATGGCGAAGTTCATTACGTATATGGAAAACACGCCGAGCGATTCCAAGGAGAAACAACAGCTTCTCGAAGAATTTCGCAGTAAAGCAGATCAAGCGATTCCCGTGCTTGGGATTACGGGTACAGGTGGAGCGGGGAAAAGTTCGCTTACGGATGAACTCATACGCCGCTTCCTTAATGAAGTTCCCGATAAAAAGATTGCCGTCATCTCCATCGACCCGACGAAACGGAAAACTGGCGGAGCATTACTCGGTGATAGGATTCGTATGAATGCTATTTTTCATGATCGCGTCTATATGCGCTCACTTGCAACGAGGGAATCGCGGGACGAACTTTCTACGGCAATTAA
Organism: Oceanobacillus indicireducens; assembly: GCF_014647195.1. GTDB lineage: Bacteria > Bacillota > Bacilli > Bacillales > Amphibacillaceae > Oceanobacillus > Oceanobacillus indicireducens. The sequence goes on along the minus strand of NZ_BMOS01000002.1, from coordinate 61,060 downwards.
TGATGTCCTTGATGTGGTCAGGGCAACTGGTTTTGACTTTGTTATTGTGGAAACGAGCGGGATTGGTCAGGGAAATGCTGCGATTACCGATGTCACGGATCTTTCCATGTACGTCATGACCGCTGAATTCGGTGCTCCCACTCAGCTTGAGAAGATTGATATGATTGATTACGCAGATTTTATCGTCATTAACAAGTTCGAACAACGGGGTTCAGAAGATGCGTTGAATCAAGTGCGTAAACAATATGAGCGGAGCCGCATGCTTTTCGGTCAAGATAAAACTAAATATCCAGTATTCGGAACAATTGCGAGCCAATTCAATGATACAGGGACGAATTCTCTATTCGCTTCCATTATCGATACGCTGAACGAGCGCTACGGATGGGAGGAGGAGGTTGATTTTGAAAGGCATGTCCTTTCCGAGAAGCAAAATCAAATCATCTCCGGAGATCGCCGCCATTATTTACGGGAAATTGCTAGTATCGTCCGCGATTATAATAAACAAACGGAAAACCAAAGCGAGATAGCGCGAAAACTGTATCAGCTGCAAGGAACCTTGGAAATCATCGAGGACCCTGAAGCGAAAGAATTACTAGAACAAACGATAACCCAATATAAAAAACAGCTGAGCAATCATTCGCTTGAGTTGCTTGAATCATGGGATGATACGCAGGAAAAATATAGTCAAGACACGATGACCTTTAAAGTCCGCGATAAGGATATCGTTACGGAAATCACAACAGAATCCTTGTCTGGCCTGAAGATCCCGAAAGTCGCCTTCCCGAAATTCCAAGACTGGGGTGAACGCCTCCGCTGGCTTATGAAAGAAAACGTTCCGGGCAGATTCCCATTCACAGCAGGAGTATTCCCGTTCAAGCGGGAAGGGGAAGATCCAACCCGTCAATTCGCTGGAGAAGGGACGCCAGAGCGGACGAACCGGAGATTCCATTATTTATCAAAAGATTCCGAGGCAAAACGGCTTTCGACCGCCTTTGACTCTGTTACTCTATACGGTGAAGACCCGGCAGAGCGCCCGGATATTTACGGAAAAGTCGGGGAAAGTGGCGTCAATATATGTACCCTCGAAGATATGAAAAAATTGTATGCAGGCTTTGATTTGACGAACCCGCTCACCTCCGTCTCAATGACAATTAACGGACCGGCCCCGATTATTTTAGCGATGTATTTCAATACAGCAATCGATCAACAAATCGATAAATTTACAGAAGAACATGGCCGGAAACCGACAGATGAGGAATATGAAGCTATTAAAAATAAAACGGTTTCCACCATTCGCGGAACCGTTCAAGCCGATATTTTAAAAGAAGATCAAGGGCAAAACACATGTATCTTCTCAACAGAATTCGCCCTGCGCATGATGGGGGATATCCAGGAATATTTTATTGAAAAAAATGTGCGCAACTATTATTCTGTCTCCATCTCGGGCTACCATATTGCGGAGGCTGGTGCAAATCCAATTACCCAGCTCGCCTTCACACTCGCAAATGGGTTCACCTATGTGGAATATTATTTAAGCCGGGGCATGGACGTGAATAAATTCGCACAAAACCTGTCCTTCTTCTTTTCGAATGGCCTGGATCCGGAATATACGGTAATCGGCCGGGTTGCCCGCAGGATTTGGTCGATCGTTTTAAGGGAAAAATACGGAGCAAATGAGCGGAGTCAAAAACTTAAATACCATGTCCAGACTTCTGGACGTTCCCTACACGCCCAAGAGATTGACTTTAACGATATCCGTACAACACTGCAAGCACTTCTAGCAATCCAAGATAATACAAATTCCTTACACACGAATGCATATGACGAGGCAATCACGACACCGACAGAAGAATCCGTGCGCCGAGCGATGGCGATTCAAATGATCATCAATAAAGAATTCGGACTGACGAAAAATGAAAACTCTACCCAAGGTTCTTTTATCGTTGAGGAATTGACAGATCTTGTCGAAGAAGCGGTGCTCCAAGAATTTGAGCGGATGAATGACCGTGGAGGTGTGCTCGGAGCAATGGAGCGGCAATACCAGCGAGGGAAAATCCAGGAAGAATCACTTTACTATGAAAGCAAGAAACATTCCGGTGAACTTCCGATTATCGGGGTGAACACGTATGTAAACCCGAACCCGCCAAGTGATGAGGAGATTGATTCCATGGAACTTGCCCGTGCCTCCCAGGAAGAGAAACAGCATCAAATTACAGAGCTGCGCAAATTCCAAAAGCAGCATGCAGACGAAACAGAAGCAGCTCTAAGTCGTCTCAAACAAGTCGCAGTCCAAGGAGGCAACATCTTCGCCGAACTCCTCGAAACCGTCAAAGTTGCGAGCCTCGGCCAAATCACAACTGCTTTATATGAAGTCGGCGGGCAGTATCGAAGGAATATGTGATTTTTTTGGGGTAGAGCATAACGTTTATAATTAAGATTGTAAATCCGAACAAATCGAGGGAGAGCGGTTTGTTCGGATTTTTCGTGTATAGGGTAGTTATGTATTTTACTGCTCGGGATGGTGTTTCTTTTCTCAATCGTGCGCTCACTTTGTCCGAATAGGCAAATAACCGGTGTTTCTTTTCCCAATCCTGCGGTCACTTTGTTCGAATGGGCAAATAACCGGTGTTTCTTTTCCAAATCATAGGGTCACTTTGTCCGAATGGGCGAATAACCGTCGTTTCTTTTCCCAATACTATGCACCCGCCGTTCAAATGGGAAAATAACCAGCAATTCTTTTCCCAATACTATGCACCCGCCGTTCAAATGGGAAAATAAACAGCAATTCTTTTCCCAATACTATGCACCCGCCGTTCAAATGGGAAAATAAACGGTATTTCTCTTCCCATTATTACGCAGTTCCCTTCCAAAAGGGAAAAGAACCGTTATTTGTTTTCTCAATGCCGCGCTACATCTGTCTAAAAGAGAAAATAAAAGATGTTTTTTTCCTTATGCAACGTCTTATCCTTGGAAAAAGGAAGTCAATATGAAATATCCCACTGAAAACTTAACTTTTTAGCCAAAAACCCTAGCATAAACACTACATACTTGTATATAATGAAAGGTATGTTTATCTTAGTAATATAGAAATGTAATCAATCATTTATTAATATACAGTAAAAGGAGTGCGTATTTGTGTTAGATCAATACAGCCGCGAAGAATTAAAAGGAAAATCCATGCTCGGCCTAGCCAGTCTCATTTTAAAAGACACAAAAAAAGCATTAGATTTCCAGGAACTCTATAACCAAATTACAGAACTAAAAGGACTAACCAAACAAGCAAAAGAAAATCAAATTGCTCAATTCTACACAGAGCTCAACGTTGACGGTCGCTTTATAACACTAGGCTCAAACATATGGGGCCTAAAAGAATGGTACCCAATCGACCAAGCAGACGAACAAATCACACAAACACCTAAGAAACGGAAAAAGAAAAAAGCAGACGAATTTGATGAAGAGGAAGAACTGGAATACGAAGGAGACCTTGTTGAGCTTGGCGAAGAAGAGGTTGACGAGGACGGAGAGATAGTGGGAATTGATGAATTCGATGAAGACTTTGACGAAGATCTAGACGAAGAAGACGAGGAAGAACTCGATGTAGAAATCGACCTTGACGACGAGGAAGAAGAATAAAAAATGAGGAAGCCCACTTGACTTTTTTTCATAGGATAAGTAGAATTTTATTTGGGCTCCTTAATCGACAAACAGGCGTTTTCCCAGAAAAAAATGGGAAGGCGCTTTTATTATTTTAGAGGGTGCTGCCAAATAAGTTATAAATGTTTGTCTTCGGGCAACATATAAATAGAATCTTAGGAAAGAAAGAGGGAAAGAGCAGTGACTAAATATATTTTTGTTACAGGTGGAGTTGTCTCTTCATTAGGAAAAGGTATTACAGCTGCCTCACTTGGTCGCTTATTGAAAAATCGTGGTTTGAAGGTGACCATTCAGAAATTCGATCCATATATCAACGTGGATCCGGGCACAATGAGTCCGTATCAGCACGGAGAGGTTTTCGTAACGAATGATGGTGCGGAAACGGATTTGGACCTTGGTCACTATGAACGGTTCATTGATATTAATCTGAACAAATACAGTAATATCACAACGGGTAAAGTGTATTCCACCGTTATTAAAAAAGAAAGACGCGGCGATTATCTCGGCGGTACCGTCCAAGTCATCCCACATATTACAAATGAAATTAAAGACCAAGTTTTCCGTGCAGGCAGCGCAACGAATGCGGATGTCGTCATTACTGAAATAGGCGGTACGGTCGGCGATATTGAGTCACTTCCTTTCCTTGAAGCTATTCGCCAGATTAAAAATGAAGTAGGAAGAAACAGTGTCATGTATATCCATTGTACACTTGTTCCTTACCTTGCAGCAGCCGGTGAACTTAAAACGAAACCGACACAGCACAGTGTGAAGGAATTACGTTCACTAGGGATTCAACCAGATATTATCGTGCTTCGTACTGAAGTGGAGGTTTCCAGAGAACAAAAAGAAAAAATTGCTTTATTCTGTGATATAGCAAAAGATGCGGTAATTGAAATGCCGGATGCGGATACCCTTTATCAAGTGCCGATTTCCCTTCAGGAACAACATTTGGATGACATCGTTTTGAAGCATTTCGGTTTGGAATACCCGCAAGCAAAAATGGATGACTGGTTCCAACTGCTTGAAAGGGTAAGAAACCTATCGAAAACAATTGACATCGGACTTGTTGGGAAGTATGTGGAACTGCAGGATGCTTACCTTTCTGTTGTAGAATCCTTGAAACATGCAGGTTACGACTATGATGCAGACATTAATATCCACTGGATTAATTCAGAGACACTAACAAAAGAAGCGATTGAAGAAGAAATATCTCATGTGGACGGAATTGTTGTACCAGGCGGCTTCGGTACTCGAGGCGTTGACGGGAAAATTGAGGCGATTCGCTATGCAAGGGAAAATAAAATTCCATTCTTTGGAATCTGCTTAGGAATGCAGCTTGCAACAGTCGAGTTTGCCCGTAATGTGATCGGCCTGGAAGATGCTCACTCTACAGAAATTGATCCGGAAACACCACATCCAGTTATCTCGCTTCGTCCAGAACAAGAGGACGTAGAAGACCTTGGCGGAACACTTCGTCTCGGTGCCTACCCATGTAAACTAGTGGCGGGAACGAAAGCGAAAGCGGCTTACGGCGAAAGTGATATGATTGAAGAACGTCACCGTCACCGCTATGAAGTTAACAATGCATATCGGAAACAGCTTGAGGAAAATGGGTTCATTATTTCAGGACTTAGCCCCGATGAAAGGTTAGTAGAGATTATTGAATTAAAAGACCACCCGTGGTTTGTCGCTTGTCAATTCCACCCAGAATTCACATCACGACCAACCCGCCCTCAACCACTGTTTAAAGGTTTTATTGAAAAAATTGTAAATGGAGACAAGAGCTGATGCTTTATGCATCGGCTTTTTTAATTGACCCTTGCTTATTGCTTTCATTCAGCGTAAGTATTTTGCGCATTCATTTTATTGGCGTTCTAATTACCGTTCAGTTGCCCGGCGGACGGATGCGCATCCTAAGGCACGGCCTCAGCCTCCTCGGAAGAAAACCGCTTCCTGCTCAGGTCTGGACTCGTGCTATTCCCGTAGGAGTCACCGTCCGCCGGGCAATTGAACTGATAGGAGCAATTATTATAAATGGAAACTATTCTCTTCAGATCAGCATTCTATTCCTAAATTGAAAAATAGTGCTCCAAATTTAGCCTTTCCTCGGAGCAGTCCAGACACCTCGAGACTCCTGCGGGAGGGTAGGCTTGGTGAGACCCCGCAGTGGGCTTGCCCACGAGGAGGCTCACCAGCCGCCCGCGGAAAGCGAGAGGTGTCTGGACTGCGAACCTCCAGAAGAAAGTTGCCGACACTTACGCTGAATGAAAGCAATCAACATTTGCGAAAATTGACTTAGGACCTTAAAAATATGTCTTTATCCAATATTTCCCTGTAAACAATTTGCATAATTCATTAAAAAAGCAGGATATTTTCTTTTTTTAGCGAACTTAAGAAATGGGGAGAATGAAAAAGGGGGCAAAAAATAATGACAAAGGAGTTATTGATTGTAGATGACCAACCAGGGATACGCCTACTGCTTACTGACATCTTAATGAACGCCGGCTATGAGATCACGACGGCATCTGATGGGAAGGAAGCTATTGACTTGCTTGGGGAGAAGCAATTTGATTTAGTAATGTTGGACTACAAGTTACCATTGGTCGACGGGATTGGAGTTCTGGAGAGAATAAGAGAAATGGAGCAATCGGTCCCAACAATTGTGATGAGTGGACTCGTGGAAAAAATTGAAATGGAACTGCAAGATTTTCCGCAGGTGAAGAAAATTTTGGCAAAACCGTTCAATATTGAAGACATTCCGGTTATCGTGGAAGATGCGATCGGTGATGTATTAATGGAGTAAACTCGAAAATTTTGTTACATTTTTCACAACCAAAAGGACGTCAATCGCCTGTAACAGCGCTACAATCGGCTTCTTGGGGGAAATAGGGGGATATTACATCTAAGAGACAAGTATGAGAATCAGTTGCACCAATGATTAGGAGTTGGTATTCTTATAGTATAAATGCCGATGCGGATTTTTTGCTCTAAAGACGAAAGATGTCGTTAGAAGGACGAATTCGAATTGGGCAGTTGCTTTTCATACATCAAAGGAGGAATTACCATGTCATTAGTATCAATGAAAGACATGCTCGAAAAAGCGAAAGAAAACGGGTATGCCGTTGGTCAGTTCAATATTAATAATTTAGAATATGCTCAAGCAATCCTACAAGCTGCAGAAGAGGAGCAATCTCCGGTTATTCTAGGAGTTTCCGCAGGTGCCGGTAAATATATGGGCGGTCTGAAAGTAGTTGTAGCAATGGTGAAATCGTTAATGGAATCATACGGAACAACCGTACCTGTTGCGATTCACTTAGACCATGGTACAAGCTTTGAGTTATGTGCAGAAGCAATTCATGCTGGCTTTACGTCCGTTATGATTGACGCATCACACTCACCAATTGAAGAAAATATCGCAACAACGAAAAAAGTAGTCGAACTCGCTCATATCCACGGAGTATCCGTTGAAGCGGAAGTAGGTACAGTAGGTGGGGAAGAAGACGGAGTCATTGGCGGAATCATGTATGCTGACAAAGATGAATGTAAAAAGCTCGTTGACGAAACAAATGTTGACTGTCTTGCACCAGCATTAGGTTCTGTTCACGGACCATATCAAGGAGAACCTAACCTTGGCTTTAAAGAAATGGAAGAAATCCTGAACCTCGTACAAATCCCACTTGTGCTTCACGGTGGAACAGGGATTCCACTGAAAGATATCCAAAGAGCGATTTCACTTGGAACTGCAAAAATTAACGTAAATACGGAGAACCAAATGGCACAGGCAGAAGCAGTGCGTAAAGTTCTTAACGAAAAACCAGATCTATATGATCCACGTAAATATTTAGGACCAGGTACAGAAGCAATTAAAGCAACAGTTAAAGAGAAAATGCGTGAATTTGGTTCTTCTCAACAAGCATAAAGTGAAACTCATTCAGTGGAGGTACCCTTACCCCTCCATTGAATGTTAGTTGAACAGAATCAGGGATTTACGTATCGACCGTTAATACGTGATAAAAAATCTTCACATGGAGGGATTACGATGAAATTTTTTATTGATACAGCGAATATAGAAGAAATCAAAGCGGCAAATGCCCTAGGGGTACTGGCTGGTGTAACAACCAACCCATCCCTTGTAGCGAAGGAAGGCGTATCTTTCCATGACAGGCTTCGTGAAATTACAACAGAAGTAACATCTGGCTCTGTCAGTGCAGAAGTAATCGCTGAAGACGCAGAAGGCATGATTGAAGAAGGTAAGGAGTTGGCGGCAATTGCACCGAACATTACGGTTAAAGTGCCAATGACTCTAGAAGGTTTAAAAGCTGTAAAAGCATTCAGCGACCTAAATATTAAAACTAACGTTACCCTGATCTTCAATGCGAATCAGGCGCTACTTGCAGCTCGGGCAGGTGCAACGTACGTATCACCGTTTTTAGGACGTCTTGACGATATCGGTCATAACGGAATGGAATTAATTGCGACAATTGCGGAAATCTTTGACCGTCATGAAGTCAAAACAGAAATCATCGCAGCATCCATCCGCCACCCGCTGCACGTAACAGAAGCAGCTTTAAACGGAGCACATATTTCAACGATCCCTTACAACGTTCTTGAGCAGCTTGTGAAACACCCACTCACAGACCAAGGTATCGAACGCTTCCTAGCCGACTGGAACAACGCAAACAAATAGTATAAAATCGAAGAACACAGGAAAGATAAAAAGAATGGGAATCTGTTCATTCGGAGTGACTTGAGGCCGAGACAACAAGTACCGGCCTCAAGAACAGATTTCAAATAGCCTCATTTAGGAGCGAATCAAGATATGCAGAAAATATTAATTGAAGGTGGACATCCGCTTAATGGAAAAATAAGAGTAAGTGGTGCAAAAAACAGTGCAGTGGCCTTACTTCCAGCATCGATTTTAGCCGATTCGGAAGTAACGATCGAAGGCTTGCCAAACATATCCGACGTACACACTTTAAGTGACCTCTTAGAAGAAATCGGTGGAACAACATCACGAAACGGGAACGACATTACAATCAACCCCGAAAACATGGTAGCTATGCCACTTCCAAACGGGAAAGTGAAAAAACTCCGTGCCTCTTATTATTTCATGGGAGCAATGCTCGGCAAGTTTAAAAAGGCCGTCATCGGCTTACCTGGTGGATGTTATCTTGGACCAAGACCGATTGATCAGCATATTAAAGGTTTTGAAGCACTGGGGGCAACCGTCACGAATGAACAGGGAGCCATTTACCTTCGTGCCGAAGAATTGCGCGGTGCAAGGATTTATCTGGACGTCGTCAGTGTCGGTGCAACGATTAATATTATGCTTGCAGCGGTAAGGGCAAAAGGGAAAACCGTAATTGAAAACGCGGCAAAAGAACCGGAAATCATTGATGTAGCAACCCTCTTGAGTAATATGGGAGCAAAAATTAAAGGAGTAGGAACCGATGTAATCCGAATTGAAGGGGTTCCGAGCCTAAAGGGGTGCACACATACGATTATCCCTGACCGGATTGAAGCTGGTACATACGTGATTGCAGCAGCAGCTCAAGGGGAGGAAGTCGTAATTGACAATGTCATCCCTCAGCATATCGAATCCCTTATCGCCAAGCTTCGGGAAATGGGTGTCACCATTGAAGAGAGCGATGAGCAACTTCTTATTAAACCGGGTAAAAAATTGCATAGTGTCGATATCAAAACGTTAGTATATCCTGGATTTCCAACCGACCTCCAGCAACCGTTTACATCATTGTTGACAAAAGCTAAAGATACCGGGGTCATTACAGACACAATTTATTCCGCCCGCTTAAAGCATATTGATGAATTAAGGCGTATGAATGCTGAAATCAAGGTAGAAGGCGGTTCAGTCATCGTCTCCGGGCCAGTTAAGTTGGAAGGGGCGAAGGTGAAAGCATCTGATTTAAGAGCAGGCGCTTCCCTCATTGTTGCCGGTCTTATGGCCAATGGAATCACAGAGATAACTGGTATAGATCATATCGATAGAGGCTATGAGCAGATCACAGAGAAACTTTCCGCTCTTGGTGCCAGTATTTGGCGTGAAGAAATGACAGAAGAAGAAATTATCCAATTGCAGAATTCGTAACTTTTGATGCCTGTTCTGTAGGTTCATACAATAAAATTTCCTTTTGGGATGAGGATATTTTATTGAAGAGGGTTCAAAAAGAGGATGGAAAGGACCAGGGTTGGTTAAATACGCCGTAACACCGATACTAGTACATTCTGAACGTCTAATTTCGAGGTGCGAGGAATCCGGCACCGAAATGTACGTCGGATTGGTACATGAGAAGCGGAAAATAAAACCAACGAGTTTCTCGCGTGTGTGGAGAGTTCTACGTTGTCTACAGACGTGGACGGGTTTTAGCAGAACGTCCTTTTTCACGAAATGTCCTTTTCACCGGACTTTTTGAACAACTTCTTGAAGGGGAGAGGACAACAGATGGAAAGAAGTTTATCAATGGAGTTAGTTCGAGTAACGGAAGCAGCAGCTTTATCATCCGCCCGCTGGATGGGGAGAGGCGAGAAGAACGATGCAGATGATGCCGCGACCTCAGCGATGCGGGATGTATTTGATACAATTCCGATGGAAGGGGTAGTCGTAATCGGAGAAGGGGAAATGGACGAGGCGCCAATGCTTTATATTGGTGAAGAACTTGGTACTGGAGAAGGTCCTAAGGTGGATGTCGCAGTTGATCCGCTGGAAGGTACATCCCTTGTCGCCCACGGATCCTGGAACGCCCTATCAGTTGTTGCAATTGCGGATAAAGATACGTTGCTCCACGCTCCGGATATGTATATGGATAAAATTGCAGTTGGTCCGGCGGCAGTTGGAAAAGTAGATATTAACGCACCCGTCATCGATAACCTCCGCAGTGTAGCCGAGGCAAAAAATAAAAAAATTGAAGACGTGCTTGTCACCGTACTCGATCGCCCGCGTCATGCCCAACTGATTCAAGAAATCCGTGAAGCAGGTGCCCGGATTAAAGTGATTGCAGATGGTGACGTAGCAGGCGCGATCAATACTGCTTTTGATTGGACAGGTGTTGATATTTTACTCGGCAGCGGTGGTGCACCTGAGGGTGTGCTCGCAGCTGCAGCATTAAAATGTCTTGGCGGGGAAATCCAAGGAAAACTACTGCCGAAAAATGATGAAGAACTTGCTCGTTGTAAAGCAATGGGAATAGAAGATATCAATAAAGTATTTAAAATGGAAGACTTCTGTAAAGGAGACGACGCCATCTTCGCAGCAACCGGCGTAACCGACGGAGAATTGCTGAAAGGTGTACAGTTCAAAGGGTCCAAAGCAACAACTGAAAGTGTCGTCATGCGCGCTAAAAGCGGCACCGTCCGCTTTATCCAAGGCGAACATAGTCTAATCAAAAAACCAAACTTAGTAATGAATGAAGCCGAATAGACTAAGAATAAGGAAGAGGTTGAGACTTTAAGTGGATGTCGCAACCTCTTTCCTCCTGATTTCCTCCAATAAGAAAATTTTCAGCAAAATATTACGTTAAATGGACGAGAAGATGTTGAATAATCCAGAGTAAACGTGTAATATAAGATATGTTTAGAACACGTGTTATTTGGTTATTCTATCAATAAAAGAATGAAAGCTAGCCAATCGCACACTTCCAATCTTACTTCCAATTTCTCTTCATTTCTTCCAGGAACACCATTCAACCATAGAAATGGACATAAAGTGAAACGCATTCACTAGGGGTATCCTTATCCTCTCAATGAATGTTAGTTAAACAGAATCAGGGATTTACGGACTTTTTATCCCCCAGCCTTCACATATTGGGTTTTCCCTCATGTTTAGAGGTAGGGGGTATTACAGACCGTTAATACGTGATAGCAAACCAAAGACAAAAGAATAGGCGTGATATATTTATGGCGGAATTAACAATTTCCCAATTGGAAACATTAACACTAAAAGAATTATATGCATTAGCAAAAGAGTACAAAATTTCCTACTATGCGAAATTAACGAAAAAGGAACTTATCTTTGCTATTTTAAAGAGCCAAGCAGAGAAAGACGGCTTCCTGTTCATGGATGGAGTTCTCGAAATCATCCCGTCGGAAGGATTCGGTTTCCTGCGCCCCATCAACTATTCACCGAGCGCAGAAGATATCTATATCTCAGCTTCCCAAATTCGTAGATTCGATCTCCGTAATGGAGATAAAATTTCTGGAAAAGTGCGACCACCTAAAGAAAATGAACGTTACTACGGCCTGCTCCATGTAGATGCTGTAAACAGTGAAGACCCGGACTCTTCAAAAGACCGAGTTCATTTCCCAGCACTGACCGCCCTTTATCCGGACCGGTTTATGAAACTGGAATCAGAATCTGATAAATTATCAACAAGAATCATAGATTTGATGACACCGGTTGGGTACGGCCAACGTGGGTTAATCGTTGCCCCACCAAAAGCTGGAAAAACAATGCTTATCAAAGAAATCGCAAACAGCATTTCCAAGAACCATCCTGAAGCAAAATTGATTATCCTTTTAGTGGACGAGCGTCCAGAAGAAGTTACCGATATTGAACGATCTGTCGCACCAGATGTCGATGTCGTAAGTTCAACATTCGATGAAGTACCGGAAAGTCATATCCGCGTCTCTGAGCTTGTTTTAGAGCGTGCGATGCGTCTTGTTGAGCATAAGCGCGATGTAATTGTGTTGATGGATAGTATTACACGACTAGCTCGGGCTTATAACCTTGTTATTCCGCCAAGTGGACGGACGTTATCCGGAGGGATCGACCCAGCAGCATTCCACCGTCCGAAACGCTTTTTTGGAGCGGCGCGTAATATTGAAGAAGGTGGCAGTTTCACTATTTTAGCAACCGCTTTAGTTGATACTGGCTCTCGTATGGATGACGTTATTTATGAAGAATTTAAAGGAACAGGGAATATGGAGCTTCATCTTGATCGTAATCTCGCGAACCGCCGTATTTTCCCAGCGATCGATATTCTGCGTTCCGGTACACGGAAAGAAGAATTACTCGTCGACAAAGATCACTTGGATAAAATGTGGACACTTCGCAGAACAATGCAAGATTCCAATGACTTCCTGGAACGTTTCCTGAAAAAACTCAAGAGCACAAAATCAAACGAAGAATTTCTATTTGAGATGGAAGAAGAAATGAAACGCAAAGGCATCAAGCGCACAGACAAATAAATCATGCTTTAGGTATTACTTTTTGGTATAAAAAATGATTGCAAACTTAAACTGATGCTGGTATAATTCTTTTATGTGAGTTTTGATAAGTTTTTTATCACTTATGACGGCTCTTACAATAACTCTGTCTCCGCAGGATTCAGGGCAAAAAGGAGTGGAATGAAATGAAAAAGGATATTCATCCAGAATACCGTAAAGTAGTTTTTCTTGATACAAGCTCAGATTTCAAATTCTTAAGCGGCTCTACAAAAGAGTCTAACGAAACGATTGAATGGGAAGACGGCAACACGTACCCACTAATCAAAGTTGAAATCAGCTCAGACTCCCACCCGTTCTACACAGGCAAACAAAAAGCCGATCGCGTAGGCGGACGAGTAGACCGATTCAAGAAGAAATATAATATGAAATAAAAAGGTGAGGCGACTGCTCAGAAGCTGAACGCTAGCAAGGGACCGAAAAGCGGGTGCACTTCCCGCTATTCGTGTCCCTTGTTTATGACGGCAGCTTCAAGGAGCCGAAGCTGAATAAAAGGGTGAAAGGGCTCGCCCAGCGACGAAAAGCATAAGCCGGAAGCTGTAGAGCGTCCGCTTTTGACGCTCGGAAGGTTACGGCTTATGTCTCGAGTCGCTAGCCCTTGAACCTAGATTGAATAACTAAAAAAGACAGGCAAAATGTCGAAAGCCAATTTGCCTGTCTTTTGTTTGTTTACATATCATCCTGTTACACTCAAAATTATTTTTAATATTTTTCTCGAACAGGGTTAAAATACACTGCAAATTGGTATACACTTGTATAAGCAATCTGTTAACGAAATAAAGGTGGAAGTGCCCATATAGGCTAAGTACGCGATTCGTTACGCGGGCGCCTGTACTAGCGCGTCCAGTAGTCGCAGCAGTGTACAAATTGAAGCATTCCGAGTTACTGAGCGCTAGAGCCGGACGTGGCTAGTACTAGCAACTAGTTATCCACAGCATTTTTATTTTATTGTTTGCTATGCAACAAGAAAAGAGGTCAACGCACATGTATATGATGAAGCAAAGTGGCTGGATCGAAGTAATTTGCGGCAGCATGTTTTCAGGAAAATCAGAAGAGCTTATTCGCCGGATTCGCCGCGCCAGCTATGCAAATATGCAGATTCGCGTGTTTAAGCCGGTAATCGACAACCGGTATGACGACGAGTCCGTCGTATCTCATAACGGAACGACAATTATGGCTCGCCCGATCAAACATGCAGAAGATATATTCAAGTACGTCGACGAAACGGTTGAAGTTGTCGGCGTCGATGAAGTGCAATTTTTTGATGAATCAATCATTGAGGTTATAGATGAACTCGCCAATCGCGGCATCCTTGTCATTGCTGCCGGACTCGACACCGATTTCCGCGGTGAACCATTCGGGCCGATGCCAAGATTAATGGCGATGAGTGAATACGTGACGAAACTTAATGCAATTTGCCCGATTTGCGGATCACCTGCAACGCGCACGCAACGATTAATCAACGGAAAACCAGCATCCTACGATGATCCGGTCATTCTCGTCGGTGCCTCCGAATCTTATGAACCAAGATGCAGACACCATCACGAAGTACCGAACAAACCTAGTAGAATAGGTTTCGTTAACAAGTTAACAAACAGCACAAAATAGAGCATTTTTAATCGATTGAGTTTAGTAGAGAGGTTTTAAACTTTCAAACGAGTCGGTAGAGCATTACTTCGATTGATTTAGGTGCTCTAACCGCTCGAACCGGCGGGCAACTGACGTCTTCGGCTTATTATGGGCTTTAATCGTTCGAAAAAACGTGCCGCTCACTACTTCGATTGATTACAAGTGCTCTAACCTCTCAAACAAGAATGCCACCCATTTACTCCAGCTTATAATCGCTGGAAAAACGAGATGATTCAACTTCCCGTCGTTTATAAGCAGTATAACTCAATCAACGACTTACCCCCGGTGTTTACCATCCCATGCATTTAAAAAAATTTTGACCAACTGTAGCGGCTATACTATAATTAGAGTGTTAATTCAAAAAGAGGTGTTCGTGATGTTAGATCGCTTACAAGCGTTGGAAGATCGTTATAATAAATTGAATGAATTATTAAGTGACCCGGAAGTGTCGAGTGATCCGAATAAATTACGCGAGTACGGAAAAGAACAATCTGATTTGGAAGATGTCGTTCAAGCATACCGCAAATATAAAGTTGTATCGAGCGAGCTTTCCGATGCGAAAGAAATGCTCGAGGATGAACTCGACGGTGATATGGAAGAAATGGTAAAAATGGAAATCAGTGAACTAGAGGAACAACTCGAGACATTAGAAGAAAATATGAAAGTCCTTCTGTTGCCAAAAGACCCAAACGATGGTAAAAACGTTATTGTGGAAATCCGCGGTGCGGCAGGAGGAGACGAAGCAGCGCTCTTTGCTGGTGATTTATACCGGATGTATTCCCGTTATGCCGAAGAAAAGGGCTGGAAAACAGATGTGATGGAAGCAAACACGACAGGTGTCGGCGGCTATAAAGAGATTATCTTCATGATTAATGGAAAAGATGTATATTCCCGCTTGAAGTACGAAAACGGTGCCCACCGTGTGCAGCGTGTACCAGAAACAGAATCTGGCGGACGTATCCATACATCGACCGCAACCGTTGCAGTACTTCCGGAAGCAGAAGAAGTGGAAATAGATATCCATGAAAAAGATATACGTGTTGATACCTTTGCCTCAAGCGGACCTGGCGGACAAAGTGTAAACACGACGATGTCAGCAGTTCGTTTGACCCATGAACCAACGGGAATTGTTGTCTCCATCCAGGATGAAAAATCACAAATTAAGAATAAAGAAAAAGCAATGAAAGTCCTGCGCGCAAGAATTTATGATAAATACCAGCAGGAAGCTCAGGCAGAATATGATGAAACGCGTAAGTCTGCGGTTGGTACAGGTGACCGTTCCGAACGTATCCGCACATATAATTTCCCGCAAAACCGTGTAACGGATCATCGTATCGGCCTTACGATCCAAAAGCTCGATCAAATTCTTGACGGGAAACTAGATGAATTCATTGAAGCCCTAGTTTTAGAAGAACAGACAGCGAAATTAGAGCAAATTGGTGAATAAAATGACGATAAAACAATATGAAGTCCTGAAACGGGCTTCTCTTTTTTTAGAAGAAAATAATCGTGAACCTCGTTTTGCCGAGTTACTCCTCCAACATCATCTCGGCCTCTCGCGATCAGCGTTTTTCCTAAATATGCGCGAGACGATTCCGGAAGAAGTATATCATGCTTTTCAAACGGATCTGGAAAAGCATGTAAACACGGGTATCCCATTACAGCATCTTACCGGATATGAGGAATTTTACGGGCGGCGTTTTCAGGTGAATGAATCAGTTCTCATTCCCCGTCCGGAAACGGAAGAACTCGTGCAGCATACGATTGCGGCTGTAAACTTTAGGGGAAATCAAAAGGTGAGAATTGTTGATGTAGGTACAGGTAGTGGAATTATTGCGATTACACTGGCCTTGGAACTCCCTGAAGCAGACGTTTTCGCAACCGATATTTCCCAGGCAGCACTCCACGTTGCGCGGGCGAATGCAGCGAGGCTTGGAGCTGAGGTTACTTTTTTTGAAGGTGATTTTTTACAACCACTCACAGAAAGACAACTACCTGTGGATATCCTCGTTTCAAATCCGCCTTATATTGCTGAAGCGGAACGGACAGAACTTCATGACACGGTGAAAAACTTCGATCCCGATCTGGCACTTTTTGCGGCAGACGATGGGCTTGCTGCTTATAAAAAAATCATGAAACATGCAACAAAGCTTATCAACCGAAACGGCTTGATTGCATTTGAAATCGGGCATATGCAAGGAGAAGCTGTAAAACGACTTGTAGAGGAAAGCTTCCCTGACAGCAATGTGGAAATCATTCAAGATATCAACGGAAAAGATCGTATCATTCTCGCAAAAATCGGATAAGTAAATAACTTTTTACTAGAATACTAGTTTAAATTTTCGTTTCTCTGGTCATACTGTGGATAATTCAGTTGAAAAAGGAGTACCGAAAATGAAAAAACTAGTATTCTTTATTTTTATAATAACTTTTATGTGGACAAGTCTTGCGGGATGGACTCCCGATGAACAGGCAGAAAACTTAGATTATCAAGTCATTCCTGACGAAGCGATTCGCCTGCGGATTTTAGCAAATAGTGATGAGGAAAAGGATCAGCAAATCAAGCATGAGGTAAGAGATGAAGTTAATAAAGTAGTAAGCAGATGGGTGGCGGATATTACAGATATTGAGGAAGCACGCGAACTCATTCAGGAGCGTCTGCCTGAAATTGACGAGCTTGTCGGAGAAGTTTTGCAAGAGTCGGATGAAAATAGGGAATACACAGTAGATTACGGCAAGAATATTACGTTTCCAATGAAGTTGTATGGGGACTATCTGTACCCGGCAGGTGAGTATGAAGCGATTTTAATTACACTTGGTGAAGGTGATGGCTCCAACTGGTGGTGTGTGTTATTCCCGCCCCTTTGCTTTCTTGATTTCTCATTCGGAACAACGGTAGAAGCGAAAGATGGCGAGTTAGACCAAGAACTAGAGGAAGAAGAGGAAACCGAGGTTAAATTTTTCCTTTTTGAATGGCTTGGTTGGTCATAGTTTTCTTCGATTTGCATAACATGTCAGAAAGGGAACAATCAAATCTAGTAGAGGTGAATCGAAATGAAAGTAATGCCCGTAAAACACGCGACCTATGAGCAGCTGGATGATTTCTTGACGAGGAATGACCGTATCGATAAACCGTTACTCTTTGATAAGGGATTTGTAGTAGAAATTGGAGGGCGAATTGAAGCGAGTTTTATTCTTGATGAACTGGATTCTGGTGGATATTGGTTGAAGCAGCTCTATATTACCCAGTCACATGCCGCGAAGTTACCTGTCTTGCTGGAAACGATACTGCAGATTGCCCGTAAACAAGAGGCAAAAATTGTATATGTCCACAGTCACCAACCGGTTGTGGATATCTTGCTTGAGTCGCTTGACTTCCAACAGGAAAAAAATAAACAAAATATCCCCGAGAAGTCAGTAACATCAGGGTGTTGGTGGAGTTATCACGTTTCATAAACAGCTATTTTATTTTCCACATTTTCCTGTGAATAACTTGTTGATAATTTACTTATAAATTTCAAAAATGTTTATATGCCCACTTATTTTGAATGAAGTCCTGTGGATAAATTGCCGCAGGATTTTTTGTGGATAAATCAGTGGATTGCACAATATAAAAATATCAACTAAACTGGTAACATAGTAGCGAAGGTTAACGAAAGAGAAACGAGGATTTAATGAATGGAAACGAAACGATGGAACATACAACGAGGAACGACGATAAATAAACAATTCATTAGCGAGGCAGCTGCTCTCCTAAAGGCTGGAGAGACCGTTGCTTTTCCGACTGAGACGGTGTATGGTCTTGGAGCTGATGCAACGAACAAGTCAGCCGTCGCGAAGATATTTGAGGCGAAGGGAAGACCTCAAGATAATCCGCTTATTGCTCATGTCGCAAATGTTGAACAATTGCAACAACTTGTGGATAACCTCCCCGAATATGTGGATGACTTAATTGCTGCTTTTTCTCCAGGTCCATTAACATACGTGCTCGAAAGTAATGGGGCTTGTGCAGAGAATGTAACTGCCGGACTATCCACAATCGGTGTGCGTATCCCTGATCATCCGGTTGCCTTGGAGCTGCTTCAAGCATGTAATTTCCCGGTCGCTGCCCCGAGTGCCAATCTATCGGGTAAGCCAAGTCCGACGACCGCAGACCATGTGGATGAGGACTTAAACGGGAAGATATCGGGGATTGTAGATGGTGGGCCGACTGGGGTCGGTGTGGAGTCTACTGTCATATCCTGTAGGGAACACGATGTTGTGATTCTTCGCCCGGGTGGCATTACGAAAGAACAAATTGAACAAATTGTTCCTGTTGCCGAGCCCGTGAATGAAACTGTGGATAAACCTGCCTCCCCGGGGATGAAATATAAACATTATTCACCGGATGTTCCCCTGTGGCTTGTGGATGGAGATGCGGAGAAAATCCAAAACGTAATTGCTGAGGAAACCGAGAAAGGGAGAAAGGTTGCTCTCCTTGCGCGGGATGCGATTCTCGAGCTTGTCGAAGCGGATTTGAAACTTAGCCTCGGCTCCAGCTTAGAAGATGTTGCAAACAAGCTGTATGATAACTTACGGAAGGTTAAAAGAACGGATGTGGATATAATCATTTCTGAAGTTTTTCCCGAATCGGGAATCGGACAAGCAATCATGAATCGTTTGAAAAAAGCGAAGACGGATTATATCCCTTAGTGAGTTTCACTTTATCACGTATTAACGGTCTGTAGTACCCCCACCTTCTTGACTAGAGGGAAAACCAAAGAGGCAACGTGGGGGGTATACAGTCCGTAAATTCCTGATTCTGTTCAACTAACATTCAGTGGGGAGGTAAAGAATTCCCCACTGAATGAAGTTTCACTTTATGGGTGCAGTTTTCGTCTTTATTAATTTTCCACATATCCCTTCTTGGACATGCATATAGTGTATAAGCATGTCCAAGGGGGGATTTTTGTTGGGCATTTCAACTGGCGAACTTGTCGCACTCATTTTTATGGCCCAGGCTCTTGCGCTGGACGCTTTTTCGGTGTGTCTGGGGCTCGGTATGCAGCAGATCCGATTAAAACGCATTCTGTGGATAAGTTTAATCATTGGGGCATTTCATATTATCATGCCGTTAATAGGAATTCTTATGGGGATAATGGTAGCAGGACCATTTGAAAGTTATGCCCAGCTGATCGGCGGAGCTTTACTTGTTTTCATCGGTTCCCAAATGTTTTTCAATGCTTTTACCGAAGAGAAAAAACTTATCATCCAGCCAGCTGGAATTGGTCTGATTATTCTTAGCTTTACCGTCAGCATGGATAGTTTCACAGTCGGTTTTGGTCTTGGGATTACAGGGGTCCATATTGCACTTGCCCTTATATTATTCGGTGCATCCAGTGCCTTGCTATCTTGTATCTCCTTATTAATCGGGCGCCGCGTCCAAGGATTTCTGGGAAGATACAGTGAACTCCTGGGCGGAAGCATCCTCTTCGGATTCGGCCTATACATCCTGCTCGCTTGAAAGGGACAGGGGGGTCAGAGCATTTGTCCCGCGAAATGGGACAAATGCTCTGACCCCCTTGTCCCGATTTTTCTGTCCGTGGGTGCTAGAGTGTGGTATATTTGTAGGTAGATAGTCAGTGTTATTTTGCTTGGGGGGTAAAAGAGATGAATATTTTATTTGTTTGTACGGGGAATACATGCCGCAGTCCGATGGCGGAAGCGATTTTACGTGATCGATATCCACAGGCCGCGGTCCAATCGGCAGGAGTTTTTGCTGTAGATGGAGTCCCTGCGAGTGGCAATACTTATAAAGCACTGGAGGAGTGTAATATTACGCTGGATCATCGTTCCCAACCAGCCACTGAAGAATTGCTCCAGTGGGCAGAGCTTGTCCTTACAATGACGAGTCAACATAAGCAGCTGCTTATGATGGAATATCCAGATTATGAAGCTAAAATTTACACACTGAAAGAGTACACAGATGAAGAAAGTCACGAGTATGATATTTCCGATCCATACGGTGGTGACTTGCACGTATACCGTTCCATTCGTGCAGAATTAGAAGAGCAAATCGACCGCCTAATTGAAAAAATAGAATCGGCAAAGGGGAAATAATAGTAAATGGAGAGAAAATATTCATTCAGTATCCGTAAGAAGCTTGTTTTATTCACCGTTTCATTAGCAATTATTACATATAGTACATCATTTGTTTTTATTTTTTTCCTATATGACTTTTTCCAGGATTACATACCGTTCAGTCTCGAATGGTTCACAATCATTACCTTTATTCTTGGAATCACGTGGTCGGGCATCCTAGCCTTCTTCTTCGCGAGCTTTATCACCAAATCGATTGAAAAACTGGAAAAAGTTGCAACGATTGCAGCGGAAGGAAACCTGAACCAGACTGTAGAAATCCCGAAATCGAATGACGAAATACGTGGTCTGGCCCTCTCATTCAACACCATGCTGACGAATTTAAATAGTATCGTGCAAAATATTGATGAAAACTTTGACAAGACGAATCAAGCGGTTGTACAAATGAAAGAAGCATCAACAACTGCCCATACTCATTCTCGAATGATCGGTACATCGATTGGGGAAATCTCTAATGGGGCCGAAGATTCCTCTGTAGCAATTCAAAATACAGCAGAATCTGTCGAAATTGCGTCCGATCTTGCCTTGAAGGTTCAAGACCGGGCAGGGGAGTCAAAGGGTAAATCCGATCAAATGCTTGATACATTGAATGCGACGAAGGAAGTCGTGAATAATCTTGTTCAAGGCATTGACCAGATAGCAAAAGAACAACAAGTGTCGTTAACTAGTGTTAATAATTTAAAACAAAATGCGATTCAAGTGGAATCCATTATCTCGATGGTTGGAGAAATCGCCGAACAGACGAATCTCCTTGCGTTAAATGCCTCTATTGAAGCAGCAAGGGCGGGGGAGCACGGGCAGGGATTTGCGGTTGTCGCAGAAGAAATTCGGAAACTCGCTGACCAAAGTGCCGGGGCTGTTCAGCAAATATCTCGGCTTATCGGTTCCATTCAAGATGACGTGAAAAATGTTGTCGAAAATATTAATCAAAATGTCGTTTTTGCAAATAATGAAGCAAAGAATGGAAAACAGTCGAATGAGACGTTTGCAGAAATGTCCAATTCTGTCATGGAAGTAGCATCCGAAATCGAAGCAATCTCCGGGCTTGTTGATAAGCAATTACAGTCTATTCAAGATACGAGCCGTGAATCCCAGGAAGTTGCAGCAATTGCGGAAGAAACTTCAGCTGGTGCGGAGGAAGTGAACGCGGCAATTCAAGAACAGGTGGCTAGCATTGAAGATGTGGACCGCCTCGCAACAGAAATTGAAGAACATGCGAATCAATTGAAAAAACAAATACAGCAATTCCAACTTTAAAAAGGAAAGGAAGAAACAACATGAAAGTTTTAATAACAGGCGACCATGCAGGCTTAACATTAAGGAATGAAGTGGCAGATTTAATGGATGAAATGGGAATTGAATACGAAGATGCTGGAGCGAGTTGTGCAACTTCTGTCGATTATCCAGACTACGCCCTCCCAGCAGCAGAACGGATTGCAAACGGAGAGTTTGACCGGGGAATTTTCATCTGTGGAACAGGAATTGGCATGTCGATTGCTGCGAATAAAGTAAAAGGAATCCGCTGTGCTTTAGTGCATGACGTATTCAGTGCCCGGGCAACGAGAGAGCATAACAACTCCAATGTCCTTGCGATGGGGGAGCGCGTTATCGGACCATCGTTAGGAAGAGAAATTGCCAAAGTTTGGCTTGAAACCGAGTTCCAAGGAGACCGTCATGCAAAAAGAATTGAAAAAATCCATTCCTATGAAGACAAATAAGTAGTATAGTAGAGGCATGGTTATTTTTCTGAAAAAAATGTTTAATGTTTAATGGAGGGAAGCCAAGTGACGTTAATCGAACAAGTAAAAGTGGATTTGGAGAAAATCGTCGATGAATGGCTTGCGACTGATTATTTACGCGAAGATGAACTTTTCGTAATCGGTTGTTCCACAAGCGAAGTGGCAGGGAAGAAAATCGGTACAGCAGGTACAGAGGATATTGCCGCCCATATTTTCAGAGAACTGAACCGTTTAAAGCAAGAAGCTAATATCCAGCTTGCTTTCCAGTGCTGTGAACATTTGAACCGTGCCCTCGTTGTCGAACAAAGCGCGGCAAAAACTTTCGGCCTTGATGAGGTAACAGTCATTCCTGTTCCGGAAGCTGGCGGATCGATGGCATCTTTCGCTTACAAGCATATGGAAAAACCGGTCGTCGTTGAATCACTCGGGGCAAAAGCTCACGCCGGGTTGGATATTGGAGAAACGATGATTGCGATGCATTTAAAACCGGTTGTAGTCCCTTTGCGTTTCAGCAAGAAATATATCGGGGAAGCCCGGATCGGCCTCGCTCGGACGAGACCGAAATTAATTGGCGGCGAACGAGCCGTTTACCAAGATACTCGCAGCAATTAAATAGAAGGATATATGTCCTTTTCATCATATTTAACAACTTTACAGGGGGGACTCTACAATGGAACAAGTGAAGCAAACTGGATTAGAGCAAACGGATCCGGAATTATATCAAGCAATTGAGAATGAAAAGAAACGTCAACAAGACAACATCGAACTGATTGCTTCCGAGAACTTCGTATCAGAAGCGGTGATGGAAGCGATGGGATCTGTCTTGACGAATAAATATGCGGAAGGTTACCCGGGAAAACGTTACTATGGTGGTTGTGCATACGTTGACGTGGCGGAAGATCTGGCGCGTAACCGTGTGAAACAGCTTTTTGGTGCGGATCATGCGAACGTCCAGCCACACTCTGGAGCCCAAGCGAACATGGCTGTTTATTCAGCTATTTTACAGCCGGGGGACACTGTACTTGGAATGAACTTAAACCATGGTGGGCACCTTACCCACGGAAGTCCCGTTAACTTCAGCGGTAAACTGTATAACTTTGAAGAGTATGGGGTAGACGAAAAAAATGAACAGCTCGATTATGATGCTGTTTTAGCAAAAGCAAAAGAAGTAAAACCGAAGCTGATTGTAGCTGGTGCAAGTGCTTATTCCCGGACGATTGATTTTAAGAAATTCCGTGAAATTGCGGATGCAGTCGATGCTTACTTGATGGTCGATATGGCTCATATTGCCGGCCTTGTTGCAGCAGGTGTTCATCCAAACCCAGTACCGCATGCTCATTTTGTAACGACGACAACTCATAAAACGTTACGCGGCCCACGTGGTGGTGTCATCCTCTGCGAACAAGAATTCGCGAAGAAAATCGACAGTTCTGTATTCCCTGGGATGCAAGGCGGTCCACTAATGCACGTTATCGCTGCAAAAGCTACTGCATTCAAAGAAGCACTATCTGATGACTTTAAAGCATATGCAAAGCAAGTTGTTAAAAACGCTGCAGTCTTTGCAGAAGAATTATCGAAAGCAGGCATCCGCATCGTTTCCGGTGGTACAGATAACCATCTCTTACTGCTTGACGTGAAGCCACTTGGACTTACTGGTAAGGATGCAGAAGAAGTGCTCGACAGTGTATTAATTACAACGAATAAAAACACGATTCCATTCGATACAGAAGGTCCGTTCATCACAAGCGGTGTCCGAATCGGCACAGCAGCTGTCACGACTCGCGGCTTTAAAGAAGAAGAAATCAAAGAAGTCGCAGAGATTATGGTTACTGCACTTAAGAATCACGAAAACAAAGGCGTTCTTGAAGAATTAAAACAACGCGTCCTCAATTTGAACGCACGTTTTCCATTATACGCGAAATAATGAATAATCGAGGTTGGATTTTATCCCAGCCTCTTTTTTTCGTGTAATTAGCTGAGAGTTGTCACCACTAAAAACGTAGTTCAACATTTTTCAAAAATATATAATCCTACTTGAATATCTTGTCGTTTTTCCGTATACTTTTAGGGATATGAAAATTTTAAAGGAGTGATCTGCAATTGAGTAGAGTATTCGTATTAGATCATCCGTTAATTCAACATAAATTAACGAAAATTCGTGATAAAAACACAGGCACCAAAGAATTCCGTGAACTAGTTGATGAAGTGGCCATGTTAATGGCATTCGAAATCACAAGAGATCTTCCTTTAATGGACGTGGAAACAGAAACCCCTGTAACAGTTGCGAAAACAAAAGAACTCGTTGGGAAAAAAATCGGCCTTATTCCAATCCTTCGTGCCGGACTTGGAATGGTTGAAGGGGTACGCAAATTAATCCCAGCTGCAAAAGTTGGACACGTCGGACTATATCGTGATCCAAAAACGCTTAAGCCAGTCGAATATTACATTAAGCTTCCATCTGATATCTCAGATCGAGAACTGATCGTAATCGACCCGATGCTTGCAACAGGTGGTTCAGCAAACGACGCCATCCACTCACTAAAAAAACGCGGCGCAAAAAATATCAAACTCATGTGCTTAGTTGCAGCTCCAGAAGGTGTGGACGTCATCAAAGAAGACCATCCGGATGTTGATATTTATCTAGGTGCAATCGATGATGGTTTAGATGAGAACGGCTATATAATACCAGGTCTTGGTGACGCTGGTGACCGTTTATTCGGTACAAAATAAATAGGAAGTATGCAGTCTCTTTGTTGGAGGGAATGCATACTTTTTTTCTTTGGCTGTTTATTCCTGTAATCATCCGAATCTGGTTGTTTGTCGTTTCCTTGTGTGATGAGAGGGCCTGTAATCATTCGAATCCGTTTATTTGTCGTTTCCTTGTGTGATAAGAGGGCCTGTAATCATTCGAATCCGGTTATATGTCGTTTCCTTGTGTGATAAGAGGGCTAGTAATCGCTCGAACTCGAGTTTTTCTCGTACCTTCATGTGATGAGGCGAGCTGTAATTCCTCGAACCGGAGCATCCCTGCGTTCTCTCGCATGATAAGACGTTGCAATTCTTCCCTGAACTCTACCTCCCCCTACTCACAAAAAAACATACATATATTTACACTTTTATTAAAAACTAACCCTATCATGACAAAAGGAGCGGCCAACATGAGAGGATTTATTTTTTTTCTGATCGCGAGCTTCATTTATTTTCCCGCCGTTCATGCGGAGGAAGTGGAGACGGTCATTATCGAAGTGGAGGGGGACGTGGAAGCGCATGCGGACTATATCAAAAATTATCATCCATTTATTGAAGTCGTCGCAACTTATTCGACTTTATTCAATGGTATCGCCTTACAAGGAAAGCCAGAACAACTCGAACGGCTGCACACAGCAGAATTCATAACTGGCATCCATGACGTCCAGACGTACAAAGCCGATCCGATACATTCATCGGGACAACCGAAAACCGAGCCGCGAGACGCCAGGCAAACCTATACTGGGAAAAATATCAAGGTCGGAGTAATCGATACTGGGATTGACTACACCCACCCCGATTTAAAAAGTAACTTTGCTGGCGGGTACGATGTTTTTGATCTTGATGAAGACCCGATGGAAACAATGCCGGAAGAAGGGATGCCGACGAGCCATGGCACTCATGTTGCGGGGATAATAGCGGCGAATGGAGAGTTGCAAGGAATTGCTCCTGAAGCCTCACTCTACGCTTATCGTGCGCTGGGACCGGGTGGTTTTGGCTCGACAGTCCATGTGCTTGCGGCCCTTGAACAAGCGGTAAAAGATAAAATGGATGTCATCAATCTTTCCCTCGGTAATGAAGTCAATGGTCCCGACTATCCGACGAGTATAGCGGTTGATAAAGCGGTTGAGCTCGGTATTCCCGTCGTTATTGCCAATGGAAATAGCGGACCTGAGCCTTGGACGGTCGGAAGTCCAGCTACTGCAAAAAATGCTTTAGCCGTAGGGGCAGTTCAAGCACCTACCGAGGTGCCATATCTTTACCACGCGCAGGATAATAAAAAAATTTCCCTTGCCGCAATGCAGGGAGCACCGGCCTGGGAGCTCACGAAGGATTATAAAATTGTAAATGCAGATGAAGACAGCACGAATCTTACCGGGAAAATTGCCCTGTTCGAGCGAGGGGAAGTAACCTTCCGAGACCTTGCACTACAAGCACAGGAAAAAGGTGCGGCAGCTGTTTTAATTTATAATAACGAACCTGGAGAACTCCATGGAGGCATCGAAAATGAAGAAGATGCGACAGTGGAAATCCCAGTTGCTGGAATTACAAAAGAGGACGGGAAGTGGCTTATTGAACAGAATGGAACGTATCTCGATACCGTTTATGAATCCCTCGATACAACAATTGCAGCCTTCAGTTCCCGCGGGCCTGTCACTGTCAATTGGCAGATCAAACCGAATGTAACGGCACCTGGAGCAATGATCAACAGTACCGTTCCCGGTGGATATGAGCATTTGAGCGGAACAAGTATGGCAGCTCCATATGTCGCAGGTGCCGTTGCTTTACTAAAAGAAGCCCACCCGGACTGGGGTGTGGATACGATTTATCATGCATTAGAAACAACAGCAGTACCGCTACAGACAGAGAATGGTGATTTTCACGCACCATCGATTCAAGGACATGGCCTTATCCAACCGGAACAAGCAATCGAAACTCCGACGATTATAAAAGACGGAACACTTGAAGCGGGGAAAATTACAGAACGGCATGAAGCAGAGGAGTTTACCGTACAACTCGAAAATCGCTCATCTGATACCCAATCCTTTTCCTTTGACATTCCAAAGAGTGAACGAGGCATCGAATGGGAGCTTCCCTTATCATTTGAAGTCGCGCCGCACGAGACAGAAGAAATAAGAATCAAACTGAACATTACAAGCGCGGAACTGGAAGAAGGGGTCCACGAAGGTTTCCTGACATTAAAGGAACAAACGAAAAATAAGACATATCACTTACCATATCTTTTCGTGAACCAATCGGCCGACCAGCCGAAAATCGCAGGGATCGAATTCAGTCTGAAACCATTTAGAGAAGATGTTTACAGCTATAGTCTGTATTCGACAGAGGAATTGCAGCTTGTGTCGATTGATTTATATGATCCCGACACCTTAACCTATCGTGGAAACTTACTGGAATTGGAAGAACCGACTGTCGGAATGAACGAAGGAGAAATCCCTAGTTACAAATTAACGCCAGGCAACTATCTCGGTATCATCACCGCTATCAACAAAGATGAAAGAATAGAAACAACAGAAATCCCTCTCCACATTGAATAAAAGCAGGGCTTGGGGTCGGAGGCAATACCTCAATGGGACAACGGCTCTGACCCCAACGTCCCACCCTCAATGGGACAACGCCTCCGACCCCAATGTCCCACCGAACATACGGGATGTTTGAAAAACCGTTCACAAAAACGTCATATTTATGGTGCTTGATTTCCTTTATAATAGTAGTGGATCAGAAGTGGTATGGTAGGTTTAACCTGTGATGAATTGATGGATAAAAGTGTTACGAAATGAATGTCATTTATCTATGGATTCTAATTGACAATGACCGTTCCAGTAAGGTACACTATCTTAGTGTGAGTATGGACATTTTTCGATAATTATTCGTTATTTATTCGAAAATTCGTCTAACTTTGTTAAAAAACATACAAATAGAGTAAACGATTCTGTTGGAGGTTTTTAGCAAGACTCATAAGTACATAAGTATAGGTCGCTGATTCTTGCAAGTTTCTGGCAACTGGAGGTACATCACCTTCTGCTATCGGGTAGAAGAACTGCGCCTCGCAAGTGGGAAGTTCATTACCTGCCTGCGAATGTTTCACAGTAGGAGCGTAGAATACAAATGAACGAATTTGAAAGTATGATAACGCGCCAACGTAAATGGATGCTCTATTTACTGGCACTTATAGTGCTCGGAGTCGGGTTTCTTCCTTATACAAGGATCCTTAATGGACTCCTGTTAGGTGGAGCAATCAGTTTCTACAACCTATGGCTGCTCCAGCACAAGACAAAGCAGCTTGGTGATAGAGTAGCAGAATCAGGTGAGGCACGTGGAGGTTTGGGAACGTTCTCTAGAATGGCGGCAGCAGTATTAGGTGTGCTTATCGCAATTCGCTTTGAGGAAAACTTTCATATTATTGCTGTAGTAATTGGTTTGATGCTTTCTTACATCATACTCGGTCTTGATGGAATGTTTCGCTTTGTAATCAACAAAAAGTCAAGATGAATTCTGCACTACATACTACCTGCAGCTGTAATATGTAGGTTTTAAGGTGGGTATCTAACATATCCACACAACCGCAATTTGACTGTTATTGTAGAAAAACAGTCAAATGTTCGAAAACCATCGATGTAAAGGGGTGATAATTTTGGATCATACAGCTCCAATAGTTGAAGATGTTTTTGGGATATCCTGGCTCGACTTTAACCTCGCAAACGTATTTATGATTGCAGTAATTTCCACACTTGTATTCATCGTCTGTGTATGGGCAAGTCGCAACCTCCAAATGAAGCCGACAGGAAAACAGAACGTCATGGAGTGGGCCATTGAATTTGTAAGAGGTATCATCAGCGACACGATGGACTGGAAGACAGGGAAACAATTCTTGCCACTCGGTCTCACACTCGCGCTCTACATTTTATTCAGTAACGTTGCAGGACTCGTCACCGTTGTTACAATTGGGGACGACCTCTGGTGGAAATCACCAACAGCTGACGCAACACTAACCTTAACATTGTCAACCATGGTTGTTGTGTTAACACACTATTACGGAATCAAACTACGCGGGACGAAACATTATCTCAAGACTTATGTCAGTCCAGTTCCTTTGATGCTACCGTTTAAGATTATTGAGGAATTTACCAACACCTTAACACTTGGTCTCCGTCTATTCGGTAACCTCTATGCAGGTGAAATTCTCTTAAGTCTACTTATTGGATTAACAGCTACAGGATTTGCAACTGGAATTGGTTCCGGGATCCTTAGTTTCGTACTATCAGCAGTTCCAACACTTGCCTGGATGGGCTTCAAGCTATTCATTGGTGCAATTCAGGTATACGTATTCGTTATGTTAACAATGGTGTACATGTCTCATAAAGTGAGCGTAGAAGACCATTAAATAAAAAAACAATAGCTTTAAGATAAAAAAGGAGGAAATTTTTAATGGGAGCTTTAGCAGCAGCAATCGCAATCGGACTTGCAGCATTAGGTGCGGGTCTAGGTAACGGAATGATCGTTAGTAAGGCACTGGAAGGTATTGCAAGACAGCCAGAACTCAAAGGTTCACTACAAGGTACAATGTTTATTGGGGTAGCACTAGTTGAGGCGATTCCAATCATCGCAGCGGTTATCGCATTCATGGCTATTTTCTTGTAAGAACACGTTCTTAAATAAGTTGAAAATGGCGAGGATCGATTTGTGGAATCTTCGCCATTCCTTTATTGCGGTGTAACTGGAGGCAGGACCTATATCAAGAATGGACGAAAAATGGAAGTTCTAAGTGGGATATCCTCGCGTCCAGTAACGGCCGATTGGTTTTACTAACATTTTTAGGGATGAAAAGAACACCCCTAAAATTAAGTTTTACTTTATGAAATGAAAAATCACTTGATTGTAGTATAAATGGAAGCGGGAAGCCGTTTCCGAAAGATCCGTGAAAGGAGTGAAAGCAGTGCATTCATACATTGACTTTATGTCTGTAGGTGCAGCTGTAGGAGGATTACGAGTGGGCGATATGCTTGTTCAATTAATCTTCTTCCTAATTCTACTTGCATTACTGAAAAAGTTCGCGTGGGGACCAGTCATGAACATGATGGAAAAGCGGGAAAACTATGTTGCTAATGAAATCGATGCAGCAGAAAAAAGCCGCGCGGAAGCTGAAAAGGCCGCAAAAGACGCAGCCGACCAGCTTAACAACGTAAGACAGGAAGCACAGAAAATTATTGAAGATGCAAAAACTGCCGGTGTAAGACAAGAGCAGGACATCATTGAATCTGCACGCGCGGAAGCTGAACGTATCAAAGAACAGGCGCAAGCGGATATCCAAAATGAAAAAGAACAGGCAATCCAAGCGCTTCAAGCACAAGTTGCTTCCCTATCTGTGTTAGTGGCAAGTAAAGTAATTGAGAAAGAAATCAATGAACAAGACCAAGCGGAATTCATTAATGACTACATTAAAGAGGTAGGAGAAGAGCGATGAGTGAAGTCGTAGTAGCCAAGCGTTATGCAGATGCTCTTTTTCAACTAGCTTTAGAAAAATCCACACTGGACCAATTTGTGGATGATTTAAAAGTCGTCCGTGACGTCTTTCAAACAAATGAAGATTTAAACGCATTCCTATTGCATCCAAGAGTGAATGGGGAACAAAAAGAACAGCTTGTAACAAAAAGCTTCAAAGGCTTACATACAGATGTCGTTAATACAGTAAAACTCCTTGTACAACGCCATCGTACAATGCTTATTCCATCCATTGTTGAAACGTTCATTAAACGGGTGAACGACGCAAAAGGAATTGAAGTTGCAACTGTTTATTCTGTTCGCGAACTGACCGCTGATGAGAAACATAATTTGAAGATATCTTTTGCCAAACGAATCGGTAAAACGACCCTCGAATTTGAGAATGTCATTGATCCGTCTCTTGTTGGCGGCATTAAAATTCGCGTCGGGAACACGATTTATGACGGTTCAGTCAGTGGGAAATTGCGCCGGATTGAGCGGAAAATTGCAGTAGCAAACAAATGATGATAGGGGTGAAATGGTATGAGCATTAATGCGGAAGAGATTAGTAAGCTGATAAAACAGCAAATCGAAAACTTTGAAACAGATATCGAAGTTTCGGATGTTGGAACAGTTATTGAAATCGGGGACGGGATTGCACGTGCACACGGCCTTGAGAATGCAATGGCTGGAGAACTACTCGAATTTGAAAATGGAGTCATGGGACTCGCACAGAACCTTGAAGAAAGTAACGTAGGTATCGTTATTCTTGGTGAGTTTACAGACATCAAAGAAGGCGATGAAGTTCGCCGTACAGGAAGAATCATGCAAGTACCAGTTGGAGAGGAGCTTCTGGGACGCGTTGTCAACACATTAGGTCAGCCGATTGATGGTCAGGGCCCAATTAACACAACGAAAACTCGTCCAATTGAAGCGGCTGCTCCAGGAGTAATGGACCGTCAATCGGTATTCGAACCATTACAGACAGGTATTAAAGCGATTGACGCGCTTGTACCAATTGGACGCGGACAGCGTGAATTAATCATCGGTGACCGTCAGACAGGTAAAACAACCGTAGCAATCGACACGATTATTAACCAAAAAGATCAAGATATGATCTGTATTTATGTTGCAATCGGACAAAAAGAATCCACTGTACGTTCTACAGTAGAAGTCCTTCGCCGTTACGGCGCATTAGACTATACAATTGTTGTATCTGCTGGTGCATCTGACCCGGCGCCATCCCTCTACCTTGCTCCATATGCAGGTGTAGCGATGGGTGAAGAATTCATGTACAACGGAAAACACGTACTCGTCGTTTATGATGACTTATCAAAACAAGCGACAGCATATCGTGAACTTTCCTTGCTATTACGCCGCCCGCCAGGACGTGAAGCTTTCCCAGGAGATGTATTCTACCTCCACTCACGTCTACTTGAGCGTGCAGCAAAACTGAGTGACGCAAAAGGCGGCGGATCTTTAACCGCACTGCCATTCGTTGAAACACAAGCAGGAGATATTTCTGCATATATTCCAACAAACGTAATCTCCATTACAGACGGACAAATTTTCTTACAGTCCGACCTCTTCTTCTCCGGCGTACGTCCGGCGATTAACCCAGGTCTATCTGTATCCCGTGTAGGTGGAGATGCACAAATTAAAGCGATGAAGAAAGTTGCAGGTACATTACGTCTTGACCTTGCTTCATTCCGTGAGCTTGAGGCCTTCTCCCAGTTCGGTTCCGACCTTGACGCAGCAACACAAGCCAAGCTGAACCGCGGGGAGCGAACAGTTGAAGTACTGAAACAAGGGCTGCATAAGCCACTCGCTGTAGAAAATCAAGTGATGATTATCTACGCACTTACGAAAGGCTTCCTCGATGATATTCCAGTGGAAGATATCGTCCGCTTTGAAGAGGAAATGAATATCTGGCTCGCTACAAACGAGAGCGAACTACTAGAAGAAATCCGCACAACCGGACAACTTCCAGATGCAGAGAAGATGGATGGAGCTGTAACAGCGTTTAAGAATACTTTCTTACCATCAAATGCGTAAAAATTAATTAAAAAACCCGAGGTCCGGTGTTCTTTTATACCGGTCCTCTCCCATATCACTGCGAAAGGGTGGTGAAATAGCTTGGCATCACTTAGAGATTTGAAAGCACGAATTGACTCTACAAAAAAGACGAAGCAAATTACTGGTGCGATGGAAATGGTATCTGCCTCTAAAATGGGAAGAGCAGAACGTAACGCAAAAGGTTTTGTCCCTTATAGCGACAAGATTCAGCAAGTTGTCGGCAGTATTGCTAACAGCCATACTGATGTCTCACACCCAATGCTGACAAAACGCAAGGTAAACAAGACTGGTTACCTCATTATCACATCAGATAAAGGACTTGTCGGAGCGTATAACAGTCATGTTTTGCGAGACCTTATGAAGACAATTGAAGAGCGTCATAACGACCCATCTGAATATACCCTCATCGTCATGGGATCAAAAGGCTTTGAGTATTGTAGAAGACGTAATTTACCAATTGCCAAAAGTATCCTTGGTGTAGCAGATCAACCGGAATATGCCGAAATTAGAGAACTGGCTTCCGAGACGGTGCAAATGTACACAGATGGAGAAATTGATGAATTAATCATTTTCCATAACCATTATGTCAGTGCAATTTCACAGGTCGTTACACAGAAGCAGTTACTACCGATAGAAGATATCGCAGATCTAGGAAATGCGAACAGTGAATACGAATATGAACCAAGTGAACAGAAAATTTTAGATGTATTGCTCCCACAATATGCTGAGAGTCTAATTTTCGGTGCATTATTAGACGCAAAAGCGAGTGAACATGCGGCGAGTATGACTGCAATGAAGAGCGCTACTGATAATGCGAATGAATTGATCGATGACCTTTCACTTGCATATAACCGTGCACGTCAAGCAGCAATCACGCAAGAAATCACCGAAATTGTTGGTGGAGCGGCTGCACTTGAATAGCAGATTGGAACAAAGGCGCAAGCGCCCGTTTAGCAACGTACAAACTGGAGCACTTCAGAATGAGATAAAGGAAACACGGCGAACGTAGAGAGCCGATGTTGACTTATCGATTGGAGAAGTGTGAAGTTTGCTAGTTGCTGGGCGCTGGAGCCGGACGTGGCTGTCGCTGGAAAATCAAGTTATCCACTGCATTATTATTTTAAAGTTTTTTATGTAGGAGATTATTGTTAGGAGGGAAATCCATGAGTAAGGGACATGTTACACAAATAATGGGTCCTGTTGTCGACGTTAAGTTCGAAGACGGCCAACTTCCTGATATTTACAACGCTCTTGTAGTAGATATCAACGTAAATGGAGTGGAAAGCAAGCTTACATTGGAAGTTGCACTTCACCTTGGTGACAACAGTGTCCGTACGATTGCAATGTCATCCACGGATGGCGTTCAACGCGGCGCGCCTGCTACAGACCTAGGCAGACCAATCTCCGTACCAGTAGGAGATGTGACATTAGGAAGAGTATTTAACGTATTAGGTGAAAACATTGACCTGGACGAGCCACTCGCTTCAGACGTTCGTTTAGATCCAATTCACCGAAATGCTCCTGAATTTGAAGAACTGTCAACAGAAACAGAAATCTTGGAAACAGGAATTAAAGTTGTTGACTTGCTCGCACCTTATATTAAAGGTGGTAAAATTGGATTGTTCGGTGGTGCGGGTGTAGGTAAAACCGTACTGATCCAGGAACTAATCAACAACATCGCTCAAGAACACGGTGGTATTTCCGTATTCGCCGGAGTTGGAGAGCGTACACGTGAAGGTAATGACCTTTACTTTGAAATGAAAGACTCTGGAGTTATTGCTAAAACGGCAATGGTATTCGGTCAGATGAACGAACCACCTGGAGCACGTATGCGTGTTGCCTTGACGGGTCTAACAATGGCTGAACATTTCCGTGATGAACAAGGCCAGGACGTTTTACTGTTCATCGACAACATTTTCCGTTTCACACAAGCAGGTTCCGAGGTTTCCGCGCTATTAGGCCGTATGCCTTCAGCGGTAGGTTACCAGCCGACGCTTGCGACTGAAATGGGACAGTTACAAGAACGAATTACATCAACGCAAAAAGGTTCCGTAACATCAATTCAAGCGATCTACGTACCTGCGGATGACTACACGGACCCGGCTCCGGCAACGACATTCGCACACCTTGACGCGACAACAAACCTTGACCGTAAACTTTCAGAGCAAGGTATCTACCCGGCGGTGGATCCACTAGCATCCACATCTCGTGCCCTTGACCCGGAAGTAGTAGGGGAAGAGCATTACCGCGTAGCAACGGAAGTACAACAAACACTTCAGAAATATCGTGAATTACAAGATATTATCGCAATTCTTGGTATGGATGAGTTGAGTGAAGAGGACAAACTGACGGTTTCTCGTGCACGTCGTATTCAGTTCTTCTTATCACAAAACTTCCACGTTGCTGAACAGTTCACTGGTCAGCCAGGTTCATATGTGCCTGTAAGCGAAACGGTAAAAGGATTTAAAGAAATTCTAGAAGGTAAATATGACGATCTTCCAGAGGATGCATTCCGTCTGGTAGGAAGCATTGAAGAAGTTGTGGAAAAAGCAAAACAATCACAATAAAAAATGGAAGAAGTGAGTAGAGATGAGGAATTTCTACTTGCTTCTTACCAATATTAGGAGGGGTTTATCCTGAAAACACTAAATGTGAGTGTTGTAACTCCTAGTGGTACAGTTCTGGAAGAGGATTATGAAATGATCGTCTGTATGACAGAAGATGGAGAATTAGGTATTCTGCCAGGTCATATCCCTTTAGTAGCTCCATTAGCGATAGGTGTCGCTCGTTTAAAGAAAAATGACGAAACCTATAAAGTCGCAATAAGTGGCGGTTTCATGGAAGTGCGACCGGATAAAGTAACTATCTTAGCGCAAACTGCCGAAAAAGCAAGCGACATTGACGTCGCCCGCGCAAAAGAGGCGAAAGAACGGGCAGAACGTCGCTTACAAGCGAAACAAGACGATACCGACTTCCGGAGAGCTGAATTAGCACTCAAACGCGCAATGAATCGCCTCAGCGCAGGCGGAAAATAAAAAACAAAATCTCTTATGACACCACAGGTTATAAGAGATTTTTTTCATTGGGACAGGGGGTCAGAGCATCTGTCCCACTAAAAGTGGGACAATCGCTCTGACCCCCTGTCCCGGTTTCCGGAAATCATTTCCCGGGAAATATCGACAATAATATTCCTTATGGGAGGTCGTTTTATGTTTTCAATTGGACAGTTTGCGCTAATTGGAATGATTTCGCATATATTTTTCATTTGGCTCACATGGAGAGTCATGCTCAAGTTGAATTTTGATCCGATTATTCGAAAAGACCATCCACAAGATGGCAGGATTTTCCTACTCTTCCTTGCCATCATGATTGGAACAGGAGTCAGCAGATTCGTCCTCGACATCTTACAATGGTCACAGGATCTGATCTATCTGTTTTAACGTTAACGAATGGAAAGGTTATTCAATGAAGGGGCGGAGCATATATACTAATATGGATTAAATCCGAACAAATTTTTCTTTTAGCTCCGGGAATATACGCTAGACTTCATTGGTCCGGCAAGTACAGTCACGTCCTGTGACCAGCACCGGCACGAGAGCTTCTTATTCATCGGGATTTAGATGGGAAGCCTAGGTGAGAAGCGACAGAATGCACTGTTCGTTGCGGCTCGCCAGTCGCCCACGGCTAAAGTGAAGTATTTTCAAGCTTTAATGCTCCATTTATAACTTGTTCGGATTTATTTCTCCACTCTTTACTTCAGAATCTTAGTCAATCTCTCATTCTACCAATCTATGAATAAATTTCTGCCTCCTGTCCATACTGGAAATAACCAAATGGAGAGGGGTAACGACTATGCAACAGTTCATTATATCTTTTCTAATCGCAACCTTTATAACGCTGACAGGATCAACTCCTGCACATACAGAAATAGACCCACTACACACGCTGACAGAAATTACAACTACGAACCAATTACCACTAACAGGCTGGGAAGTAACCCTGAAAGAAACAATCCACACAACTGACTTTGAACAAATTGTGAATGATAAAAAAAATAGTTATTTCGTATCTAGAACAGAAGATGAAAATAGTATAATATTTAACTTTGTTAGTGCCGATAAACCGGCATTAATTACAACCCAAAAACGAATGATTATAGCGAAGGAAAATCCAGGGCAAGTAGAACTAATTGCCGTCCTAAAAGGAGACTCATGGAACGAATCAGTCCAGCAGGAATATGACGAGACACGTAAAAATCTTCTGAATAAACTTTTCCACACAAATGTCAAATCATTTACTTGTATTGAAGTGATAGAAGATGATACAATAGGGAATAGGGCGATTATGGAGAATTTGACAGAATCGCTACAGCTGGTACATATAGAAGAACAGTATGATTCATACGAAATGTCCAAGCTTAAAAAGTTGATTTACGGGTATACACCACTATGGAATGACAAATTCATTCTGGAAGGTATACCTTATAACGTGCAAATTGCCACAGCCGAGAAGGAATCAGGAGAGCTTGTCTACACGATAGGAACACCTATCCTAATTACTGAATACTAATATCTAGAAATAAGGATTTGAAGGAGATTTATAAATATGGAAAAAATCATCGTAAGAGGTGGACAGCAACTACGCGGCACAGTAAAAGTAGAGGGTGCCAAAAATGCCGTATTGCCAGTTTTGGCTGCGAGTTTAATTGCCAGCGAAGGCAAGAGTGTCATAACAGACGTACCTGTTTTAGCTGATGTCTATACAATTAATGAAGTACTGAGAAATCTAAATGCCGATGTAGAATTTAATGCAAATACGAATACCGTGGAAATTGATGCTTCCAAGGAATTACTTACAGAAGCCCCATTTGAATATGTACGAAAAATGCGCGCATCTGTGCTTGTTCTGGGACCATTACTTGCCCGCTACGGCCATGCCAACGTCGCAATGCCGGGTGGATGTGCCATCGGATCCCGTCCCATCGACCTTCATCTGAAAGGCTTCGAAGCTATGGGAGCAGACATTCATGTCGGCAATGGGTTCGTTGAAGCACGAGTGGATGGTCGTCTTCAAGGTGCAAAAATTTATCTCGACATGCCAAGTGTTGGCGCAACCGAGAACATCATGATGGCAGCATCCCTTGCAGAAGGAACGACGATTATTGAAAATGCTGCGAAAGAACCTGAAATAGTTGATTTAGCCAATTATTTGAATAAAATGGGTGCTGATATCGTTGGAGCAGGTACAGAAACCATCCGTATTTACGGAGTGGAAAAGCTTTACGGCACAACGCATACGATTATTCCTGACCGGATTGAAGCAGGAACCTTCATGGCTGCAGCTGCAATTACAGGTGGAAATGTTTTAGTGGAAAATGTGGAAAGCGAACATCTCCGTTCCGTTATTTCCAAGATGGAAGAAATGGGTGTATCGATTGAAGAAGAAGGCACAGGACTCCGTGTGATCGGACCGGAAACCTTTACATCAACCGATGTCAAAACACTTCCATATCCCGGATTCCCTACCGATATGCAATCCCAGATGATGGCTTTGATGCTGAAAGCAAATGGCACAAGTGTCCTCACCGAGACGGTTTTTGAAAATCGCTTCATGCATGTAGAAGAGTTCAGAAGAATGAACGCTAAAATCAAAATTGAAGGTCGCAGTGTGATCGTAGAAGGGCTAAATGACCTGCAAGGTGCTGAAGTTGCAGCAACCGATCTACGCGCTGCTGCTGCGCTTATTTTGGCTGGTCTTGTAGCAGAAGGACATACCCGCGTCACTCAATTAAAGCATCTTGACCGCGGCTATGTGAATATTGTTGGAAAGCTTGCTGCATTAGGTGCTGACATTGTCCGTGTTGATGAGTTCGACAATGTGATTGAAACAATTACAGAAACAAACGAATTAAGCGGAGAAGCAATTGCAAAGTTATTATAAAAAATAAACCGTCGGGCAGTTCGGACGCCTGGATACAAAATTAAACACCCCTATTTCAGAAAAAACAATTCTGGTAGGGGTTATTTGTATTTATAGCCTTTAAACCGTTATATTTTTTCCTATAAACTGCAATTCACAGGTCTATTTCTAACTTTTTCGTATAAATATAATAGTAGATTGCAATACTAGGCTGTGCATAAGGGGAAGTGAAACTCCTCTTCACGGCAAATCAGCGACGAGGAGGGAATTTGTGAAAAGTCCGAAGAAAAACGCCCATATCCAGAAACTACTCAAGAAAAAGACACAATTGAAATCAGTATCCAGCAAGCCGAAGTTTAAAACAATGAAACGAAAGCCACCCCCTTTCATTAAACGTAAGGGTTCTGCTTATTTCCAACATCACCAGCTCTCTTACCGGCTGCCGCTCATCCTGCTGGTTGCTTCCCTGTTTATCCTTATTATTGCCATTCCGAGCCTGATCGTGCTGCCACAGAACAAAAATAATAAAGCAACAGAGCCGGCGGATGATTTTACAATTATGAATGAACAACAACAGGAAGCCATATCCGTCGCGGTCATGCGAACGAAAGCAGATGTCGTTGAAGATGTTTCTCTGGAGAATTATATTGTCGGTGTCGTTGCTGCGGAAATGCCTGTAACCTTCGAAATGGAGGCACTGAAGGCTCAAGCCATTGCAGCTCGGACGTATACAGTTAACCATCTCCTCACAAATGATGAGGATTCCTACGATATTACAGATACCGTGCAAGATCAGGTATATAAGAACAATGACGAATTAAAGCAGCTATGGGGCAGTGCCTATGAAGACAATATTAAAAAAATCAAAGCTGCGGTGGAATCGACGCGTGGAGAAATTTTAACGTATGAAGATGCTCCGATCATGCCTGCCTACTTTTCGATGAGTAATGGCTATACGGAAAACTCGGAGGACTATTGGGAAAAAGAGCTGCCCTATCTACGGAGCGTGCCAAGCCCATGGGATTTAGAAAACCCGAAGCTCGTTAATCAGGAAACATTTACGAAAGCCGAACTGGAAGAGCGTCTTGGTATTACGTTATCCAGTGATGCGGCTGATCATATTACGATTGCCCGCTCAGACAGTGGCCGCGTCAGTCAATTTACAATGGATGAAAACACATTCACAGGAAGGGAAATCCGCGATAAGCTTGAGCTCCGTTCCACGGATTTCTCCGTTAAACAAGCAAATGATCATTATATTTTCACGACGAAAGGAAATGGTCACGGCATCGGCATGAGTCAGTACGGTGCGGATAGTATGGCGAAGGAAGGAAAGAACTATGAAGATATCGTGAAGCATTACTATCAGGGAATAGATATAAGTACGCTTGATGAAGCAGCTCCGACCCTCGTCTCGAAATAGACGGGGGTTTTTCCTTGATTACTGATAATATTGGCAAGTAACAGCTTAATTTCCCCTTAACAACCAAAATAATACATGTTTATGAAAAATATTTCCTTGCAGATGTATAGATTTTCTATTTTCTGAACAGAATGGTTGTTGAGGTGATGAAGATGAATGAGGAAAACAAATTCGGTCCAAAAAAAAGTTGGACACGCATTTTCCGTAAAAAGTGGTTCTTCCCTAGTCTTTATTTGGTTCTAGCAGCTCTATTAATCTCAGCAGTTGTCTGGTACCAAAATAATGGAGACGATCAGGAAATTGTCGAGGAGCGGGAACAGTCCGAAGAGTATTCCCCGGTTCTAAATGAAGAGGAAGCAGAGCCTGTCATGGAACAACAAGAAGTCGTACAATTACCGATCGAAAACACTGAAGAAGCGCAGATTGTAACGAAATTTTTTGACTATAACGCAGACGAATCAGAGAAGGTAAATGCCCTAATCCATTACAACAATCGTTATTATCAAAGCACAGGTATTGATATTACAACAGAAGATGGGGAAGGCTTTGAAGTAGTCGCTGCGTTAAGTGGTACAGTCGCTGAAGTGAAAGAGGACCCGCTTTTAGGGAATGTTGTCGTAATCGATCATGGTGACGATGTGAAAACCTATTATGCGAGTCTTGGCGATGTGAAGGTTGAAGCAGATGCAAATGTAAAACAAGGAGAAGCAATTGGTACAGCCGGGAAAAATAAATTCGGAACAGAGCATGGCAACCATGTTCACTTCGAAGTCCGAAAAGGTGATACACCTGTGAACCCGGAAGCATTGCTGAACCAACCGCTTGCAAACATTGCTGAACTCATGGACTCAGCTGAATCAACTGAGGATGTAGCGGAGGATGCGGACGAATCAGAAGGTGTAACAGAAGAAGCGGAAGAAACAGAACCAACAGAAGAAACGGATGCAGTCGAGCAGCCAGAAGAAGCGGATGAACAGGATGAAGACGCTGATGCTGAACTAGATGAATCCGACGCTGACTTGGAAGTTGAAGATGAACAACCAGAAGAAACGGAAGACGACACAGAAGAATAAACACACAAGCAAACACCTTGGCATTTCAGGCCAAGGTGTTTTTGCGTGGTGGGACAAATGCTCTGACCCCTAGTCCCAAAAA
This sequence comes from Oceanobacillus indicireducens, assembly GCF_014647195.1. Lineage (GTDB taxonomy): Bacteria > Bacillota > Bacilli > Bacillales > Amphibacillaceae > Oceanobacillus > Oceanobacillus indicireducens. Next base: position 19,843 of record NZ_BMOS01000002.1, on the reverse strand, counting down.
GATTTATTCATATTCGGTTGGTGCTTGTAATAAAATGTTACAAACCAACCAAGATTTTAGTGCTGAGGTGAAGGAGCATAGTAGTGACTTTTTCCGTTCCCGCAATGATGCAAATTACATAGACTCACTTTTCGGTTCAGTTGACAGCATTAAATAATGAGCCCCGGTTGAAGAGATAAGAGATGACACCTCAGAACGATCAACTTAGGAGGCGAACGGTGTGCATGATTACATCAAAGAAAGAGCAATCCGTATTGGACAGCATGTGATTGAAACGAGAAAGACAGTCCGGAAAATTGCCAAAGAATTCGGGGTCTCCAAAAGTACTGTCCATAAAGATTTAACTGAACGTTTACCTGAGATCAATCCCGAACTTGCCGGACAGGTGAAAGAAGTGCTGGAATATCATAAAGCAATCAGACACCTGCGTGGCGGGGAAGCAACGAGACAGAAATATAAAAATGAAGGCCGCCTGAAGGTAAACCCCTCCCGGAATTAATACCCCCAAGCTACTAGTCGCCTCCCGGGATTAGTAGCCCATTTTTTTACAGAACTTCCCAGAATGAACCCGCATCCCTATCTGCCGTCAAGCACAACAAAAATTTCATAAAATAATTATCAATAAAAGAAGTTAAATGTGACAAACTGTGATAAAATATGTTAATAGTAGCATTGTGTCTAAATCACGATGTAAGACAAGTTAATTTGGGAGGACCTAGATAGAATGTTTTCTAGAGATATTGGAATAGACCTTGGAACCGCCAACGTTTTGATTCATGTAAAAGGAAAAGGAATTGTGTTGAATGAACCAGCTGTAGTAGCGATGGACCGAAATACTGGAAGAGTACTGGAAGTCGGAGAAGAAGCCCGTCGCATGGTTGGTCGGACACCTGGAAATATAGAAGCAATCCGCCCGTTGAAAGATGGGGTAATTGCTGATTTTGATGTGACTGAAGCGATGTTAAAGCATTTTATTAATAAAATCAATGTTAAAGGCCTGTTTACAAAACCGCGCATGCTCATTTGCTGCCCGACGAACATTACCAAAGTCGAGCAGAAAGCGATTAAAGAAGCGGCGGAAAAGTCAGGCGGAAAGAAAGTGTATCTGGAAGAAGAGCCCAAGGTCGCAGCAATCGGTGCTGGGATGGAAATTTACCAGCCGAGTGGAAACATGGTTGTCGATATCGGTGGAGGAACGACAGATGTAGCCGTTCTTTCTATGGGTGGCATTGTAACCTCTGAGTCCATTAAAATGGCAGGGGATAATTTTGATGCAGAAATTCTACAGTATATTAAGAAAAAATATAAGCTCCTAATCGGTGAACGGACTGCCGAAGAAATTAAAATCAATGTCGCAACCGTTTTTGAAGGTTCACGCGATGAATCCCTTGAGATTCGTGGTCGAGACATGGTGAGTGGCCTTCCGCAAACAATAACGGTAAACTCCAAGGAGATTGAAGAAGCGCTTCGTGAATATGTTTATGTAATTGTACAAGCTGCGAAAATGGTTCTTGAGCAGACTCCACCGGAACTATCTGCTGACATCATCGACCGTGGTGTCATTCTCACTGGCGGAGGGGCGCTCATCCACGGTATGGACCAATTGCTTGCTGAAGAGCTGAAGGTGCCTGTATTTGTGGCGGAAGAGCCAATGAGCTGTGTTGCTAAAGGAACCGGAATCATGCTTGAAAACATTGATAAGATCGAAGGTAAAAAGATTGGATAAGATTGAAAGGTGCTAAGCGACCCTTACAGTAAGTTGGGCGAATCGTTTCGCGGGCTTGGGACTGCTTTTACTTGTCCCACCGAAGAGCGTTTGTACCAGCACATAGCAGTAGTCGCGGCAACGCAACGTAGAAACTGTGTCTCCCAGGACGGGAAGCGGTTCTTCCGAGGTAGTTTTTTCACGGTAGAGAAACATTCGTTGCAAAGTCGCAAGAAGCTTACTTAAGAAGAGAATTCATCTTGTTTGTGCTAGGTGCAGTACGGAAAAGGTTATTGCTAGCAACTTTCAGTTCATAATCCACAGATTTTTATTAGTAATTCAATAATTTTTCAAAATATCCTGAACGCTAAAAAGGAGGAAATCGCGTGTTACGAGGATTCTACACTGCTGCAAGTGGCATGATGACCCAGCAGCGTCATCAGGAAGCATTAGGGAATAATCTGGCAAATATAAATACACCAGGATACAAGGCGGATCAAGCAACAATCCGGTCATTTCCTGAAATGCTGATTCAAGCCCAAGGGAAGAAACAGTTACCGGTGAATCGGAACGTGCATCTCCCAATAAGTGAGACAATCGGTTCGCTTAATACCGGAGTCTATGTCCAGGAATTCGTACCTAATTTTGCGCAGGGCGGCATCCGCGAGACGAATATCGGAACAGATCTTGCTATAACGCAAGATGCAGTACCGGACGAGACAGGTGGCATCTTTTTCCGTGTACAAAATGAAGCAGGGGAAGAACGCCTCACTCGCAACGGAAATTTCACCATTGACGGGAACAGCTTTCTTGTGACGAATCAGGGCTATTACGTGTTAAATAACGCTGGTACACCGATTGAGACAGGTGGCAGAGATTTTACCGTGACGGATACGGGAATGCTTCAGACCGATACGGAAACGATTCCGCTAGGACTAGCCTACGTAAACGATGTGAATGAACTAACAAAAGAAGGCGATAACCTGTACGACGGCGAATCAATTGCGGTACCGGCTGATGCTGAATTTACTGTTTTGCAAGGCTTTCTAGAGCAGTCGAATGTGGACGCGCAGGCGACGATGACAGACCAGTTGAATGCTTACCGGATGTTTGAACTGAATCAGCGCGTGTTACGGGCTTATGATGAAAGTTTAGGAAAAGCAGTGTCAGATATCGGCCGCCTCGGTTAAACAGGATTTAGATTGGAGGTTTTTAGATGTCGCGGACGATGATTCAGGCAGCTGTGACGATGAATCAGCTGCAACAGAAATTAGACTTGATTGGACATAATATGGCGAACAGCCAAACACCCGGCTATAAAACACGAAACTCGGAATTTTCCTCCCTTTTAACCCAGCAAATCAATAATCTAAACACCCCGGAAAATGCGGTGAATCGACTAACGCCAGAAGGAATTCGTGTTGGGTCTGGAGCAAAGCTTGGAGCAATTAATAATGATTTTTCTATCGGATCTCTACAGACGACAAACCGGGCACTCGATCTTGCCCTTCGCAATGAAAGGCATTTTTTCCAGATTCAAACGGGGGAACCGGGAGCACTCGAGACGAATTACACACGCGATGGAAGTTTTTATTTACAGCCGACGAGTGCAGGGGCGGATGCAGTGATGCTGACAAATGGCGATGGCGAACCCGTCCTTGGGCAAAATGGTGAGCGAATTATAATTGCAAGTGGCTTCGAGGGAATCGAGGTTCGCGATAATGGGCAAATCGTCGTTGAACGGAATGGTGAGCTGCAGGTAGTTGGTGCAATTGGCATTGTCGAAATTACGCGGCCACATTTACTGGAAGCAGCTGGTGGCAATCTTTTCCGTCTGCCTGATGCTGGTGAGTTGGGCTATGTGATGGATGAAGTTGTGGAGCAAATCGGAGTTACCAATTTATTAGTTGAAAGTGGGATGTTGGAGCAGGCGAATGTTGATTTGGCAACTCAGATGTCAGAATTAATGGTGGCTCAGCGTGCCTACCAGTTTAATTCCCGGACGATTTCAACGACCGATCAGATGATGGGACTCATCAATCAACTGAGAAGTTAAGATTAAGGAGAACAAACGATGTCAACAAAGCAATTAAGACTAGCTGGAATAGGAAAGAAACAAGAAAAATCCAGCGAAGCAGAGGATAAAAAGCTAAATAAACGTGCAAAAAAAGCGGAACTTGCCGCCGAGAAAAAACAATCGAAGGCAAAAAGTCCTGAAACAAAAGAGCAGCAAAGGCGAAGTGAACAGCGGGACAAGCAATCGAGAGTACGGATTTTCCCGATTTGGCTGCGCATTATTATTGTTGCGATTCTCGCCGTATTTGCCCTTGTAGCAGGGCTTATGATCGGTTACGGAATCATTGGCGACGGAACCCCGACAGACGCACTTAAGGTGGAAACCTGGCAACATATCATCGACATCGTTACAAAAGAATAAAGTGGCACTTCTTCTCGTATAAGAGCCACACGTACAAGTTATATTGTGGTAAATGATAAAGGACATAGGTGGAAATCCTATGTCCTTTTTGTGAGTGTATTAGCTTTCGTTAGGCTGCAATTTTTAATTAAAAGTTAATCGACCCGTCCTCCAGTTATTAAACGGAAAATAAGCACGATTAAGGCGATAACTAAAAGTATGTGGACAAGACCGCCGCCAACATCAAATGAAAAGCCTAATAGCCATAATACGAGCAATAGAACAATAATTGACCAGAGCATTTTGTTTTCCTCCTAACTACTTCTAAGGTTGATTTTTGAGAAATGCACTTGCCTTTCTTTTTCCGTTTTCGATTGGAGTCAAACATGCAAACTTGATATAATCAAAACTAGCAAGCAAAAGGATATGGAAGCATCATTTTAAATATCCCTGCTTTATCATGGTGAAAAGAGGAGATTAAAACATGAATACGGAAGAAATTAAAGCAATTATCCCGCACCGTTATCCATTTTTATTAGTCGATAAAATTGTAGAGATGGACGAAGCGAAACGCGTGGTAGGCATTAAAAATGTAACAATCAATGAACCGTTTTTCCAAGGACATTTTCCCGAATATCCGGTCATGCCAGGCGTGCTGATTGTTGAGGCAATGGCCCAAGTTGGTGCAATTGCAGTGCTGAATAAGGAAGAGAATAAAGGGAAAATCGGCTTCCTCGCAGGACTGGATAAATGTCGTTTTAAACGTCAAGTAAAACCAGGAGACCAACTGCGACTTGAAGTGGAAATTACACGGATGAAAGGGCCGATCGGGAAAGGGAAAGGCCGGGCAACCGTTGATGGTGAGCTAGCTTGTGAAGCGGAGATTACATTTGCGATTCAGTAGGGAGTGTGTTAGGAGGAGCGATATCGTCTTTTATGTGTATAATGTATGACTTTCGGGTAAAGTGGTTATGCTAAATTCGAGCAACTACTTTAAGGAAAAGGAGGCATACACAGATGATGAATAAATGGCTTCTCCGTATTGGTTCACTTGCATTAGCACTTACATTGATCACAGGGTGTGCGACAAATAACGACAACAATGACAATAATGATAACGAACCAATTGACGAAACACCACGTGACCAAAATGATGACAACCAAGGTAACATCGACGACGGAACCAATGGTAATAATGGCGACAACAACGACAACGAAGACATAATCGAAAGAGACGACACAGAAAGAGAAAAAGAACTCGACAGAGACGACACCCGCCAGAGATAATGAGCGCGGCGGGACATGGGGTCAGAGCAACTGTCCCAGATAGAACGCAGATGGCGGGACATTGGGGTCAGTGTAATTGTCCCACTTAATAAGAGTCCCATCGTCACCGCATATATAATAAAAAAATGGGTCATTCAAGATGATTTCTTGAATGACCCATTTTTGTAGTTCCGGGACAAAAGCTCTGACCCCGCGTCTCGCTAAATCTGGGACAGGAGCTCTGACCCCGCGTCCCGCTCCAACCCCGTGTCCCGCTAAATCTGGGACAAGGTCTCTGACCCCGTGTCCCAGCTAAACTTCCCACCAGTGGTTGCCGTCTTGGTTGAGGAGTTCGTCTGATTTTTTCGGTCCCATCGAGCCGGATTCATAGTTCGGGAAGTTCGGCTGTTCATCTTCCCAAACTTTTAAGATCGGGTCGATGTATTGCCAGGACAACGCAACTTCATCCCAATGTGTAAAGTTTGTCGCGTCACCAATCATGCAATCATATAGAAGTTTTTCATACGCTTCTGGCGTGTTTATTGCTGGCATCGCGCCTTGTTTATAACTAAGCTCAATCGGCTCCGCAAGTGCCTCAGAACCAGATTTTTTCGCATTCAGATAAAGGGCGATTCCTTCATCCGGCTGAATATTAATGACAAGCAAGTTCGGATGATGTTCCCGCTCGCTCTTAAAATACAGGTTCATCGGTATATCTTTAAATTCAATGACAATCTTCGTCCGCTTTTCTGGCATTCGCTTTCCAGTTCGAATATAGAACGGAACCCCAGCCCAGCGGTAATTATCGATTAAAATTTTCCCAGCCACGAACGTCTCTGTATTGGAAAAGATGAGATCCTCCGATTCTTTTCGATAACCGGCGACCTCTTTATCATTTACAACACCGTGTCCATACTGCCCGCGGACATAATACTCATGAACCTGATCTAAGTCAAGTTCCCGAAGCGCACGCATTACTTTAATTTTCTCCGAACGAACTTCATCCGTTGTCAGACTGATCGGCGGTTCCATCGCAAGCAGCGCAACCATTTGCAGCATATGGTTCTGCACCATATCCCGGATCGCCCCTGAATCATCGTAATAGCGCGACCTGTCCTCCACCCCGAGCGTTTCACTCGACGTAATTTGGATATTGGAAATAAATCGGTTGTTCCACAAGTGTTCAAAAATTCCATTCGCAAACCGGATAACTTCAATGTTTTGTACCATCTGTTTTCCAAGATAATGGTCAATCCGATAGATTTGCTCCTCATCAAACGCTGCCCGAATTTGGTTATTCAACTCTTTTGCCGAATCCAAATCATGACCGAACGGCTTTTCAATAATCAAGCGTGTCCAGCCCGGCGTTTCTTTCAAGCCGTATTCCTGCAGGCTATTTGCAATCTGTCCGAAAAATTCCGGCGCCATAGCCAAATAGAATAACCGATTTCCTTCTGTGTCGTATTGTGATTCAAGCTGTTCCACTAATTCTTTCATGCGGTCGTAAGCTGTCTTATCCGTCACATCAAAGGATTGATAGTGGAAATGTGACGCGAAATCATCCAACTCCTCGCACTCACCAAATGCTTGTTCAACCGATTCCTTTACATTATCGCGGAACACCTCATTGGACCATCCTCTACGTGCAAGTCCAATTACGGCAAAATCTTTACTAATCGTATTATTCCGCAAAAGGCGGTATATGGAAGGGTATAGCTTACGTTTAGCTAAGTCACCTGTTGCTCCAAATATTGTAATTAAAACTTTTGGCTTTATTTGTTCACTCATCAAACTTCCCTCACTTTATTGGAATAAAAATTATCGCAGTGTAACTGGCTGTAAGACTCCTACTTCAAACTTTAAAGTGGGAGATCCGCCCTTCCAGTAACGGCTCGATTATTTTATTAAACATTCCGTTAGGTTAAAAAGTAAACCCCGCAGAATGAAGTTTTATTTTATTGTAATGGAGTTTAGAAATTTAGCAATAGATACGAACTGAAAGTCAGTGAATTGTTTAAAAGAAAAAATATTCAGAAGTGTGTACTGTTTCAAGCTGAAGTTATTTATCTTATTTATGAACCGACAGTTTCACGACAACTTGCCGGATGACCTCTGAAAACATTAATCCAATCGCAATTCCACCAGCAAGCAATGCAACCTCAACCGATAGCTCAATTGCTGTCGTATAATCATTTTCGACAAAATGACGCATCGCATTATATGCAAGCCCACCTGGCACGAGCGGGATGATTCCGGAAATATTGAAAATGATAATCGGCACTTTAAACAGGCGGGCACAGAAATAACTGAGCACCGATACAAGCATCGCTGCAAAAATCGTCGCTGGAACATTATTCATAACCGCTGGTGTCAGAAAATAATAAAGCATCCAGCCGGACATCCCAACGAATCCGCATTGAATGAGGGCTCTTTTCGGGGCGCTGAATAAAATTCCGAATCCGCTTGATGCAATGAAGCTTGTAATAAGTTGTGCAAGTATCGTCAAAAGAACCCCCTCCTAGACAAAAGCGAATAGCAGCGACACACCAGCACCGATCGAGAACGCGGTCAATGTCGCTTCGACACCTTTAGATATTCCAGAAAGCAGATGTCCCGCTACCATATCGCGAATGGCATTCGTAATATGGAGCCCAGGAACGAGCGGCATCACTGCTCCAATAATCACTTTATCGAGTTCCAAAGCAAATCCATAATGAATCAACAGATAAGAACTGATTCCAATGACGAAAGCACCGAAGAACTCCGCCAAATAACGGATTTCAAGAAGACGGTCCATCCCAGCCATTACCGCAAAGCCAAGCCCACCGGCAATACAGGCTGGAAGGAAATCAGTCCAGGTCCCCTGAAACATTATGACAAAACAGCCGCTCACGAGCGCAGCAATTATAATCTGCAGCCAAACCGTATAAACAGGAGGGGCCGCTTCAATTTTTAGCAGTTTGCGGTATGCCTTTTCCGGGCTTAATTCCCCGGCGATGATTTTCCGGGAAATACTATTCACTTCGGCTATTTTATGCAAATCAGTCGGGCGCTTTAAAATCCGCACAAAGTTATTCACTTCGGTCATCCCAGCTGAGAAATTAATCCCAGTAGGTGTAGCATGACTCTGCGCACTCTCGACGCCAAAGGCATGCGCCATCCGATTCATCGTATCCTCCACCCGATGCGTCTCCGCCCCGCTCATCAACATAATCTTCCCAGCTATCATACAAACCTTCACAATACTATCCCGATCAACCCAAACCAACCACCAAACCAACCCCCTCAAAAAAAACACCTACCCAAATCATACACCGGGACACAGGGTCAGGGCAACTGTCCCAGTTTGAGCGGGACATTGGGGTCAGAGGCACTGTCCCAGGGGAGATGCCTTTTTGGGGTCAGTGCTGTTGTCCCAAACTTCAGTGGGACACTGGGGGCAGGGCATCTGTCCCGCACAGAACAAAAAAGACACTCATCGGAACGAGTGTCTCCTTATGTAGCTATCTATTCCACACATTATCCTTGCACCGACAAAAATAAAAACACAAGCGCAATAATAGGAATGGCATTCGACATCATGATCGCAATCATCGAAAAGCTAGTTACAACCTGCTTGCTGTCCTCATCAGTACCTACAGCTCGTTGCAAGAAGACAAAGAAGACCGAGAACGCAATTAACATAATAACAATAATAACAGGTAGATAAATCTGATCGACCGGGACCGGTTCGACATTGACGAATCCTAGGATAAGTAAAACAATCGGTAATGCTTCAATGAGTGCCGTACTAATGAAGAAATTTTTATGTACTTCAGCAACTTGACTCGGATTTTCCTTGAGTCGTTCTACATTTTTCTTATACATCATTAAAATACCAAATACTGCAATAGCGGCTGCTATTACAAAAATATACAGTCCCATAGAAATCCCCCCTATTCTTATGTATCGTTGTCTCCCATCCTTATTCTAACAAAGCGATTGCCCCAATAATAGTCCCCAAATTATTCAAAATTCAATTGAACTGGGTGATATACCGGGACAAGAGCTCTGACCCCATGTCCCGCTCCAAATCGGGACAACGCCTCCGTCCCCATGTCCCGGTATCCTCACGGTTAAATTTGCCCAATCAACCTTTCTTTCGTTATAATTTAATCGATACGTGTAAATTGTTTGTTGAATATGTTAATTAGGAGAATATTATGTTTAACTTTGTCGATCTAGCTATTGCTTTTACGATAGCACTTTTTTCGAGCTTCCTGCTTACTTACGCGGTAAAGAAGTTTGCCGTGAAGGTCGGAGCTGTGGACTTTCCGAACTATCGTAAAATCCATAAAGAAGTCAAACCCAGATTAGGGGGCATTGCCATATTTTTAGGTGCACTGCTTGGTATGGTATATTTACAGCCTCAGCATGAGCACCTGCCGGAAATATTCGCCGGAGCTCTCACTATCATTATAACTGGCGCACTAGACGACCGTTTCAGCATTAAACCAGTAGCAAAATTAACCGGCCAACTCATCGCCGCATCTTTTATCGTCTCATCCGGTCTTATTATCGAGCGGGTTACAATCCCCGGTATCGGAATGATCGATCTTGGCTTTTTCAGCGTTCTCATCACCGTCCTCTGGATTGTTGGGATTACGAACGCCATTAACCTCATTGACGGACTGGACGGGCTCGCAACCGGTGTAACGACGATTGCCTTAATCAGTATCTTTATTATGGCTGTCACGGATGCTCAGGTGATGGCAGCTTATCTTGCTATCGTACTGATCGGTGCGAACCTCGGATTCCTTTATCATAACTTTTACCCGGCGAAAATATATATGGGGGACACAGGCTCAAATTTTCTCGGTTTTATGATTGCCGTCGTCTCGATGCTTGGTCTATTTAAAAACATCGCATTCTTTAGTTTCATCGTACCAATCATCGTACTTGCTATACCAATATTCGACACACTCGTCGCCATCATCCGCCGTGCCTATAATAAGGAAAGCATCATGGCAGCCGATAACAAGCACATCCATTATCAGCTAATCAATGCCGGCTACAGTCACCGGAAAACTGTAATAATCATCTATTTGTTCAGCGCTGTATTTGGCGGCCTTGCGATTTTGTTTTCGGAAGCTAGTCTAAAATTTGCTCTCCTTATCAGCGTCTTCGTATTTTTTTTCTTGCATATCTTTGCCGAACTTGCAGGGATTGTTATGGGAGGAAAGCGTCCAGTAGTTGACCGTTTAAGGAAAATTCGCTGGAAATATAAAAAGCCAAAAGTAAAAACGAATAAAAAGAATGATAAGCAAGGTTATCAGGACAATTGACATGTTCAATTGTCCTTTTTAAATAGAAAAAAATGATAGTTAAAAACTCGCCGCGCGATGTAATAGTCCTGCCAATTAATAGTTCCAATTACTTGCATATATATAATATGAGCTAAAGGAATCGTAACGGAGTGATATTCCAACAAAAAAGGAGGAAGTTAAGCTTGCAAAAAGAAAACAACAAATAGCATTCATTGCAATTATTTTAGCAGCGACGGTACCGACCGTTATAAAACGAATATCTCCCATGCAGATCACTTCAATGTAAATAATAAACATCTCTATGGTGCAACAGGAACAGGCTTTGCTGATGCACGATCAGGAGCAGTTCTTACAGCGAATAACGACAGTGCGATTGTCGTCGTGCCCCACCGTGTGCCAGATGTGGTTCCCAACTACATCAAGAAAAATAAACACGAGGAAATCTCCATTATCGGTGGAACAGGTGCAGTCAGTGATTTAATCGTCAAAAATCTAAACAAAATAATAAAATAAAACTCCAATACAAAAAGGGAGACCCTTATGGATAAATTCATAAAGCCTCTTTTTTTACTTTGTAATCTATAATAATAGCATTATATTAAATGTTTTTAACAAAACCTTCCATCAAATGTAACACTCGTTTCGTATAGTAATAGTAGAGTTAAAAAGTTGAGGAGGAGAATGCATAATGTCTTTTAAAAGAAAAATGGTAGCAGGATTATCCGCAGCAGCAATCGTTGCTTCGGGAACAATGTCACTCAATGTGCTCGCAGACCCAATCCAACCCGAGCAACCCCGAGCCGAGGCCCAATATAAGGCAGAAATTATCGAACGAATTTACGGAGCTGATCGTTACCGCACCTCCATTGAAATTAGCCAAGCAGGCTGGGCAGATGGTTCAGCTGAAAAAGTGATTATCGCAAACGGTTTGGAATTTGCTGATGCACTTGCAGGTGTGCCACTTGCTTATGCTTGGGATGCACCGATTCTATTAACACCGAATGATTCTTTTCTAAATGACACTTTAGAAGAATTAGAGCGCTTAGGAGCCTCTGAAGTACATATTCTCGGAGGAAAAACAGCAGTAAGCGACGAAGCGGCTGAGGTAATCGAAAAAGCTGGATACAACGTTACCCGGATTGCTGGAGATACAAGATATGAAACCGCAGCTCAAATTGCAGCAGAACTGACTGACGGTAAAGCGGAAAAGGCAGTAGTCGCAAGCGGCCAGTCTTTTGCGGATGCATTGTCGATTGCTGGTATTGCAGCGCAAGAAGGAATCCCAGTTCTCCTAAGCCTTTCAGACCGTCTACCTGAAGCAACAAATGTAGAGTTGGAAAAACTTGGTGTTAACGAAACAATTATCATTGGTGGAGAAAATGTTATATCTAAAGATGTTGCAAACGAGCTTCCAAGACCAGAGAGAATTCGAGGAAAAGACCGTTATGAAATAAACATTGCCTTACTTGAAGCATTTAATGTAAACCCAGAAAATGTCTATGTTGCATCTGGTAAAGATTATGCCGATGCTCTCACTGGTGGAGTGCTTACAGCGAAAGAAGGCGCAGCATTAACACTGGTTCATGACCGGCTACCAGCATCCCTTGCAACTTATTTGGAAGAAAACGAACCAGAAGAAGTTTCTATCTTCGGTGGGCAAAGTGCAGTCAACTCATCTATCTACGAACAATTGCAAGGATACGTGAAACCAGAAGAAGAGAATTTCAACTTAACGATCATGCATACGAACGACACCCATGCTAATCTAGATGAAGTCGCAAAACGGGCAACTGCTGTAAATAATGTGCGGGCCGAAAATCCCGAAGCATTACTCCTTGATGCAGGAGATGTTTTCACAGGTACATTGTACTTTAATGAATTTCTTGGACAAGCAGACTTGGAATTCATGAATTATATGGAGTATGATGCGATGACATTCGGAAACCATGAGTTCGATCTTGGCTCATCACCAGAAGGTCACCAAGCGCTTGTTGACTTTGTAAAAGGTGCGATGTTCCCATTTGTCAGCAGTAATGTCGATTTCAGTAAGGATGAGAAATTCACTGGTCTTTTTAGTGATCTCCTGTCCTCTGATCCAGCCAACGGGAAAATTTACAATGGAATCATTAAAGAGGTTGAAGGAGAACAAGTTGGAATCTTCGGCTTGACAACTGTCGATACAGTCGGTATTTCAAGTCCAGTAGATATCGAATTTGAAGATTATCTGGAAGAGGCGGAAAAAGCGGTACAAGCATTTGAAGATCAAGGTGTCAATAAAATTGTTGCGATTACTCATATCGGTTTCGATGATAACCCTGCAGTGGACAATGATTTAGAATTAGCAAAGCAGATTGACGGCGTCGATGTCATCGTTGGTGGGCATAGCCACACCGTACTAGAGGAACCAGTCATCGTGGATACAGATGAATCTGGGGCAGCGAAAGACCCCACCATTATCGTACAGACAGGGAACGGCAATGCGAATCTTGGATTGCTTGACGTTGAATTTGACGAAAATGGGGTAGTCGTTACACAAACAGGTAAATTAATCCCAGTCAGCGAACAAGAAGAAGATCCGGAAGCAGCGCTCTTGCTTGAAAAATATAAAGAGCAAGTAGAAGAAGTTGCTCAGGAAGAAATTGGTGTAACTTTAGAAGAACCGCTAACAAACCCACGAACTGGGGACAAAGGCAGTGAAACAGGTGAAAGTGTACGTAAAAACGAAACGATTCTTGGAAACGTTATTACCGATGGCATGCTGCAAGCTGCAAAGGTTTATGATGAAAATGTAATAATGGCATTGCAAAATGGTGGCGGAATTCGAGCGCCAATCGATGCCGGTCCAGTTACAGTAGGGGAAGTCATCGCAGTTCTTCCATTTGGTAACACACTGGCAGTCATGGATGTAACAGGTGCTGAATTGAAGGAGGCCTTTGAAATAAGTGTAGGTAACTACCCAAGCGAGAATGGCGGGTTCCTGCATGTCGCCGGTGGTAAAGTTGAATTTGACGCATCTGAGCCAGCTGGAAGCCGCGTCATATCTCTCAAGTATGAAACAGCAGATGGCAGTTTCCTGGAAGTGGAAGATAAAGAAACCTACACGATTGCTACAAATGCATTCACTGCAAAAGGCGGAGACGGGTTCACTGTTTTTGAAGAGGCCTATGCGGAAGGCCGTGTAACGGACCTTGGACAATCGGATTGGGAAAATTTCAGAGACCAACTCGTACGCCTTGGCAGTGATAACATTCCAACTGAAAAGGAAGGAAGAATTACCGTAGTGTCGGAACAAGAATAAATGGAAAAACGGAAAAAAACTGATGGTAATGAAAAATGCCCTAGAAGAAGGGGAGAAATCACGCTCATAGAAAAAATCACCATCGAACTTATGAAGTAATAAAAATGGACCCCGAAATAAAAAGAGATGATCCAGTAGCATTCTGAATCATCTCTTTTCAATTCGTGAAAACCTCAAAAATACCTATCTTTTCCCTCTCATTAAATATATTTAAATCACATTTCGTGATATAATTTAAGTCAATATATAAGGTGAGGGATTGCTATGATGCTGTTTATCGAAAAGATTAAAAACAAACTGAAGAAACCAGAGTCGATACACATCGATTTTCTTCCGACCAAGTTATTTGACAGTAAAAATTGGTTCCATCAACCGTCACTCATCAATCTTTCTATTGAAAATCATACAATACATCTACAATCAAAAACAACAGAAAGTGCATATGTAAACTTTTGGGAATCAAGTTCCAGTTATTCCAGGCTGGGAGAACGTCATAATAAAATCATCCTTCATTCCCAAAACTCAATCTTCATCGAAGGTCATACGACAAACTCGCTCAACTATCAGATCTACCTAATTGAATACGATGAAGAAAATCAGCAGACGAAGAAACATACGATTCAGTTAAATCAATTACATCAAATTATTCCAAGCCCGTCAACAAAGGCTGCCCGTTTAGCCATACGTATCAATGGGGAAGGAGAAATGGAGATACACAATCTTTTCACGTCACCATTTTTACCGGTAGAGCGAACAGAGAAGACTTCTATTCGTCACTTGAATAATTTGAAATTCGCAGGCGCCCTGCCGCAAAGTGCTGTAACAAGCCTAAATGCTGTTACTCAAGTAACCCGCTTGTACGCACATAATTGGGGAAAAACACTCGCAAAAGCTGTCCCTGATTTTCTTTTAATGGAAGCAGGCGAACTGCATGAAGCTAAATGGGGCGACATACAAGACCGGACATCGCCAATCGGCAGGCTTATACTTTGGTGCCAGACGTCTGATATCCCGATGATTCTTTGGCACAAACAAACTGAGGCACCATGCGACAAACTACTGACGCGGCTTGCTGATTTCAAGTTCGTACTGACTCACGATCCCGTAGTCTTTAACATGTACAAACAAGCACCCGGAGAAACACCAGTATATCTCATCCCGTACACAACCGGTGTACCGTCCATCGATGTTTTTAAAAAACATCCCTCAGTAACGGTGCTAAGCGAGACTACAGCAGAAGCAAACGCAGAATCCAAAACGGAAACAGAAGCGCAACGAATACAGCAAAAGCCACCGAACAAGCAGCCAATCACCATTGAAACCATCCAAGCTGCAAATAATACGGAAAAACAAATCGAGGAGCTGCTTGCAGAAGGACATCTCGTAATCTGTGAAAAACTTGCCTTGGACGGTAGTATTTACCAGAGTTTAGTCCGAATCTATGAAACAGAATCAGAGCTCGAGCAAGTGATCCAAGCCTATCAAAACAATCCGGATCAAGCTGCGGACGATTACCGGTCGATTAGCCGCACGATTTATTGGAAGCATAACTATCGTGATTTCATGCATTTTATTACGAAAAGTCTCCATATTGAACATGCGACAAGGCTGCCGTCCGCTACAATTGTTTTCTCAATACGTACGGAACAAGAGTACCAAAATGTCATCCGCACAATTGAAAAACAGACAGCGAGTCGTGTTAACTGGATCGTATTCATTACACCGTACCCTTGCTTCGAGCAAGCAATGAACGCTCTCCTTGCCCGGGACAATATCCAGGTTTATATCGCTAGTTTTGCAGCTAAGAATTATGCGCTTGACCAGCTGACGAAAAGCACGTACGTTGGAGTTGTGGACAGCAGTAGGGAATACGACGCTTTTTACATCGAAGACTGCATCAACACGATGTATTATTTCCGAATGACTTCTTTTGTTGACCGTTCCATTACGAATAACAAACCTGTTATTGCCAGATTCTTTTTAACGACAAAATATAATCATCATTCGCTCGTCAGCTTGATGGAAGCTTTCATTCCAAAGGAGAAGGTTATGTGAAACGATTAAATATTCTAATCTATATCGCTGAAAGCATGCATACAGGCCATCACGATGCATTTCTTTCACTTTTGCAAATAACTTCCAATGATACAAGAATAAAAATCAACGTTCTGACCGAAACAACCGAGCTCTATGACGTGATCAAGGCATCGATTTCTAAAAATCAAGAAGTTAAACTATTTGCAGTGGAAAAACTTATGGAAGAAAAATCAGCCGCCATCAACACGAATGAAAAAGCGATCACTTACTTAAAAATCACCGAAAAATTCGATACGCTAATTTGGATGGGACCACTTGAGGAATTGGATAAGCTTACGAAACTACCGGCAGCAAGAGTCATCCCATTTCTGCCAGTCGAATCGAATCTGGTGCAAGACAGCCTGAAAGCTTATCCGTTCATCCTTACTGATTCGATGCAACAAAAGGAAAATATAAGACGCATCGAATCATTACAGGAAAAAATAATCTACCTTCCACCGTGGAAGGAGAAAGTCTCAGCCCAGATTCCTGTCATCGTCAACAGACGCGGAATTACAGAGGTTTACCCGAATTCAATTACAGAAGCGGACGACACGCTCACGGAAATCATGGAAACAATCAAACGTGAAACTCCGAGCTTCGATTGGCGTTACAAGGACAATGAAACGGATTATTATAGTTTAGACACAGAAACTGATATTGCAGTAGTATTGGAAGCGGATTTCCGTTCCTACCTCCACTATGCAAAAGCAGGAAAGCCGGTTATCTTGCCGGAAAATGAGCAATTCAGCGATCTGCTTGGAAGGGATTACCCATTATTCATCCAACAACCAGATGATTTAATAACTCTCCTTCCAGAACTACTCGCGAACGAGGAGATGTACTACACAGCAGCGAAAAAATGCTATGTCTTAGCGAGGGAATTTGATTACGAAAAAAACGAACAGCAATTGCTTGATGCACTAAGATCATTTAACGCCAAACAAGAAACAATTTTATTTGCCGGTCATGATTTCAAATTTCTTTACCCGTTCATCGAGCGTTGTGCGCGGACCGGGAAAAAAGTATTGCTTGATAACTGGAAGGGGCATACAAAGCATAATAAAGAAAAAAGCCTGAAGCTATTGCAAAAAGCAGATATTATATTCTGTGAGTGGGGACTCGGCAACTCAGCTTTCTATCAAAATTATGTAAAGCAAGGTCAGAAGCTGTTCATTCGTGTTCATCGTCAGGAATTGCAGACGAAGTTTTTGAAAAAGGTGGACTTTAAAAAGGTTAAGAGCGTCATCACGATCAGCCCGCAAATGCTCGAGGAATTCCACCGAGTTCACCGGATACCGCGCAAAAAGCTGAAGTTAATCCCAAATATGGTTGATACAAGAGCGTTCCAACACCCGAAGAAGGAGCATGCCAAATTTCATCTCGGAATCATTGGAATTATTCCGAAGTTAAAGCGAATTGACCGCGCAGTCGAAATTTTTGAGAAACTATGGCAAGAGGACGAACGTTACGAGCTCCACATTAAAGGGAAAATGCCACAAGACTTTCCGTGGCTGCAGGATAGGAAAAAGGAAATCACCTATTTCGAAGGGGTATTTGAAAAAATTAATAATGCACCATGGAAAGAAAATGTCGTCTTTTCCCAATTTGGCTCCGATATCCCGGAATGGCTGACAAACATTGGAGTCATTCTTTCCACGAGTGATCTCGAGGCATTTCACCTTGCACCAATGGAAGGAATGGCAAGCGGAGCAACGCCGATTGTGTTCAATTGGGAAGGGGCAGATCTTATCTATCCACATGAATTCATCGTCTCAAGCGTTGATGAGGCGGTGGAAAAAATTAAAAACCTGGAAAAGAGTGGGCAGCTATCAGAGTATCAACACATCTATGAACGCTATGACACCGGGAAAATCACAACTGAACTCATGCGACTCGTTTTCGATTAAAAAAGAGTGTATGTAGCCTAGTGTGGCTACATACACTCTTTCTTTATGCAAAATTCACCTAAGACCACGCAAGATATATAATTACACCAATATTAAGTAACGTGATAATGAGCGCTATACTAGGAATCAATTTCTTTTCCCGCTTCGAGACAAACGTAACAATGCTCATCACAATAGACACGATTAGTCCAACAATAATAAAAACTGCGATGATATCTGTCACCGTTTCACTCGTAGATTGCGCAACCGGACCAAGCAAGATCATGGACAAACTTGTTACGATGCTCGCAATCAGGAAAATATAACTTTTCCATGAAGTAACTTTACTATCCCACACCGTCACTTCCTCCTCTACTAGAATCTCCTTTTATTTTATACCGTTTTTCTTCTCCATTTACAAACATTTATTCTCCAATTCATCCAAAATTAACATTCCCTGGGTATAATCAAAAGTAATGATGCATAGAATCGATATGTAGCCCAATCGAGAGGAGAATTTAATGAAAATACAGGCTGTTGCGGAGCGCGGTTATCCAATAAAATTTCCCGAGAATACATTGTCTTCTTTTCAGGCAGCAATCGATTTGAACTTTACCCATACAAAATTTGAGGTGCATCTGACGAAAGATGGTATCCCCGTCGTCATGCGTGATACGACCATCGACCGTGTAACGAGCGGTCGTGGTGAAATCAATCAATTCACCTATGCGGAATTGCTTGCTTTCCCGATCAATCATGACGAACGAATTCCCACCCTCGCAGAAGTCATCCATTTAACAAAAGGCAAAATAAAAACTGCCATCGAAATTAAACAGAGCGGTTTCTATTACGGTCTGGAGGAGAATGTGTATGATATCATCCGCCAGCACCAAGCAATGGAAGATGTTTTCATTATTTCGGAAAATCATCATTCACTCGCTAGACTGCGCATATTATCGAAGCAGATCAAACTCGGCTTACTTAGGGAAAATCCAGGAATTCATGATTTCTTCTTACTGAAAGAACTCATGGCATCTTATTATATGCTTAAGTTCGATTTTCAAACGGTTCAACAGCTCGATCTCGCTGTTCTTAAACGAATGGGCATCCAGCCGATTGTCGGTACCGTCCAAACGATTGAAGAAATGAAATTCATGCAAAACTATCCAGAAATCCTCATATCCACAACCGAACTGGAGAAATACCAAACAATCGCCCACCCCAAAACAATCACTATTTAATCGGGACATCGGGGTCAGAGCACTTGTCCCAGCTTGGTGGGACATTGGGGTCGGAGGCATTGTTCCAGTTTGGTGGGACAGAGGGGTCAGAGGCATTGTCCCAGGTTAGATTTTATAGAGGAAGGGCGGGCTCCTATGTTTCTAGAAGAGATAATTCGTCGTGAAGGAAACCTTGTGCCTTAGAACAACTACCATTTACAGTGAAGGCCATTCTATCTTCCATTTGCCGTGTTCGTTCGCTATAAAAGGACTGATCCACCCGCTCTCCGCCCTGCAATAACATTCAGCCGCTAGAAAGTGCTCTGACAACTCCATCTTCCCGAATGCACTACCATCATATAAAATTGGAACTGCCTCCCGTTTGAATCCCCAATAATCTGAATTTTAACTAATAAATAGAAATCCTCCCTGAAATCATTGCCCTCTATTTGAAATGGAATGGAACGAATTGTGAAAAAATGGGACAGGTACACTGACCCTAATGTCCCAACTGGGACACTTGCTCTGACCCCGATGTCCCGCTCACCAACTGGCGCAGTTGCCTGACCCTCTGTCCTACGATTGTTTATCGTGGGCGATATTGATATAATATGCTTGGAATCTACATTATTAATCTCATCATTATATCCTCGGAGGAAGTGAAGAA
>NZ_BMOS01000001.1:309204-314789 GCF_014647195.1 Oceanobacillus indicireducens | reverse complement strand
TATCTTGAGATATCAGCCTTTTCCTTCCGTGAAATCCTCAGATTCCACAACAATCATATCTTCTCCAATTACTTTAATGTTTCGCCAACGAATGAGTGATTCATCTTCTTCTTTTTTTAGACCGAACCATTTATAAGACGGAATGATAAATGCTTCAATTTGTCCAGTCTGCTCATTGATCTCCAAATCTGTTTGTCCGAGCACGCCCAACTTAATCCCTTGCTTCACATCAATAATTTCCTTCCCGCTAATATCTCTAAGCCTCATGGATACCCCTCCCTATTCCAGCTTATGCAAGAAAGCAGAAAGTCATGAGAATAATGAGTTGGCAGGCTTCAATTGTTATTTGAAATTATTGCGATTGCTGGTTTTGACTTAAATACATGGTCGATTACGTTACGAACGGAGCTATGCGAAATGGCATCGATTTCTTTAATTATTTCATCTATTGACCGATGTCTTTTTAATAACAATTCATTTCTTCCATTCCTACTCATTCTGCTGCTTGTACTTTCCAAACTAAGCACAAGATTTCCCTTTAATTGTTCCTTACTATTATGTAGTTCTTTATCTGTTATTCCGTTATCAACAAGCTCAGCAATCGTATCATCAATCGTTTCCTGTAACTTTGTCAATTGTTCATTTCCTGTACCGGCATAGATTGTGAGCAGACCATCTTCAAGAAATGAAGCATGATAAGAAAATACAGAATAGGCAAGTCCCTGTGATTCGCGAACATCCTGAAACAAGCGGGAACTCATACTCCCACCTAAGACATTGTTTAATAAAATTAAGCTGTATGTAGATGAATCATTAATTGGTAAGCCTCGGTAACCAAGGCAAAGGTGAGCTTGTTCTGTATCTTTATTCTTTGTGATCGAATCTCCTACAAAAAGAGCTGTCATTTCTTCCTTTTTCTTACCCGGCCGAGTAAAGGAACCAAATCGGTCATCAATCAATTGGACAAATGATTCGTCTGCATTTCCTGCAATTGAAATGACGATATTTTCCGGAGTATACTGTTCATTCATATAGTCTCTTAGCATTGCCGGATGGAATGACTCCAATTGCTTCTCTGAACCTATAATCGGAAAACCCAGTGGGTGATTGCCAAAAGCAGCTTGTGCTAAGAAGTCATGTACAATATCATCTGGCGTATCTTCATACATTTTTATCTCTTCATAAACTACTTTCTTTTCCCGTTCCATCTCTTCTTCATCGAAACTCGAGTCGAAAAACATATCTGCCAGAATTTCTAATGCGAGTTCTTTATGGGTATCAAGAACTTTTGCATAAAAACAAGTATATTCCTTGGAAGTAAAAGCATTGATCTGGCCTCCAATAGAATCAAATGCCTCTGCTATATCACGGGCAGTCCGTGTTTTTGTTCCTTTAAACAGCATGTGTTCAATAAAATGGGATATACCATTATTTTCAACTGTTTCATTACGTGAACCCGTCAACACCCAAATTCCTATCGTGACGGAACGAACAGCAGGAATTGGTTCAAGCACGATACGCAATCCGTTCTTACTCTGATGTTTCTGAATCAATATTGCTCCCCCCTGAAATGATGTCAAATTATCGTTCTGTACTTAAAAGTGTATCTAATCTGCCTAATCGGAAGTCTTTATCCTTAAGGAGCGTGATTAATTCATCTAGCCCTTCAGCAATGACTGGTGTTGGATGCATTAAAATGATTGCACCAGGATGCACGTTATCATTTACTCGATTTATCATAACAGAAACAGATGGTTTCTTCCAATCGATCGTATCTACCGTCCATAAAATTGTCTCCATTCCTTCTTCACTGGCAATCTTAACAACTTCATCTTTAAAACTTCCGCTAGGTGGTGTAAAGTAAGTTGGAGTTTCCCCTGTAATTGCAGTAAGTATTTCATTTGTCTGCTTGATCTGTGTTTCGATTTCCTGATTATTCAGGCGCGCCATATCTGGGTGATTATAAGCATGGTTTCCGACAAGATGACCTTTTTCCACAATCATTTGTACGAGTTCTGGATTCTCCCTCGCCCACTTCCCTTCAATGAAAAAATTTGCTTTCACTTGATGTTCCTGTAACGTGTTTAGGATTGCTGGAATATGCTCACTCCCCCAAGAAACATTAATCATAAATGATACCATTTGTTTTTCGGGATGTCCACGGTAAATTGGCGCTGATTCTAGATCGATTAAATCAATTTCCGGTCGTATTTGATCAAAGATAAGTAGATCCTCTTGAAATACGCCAGCTTTCTTCATCCGCTGGTAGGATTTTTCAACATTTATGTCCCTGCCGTTCCTTCCGGGAGTCTTTTTATAAACGCGGTCAATGTAGGCGTTTTGAGGTGCTTCCTTATATTCTCCTGTTGCTGCTTTTTGCTCGATCTCCAAATACAGTTCGTCCTTTTTTGAGTTCGTAACAGGCACTGCCCCATCAATAAATGGATTATAATCCAATCGAAATGCAGCAAAAAGGATCAGAATGAATACTAGTAGGTTCACATATTTTTTATACTCTCGCATGCCACCGCCCCCCTGCAATCAATATATGCGGCAATAGGACAAGGTATGCGAAACAATAGAAATGGCTATTAAAAAAAGAAACTGAAATAATTACTCAGCTTCTTTTTGTTTTCTAAGTCATTCAGAGTTACTTAACGACTGAATCACTTATTTATTTGCTTTTTCTTCCCGTTCTTTTTCTTCTAATAATACTGCTTTTCTTGACAGATTAATTCGGCCTTGTCGATCAATTTCTTTCACTTTGACTAGGATTTCATCTCCGACTGAAACGACGTCTTCTACTTTATTCGTACGTTCAATTTGCAGTTCGGAAATGTGAACAAGACCATCTTTTCCTTTAAATAATTCAACAAATGCGCCAAACTTCTCAATACGTTTAACAGTACCAAGATACATTTGACCTACTTCTACTTCACGGACAATGTCCTCAATAATTTTCTTCGCCTTTTCATTCATTTGCTGATCGGTTGAAGAAATATAGACACTACCGTCCTGCTCAATGTCGATTTTCACACCAGTTTCATCGATGATTTGATTAATTTGTTTCCCGCTCGGCCCAATTACATCACGGATTTTATCCGGATTAATGTCCATCGTCATGATTTTCGGTGCAAATGGAGATAACTCTGTCTTAGGTTCTGCAATTGTTGCAAGCATGGATTCAAGAATTTGCATCCGTCCTACTTTCGCTTGTTCCATCGCTTCTTCTAATATCTCTCGGGAAAGACCGTCAATTTTAATATCCATCTGTAAAGCAGTAATTCCATTTTCTGTACCGGCAACTTTAAAGTCCATGTCACCAAGTGCATCTTCCATACCTTGAATATCTGTTAAAATCGTATAATCTTCCCCAGATTTGACTAGACCCATCGCAATTCCGGCAACAGGAGCTTTAATTGGGACTCCAGCATCCATTAATGCTAATGTACTTGCACAAATACTCGCCTGCGAGCTTGAACCGTTAGATTCCAATACTTCGGAAACGAGACGGATTGTATATGGGAAATCATTTTCAGATGGAATCACTTTTTCAAGGGCACGTTCACCTAAGGCACCATGACCAATTTCCCTTCTACCCGGCGCGCGGATTGGACCTGTTTCCCCAACACTATATTGCGGGAAGTTATAATGATGCATGAAGCGTTTTGACTCTTCTAAATCAAGCCCGTCCAAGATTTGGACATCGCCGAGTGCACCTAATGTACAGATACTTAAAGCTTGTGTTTGTCCACGTGTAAAGAGCCCTGAACCATGAGTGCGCGGTAAGATGTGGGTGCGACTGGATAATGGTCTGACTTCATCCGGTTTTCTACCATCTGGACGAATTTTCTCCTTCGTAATAAGACGACGCACTTCTTCCTTCACCATGTTTTCTAGAATGTTTTTCACTTGTTTAATGGTATCTGCTTCTGTTTCCTCATCATAAGCAGCAATTACCTCTTCTTTCACGGCTGCAATCGCATCTTCACGCTCATGCTTTTCTTTTACTTGGATTGCTGCAGTAAGCTTATCTTTTGCCTCATGTTCAATTTTTTCCGTAAGCTCTTTGTCAAGCTCAAATAAATTCACTTCGGATTTTTCGATATTCGCTTGAGAAATAATTTCTTCTTGAAATTCAACTAATCGTTTAATTTCTTCGTGACCGAACATGATCGCTTCAAGCATTACTTCTTCAGGAACTTCATCTGCGCCTGCTTCAACCATGTTGACTGCATTTTTCGTTCCTGCCACGGTAAGCTCGATATCACTTTTTTCCTGTTGCTCAATAGTTGGGTTAATAATGAATTCCCCATCAACTCTTCCAACTTGAACACCTGCAATCGGTTCCTGAAATGGGATATTAGAAATAGAAAGCGCAATGGAAGAACCAATCATTGCTGCGATCTCTGAAGAACAGTCTTGATCCACACTCATCACGGTACTGATAACTTGTACCTCATTACGGTAGCCATCAGGGAAAAGTGGTCGAATTGGACGGTCAATTAGACGTGAAGCCAGAATTGCTTTTTCACTTGGTCTTCCTTCCCGCTTAATGAATCCTCCCGGGATTTTTCCAACGGCATACAACCGTTCTTCATAATTTACTGTCAAAGGAAAGAATGGTAAATCTTTCGGCTCCTTTGATCCTGTGGCAACTGCCAGTACAGATGTATCACCATAATGAATCATCGCAGCGCCACCAGCTTGTTTGGCAAGTTCACCTATTTCCACTGTAAACGTGGAACCTGAAATCTCTGTCGAAAAAACTTGTTTTTCATCTGTCATCTAGTTTGGTACTCCTTTCAATACAACATCCTTATCATTAGTATAAGCAATTCTCGCTTGAAGCTATCAGGTAATTCTTTCTTCTAGAATATACGATAGCAGTGGGAGAATCAAACGGTACGTCTAATCAGAAGCGTAATGTCAATAATATCCAGTTATATAAAACAAAACTTCAATCTAGAGGAGTTTTTGTTCTTTTCCCACGGAATTAGCTTTTGTAAATCAGGGTGTCAGCGACCGTTATTTCCTGCTTTTAACCCTTTACCATTTTTGGTCGCGGAAGTCTTAGGGACTGTTACACCATGGTAAAATCTTTAAAAGAAAAAGCAGGATTTCTCCTGCTTTTCTTTAAGCTTATCGACGTAAGCCGAGTTTTTGAATTAAATCGCGGTAACGTATAATATCTTTATTACGTAGGTAGTTTAATAGGTTACGGCGTTTACCGACCATTTTAAACAGACCGCGGCGAGAATGATGGTCCTTCTTATGAACACGAAGGTGTTCATTCAGTAGGTTAATCTCTTCTGTAAGTACAGCAATTTGTACTTCAGGAGATCCTGTGTCCGTATCATGGACTTTAAATTCATTAATAATTTCATTCTTACGTTCTTGTGAAATCGCCATTTGGTCCACCTCCTATAGAATTTGTATAGCCCCAATCCCCTAGCAATCGTCGGAGATACGATTTGCCAAGCGATGGTTTATCTACATTAGTATAGCTTTAACTCCAGATAAAATCAAGTTTTTAATCAATATTTTTTAAAATGAACTACTTTTACTTTCATTCAGCGTAGTGC
>NZ_BMOS01000001.1:293669-309050 GCF_014647195.1 Oceanobacillus indicireducens | reverse complement strand
GGCCTCCTGCAGGAGTCTCGAGGTGTCTGGACTGCTCCGAGGAAAGGCCCTATTTGGAACCCTATTTTTCATTTAAGGAATTAAAACTCTCATCAAGTTGGATAGTAATAGTTTCTGTTAATAATAACACTCTCTACCAGTTCAGTTGCCCGGTGGACGGTGACTCCTGCGGGAATAGCACGAGTCCGGAGACCCCGCAGGGCGATAGCCCGAGGAGGCTTCGGCTGTGCCCGCGGAAAGCATCCGTCCACCGGGCAACTGAACGGCGATTAGAACGCCACAATTAGTGAATAAGCAAAACACTCACACTGAATGAAGGTGATCTGCTGTTTCAGACTGTAAATGTTGAGTAATTTATCGGAAATAATTGCGGATTGTTTTTTCGTCGTCGGCAAGTTGTGCGATTAGTTCTTCTTTGCCGGCAAATTTCTTCTCATCCCGAATGAACTCATGCCATTCAATCTGTAATTCTTCTCCGTATAAATCATTATTATAATCAAAGATATTCACTTCAACGGATAAATTTCCTTTATCTTCTTTGAAGGTAGGGTTCGTCCCAACACTTGCCATCCCTTCATAAATCGCATTCTTGTATCGTATTTTCACAGCATAAATACCAATCTTAGGCAGAAGCGCTTCTTCATTAATTCGTAAATTCGCCGTAGGATAGCCAAGTTCCGGGCCACCGCGCTTTGCACCTCGAATAACGGTACTTGTATATTTTAAAGGGCGTCCAAGCAACTGATTAACTGCCGCTACGTCTCCTTGTTTCAACAAGTTTCTGATCCGAGTGGAGCTGATTTTTTCATCATCCAGTGAAACTTTCTCGATAACCGTATAATCAAATTCACCTCTGGAATATTCCGCGATATTCTGCATATTTCCAGATCCTTTATGGCCAAAGCTGTAATCGAAGCCTGCAACAAGATGCTTAATATTTAATCCAATTATAAAATGATCTATGAAAGCTTGAGGACTCAATTTCGATAGTTCTTCGTTAAATTTAATAATATAGAGTCTATCAACATTCATTTGCTGAAGAATTTCTTGTTTTTCGCGAAGAGGCGTTATATATTGCACATGTTCTATCCCCTTTTTCAATATGACAGATGGGTGAGGATGAAACGTAATTACAGCACTCTCCATATTTCTTTCTCTTGCTATTTCAACCGCTTTCTTGATTAATTGCTGATGACCTTTATGTATCCCGTCAAAAAAACCAATCGCACTGACTGTTTCGGGCATGTCCACTCCAGAAAGCGTGTGTGGATAAGTTAATTCAAATGTTCTCATATCTATTCACCTACTTTTTTATCAAGCTGAAATACACGAACTGGCTTTATTTCTTGCTTACTTTTTTCATGAAGCTGATAAATGGCCAATAGTTCACCGTGGTGCACCATCAAAAACGGATTCGTCCTCGGCAATTCGTCAGGTCGAGGCAGTTTTTGGCCATGCTGTACTTTTCTCTTTATCTGTTCAGATACTTCAATGGAAGATAAATGATCAACTCCGGATAGGAGCGGTTTGAGCCATGCTGCTCGTTCCGCTTCAGTAGCGGTTTTTTCAAGCTGTTCGAATGTTACTGCTTCTTTCTTAGTGAAATTCCCAGTCTGGGTTCTTTCAAGGAATGACATATGAGCAGGATATCCTAGCCTTTTCCCAATGTCGACACAAAGTGTGCGGATATAAGTTCCCTTCGAACAAGTGACTTGGAATCGGATCGTTTGATCATTTTTATTTTGTGCTAAGCGCTTAATGGAATATATCTCAATATTACGTATTGGTCGCTCGACTTCTTTATTTGCCCTTGCATATTCATACAGCTTCTTACCGTTTACTTTAACAGCTGAATACATTGGCGGGATTTGCTCCGTCACGCCTAAGAAGGATTTGAAGCATGTGTCAATTTCATCGGTTTCAGGAAATGCTTCAACTTCCATCGTTTCAACAATTTCACCGTAGCTATCTTCTGTTTCTGTCGTTTTCCCTAACTTCAATTCAGCGATATATGTTTTCTTTGTATCTGTCAAAAACGGTACAACTTTCGTAGCCTTACCGATGCAAATAGGAAGTACACCTTCTACTTCCGGATCAAGCGTCCCTGTATGTCCGACCTTTCTCGTCTTGAAAATTCGTCTTATCTTCATGACGCAATCATGGGAGGTCATCCCTCTTGGTTTCCATAACGGCAGAATTCCGTCCATCTCTTTCACTCCCGTTCCATACAAGCAAAAGAATCATGGAAAAATCTGACTCTGTCCACTTAACTGAGGAGTCAGATTTACCATTTATTTATTTAAATCTCGTAAAATAGTTTCAATCCGGTTTCCATACTCGTATGCTTCATCAAATTCAAAAAGAAGTTCAGGTGTCTTTCTCAGACGGATTCGTTTTCCGATTTCTGAACGGATAAATCCTTTAGCTTTCGTCAACCCAAGTAAAGTATCTTGTTTTTCTTTCTCTGAACCGAGTACAGAAATATAGATGGTAGCTTGCTGGAGATCTCCGGTGACTTCTACATCTGTAACTGTAACAAAGCCAATTCTAGGATCTTTCAGTTTCATCGTTAAAATGTCGCCTAATTCTTTTTTCATCTGTTCAGCAACCCGATTAGCACGTAATTCCGACATCTTCTCACCTCATTCAGAAAATAATTAATTGCTTGAAGGAGGGTTAGCGTTCCTCAACCGTTGTAAGGGTCCGCTCCAATTCGGGATATTGATCAACAACCCGCAGCACTTGCTGGATTACTTTCTCTGCATGTACTGTACTTGCCGATACTGTCACAACGCCAAACTTTGTCCGTTGCCAGAGATCTTGATATTCTAACTCGGCAACGGCAACATTAAAGTCTTTCGTCAATTTGGCAAATATCCTTTTTAATAAGGAGCGTTTTGCTTTAAGCGAATTTCCTTCGTAAAAGAAGCACTCTATTTCAGCATAGAGGATCATGTGTGTTTAATTTCCTCCATAATAAATGCTTCGATAACGTCTCCTTCTTTTATATCATTAAAGTTCGAAATTGTAATCCCACACTCATAGTTAGTCGCTACTTCACGCACGTCATCTTTAAATCGTTTCAGTGCAGCGATCTCACCTTCAAACAGGACAACTCCATCACGGATTACTCTAACCCCAGAGTCTCTCGTAATCTTACCATCCGTAACATAGCTTCCAGCGATTGTTCCGATTCGGGAAACTTTAAATGTCTCACGAACTTCCGCTTGTCCGATAACTTTCTCTTCGAATTCAGGATCAAGCAAGCCCTTCATCGCTGCTTCGATTTCTTCAATTGCCTTATAGATGACACGATGCGTTCTTACATCGACTTTTTCTCTTTCTGCAGCGTTTTTCGCATTTACATCAGGTCTAACGTTGAAACCGATGACGATTGCATTTGAAGCAGATGCCAAAATAATATCAGACTCTGTTATCGCCCCTACTCCAGTGTGGATGATTTTAACCTTAACACCTTCTACTTCAATTTTTTGTAATGAAGAGGAAAGTGCTTCAGCTGAACCTTGAACATCCGCTTTAATAATAATATTTAAGTCTTTCATTTCACCTTGCTTAATTTGCTCGAATAAATCGTCAAGGCTTACTTTACTCTGTTGTCCCCGGTTTTCCACAATAAATTTCTGCTCTCGTGCCTCACCGACTTGTCTTGCCTTCTTCTCATCTTCAAATACGAGGAATTGATCCCCGGCTTGTGGTACCCCGCTAAGACCGGTAATTTCCACTGGTGTAGACGGGCCAACTTGTTCAACCCGCTCCCGCATATCATTTACCATCGCGCGTACTCGGCCATATGTGTTCCCGACAACGAGGGAATCACCTACATGGAGCGTTCCATTCTGGACGAGTAATGTTGCTACAGAACCTCTTCCTTTATCCAATTGCGCATCAATCACCGTACCAGATGCATTGGCATTCGGATTCGCTTTTAGTTCTTCAACTTCCGCGACAAGTAACACCATCTCAAGGAGATCATCAATACCCTCGTTTTTGATTGCTGAAATATTAACGAAAATCGTATCTCCGCCCCAGTCTTCAGGGATTAATTCGTATTCTGTTAACTCCTGCATAACGCGGTCAGGATTTGCTGATTCTTTATCCATTTTATTAACAGCAACAATAATTGGAACCTCGGCTGCTTTCGCATGGTTGATCGCTTCAACGGTCTGTGGCATTACACCGTCATCCGCAGCAACGACTAGAATCGCGATATCGGTAACTTGAGCGCCACGTGAACGCATGCTTGTGAAAGCAGCGTGACCCGGTGTATCGAGGAAAGTGATCTTCTTCCCATTTGCTTCTACTTGATAAGCCCCGATATGCTGTGTGATTCCTCCAGCTTCTCCTGCTGTTACTTTTGTTTTTCGAATGGAGTCTAGTGTTGTTGTTTTCCCGTGGTCTACGTGTCCCATAATCGTCACAACAGCAGGTCGTTCCTGTAAGTTCTCTTCTTTTTCTTCCACGCGATATTTTTCAAAATCTGTGTCCTCTAGTACAATTTCCTTTTCTACTTCAACATTATACTCACCGCAGATTAATTCAATCGTATCATCATCAAGATCCTGGTTTTTCGTAGCCATCACACCTAAAAACATGAGTTTCTTAATAATCTCAGATTCTTTTTTGTGTAGCTTTGCTGCAAGTTCACTAACCGTTAGCGTATTATTATACGTAATCTTCTTCGGCGTTAAATCCGGTGCCGGTTGTGTTGGTTTGCTTCTTTGCTGGTCTCGTCTCTTATGGTTTCGATTTTTATTACGGTGAGTCTTTTGCTGGCCTCTTTTTCCTGTCATTTGTTGACTCCCTTTGTTGTTATGTCTTTTATCAGAAGACTTCTGTTTAGTATCGTCTTTTTTCTGTTTTGGTTTCGACTGAGTAGTTGTCTTCTGTTTTTCTCTATCGTTAGTCGATGGATTGAACTTTTTATCAAGTGATTTCACGGTATTCTCCGAGATCGTAGACATGTGATTCGCCACTTCCACATTCATTTCTTTTAAATAGTTAATCACTTGTTTACTCGTTACTTGATTCTTTTTAGCATATTCATATACACGCATTTTAGTCATACGTTCACCCCCGAAATTAATTACCTTAGAAAACTTGGCATTCGCCAAGGCTTTACGGCGAATGCCTTAGTTGCACTTATGCAATTAAAATGGATTCATACTATCTTATCCGGCAAAGTACGAGCGGATCTTCTTAGCAAAACCTGCATCCAGTACTGCAATCGCAACTCTTTGGGATTTTCCTATCGCATTCGATAATGTTTCCCGGTCCTCTTCGGCAATAACATAAGGAACCCGGTAATACTTGCATTTATCGGTAATGCGTTTCTTCGTCTGGTCCCCTGTATCATGGGCCAGTATTACGAGCTTTGCCTTCTGGCTGCGAACATCTCGTAAAATAGCATCTTCCCCAACGGAACATTTTCCGGCCCGAAAGGCGAGACCGAGTAAATTCAAATAATTCTTCATGATTCACTTCTCACAAGCTCTCGTAATTCTTCATAGATTGCTGGTTCAACCTCAGCATTTAACGTTCGGGCAAGAACATTGGATTGTTCAGCTTTATCAATAACTTCCAATGTTCCGGTTACATATGCGCCCCTGCCGTTCTTTTTCCCTGTCGGGTCGACAAATACTTCTCCGGCTTTATTCCGTACAATACGGATCAGTTCTTTTTTTGGTCGCATTTCCCCTGTTACAACACATTTTCTTTCTGGTATTTTACGTTTTGTCGCCATTTTTTAATTCCTCCTATTCAAACAAATCGTTATCATTCATTGAATAAGATTCTTCTTCAGTTGTTTCACTATCATCTTTGAGATCATCCTCGAGCAGGCCTTCATTTTTAGCTTCAGTCTCACTCTTAATGTCGATTTTCCAGCCTGTCAGCTTGGCAGCAAGCCGAGCATTTTGCCCACGCTTACCAATTGCTAAAGATAGTTGATAATCGGGAACAATAACTGTTGTTGCTTTCTCTTCTTCGTTTACGAGCACATCAATGACCTTAGAAGGACTGAGTGCGTTCGATACGTAAACAACCGGGTCTTCTGCCCATTCAACGATATCGATCTTCTCACCCTTCAGTTCATCAACTATTGCCTGGACACGCTGACCTCTTGGTCCGACACAAGCTCCTACTGCATCAATCTCTTCGTTCTCCGCATAAACGGAAATTTTTGAACGGTCGCCAGCTTCCCGGGCTACTGATTTAATTTCCACGATACCATCATAAATTTCAGGTACTTCCATTTCAAATAATCGTTTCAACAAGCCTGGATGCGATCTTGAAATATAGATCTGTGGCCCTTTACTTGTATTCTCCACTTTCGTTACATATACTTTGAGACGATCATGGGTGTGATACTCTTCTGTCGGCATTTGTTCCGCTTCAGCAAGCTTTGCTTCAATCTTTCCTAAGTTTACATAAATAAAGCGGGCATCTTTACGCTGGATGATTCCAGTCATGACATCATCTTCTCGGTCGACATATTCGGAATAAATAACGCCCCGTTCTGCTTCCCTTACCCGCTGTGTTACTACTTGCTTTGCCGCCTGGGCAGCAATCCGACCGAAG
Source organism: Oceanobacillus indicireducens (assembly GCF_014647195.1). Classification (GTDB taxonomy): domain Bacteria; phylum Bacillota; class Bacilli; order Bacillales; family Amphibacillaceae; genus Oceanobacillus; species Oceanobacillus indicireducens. The sequence continues at coordinate 302,453 of NZ_BMOS01000001.1, read as the reverse complement.
TCTTTCGGTGTAACCTCTACTTCTATTACATCATCCACTTCATAATTCGGGTCGATTTCCTTCGCTTCTGCCAACGATATTTCCTGTTGTGTATCCTCTACTTCTTCAACAATCGCTTTTCTTGAAAATACTTTCATACTGCCTTTTTCTTCATTAAGTTCAACTCGCACGTTCGTTGCAGATTGGAAATTCTTTTTATACGCTGATATTAATGCTGCTTCCAATGCTTCAATTAATATTTCTTTTTCAATGCCTTTTTCCTCTGCTAATAAATCAATCGCATCAAACAACTGACTGCTCACTTTTCATTATCCCCCTTTTTAGAACGTTACAGCTAATCTTGCTTTAGCTACCTTTTCATATGGAATCTCCACTTGTTTCTTCGTTGTTTTCACCTTATATTCAATGGTTAGACAATCATTTTCAAAGTTGGTTAATATTCCTTCATATTCCTTTTCACCATCAATAGGTGCGTATAATGTAACATAAACATTTTTATTAATATTTGCTTCTATAGCTGCTTTTGTTTTGAGCGGTCTTTCCGCACCAGGTGAAGATACTTCGAGGAAATAGGCAGCTTTTATCGGATCTGTTTCATCGAGCTTTTCACTCAGTTGCTCTGATACAAGTCCACATTCCGCGATATCGACACCACCCGGTTTATCGATATAAACACGCAGGAACCAGTTCTTTCCTTCCTTCACATATTCAATATCAACCAGTTCTAAACCATTTTGTTCTAAAATCGGATTCACTAATTGTTCTGTTGTTTCAATAACCGAAGTCATTCGTCATCCTCCTTCTACTACCATTTATTCCTTATTATGCACAAGTTTAATCTTTTTCATTTTAAAGTAGTAAAGTGGCAATATAAAACCCTAGCCTGTCATGTAGGGGCTAGGGGCGAAGTAAGAGCATAAATTCTAAGAAGAAGGAGTGGGCTAGACACCCACTCCTTAAAATCGTTCAATCGACACTTTCCGAAAATTATTATATCATAGCAGGAAAATGTTTGCAAATAACTGGTATGTTAAAAGAGCGATAGTTGGTTCTTCTCTGCCATTCCCTCCAAGCAACCGTGCTGATCAAGATACTCAAGGACAGTCTTTGGTACTTTGCTTCGTTCATGGAAATCTTCTTTCGATAAAAATTCTCCATCTTTTCTTGCTTCCACAATATTTAAAGCAGCGTTGGTACCTAAGCCGTCAACTGCATTAAATGGAGGGATTAGTGTATCTCCTTCCACAATAAATTCCGTCGCACTTGAACGGTATAAATCAACTTTTTGGAAAGAGAAACCACGCTCACACATCTCAAGCGCAACCTCAAGTACCGTTAGGAGAGATTTCTCCTTTGGTGAGGCATCGTTTCCTTTTGCTGTGATCCCGTCAATTCTTTGTCTGATCGCAGATGAACCTTTAATCATGGAATCAAGGTCAAAATCATTCGCACGGACAGTGAAATAAGCTGCATAGAAAAGGATCGGGTGATGGACTTTAAAGTATGCAATCCGAATTGCCATTAATACGTAAGCTGCTGCGTGGGCTTTCGGGAACATGTACTTAATCTTTTTACATGATTCAATATACCAATCTGGCACATTATGTTTCTTCATTTCGTCAATCCATTCATCCTTCAATCCTCTTCCTTTACGAACAAATTCCATGATTGTAAAGGCAAGTGCTGGTTCGAGGCCTTTTTGCATCAGATAAACCATAATATCGTCCCGGCAACCAATTACATCGGCTAGTTCGCAAATCCCTTCATTGATTAAATCCTGAGCGTTCCCAAGCCATACATCCGTACCGTGGGACAAACCGGAAATTATCAATAGCTCTGCGAAGGTGCTTGGTTTTGTATCTTCAAGCATTTGCCGGACAAAACGAGTTCCAAATTCCGGTACTCCAAGTGTACCTGTTTTACAATTAATCTGTTCCGGAGTGACTCCAAGAGACTCTGTTCCGGAAAAGATTTTCATTACTTCCGCATCGTCGGTTGGAATATCTTGCGGATCAATTCCACTCAAGTCTTGCAGCATCCGAATCACGGTCGGATCATCATGACCAAGTATATCGAGCTTCAATAGGTTTTCATCAATCGAATGGAAATCAAAATGGGTTGTCCGCCACTCACTCTTCCGGTCATCTGCTGGAAATTGAATCGGTGTAAAGTCAAAGATTTCTTTATCCTCTGGTACAACGATAATTCCACCAGGGTGCTGCCCTGTCGTTCGTTTCACTCCAGTACAACCTTGGACGAGGCGATCGATTTCCGCTCGTTTGAATTTCAAATTCCGATCATTTGCATATCCTTTAACGTAACCGTAAGCTGTTTTATCCGCTATCGTTCCTATCGTTCCTGCTCGGAAAACATAGTCATCCCCAAACAGCTCTTTCGTATAATTATGGGCCCTTGGTTGATAGGTTCCGGAGAAGTTCAAATCAATATCTGGCACTTTATCTCCTTTAAAGCCAAGGAACGTTTCAAACGGAATGTCTTGACCATCCTTCGTTAAATCTGTACCACATTCAGGGCAAGCTTTGTCAGGTAAGTCGAAACCACTTGCAACCGAACCGTCCGTAATGAACTCATTATAATTACACTCCAGACAAACATAATGCGGGACAAGCGGGTTCACTTCCGTAATCTCTGTCATCGTTGCAACAAATGATGAACCGACAGAACCTCTGGATCCAACGAGATAACCGTCATCTAAAGATTTCTTAACGAGTTTGTGGGAAATCAGGTAAATAACAGAGAAGCCGTTCCCAATAATACTATCCAACTCTTTTTCCAGGCGGGCCGTGACAATTTCGGGTAGTGGATCACCATAAATTTCTTTCGCTTTCGTATAACAAAGATCCCGCATTTCTTGTTCCGCACCTTCAATCGTCGGTGTAAATAAACCATCTTTAATCGGTGAAATAGCCTCAAGTCCTTCCGCTAACTCTTGCGTATTTTTCACGACAATTTCATACGCTTTTTCTTCACCTAAAAACTTAAAGGCTTCAAGCATTTCTCCTGTCGTGCGCATTGGTGTATCTGGTAAAGTTTGACGATTTAACGGATTTCCGGCCTGAGAAGAAATCAATATTTGGCGGTATTGCTTATCATTTTCATTTAAATAATGCACATTCCCTGTTGCTACTACGGGTTTATTCAGTTTTTCCCCGAGTGCGACGAGTTTCTTAAGAATATCAAATATCTGAGCTTCATTTTGCACTAATTCCTTATCGATTAAATGGACATAGTTTGAAGGTGGCTGTATTTCAATGTAATCATAGAACTCCGCTACCTTCTCCGCTTCTTCTGCTGACGTCTGCATCATCTTTTCAAAGACTTCACCTTGATCGCAAGCTGTCCCGATAATTAATCCTTCACGATTTTTCTCCAATACGGAACGCGGTATTCGGGGAACCCGGTAGAAATAATTAATATGGGCGTACGAAACTAACTTATACAAGTTTTTCAAGCCAACCTCATTTTGCGCTAAAATCGTACAATGGAAGGGGCGGGAACGCTGATAGGCATCACTTTCACCCATATGATTATTCAGCTTCAGATGATTCGTAATATCTTGTTCCAATAACTGCTGCACAAATTTCCACGTTAAATAACCTGTTGCCTCCGCATCATAAATTGCGCGGTGATGCTGTGTTAATTCAATATCCATATGTTTACATAGTGTATTCAGCCGGTGGTTCTTCAATTGTGGCAGTAAAAACCTTGCAAGTTCTAATGTATCGATAACGGGATTGGTAACTTTCCCAAGTCCAATCCTTTCAAAACCTTGATTAAGAAATCCTATATCAAAGGATGCGTTATGGGCTACAAGGATATCATTACCCATCCAATCGTGGAAATCTTTTAGCACTTGTTCTACTTCAGGCGCATCTTTTACCATGTCATCCGTAATTCCCGTTAGATTAATTGTTGTTTCCGATAGAGAATGATGCGGGTTGGCGAAAGATTCAAAGCGATCTACAATTTCTCCTTGGTGGATTCGGACGCCAGCAAGTTCAATTATCGTATCATATACTGCTGAAAGCCCTGTCGTCTCCACGTCGAAAACAACATAACTGGCATCAGAAAGCTCAATATCTGCTGAATTATAGGCGATTGGCACACCATCATCCACCACATTGGCTTCTACACCATAAAGAACTTTAATATCATGTTTTTTACTCGCCGCATGTGCTTCGGGAAAGCCTTGTACTCCGGCATGGTCAGTTATTGCTACTGCTTTATGTCCCCATTTTGCCGCTTGAGCAACAAGTGCACCAGGAGAGACGACCGCATCCATCTGACTCATAGTAGTATGAGCATGCAGCTCAACTCGTTTTTCCTCATCAGGTGCTGTATCCATTCGCTCAGCTACTTCTACCTCTTGGATATCATTCGCCATCATAGCAAGCTCATTGGAATACATGTCCGTCTGAATACTTCCACGGGCTTTAATCCACATACCTTTTTTAGCAGATTTGAACTTCTCTGCATCTTCGTCCCCGCGGGAAAACATCTTAATCTCTAATGAATCGGTGTAATCCGTTGCTTTAATAATTAACAAACTACGTCCAGATCTTAGCTCTCTAATATCAGCAGAGAATACATAGCCCTGGATCGTAACTTTTCTCTCCTCTTCCTGGATGACTTCCATCGCAACTGGGTCATCTGGAATCCGGTAACCTAGAAGGAGTGGTTTATTTTCATCTTCCACTTTGGTTTTATCACGCTTCGCCTTTTCTTTCACCGTATTCATGACAATTCGCTGATCCTCAAGCACTGTCTGCTCTTTAAAACGTTGAATCGCCTCAAGGTTATTGTTCACTGTCATCTCCAGCATGAACTGAGTGGCGCCAATCGCAGAAAAATAGTTTTGCATCGGTTCAAGTAATCTATTTTTGAGTGCTTGCGCTTCTGCTTCATTCCTGGCAGTTAACATAATCTTATTACCGTTAACTTGTGGTGTTTGCTGTTCTACTAATTCCTTATAAGCTGGTGATAGTGGTGGCACTTTTTGTAAGAAATCATTCCAATAATTAATTAAGTTATCTTCAGCTATGTCTGAGTTTGCCGCTTCAATCGTCAGCTCGACACTCGCTATATCACGGAATGCTTCCCTTAATTTCATGCAAAAAACTTCATATACTTGAAAAGGAAGGATGGAATCTACACATATGTAAAAATGCCAAACTCGTGTTTTCTTGTGAACAACTAATTTATTTAAATAACTATTTGAAAAGTGATTTGTCATATCCTGCGGTAATTCGATCTGTTCAAGCAAGATATTCATCTTCTGCTGTTTGGATAAATCCATTATTTCTCCTCCCTTTGGCTAATAATTATTCATCCATTTTAAAACCCTTGCTTTTATTATAAAACAAGGGTTTCGTAATTTGAACTATTTAAGATTATGTTGCCTGTAAAATTGTAGTCAAGTTCTATCCCAGCTCCGCATCCCCTATACACCTATTGAGCAGGAAAGGTGCTATCGCTCCAGAAATATACTACGCTTTCCGCGGGCTCAGCGCGGAGCCCGCGGAAAGCGAGGGGTATCGGGACTGCGAACTTCCAGTAGAAAGTAATTTAATACCATTACAGATCGGTTATAGGAATAGTCGTTGGATGTCGTTCCAAGTTACTACGATCATGAGTAGCATGAGTAATGCGAAGCCGACGAAGTGGAAAAGCCCTTCTTTTTCAGGTGGCACTGGTTTTCCTCGTAAGGCTTCAATCCCAACAAATAAGAGCCTACCACCGTCAAGCGCTGGTAATGGAACTAGGTTGATGACACCTAGGTTTACACTGAGCATTGCTGTCCAGAGCAGGAAGTTCCAAAATCCAGTTTGGACAATCTGGTCTGTCGCATCGTAAATACCGACTGGTCCTGATAATAATTCAATCGATACTTGACCCGTTACGAGCATCATTAAATTAGTAAGAATAAGTTTTGTCGTCTCATACGTACGTTCAAATCCATAAGTCAGTGTCCCGAGAACTGACTTTTCATAGGCAGGATAGACACCGATTTGTCCCATATGGATCGGTTCTCCTTTTTCATTAACAGATTCGACCTCATCAGGCGTTACCATTACTTGCTCTTCCTGACCGTCACGTACAAAGGTCAATTGCAATTCACTAGCCGGGCTTTCCCTGACAATGGAAGTGAATTCCTCCCAAGTGGAAACCGGGGTGTCGTTAATTCGGATCACTTCATCTCCCTCAACCATACCAGCTTCTGCTGCAGGAGAACCATCAACGATTTCTCCCATTTTCGCTTCGTCAACCGGAGTTCCCTGAGCGATACCTATAATAATGAAAATGACGATTGCCAATACAAAGTTCATCATCGGACCTGCGAATAATTGCATCGCCCGTTGTGCAGGTGTTTTCGAAGCGAATTGCCGATCATATGGAGCAATTTGCGTTTCTCTTTCATCCATAATGAAAAATGCTTTCTCATCGACATGGAATGTCAGCTTCGTATCTTCATCACCCAGCTCATACCCTTCAATGATTAAATCATGATCAAGATCGACTCGTTCGACTTCGATTACCCGTGCATTCGGATGCTTGTCTTTGTTGTTGACAATAATCTTATTTACTTTGTTATCTTCATTAAATTCAACACCGATATGATGTCCGGGTTTTAATTCAATTATTTCCGGGTCTTCACCTGCTACACGCACATATCCGCCTGCCGGAATGAGACGAATGGTGTACAATGTTTCATTCCTAGTAAAAGAGAAAACTTTTGGACCAAACCCGATTGCAAATTCTCTAGCTAGCATGCCAGCGCGCTTTGCAAATATCAAATGGCCCCATTCATGAATAAAAACAAGCAGGCCAAACATAAATATAAATGCGATGACTGTGGTCAAATGAAGCACCTCTTTCAATCTGAAATCTTTATTTACTTCCTCTAGCTATTTAGCTAAGTTTACCGTGTTTTCCCCGATTTGTACAACGGAACAATGCTGTTTGTTGCCCGCTTAAATAAACTGGATTAAATGCAGGAATGGCAAAACAAAAAGTAAACTGTCAAAACGGTCGAGGATACCACCGTGGCCTGGTAGTAACTTACCAGAGTCTTTTACTCCATAATTCCGCTTGAAAGCAGATTCCACCAAATCCCCTACTTGTCCTACCATCGACGCAAAAATCGTTACAATAATAACGATTAACATCGAGTGTGGGAACGGATGTACAAGATGGAAAATTACCGCTACAATACATGCAGTGACGATTCCCCCGATAGCTCCTTCCACCGTCTTATTCGGACTAATATCCGGCCATAATTTCCGTTTTCCTAGTGCCCTCCCAACAAAATATGCTCCTGTATCCGTAGCCCAAATGATGAAGAAGGCAAATAGAATATTACTGAACCCATTCGTGCCAAGTCTTGTCTCAATTAGAAAATAAAATCCAATTCCAACATATAAGGCTGTAAGGATAACGAAGCCTGCTTCATCAAATGTGAACTTATTCCTGACTAATACAGTATAAGCTAATAAAAATAAGATAATTACAGTTAACATATTTGTTATGGATAAAAATTCTATGGAAAAAAGAGTCGATTTATCCGGCAACAGTACAAGCCAGATTCCAATCGTTCCAATTAATCCTGGAATGGAAACGAGAGATATTCCCCTCATTCGCAACAATTCCATCAAGCCGATTGTCGCAAGCAAGTAGATGAACAAAATAAACGGCAAGTCGCCAATAATTACAAATGGAAGGAATACGATTAGTGCAAGAATTGCTGTTATAACCCGTTGCTTCATATAAATTTCATCACCTTAAATACCTCCGTAACGTCGTTTCCTTTTTTGATAATCTTGTATCGCTTTATTAAAAGTATTCTCATCCATATCAGGCCAAAGAACATCCGTAAACCAAAATTCACTATACGCAAGCTGCCAGAGCAGGAAATTGCTAAGCCGCTTCTCACCACTTGTACGGATGAGCAAGTCGGGATCTGACAGGCCATTTGTGTAAAGATATTTTGAAAATTCTTCCTCTCCCAATGAATCAAGCGAAACTTTATTCCCATCCACATCATTCATGATCTGTTTGATTGCACGCATAATTTCATATCTGCTACCATAATTCAAAGCAAAATTAAGGAGCAGTCCATCGTTTGTTTTTGTTTTGTTTATCGCGTATTGCACAGTTTTTTGAGTGTGTGCGGGAAGCGCATCAAAATTACCGATTGTTTCAATTCGAACATTGTTTGCCATTAATTCTGGAAGATAAATATGCAAAAATTCTTTAGGCAGCTTCATTAAAAAATCAATTTCCGATTTTGGACGATTCCAGTTCTCGGTTGAGAAAGCGTATAAAGTCAATACTTTCACATTGGCATCGTTAGCAGCCCGCACGACTTTCATTACCGCTTTTACGCCCTCTTTATGTCCGGCAATTCTAGGCAAGCGTCGGCTTTCTGCCCAGCGTCCATTTCCGTCCATAATTATTGCTACGTGATTCGGTATATTCTCTGATAAGTTGATGAGCTCGTCATCCTCTTGGTTATTTTTAATAAACGGTATTTTCATAGACATCTTAGGTCCTCCGAATTTCTGACTTCCTACTCCATCTGCAGAACTATTTCATTTTCATTTATATGTTTGAAGGATGCCCTTCATTACTCAACCTTTATACCCCTAAAACAGCTGCGAATTACTTTCATTCAGCGTAAATGTGTACAACTTACTTCTGGAGGTCCGCAGTCCAGACACCTCTCGCTTTCCGCAGGCGGCTGGTGAGCCTCCTCGGGCTATCGCC
>NZ_BMOS01000001.1:228462-293412 GCF_014647195.1 Oceanobacillus indicireducens | reverse complement strand
CGGAATAATTTCTTTTTAAAATAATCCTTTAGACCAGTTCAGTTGCCCGCCGGACGGTGACTCCTACGGGAAAGCACGTGTCCGAAGACCCCGCAGGAAGCGGTTTTCTTCCGAGGAGGCTGAGGCCGTGCCCGTGGAAAGCATCCGTCCGCCGGGCAACTGAACGGCGATTAGTGTTCCACGATAAAGGAACGAGCAAGAACACTCATGCTGAATGAAAGCATTTGGCAGTTCACTTTATTTTTAGATGAGAAAGTTGAGTTTATTTGTAAATCATCCATTCATTTTTTTCACTTCATGGTACACGTTACATTATAACGATAATCACAAAAAAATACAAAAGCCCCCTTATAAAAAGAGGGCTACATTGATTTTACACGTTTAAGTAACAATATTAAAGTGTTAACTATAGATTATACTTCCATAATCTCATTTTCTTTTTCTTTTGTCAGCTGTTCAATTTTAGCAATGAACTTATCTGTTTCTTTTTGAACTTCGTCTTGGAATTTCCGTAATTCATCTTCTGTGATCCCGGAATCTTTTTCCATAGCTTTTAATTGATCGTTAGCCTCACGACGGATATTACGCACTTGAACACGGGATTCTTCCGCGAATTTACCGACAACTTTCACAAGCTCTTTCCGACGTTCTTCCGTTAAAGCTGGAATATTGATGCGGATGACATTTCCATCATTGGATGGAGAAAGCCCAAGGTTCGCTTTCTGAATGCCTTTCTCAATTTCGCCTAGTGCCGTTTTGTCATATGGTGTTACGACAAGTAAACGAGCTTCAGGTGCACCTACTGACGCAAGTTGATTAAGTGGTGTAGCTGCACCATAGTAATCAACAAAAACACTATCTAATAGGTTAGGGTTTGCTCTTCCAGCTCGAACAGTAGCTAAGTTTCGCATAAATGCTTGTACCGCAAGTTCCATTTTTTCTTTCATTTCACTTAACACAGAATTTGCCATCACTTATTTCCCCCTTATAGTTGTTCCAATTGTCTCGCCTTGAACGACGCGTTTAATATTACCATTTTCTGTTATGGAGAAGACAATTAAAGGAATATTATTATCCATACAAAGTGATGAAGCTGTAGAGTCCATCACTCCAAGGCCTTCATTAATCATATCCAAATAAGATAAATTATCATACTTAACAGCATCTTTATTAACTAACGGGTCAGCGGAGTAAACACCATCCACATTGTTTTTAGCCATTAGAATTACTTCTGCTTCAATTTCTGCCGCTCTTAGCGCTGCAGTAGTATCCGTTGAAAAATAAGGGTTTCCTGTACCGGCGGCAAAAATGACAACACGATTCTTTTCCAAGTGGCGAATTGCTTTTCTTCTTATGTATGGTTCTGCAACTTGGCGCATTTCAATCGATGTCTGAACTCGCGTTGGAATTCCAATCATTTCCAGTCCGTCTTGCAATGCTAGTGAATTCATAACCGTTGCTAGCATACCCATGTAATCAGCCGATGCACGGTCCATCCCCATCTCACTACCGACCTTACCTCTCCAGATGTTTCCTCCACCAACAACGATTGCAACTTCTACTCCAAGTTCTGCAACCTCTTTTACTTGGCGTGCAATGGAATGGATGATTTTCGGATCAATACCGCTTCCTTGATCCCCACTCAATGCCTCTCCACTTAATTTTAACACAATTCTCTGGTACTTTGCTGTTGTCATAATAACCTCCATCGCAATACATATTATTATGATATGTTTGTTCTTTATTTATTCCGTTGTATACAACCATGGTAAAATAGGGAACAATCTCGTTCCCTATTTTACAATTGGCTTATTTTTTAATTTGGCTCATTACTTCTTCAGCAAAGTTTTCTTCACGTTTTTCCATACCTTCGCCTACTTCATAGCGCACGAAGGTTTTCACGCTTGCACCTTTGTCTGCTACATATTTCTTCACTTTAACGTCAGGATCTTTAACAAATACTTGTTCGACAAGAACGATTTGTTCAAAGAATTTGCCAAGACGGCCTTCAACCATTTTTTCAACAATATTGGCTGGTTTACCTTCATTAAGAGCTTGTTGTTTTAGAACTTCACGCTCGTGATTTACTTCGTTCTCTGCTACATCTTCACGGTTAACATAGCGAGGGTTGATTGCTGCAACGTGCATTGCAACATCTTTTGCAACTTCTTCATCCGTTGTCCCTTCAAGAACAGTCACAACACCAATTGTTCCGCCCATATGCAAGTAAGAACCGAATGCATCGTTATCTGTTTTTTCGAAAATAGTGAAACGACGTAAAGAAATCTTCTCACCGATTGTAGAGATTGCACTGTTAATTATTGTTTCTAGTTTTTCGCCGTCAACAGTTGCTTCTAATGCATCTTCCACTGTTTCTGGTTTGTTAGCAAGTAATGCTTTACCAATCTTAACTAAAAGGTCTTTGAACAAATCGTTTTTCGTTACGAAGTCTGTTTCACAGTTCACTTCTAGTAAAACTGCAGTGTTGCCATCGATTTCAACATGAGTTAATCCTTCAGCTGCAATGCGGTCTGCCTTCTTAGCAGCTTGCGCCATTCCTTTTTCACGCAGGTAATCGATTGCTTTATCAATGTCACCATCTGTTTCCTGAAGTGCTTTTTTACAATCCATCATACCTGCACCAGTTTTTTCACGTAATTCCTTAACCATCTTTGCTGTAATTGCCATTTGTAAAAATCCTCCTTTAAAGATTCCGTGTTTCTTTCTTTAAAAAAAGGTGATAAAAGGTAATTATCCTCTTATCACCCTCACTTTTCCAGAAAATTACTCTTGAGTTGAGGCTTCTGCAGTTGCTTCCGCTTCTGTTTCAGCTTTGTTATCTTCAGCTGCTGGTTCTTCGACTGGAGCTTCTACTTCTGCTGTTTCTTCACCTTGTTTCCCTTCTAAAATAGCATCAGCCATTTTTGAAGTCAATAATTTAACAGCACGAATTGCATCATCGTTAGCTGGGATTACATAGTCAATCTCATCCGGATCACAGTTTGTATCGACAATACCGATGATTGGGATGTTTAATTTATGAGCTTCAGCAATAGCAATTCGTTCTTTACGTGGGTCAATAACGAACATTGCATCTGGAAGCTTCTTCATGTCTTTAATTCCGCCTAAGAATTTCACAAGACGATCTCTTTCTTTAAGTAGCTCCCCTACTTCTTTCTTAGGAAGTACTTCAAATGTACCGTCTTCTTCCATTCTTTCAATTTCTTTCAAACGCTCGATACGTTTGCGGATTGTTTGGAAGTTCGTTAGCGTTCCACCTAACCAGCGCTGGTTCACATAGAACATGCCGGAGCGAAGTGCTTCATCACGAACAGAGTCCTGTGCTTGTTTTTTTGTACCTACGAAAAGAAGTGTACCGCCATTTGCTGCCAATTCTCTTACATAGTTATAAGCTTCTTCAACCTTTTTCACTGTCTTTTGCAGGTCGATGATATAGATACCGTTACGTTCCGTGAAGATATATTTCTTCATTTTCGGGTTCCAACGGCGTGTCTGGTGACCGAAATGTACACCAGCTTCAAGTAATTGCTTCATTGAAATTGCTGCCATTTTAAATTCCTCCTATAGGTTAGTTTTCCTCCGCCCCGTTCTCTTCTGCTTATAAACCATTGGCAATCTGGCACCTCATAAGCAAATCCCGGGACGTGTGTTATGACTTGTCTTATTTCGACAAGTGTTTTACACCAGAGATTAATATACCATAACTAGGTAAAGGAAGCAAGTTTTTATTCGTCATATAACCGAATGATCAACTCTGCTTCTGTTTTCCCGCAATCAAGCGCCTTTGCAATTTCCTCAATCGTAAGTCCTTTTGCATGAAGCTGCATGACACGGGATTCGAGAGAGGCTTCTAGTTCATATCCCGGTGCATCACCCAGCAGACGATCAACATCCGCATCTGCTTCTTTCGATTCCGGTTGATGAGCAGGTACTTGTTCTGCAGGTTGCTGACTTTCCTCTTTTTGATTCTTTTGTTCAACTGAAGATGCTTTATGATTCGTCATTAAAGCTTGTAACCGGTCATTTTCCGCTTTGATTTCCTCGAGAGAACGTTCTAGTGCTGCTGTTAATTCAGCGGAATTTGCCGTGTTTTCCAATTGCTGTCCTTTCTTTAACAACTGGAAGATTGCTACAAGCGTGATGAAATGTAATAGAAAACTAATAATCAGTAAAAATGAAACCATGACCGTTCTCCTCTACCCGCTTATAATTGCCATATTGGGATTAAAATTATCCTTTCATTAAAACAACTGCTGCACTGCAATTTCGTTATTGAAAAGATTAAACTGTACGTAATGATAATCTGTAGTCATCACTCGTTTATATTTTCCAAACGTAACCGTAACATTCTGATAAATAAAGTTTCTTACAATGAGTTGCGTATCCCTGATATCCCCCATCGCCGCATTCAGCTCTGCCAGCTCGTCCGTAATTTCATTAAGCTCGCTTGTGACCTTTTCCAAGGAATGTTTCTGACGCAACTTTGAAATGCGGACGTTGGGGTTACTATCACTCTGAGTGGCGAGCTTATCCCCAAGCATTTTCAATTTCCTAAGCATTTCTTCTAGCTCTATTTTCTTTTGCTTTAATGCTTGCTCTTTATCTGCTGCTCGTTTATTTACTCCTAAAATAATTTCTGTTTTCGTATGAAGCTTCGTTCCAATATCTTTCGCTTCAATTGTTTTTCCGGCAGATAACGAGCCGCCAATAATATTCCCCTGTTGAGAAAATACATGTCCGCGGACAACACATTCACTATGAAGGATGGAATTTTCCACATATAAATCGTTACCTGCGAAAATCTTCGCCTGGTTAATATAACCTAGCTGGATATTCTCACGCGCTTCCAAGCGTCCCTTGTCCTGTCCTGCAATTCCTTCTGATATGTAAATCGAACCTCCAGCAATAATGGTTGCAGCTTCTACCATCCCGAAAATCTTAACATCGCCGTCAGCCTTTACAGTAAATCCTGTCGGCACGTCTCCGTGGATAATAATCGTCCCAATAAAATCAAGGTTGCCAGTTTTCATTGACAATGTGTCATGAACATAATACTCGGGGAAAACTTCAATTTTCCTTCCCGTATAACTTAACTGCCCATCCTCCGCGGCATAATAACAGTTATCAGCCTCATTGAATAGAACGTTCTTTCCAGGTAGAACGGATTTGGCTTTGCCTTGTGGAGCCTTAACTACGTGTCCCATTACATTTTTACCATCCGTCCCTACCTCGGGATGGACGAGCTTGGCAAGTTTTTCCCCCTTATTTACAGAAGGAATCGTCATTATTTCCCGGAAGTTCCAATCTTTATCCTTTTTCATTTCCTCATTGAGATCGACTAGAAAGGCGAATTTACCATCTTTCCCCTTCTCTGGTTGTAAGCCTCTTGCAATAACAATTGGGTAATCAATAGAGGTAGGGTCTCCTGCTAACTGGGCAAGTGCTTGAAACTGGATGCCGTACACAACCTTGTTTGCAGTCAGAAATTCCCTCCATGAAGACATATCGACTTGCAATTTTTCCTTTAATACATAAAACGCATCGGTACAATGAACTTCTGCTAACATATTGTTATCTTTAAATCGTACACGAAAATATTTTTTTATTCTGTCCAAATTGATTACCCCCATATAATACCAAGTCATTCGATGATCTTCGTTAATATATTTTTCAATTTGAATATTGCTTTTTTATGAATCTGTGAAATTCTTGAAGTCGTCAAGTTTAATGTTTGCCCAATTTCTGTAAAGGTAAGTTCTTGATGATAAAAGAGATCGATGACTAGCTGTTCCCTTTCATTCAAACTCTTAATTCCTTCAATTAATTCCAGTTTTAATTCTTCCTGGTAAATTTCTTCTTCCGGTGTTGCGGTATTTTCATCAGGAATCATATAGCCAATTCCTTCATTAAATTCCTGGGTCGTTGTCGGCTTTTCTTCAATCGAAAGCACATTCGCAAACAAAGAATCTTTTATAACGGATTCCACTTCTTCAGAGGACATATCCAACTGCTTCCCAATTTCTCTGGAAGTAGGTTTACGTTGTAATTGCTGTTCCAACTGTTCGGCTGTGCGTTCTATCTTTTTCGTCTTCTCTCTTAGTGAGCGGGGCAGCCAATCTTCCTTACGAAGTCCATCCATGATTGCTCCTTTTATCCGAAAGGAGGCATAGGTATCAAATTTAAGTTTTCGATTAGATTCGAATTTCGTAACTGCATCATACAGGCCGAGGAGACCAAAACTTCTAATATCATCTTTACTCACATTGTTCGGCAAGTGACTGGCAATCCGCTCTGAATGATAGTCCACCAGATACGTATAATATGCAATGATTTCATTTAATACCTCGTGATGCTGATTTGCATTCCACTGCTTCCAAAGTTGTTGTTCTTCTGATGACATTCCCGAATTCATGGTACTCCACTCCTTCCTCCTAAAATTCCTGCCCGAGATCAATTCCTAAATGACGATTTCCTCACGATTCACTTTTCTAATGTTTAATTCACTAGTTGAAGGATTAAACTCAATCGTTCTTCCGATATTCCCGCCGACATCTTTAGCAATGACTGGAATCTTTAACTTTTCTAATCCGCCGAGCGTTGCTTCAACATTTCGCCGACCTATCCGTAATAAATCAGAACCCGAACCGAATTTGAACATTTCCGCGCCACCAGCTATTTTAGCTTGAAGCGCCGAGTGCTTGGCCCCCATTTGCAGCAACCTCTCGACTAAATAGGGTATAGCAGTATCCGCATATTTATATGCGTTAACCGGCTTCTGTCTCGTCGCGGTCGAATCTGGCAATAAAATATGAGCTAGTCCAGCAACTTGTTTCTTCTCATCATAAATGACAATTCCTACACAAGAACCAAGCCCCAATGTTCGTATCGTATCAGGCGCCCGTACCGTATTTAAATCGGCAATGCCTACTCTGATGACTGTTCCAATTTTATTCATTTTCTTCTAGTCCTAACGCTTTAAATATTATTTGCAACGAGTCGGGATTCGGCAGCAAGAAAAAGTTCCCCTTTAACATGTTGCTTGTCCCTTGACTATTTACTTTAGAATCAATGACGATTGCATAGTCCGAAGCTTGGGAAATGTCGATTAACCCATATGTCAAAACTGCTGCAGCCATATCAATCCCAAGATGGGGAACAGAAGGTTGCAGGTATAAATGCGTAAAATCGGATAAGGCCGAAATATAAGAACCAGTAACAATATTCCCTACTTCTTCAAGAGCTGAAAATTCTATCGATTCCTTACCTATATCCTCTTTAAGTTTATAAGTCGGATTATTTGTCATCGTGCGGATGAGCAACTCGGCTTCTTCGACGGATAAAACAAAAAACACATTACTTGGTGCATCACCATAGATACGAAATAAAATAGCGACAACTTTTTTCTCCGGACCGCCGATCAATTCCATCATTTCATCAAAAGAAACAACATTAACCGATGGGATGGTCATTTCAATCTTGCGGTTTAATAATTGGGATAGTGCGGTGACAGCATTTCCCGCTCCAATATTTCCTACTTCCCGTAGTACATCGAGTTGGAAAGTAGATAGATCCCTATATTTCATAAGGGTTTCTGCCCTTCTTCTTTCACCGCTTGCGTATACTGGTCAGAAATGAGAATCTTCTTCAGGTCAAGCAGAATAAGCAATCGATCCTCAATTTTGCTCACTCCGTCAATATAATCAGCTGCTTCCGAACCGACAACCTCTGGATTTGGTTCCATTTCATCTAATGCAAGATCGATTACATCACTTGCTGTATCAACAATTAAACCGACTTCAAATCCATTCTTTTTCACAATAATGATGCGATTCTCTTCTGTCAGTTCCGTTTCAACCATTCCGAAGCGTAACCGTAAATCAATAATTGGAATAATAACACCCCGTAAATTAATAACACCTTTGACAAATTCTTCTGCACGGGGAACACGTGTGATTGGCTGGATTCTTTCAATTGCACTGACATATTCAACCGGTAAAGCATATTCTTCATCTTGTAACTGAAAAACAATGACTTTTAGATAATTCCCTGTAGAATGTTCCATGTTTTTTCATCTCCTGCTCTAGTTCTATCACAAATATTTTAGAATCTATGTTATTTTGCCGAGAAAATGTCCTACTTGATGCAAAGGTAACACTTGATCAACTAATCCTGTTTCATAAGCAGCTTTCGGCATACCATAAATAACGGAACTTTCCTCTGATTCAGAAATAACAAATGCTTGCTTGTCCACTTGTTTAATCTGTCTAATGCCGCTTGCACCATCACTTCCCATCCCCGTTAAGACAACTGCTGTTTTATTCAAGTTCTTATGATTGGCTAGAGAATAGAACAGGGCATCTACGGAGGGACGATGGTTATTCACTGGCGGGTCCTTTGTTAACTTTAGCCTATACTCCGTCCCAATTTCCTCTACTACCATATGGAAATCCCCAGGTGCGATATATACGAATCGCGGCTTTATGACATCACCATCTGCCGCCTCTTTCACCTGAAGACTTGTTAGCTTATTTAATCGTTCTGCCAGCGACTTTGTAAAATGTGGAGGCATGTGTTGTACGATAAGTATCGGTGTTTGAAAGTCTCCAGGTAAATCCGATATGATTCGCTGTAGAGCTCTTGGACCACCTGTAGATGTTCCAATAGCAATCAATGAATAATCTCGTGCTTTTCTTGTCGGTGGTAAATAAGAACTTAATGATGTCGGACTGGGATTATCTTTAACCGACCGCGCCGGTGGAATCCCTACGTCTTTTGCTGCAATTACTTTAGAAATAATTTCTTCTTGAATCGTTTCGATATTCAAGGAAATTTCCCCTGAAGGCTTCATAATAAAATCAACAGCACCATTATCTAGCGCATTTATCGTATGCTCTGTGCCATAATCTGATTTGCTCGATAACATAATGACTGGTACTGGCATAGTCGTCATTATTTCCTTTAGTGCTGAAATTCCATCAAGAACTGGCATCGTAATATCCATCGTGACGACATCCGGCTTAAGTCTTCTAATTTTTTCAATTCCATCTTTACCGTTTCTTGCTGTGTCGATTACTTTAATACGATCATCGCTGTTTAATATGTCTGTAATCATCTTTCGCATAAAAGCTGAATCGTCAACAACAAGTACACGAACTCTTTCCATTAAAATTTACCTCTTAGCAGATTTTTTAATTTTTGAAGGAAAGCCCGTCCATCCGTTACTGGAACGGCCTTCTCCTTATTCAGATAGCTTTCCGTAATTTGTTTAATTGATCGTGCAGCCGGTGCTTTCTCATTTAATATTGAAAAAGGCACTTGCTGCATAACTGCCTGCACTACATGCTTATCTTCAGGAATGATACCTAACGGATGCACATCAATTTGAAGAAACTGTTTAATAACTTGTTGCAGCTGCTTTAAAGAATTCATCTCTCCATGCGACCTGGCTCGATTTAAAATTAAGTGTAGTGGCATGCTTCCTCCATTAATTGTAATCTGTTTAATCATACTATAGGCATCCGTTATTGCAGTTGGCTCCCCTGTCGTAACTACAATACATTCGTCGGCAGCTAGAATGAAAAATAGACTCGTTTCCGTGATACCCGCACCCATATCGAAAATTATATAATCATACATCTCTGTTAACTGTTCAAACTGCTTATAGAAATAGTTCTTTTCCGTCTGTTTCATCTCTAAAAATCCGCTAAGCCCTGTGCCACCTGCAATATAAGATAAACCTTGCGGACCTTGCTCGATTATTTCAGTGATTGATAACCTTTCCGTGAACATGTCAACAATTGTATATTTAGGCTGAAGGCCGAGTAAAATATTTATATTCCCCATACCGACATCAAGATCAATTAGAACTACTTTTTTATTTCGCCGGACCAGCTCTAGGGAGAAATTTAAACCAATGTTAGACTTCCCGACTCCCCCTTTACCACTAATGAAAGCAACTGTCTTCGCTTCATGTCTCGAGTGAGATTGCTCCATTTTCATCCTTAGGTTTTTCGCCTGGTCAGTCATCTTCTTGCTCCACAATCAGATCGCTGATTAAAGTTGGAGTTGGTTTCACTAAGTCATCGGGAACATCTTGTCCATTGGTTAAGTATGCGATGCCGATGCGGTTATTTAAGGCGATCGAAAGGATACTGCCATACTGTGTCGTTTCATCCATTTTCGTGAAAATCATTTCTGTAAGGGGAATGTCCTGAAACTGTTCAAATAAGTCCTGTACGTCTTTTGGTTTAGTGGTGAGCGCCAATACGAGATAGGTTGCAATAGATGGTACATCTTCCAACATCTCTTTAAGTTGACTGATATAAGCTTTTTCACGAAAATTCCTTCCGGCTGTATCGACAAGAATCACATCATAATCCGTAAACGTTTCAATCGCTTGCCTATAATCATCAACTTGGTAAGCAACTTCCAATGGAACATTTAAAATACGGGCATACGTTTTTAATTGTTCCACCGCAGCAATACGATACGTATCGGTTGTTATAAAAGCAACCTTCTTTTTTTCTTGTAGTATAAGCTTGGCTGCAATCTTAGCAATCGTTGTTGTTTTACCAACCCCAGTCGGCCCGACAAATTGAACAATTTGCTGTTCACCTGTGATACCTTGAAAGGACAGTCCATTCAATTCATTACGAATGACTTGTTTCAGTGCATTCGCAATATTCGTTTCCGTCACTTCACTTCCCTCATCTGCTAAGAAGCTAATTGTCTTTTCAATAATTGCTTCAGCGAGTGTTTTTTCCACTTCCTGATCGAGAAGTTGCTGAAGCGCAAGTTGATATAATGCTGGAAGCTTCGTCTCATCTTTTGCCGCTTCCAGTTCGATTAAATTCTTTAGATTCCTAATTTCTTTAAGTACCGGTTCTATTGTTTGCAGATCAGATTGAGTTTTACTCGTTTGTTCCATTTTAATCTCTTTAGCTTCCAGCGGCTTTGAGCCACGCTTGATGGGATCTGGATCATGCGCGGCGATGACCTCAATCCTTTTCTTTTGAAACAGACCGAGGAAGCCTTTTTGTTTAATTTCTTTTGATTGAAGAATGACCGCTTCTCGGCCGAAGTCTTTTCTTATTTCATTCATCGCTTCAGGCATAGTGTCCGCTATATATTTTTTTATCTTCACGCAATATTCACCACCCCTACACTTTGCACCTGGACATCCGGTTCCAATTCGTTATAAGACAATACAACAACTTGCGGCAAGAACCGATCAAGCAATTGCTTTAGATACATTCGGATTGCAGGCGAGCACAAAACAATTGCTGTATCTTCCTGAAGTGTCAGCTTCTCCACTTCCTGATGAATCGCTGTAATTATTTCTTGTTGTTTATCAGGTTCAAGAGATAAATAATTCCCATGCTCTGTATGCTGAATACTTTCTGCGAGCAACTTCTCCACTTTACCGGATACCGTAATGACGGTAAGAGTACGGTCGGGCTTTGCGTACTGTTCCGTCAGTTGCGCCGACAAGGATTGTCTAACATATTCCGCGAGTAATTCCGTATCATTCGTCATCTTGGAAAAGTCGGCCAATGTTTCAAATATGACCGGCAGATTACGGATGGAGACATTTTCCCGAAGCAGTTTTGCCAATACCTTTTGCACATCACCGATTGCAAGCGGCTCAGGAGTAACCTCATCAACTAAAATCGGGTTCGTCTCTTTCAGGTGATCGATAAGCTGTTTCGTTTCCTCTCTACCTAGCAAGATATTGGCATGCTGTTTGATCACTTCTGTAATATGGGTTGAGACGACAGATGGGGGGTCTACAACGGTATAACCGGAAAGCTCAGCTTCATCCTTATGTTCCTCCGTAATCCATTTCGCAGGGAGACCAAAGGCCGGTTCCAACGTATCAATTCCTTCAATTCCATCGTCATCCATATCAGGTGCCATCGCTAAATAATGGTCCAGCATCAGCTCGCCTTTTGCCACTTCATTTCCTTTGATCTTCAATCGATATTCATTTGGATTCAGTTGAATATTATCTCTAATTCGCACGACTGGGATAACCATCCCAAGTTCAATTGCCAGCTGTCTACGAATCATAATCACTCTTTCTAGCAAATCTCCACCTTGATTCGCATCGGCAAGTGGGATCAGTGCATAACCGAATTCGAATTCAATCGGATCAAGGTTAATTAAATTCACAACATTTTCCGGTGTATGCAGCTTGGCACTTTCCGCCTCATCCACTTCTTCCTCATCCAGTTCATCCGGTATAGCCGGTTTTCTATCAATTATGTAACCGGTGAAAAATAATAGACTTGCAAGTGCTGTCGTTAGAAAGAAGTTGATCGGTGTTAAACCGAGCAGGAAAACTGTTCCAGCAGCTACGTATAAAAGTTTAGGATATTGAGTGATTTGATTCACCACATCCGTACTTAAATTTTCCCCGTCACTTGCACGGGTAACAACAATTCCAGTTGCCGTTGACATAAGGAGGGCTGGAATCTGAGTGACCAACCCGTCACCCACTGTGAGTCTAGTAAACAATTCAACTGATTCATTTAAGGATAATCCCATCTGGAGCATCCCGATAATAATTCCAACAACGATATTAATAATAACAATGATAATTCCAGCAATTGCATCGCCTTTTACGAATTTACTGGCACCGTCCATTGATCCGTGAAAATCTGCTTCCCTTTCTATCTTTTTCCGGCGTTCTTTTGATTCTTGTTCCGTAATTAGTCCGGCATTCAGGTCTGCATCAACACTCATTTGCTTACCAGGCATCGAGTCCAAAGAAAATCTGGCTGCTACTTCAGATACCCGTTCTGAACCTTTTGTAATAACTAAAAAGTTAATAATAACTAGAATAATAAAGACGACAAACCCGACAAGCGGATTACCACCAATTACAAAAGAGCCGAATGTTTCTACAACCCCTCCCGCATCACCTTCTGAAAGGATTGCTCTTGTTGTCGACACGTTTAAACCTAACCGAAATAGAGTGACTAATAGGAGAAGCGTCGGAAAAACAGAGAACTGAAGGACTTCCGTTGTGTTCATCGCCACAAGGATAACAGTCAAGGAAATCGTAATATTCACAAGTATAAGTACACTTAAAACGCCACCCGGAAGCGGGATGACGAGCATCATAATAATTAAAATAACTCCAATTAGTACAGATAAATCTCTTACCTTCATTCAGTGTCTCTCCTCAAGATCTTGCTTTATTATCCATTTGATACACATATGCCAATATTTCCGCAACAGCCTGATAGAACTCTTCCGGGATTGTTTCCCCAACTTCAACGATGCTATAGAGTGATCGTGCAAGAGGTTTATCTTCTACAGTTGCTATATCATGTTGTTCGGCAATTTCTCTGATCTTCCGCGCAGTGTGATCCACACCTTTAGCAAGCACGTAAGGTGCACTTGCTTTATCTTCATCATATTTCAGAGCAATCGCAAAATGGGTCGGGTTCGTAATAACAACATCCGCTTCTGGAACCTCCGACATCATACGTCTCGTCGCCATCATGCGTTGTTTCTCTTTAATTTTCGATTTGATCAGCGGATCACCTTCCATATTCTTATACTCATCTTTAATATCTTGTTTCGACATCCGCATATTTTTTTCAAAGTCAAATCTCTGGTAAAAATAATCGAGTACCGCTAAGAAAAGAAGTGCGACAGTAGCAGAGAAGCCCATTATAATTGCGACTCTTCCAAACAATGCAAGCGCACTCTCTGCATTTGTAAACATTAGCATGAGAACCTCATCTTTATACATCCAAATTACGCTGAAGGTGATCGCACCAATAAAAGTGATTTTTAAAAGGGATTTTAAAAGTTCAACTAAAGCACGAATTGAAAAAATCCGTTTCGCACCTTGAATCGGATCGATTCGCTTCAAATCAAATTTTAATGGTTCCGTTGAAAACAATACACCTCTCGTTTGGATAAGGTTGGAGGCGAATCCAGCAATTATGGCAATCAGCATGATCGGTGCAAGCATTTTCGCGGCTTCAAGTGTTGCCCCATTCAAGACCGTAGCAACTGATTCAATCGTCACATCCCAATGAATGAAGTTTGTAAATGCTTGAATGAAGAACGTCAGCATCGTTTCAAGAATAAAACCGCCAAAAATGAACAGAGCCAAGAAGCAAAGTGCGAGTAATATAGCCGTATTAATATCTTGGCTTTTCGCAACCCGTCCCTTTCTCCGTTCATCCTGACGTTTTTTTGGGGTCGCTTTTTCAGTTTTTTCTCCAGCAAAAAACTGTAAATCCATTGTCAACCGCATGCTACGCACCTCCGAAAATCCTCAATAATTGCCGCATCGTTTGAAGCATCGTACCGAATAAATTCTCTACCGCAGTCATAAAAAGGGCTAAGAAAATTAAAATCGCCATAAAGCTGACAAATATTTTCAGCGGCAATCCGACAACAAATACGTTCAATTGCGGTACAGTACGTGCAATAATACCAAGCGCAATATCCACAAGAAATAGCGTGCCGACGATGGGAATAGCCATTTGAAAAGCAATAATAAACATATAATTGAATGACTGAATAATAAATTCCGCAATCGATTCCTCCTGAAGCGGAAGATAAGCATCGATTGGCACGAATTCGTAACTTGTAAAAATTCCATCAATAATCAAATGGTGTCCATCCACGGCAAGTAAGAATAAGAGGGCAATCATATAAAAATATTGTCCCGTTAGCGGACTTTGTGCACCTGTTTGCGGATCTACGACATTGGCGATTGCAAAACCCATCTGGAAATCAACAAATCCCCCGGCAACTTGCAATGCCGAGACAATGATAAAAGCTATCAATCCAATCAGCAAGCCAACAAGCGCCTCTTTCACTACAAGAAAAATATATGTATGATCCAGCGCTAAAATGGATGTATCAATTGTCTGGAAAAGTATGAGTGCTAAAAAGAAACTGAATCCAATGCGGAACGGCATTGGAATCGTCCGATAAGAAAATAATGGAATAACGATAAAAAATGACAACAAACGAACAAAAACAAGTAATAATATTGGCAGTCGGTTTAAATCAATTAATTCAAGCATTGCTTACCCTACAAGTACATTTAAATTTTGAAATATATCGGCACCAAATTCCACCATCGTTGTCAACATCCATGGGCCGAAAAAAATAAGCCCGATTAATACTGCAACGATCTTCGGAATAAAGGCTAATGTCTGTTCTTGAATTTGTGTTGTTGCCTGGAAAATACTGACTAATAATCCCACCGCTAGGGCGAGTATGAGCAGTGGACCTGCTACAAGTAAAATTGTATAGATACCACGCTCAGCAAGTGCTAAAACAAATTCGCTCGTCATTATAGAACACCTTCCTCCAGTAAATTCACGCTAAAACCCTGTAAGTAACGAATGGGTGACTAAATACCAACCGTCAACAAGCACAAATAAAAGAATTTTAAAAGGTAGTGAAATCATTACCGGCGGAAGCATCATCATTCCCATGGACATTAAAATACTAGCAACTGCCATATCTATAACGAGAAATGGAATGAAAATCATGAATCCCATCTGAAAAGCAGTCTTCAGTTCACTAATTGCAAAGGCCGGAATCAATGTCGTTAATGGAATATCTTGTATAGTTTCCGGCGGTTCAGCCTCTGAATAATTTAAAAATAACGCAAGATCTTTTTGCCGGGTGTGCTTTGACATAAATTCTTTCATGGGTACACTGGCATTCTCATAAGCTTCATCCATTGTAATTTCCTCCGCGAACAATGGGTCAAGTGCTTCGGTATAAACCTCTTGAAAGGTAGGCGCCATGACAAAGAACGATAGAAATAGTGCTAAACCAATCAACACCTGGTTGGGCGGCATTTGCTGTGTCGCGAGGGATGTGCGAACGAATGAAAGCACAATGACAATACGTGTAAAAGAAGTCATAAGAATTAAAATCCCTGGTGCCAGTGAAAAAACCGTCAGCAATAAAATCAAGCGAACAGAAGTCGATATATTTGTGGGATCTGAACTGGAAAATATCTCAATAAATTCATTCATTTCTATCTTCCTTATTTCTTTCGATAATAGATTTTCGCGTTTTTTGCAGACGATTCAGTTCTTGATTGAACAGGCGGTTAAATCGATCCTCTTCCACCTTTTCTTTCTGATTCTTTTTCAGAATTGAAGAAAGTATATTACTAGCATCCAGTTCGCTCTCTTGTTCTTTTTTCGCTCTCATAATCTCTTCCATTAAAGTCGGATCATCAAGCTCTTCCAGTAAGGTAATATTTTCAGCAACCCCAATCAGATAAAGTTTGTTGCCTAAACGGATTAGTTGGACCGTTTTATTCTGACCAACTGGAATACCTCCAACATTTTCCAAACTCTTAATACGATTGCCGATTTTATTTCTTCTCTTTAAAAAATAGAGAAAAACATAGATTAATCCTACGACAAGCAATAACGCAAACACTAAGCGAACAATTTGAAAGAATAAGGAACCAGGTTCTTCTTGTTGCAGTAATTCGGTATTTTCATTACTTTCGTCTTCTGTCACTTGTTCTTCACAGCGTTCCGGATTTTCCAGGCATTCATCAACATATTCCGGCTCAGCATGTATATAACTGATATCCCCAAACAAGCCGCATAAGAAAACTGAAAAGATTATAGAAAACGTAACGATAGGTTTCATAGACATAGACGCTTAGCTCAAAGCTTTTTGGATAGCTTCTAATACACGGTCAGCCTGGAATGGTTTTACGATAAAATCTTTAGCTCCCGCTTGAATTGCATCAATAACCATCGCCTGTTGCCCCATAGCTGAACACATAATGATCGTAGCATCTGGATTAATACTTTTGATTTCCTTTAGCGCAGTAATTCCATCCATTTCAGGCATTGTAATATCCATCGTTACAAGATCGGGTTGTAACTCCTTATACTTTTCTACTGCTTCTTTCCCGTCCTGGGCTTCCCCAACAATTTCGTAACCATTCTTCGCTAAAATATCCTTTATCATCATACGCATAAATGCTGCATCATCAACAATTAAAATTTTATTAGCCATTTTCTAATCCTCCTACAATAAATTTATTTAAGTTTCATTATTCGGTCGGATTGACTGATTATGTCGGTTACCCGTACACCGAAGTTCTCTTCAATCACAATAACTTCGCCTTCTGCAATCAACTTTCCATTAACTAAAATATCAACTGGTTCTCCCGCAAGTTTATCCAATTCTACAATAGAACCTTGCGATAAATCGAGAATATCCCTTATCGTTTTCTTCGTCTTTCCTAACTCCACTGTCACTTTAAGAGGGATATCGAGTAACATATCTAAGTTATTCTGCTCATTTTGTGAAAGTGGTGCAGGTTCGAATTCAGAGAACGTTGCTTGTTCGATTGCTGCACGCTCTTGATCGAATGCATTGCCAAGATATTGGGATTCGGTTGGTTGAGTTTGTTTCTTTTGCACTTCCGGTTTCCGGGTAGGTTCCTGTGCTTGATGTCCATCCTCAGACTTAAACGCATCTCTTGTGGGTAATTCCACAGTGCTCGTTGCAGCCGATTCTTGTTTGGCAGCGGATTGCTCTTCCGCAGTACCCGACAGCAAGTCAGCCACTAATTCCTTAGCAAAACCTAATGGAATGAGCTGCATCATGTTTGAATCGATTAAGTCACCAACAATGAGACGGAAAAATATTTTGACATAAACATCTTCTTGGAAAATCTCTTTCGCTTCCGATTCGATTGAACCTTCAATAATCTGTGGTGGAGATATATCCACTTTTTTATTGAAAACGGTAGACATGCTAGTGGCCGCTGTTCCCATCATTTGATTCATTGCTTCTTGGACAGCACTTATATATATTTCTGGAAGTGTTTCATCCGGCTCTTTCCCATCTCCACCTAGCATAATATCGGCAATGATCGCTGCATCCGTTGCTTTTATGACAAGGATGTTCCTTCCTGTAAAGCCTTTTGTATAATCAACTTGGATACTAACCGGCTGGAAAGTAAATTCTTTTTCCAATTCCTCATTTTCAATAATACTTACAGATGGAGTAGTTATTTCTACCTTCTGGTTGAGTAATGTCGATAAGGTTGTGGCAGAACTTCCAAAGGAGATATTTCCAATTTCTCCGATTGTATCAATCTCTATATCGGATAAGTAAGTATCGTTGCCGGGTTCTTGTTTATCATCCTTCTCTGTACCTATATTGAGAAGTGCATCAATTTCATCTTGAGATAACATACCATCATTCATGGGCGTTAACCCCCTTTTTAATTTCCTCTAGTACTTGAACAGCTATCTTTCTCTTCTGCTTACCCGCTTGAACATAAAATTTTGGTTCCTCATTCACTGTAAGCAACAATGGATTTTCAATCTGCTGGTTAAGCGCGATAATATCATTTGATTGCAACTTTAAAAATTCATTGATCGAAATGGTTGTCTCCCCGAGAATAGCACGAACATCCACTTCAGCAGTTTGTAAATTATTGCTTAATTTCCGGTAGGCATTCTCATCCGGCTCTGCTGCGGTATTATCCATCCAATAATGAGCCGATAACTTGGGAATAATCGGTTCCAGCAAAGTATGTGGGATACATAGATTAATCATGCCTGTCGTTTCCCCAATTGCCGCCGACATGGATACAACGACAACTGTATCATTCGGTGCGACCATTTGGATGAATTGTGGATTCTCTTCAAACTCTTCAAGAACCGGTTCAACTTCAATCAAAGTTGACCATGCTTCTTTCAGATTATAAGTTGCCTTTTCAAATATTTGCTTCAGTAAAATAACTTCAATTTCTGTTAAACTATCCGTTTTTGAAACAGTAGTTCCTTTTCCACCTAAGGTTCGATCAAGTAGCGCATAGGCGACATTCGGATTGACTTCAATAAGCAAATTTCCCTTTAATGGCGACATGCTGTATAGATTTAATACGGTCAGCGAGGATATGGACCGGACAAATTCTTCATATGGCACCTGATCAACGGAGGTTACAGCTATATGTACATAGGTTCGTAAATGCGAAGATAGAAAAGTTGTCAGCATGCGGGCATAGTTTTCATGGATCCTGGAAATACTGCGAATCTGGTCTTTTGAAAACCGTAATGCCCGTTTGAAATCATAGACACGAATCTTCTTCTCTTCTTCTTCCTTCTTTAATTCTTCTGCATCCATTTCTCCGGATGTGATTGCCGAAAGCAACACATCAATCTCATTTTGAGACAGTATTTCTTCCATCTTGTTCCACACCTCCTTCTGAGGAGTTCTTACTGCAGTATTTTATCAATTGTGTATACATCGGTGATCGATCCTTCTGTCATTACTTCATTCAAACTATCTTTAATTGTTGCCTCGAGATCACCTAGTCCTGTTTTGAATGTTTCCACGTCCATGACAGCGAGTTCCTTAATCAGTATATTCACTAGTTGGAAATCTCGTAAACTTATTTCTTCATGAGCAGCTTTGCCGTCTGTTACAATTTGAAATTGAATTCTGACAAACGTCCCGTCCTGCAGATCCGTGACGATTTCTGGTGTCTCATAAGAATATTTTACAACTTCATCAATCGTCAGCTCTTTTTCTTCATCTGCCCCTTGTACATTCAATACAACAATCAAAGCGGAAATTGCTCCGACTAATAAGACTGCGAGAGATGTGATCATAACTTTTACTAATCTACTCATTTTGGTCACCTACTTGTTTGTAAACTTCCTGCAAGCCGATTTCCTTATAAAACATTTTAATTAAGTGGAGTACTTCAGCTACTGTGTTTTGGACAATTACCTTTTTGCCGTTGATTAGTGTGATTGTCGTATCTGGAAGTGCTTGGACTTGCTCAATTAAGATTGCATTTAAGGCAAATGACTCATCATTTAACTTTTTTAATTCAATCATAAATTCATAAATTTGGCGGGAGTGACGAACCTCTTAGTAAGTCACCCCGCTCCTCCTTATTATCGTTTTAGATTTACCATTTCTTGGAGAATCTCATCAGATGTCGTAATAATTCTCGTATTCGCCTGGAAACCACGCTGAGCGGTAATCATTTCCGTAAACTCCTCTGCTAAGTCAACGTTAGACATTTCGAGGGAGTTGCTGATGATTGCTGATGTACTCTGATCTGATTCTGGTGCCACGAGGGTCGCTGGTCCAGAACTTCCCGATTCTCTGTATAAGTTATTTCCATCTTTTACTAATCCAGATGGATTCGAGAAAATGGCAACTGCAATTTGACCGGCATTTTGCCGCTCGCCTTCAGCATCGATATACTCAACAGTACCATCTGTTAATATATTGAAGCTTTGAACATTATCTGGTATTTCAATTCGTTCGCCATCCACTGTCTGCAAATACATTCCATCAGCGTTCACAACATATCCTTGGTCATCCAGATAGAAGTTTCCGGCTCTTGTGTAAAAGGTTTCTCCATTAGCTTCAACTGCAAAATACCCATCCCCTTGAATAGAAAGGTCAAGTGGGTTATTCGTCGTTTGACGGAATCCTTGGGTATGGATATTATCAATTGTTCCTTGTTGGGAACCGAGACCGACTTGGGAAGCGTTCTTTCCACCCCGTGTTGCTGTTGCTGCTTGTCCGGATGCTGTCGTTTGACTCATCATTTCTTGAAATGTAACCCGCCCTTTTTTAAATCCTGAAGTACTGACGTTGGCGATATTATTCCCGATGACATCTAGTTTCGTTTGAAAGTTTTTCATACCTGAAATACCTGAATACATAGAACGTAACATAATTAATTTCTCCTTTAATATGCATTATTTTTATTAAGCTATGTCAATCAGTCGATAGCTTATTGGGCTTCCAATATGGTCCAGCCTACTCATCAATTAAAATCGTTCCATTAATATTTGTGAAGATTCGGTTACCCGCTTCCTGCCGATCAAGCGCAGTTACAACAGTATTATTCTTTGCGCTGACTAATAGAGTTGCTTCATTCAATACCACTAATGAATCAGTAATACCTTTTTGTCTTGCTTCTTGCACTTTTTCCCCTATGGTTTGCCAAAGTTCCTCTGGGATATCGATGTTCCTTTCCTTTATTCGATCAGAAGCATGTTTACTTACTTTCAACTTCTGCTGTTCTGTTAAAATATCGTTAAAAGAAACATTCGAAGTCTGCTGCTTTGCCGGAATGGATTTAGGAAAATGTAATGCTTGCTTCGGTATTTGGTGTATACGGTGATCCATAACCATTCACATCCTCTTTATCCCTATTTAATCTTCACCTTCATCTTTACCTTCGTCTTTACCTGTATCTTCACCTTCACTTCTTACTTCTCTAACAGCGTCCGCATATACTTTATCGCCATTTTCAAGTTCAAGTATTGCCCAGCCATCTTTTTGACTGACTCCAACAACTCGGCCCGTTTTCATTTTATTTTCAGTTTCTTCTTCCGAGTCTTCATTATCCAATTCGTAAGAGACAAACTTCCCAATCATATGACTGTATTCAATCACAGGTGAAACGAGTTGGCTTTGGACGAGCATTTCAATGGAACGCGACATATTCATCATCTGTTCTAAAGAAGAAAGCTGTGTCATTTGCGCCACCATTTCCTTACTATCCATCGGATCAGTTGGATCCTGTTGCTGAAGCTGTGTGATTAGAATCTTCATAAAACCCTCTTTATCAAGATCCGGCTTAGGCTCCCTTGTATTCGGTTGATTGGATAAGTAGAAGGATGGATCAACTTTATACATATCTTCACCTACACTTTCTCATTTAAAATCAATTCATCAAAAAGACTTGCAAATGTTTCATTTTCATCCTTTTCTTCCTTATGATCAGAAGTTGATTGATCATCTTGCTCATGTCCCTCCGCTTGTCCTTCTTCTTTATAAGTTGCTTGTGATTGTTGTACGAGTGTCTCATTTCTTTCAATCACAACTTGATGCGGTGCGAACATATGCCTTAATTGTTGTCCGTTTGCTTCAAGCATTTTCTTTGCAGCATTCGTTGTAACCATGATTTTTACAATCATTTCCCCATCAACCTGGGTAAAGCGTACGAGCATTTCTCCAAGGTTAGCCGGTTTTAATGTGATCGCAAGCTGTCCTTTTGGTTGCTGGAAGACTATGCTCTTCGAATCAATCAATCGGTTGAACTGTTCTATCAACGCTTTTCCTGCTTGATTGTTATCCGAGTTTGACGGCAGATGGATAACCATTTGCTCCACTTGTGAAATTGGCATTTGCACAGGCTGTGCCTGAGCAGTTGTAACTGGCTGTTCTTTGTGGACTGTCATTTCGAAAGCATTACCGATCCACCGGATGATATCTGTGTTCGTCACTTTTGATTCAAGTGCATATACACTTTTTGTATGAAAATTCATCTTCTGTTGATAAAGCTTTACAAGATCCTGCCAAATTGCCGGTGTTTGGTTATTAGTTTCTCTTTTTACAAACGGCAATAATTCAGTTTGGTTACCTGCTTTTTCACTCAGTTGTTGCCAAGCCATTAAATACTCAAGAATTTTCGGAGCGACTCTTGCTACATCTTCTTGTGTCTCAATCAGCGAGAGTTTTTGTTCAATTTCCACGAACAATTCATTGACTTCCTTCTCTAGTTCCGCCATGTCAACAGGAGGATTTACTGATATGTTGTTTGTTAAGTTTGATGGTAAATCTCCTGATATTCGTGCAAAATCCGTTTCAGATACCTGCTCCATTTGCCCAGTGAATTTACCGATAAACTCTTCCCTTTTTTCTGTAGGCAATGCATGAATCAAGGTTAGAATTGTTTCAACAAGATCTGCCTTTTCATCAGTCTCCTTGACTATTTGCGGGTCATCTTCCGTTTTCTTAGTGGAAGGCTCCGTATCAGCTTTTTCCTCAACAGTTAACATTCCATCCCAAGAGACACCATCGGTTTCTTCCAGCTCATCAAGTATAGATAATAAGTCTTCTTTATCTAGCTTCGTGAAAAAGGAACGCAGCATTTCAAGTAAATCATCTTGTTCCACAGACGTCTCATCAGTCCGATTCTCCTGCTTCGTCTTTGTCAAATCTGTCAGTTTCTCGTCAAGCATGTACGTAAAATCAGAGCCATTTTGTAATTCATCCGACTCGGCAGGTGATGATCCTACTTTAGTTGGATAATCCATAAAAGCGACCCATTGCCATAACGTCATATTCGCTTCCATTTTCTCACCTCCCTTCAAAGATGTTCATTCATTAATTCAGCATCTTAGCAGCAAGTTTGGCAGCAAGTTCCGCTTCCATTGCTTGCAAAATATCGCCTCGCGCGTCGCTTGGGATCTCATTTAGAATCAGAACAATTTGTTCTTCATCCATTTTAGCGAGAATGGCTGCAGCACTTGCTGCTTTCATTTTTTCAAATGTTTTTGCCATATCTCTTAAGGATTTATCTGTTTCCCCCGCTACAGATTCCTCTTCTTGCTCAGCGGGCTCGTCTGGTGGGCTGCCCAATTCCTCTTGTTCTGCTTCTTGTTCCATTTGATCAATCGTTGTTTCTAAGTCAGCTATATACGTCTCCATCTGTTCGAGTTCGTTCGTCTGTGTTTCCAGTTCTTCCGTTAAACGGGAAATCTCCTCTTCTAAAGCATCCTCTTCTGGGCTTGTTATAAAATTTGATATAACAGGGAGCTCGCTACCCTTCTCCTTTGTCCAATCCATAACACTGAATCCGGCAAAGTTTAAGATGACGACGATAATTACAATAACGATGAAAAGAGGTATAATGACCGCAAATAACAGCCATAGGACTGGATTCATTTTCTTTTTTTCATAGTTCATGTTACTGGCCATTTAATTCACCTATTTTGATTGCTTAAGTATTGGTTGATTGAAATTTCATCCATAAACGCTTTTTCTAGCTTTGCTCTTCTGTCTGTTTCCTGTTTTTTTCGATTTTCGATAATACTTTCGAATTTCTTAACCTCGATATGAGCATCTGTTAAATGCTGTTGTTTCTTTTCCATTTGTGATCTTGCAAGTTGAACTTCTCTTTGCAAATGGATGATTGCATCATTCAGATTCTCAATATACGTAATCTGTTCTTTAATACGTTCAACTGGTGTCTGATCTTGAATAAATTCATCATAGGATTCTTCTGCCATTTCCTTTTTCTTGAGAAGCTCGTATAGCTTTGTAGCTACTTTTTCAAAAGCTTCCTGTGAATTTAAAAATGCTTTCTGCGCAACTTTTTTCTCATTTTCTCGAACATTCAATAATTTTGTTAATGAGACGGTTTGTGACATCAGGACATTCCTCCATTAATGATCTGGCTCATCATATCAATCGCTTCTTCTAAAGTATTATCTTCCTGGACATCTTGCTTTAAAAAATGCTGGATTTTCGGATAATACGTAATAGCACGATCAATCTCTTGGTTGGAGCCTTTCTTATACGCTCCGATATGGATTAATTCACTATTTTCTTCATATGTCGCCATCAAAGAACGTATCTCACTGGCCACTTGCTTGTGCTCTCGACTTGCTATTTGGTTCATGACACGGCTGATTGATTTCAATACATTAATTGCGGGATATTGGCCGCGCTCCGCTAATTTCCGGTCCATTACAAAGTGTCCGTCTAAAATCCCTCGAACAGCATCCGCGATCGGTTCATTCATATCGTCTCCATCGACAAGAACGGTGTAAAATGCAGTAATTGCACCTAATGCATTCGTACCTGTTCGTTCCAGCAATTTGGGCAAGATGGAAAACACAGACGGGGTGTATCCTTTCGTTGTCGGCGGTTCACCGACGGCAAGCCCAATTTCCCGTTGCGCCATGGCGACACGGGTAACAGAATCCATTAGTAAATTAACTTGAAAACCAAGTTCCCGAAAATATTCACTAATAGCGGTAGCAGTATAAGCACCCTTAATTCGCATAAGTGCAGGCTGATCAGATGTGGCGACAACTACGATAGATTTTGCCAAACCTTCTGGGCCTAAATCTTTTTCGATAAATTCTCGCACTTCTCTGCCTCGCTCGCCGATTAATGCAATGACATTAATATCTGCATTACTGTTTCTAGCAATCATGCCTAGTAAAGTACTTTTTCCCACACCACTTCCTGCGAATAAACCGACACGTTGACCTTTCCCCATCGTAAGCAGGGCATCAATAACTTTAACACCGACTTGATTCGCCTCATGAATCGGCGGTCTTTCTAGTGGGTTTGGTGGCGCTTGTTCCGTCAAATAACTGGACAATCCCTTAGGTAACGGAGAACCATCAAGCGGGTTACCGAGCGAATCTACCACTGTACCTATCAACCCTCTTCCCACTTTAATCGTTAAAGGGTTGCCGGTCGATTCGACTAAACATCCCGGACCAATCTCAGTCACTTCACTGTATGGCATGAGGATAATATTCTCGTTATTAAATCCTACTACCTCTGCTAGTATCGGGTTCCGTTTCTTTGTCGCAGAATGGATATAGCAGACCTCTCCAATGTTTGCTTCAGGTCCGAGTGATTCAATCATTATTCCAACAACACGTGAAACTTTACCATAGCGTTTATAAGGATCAGCATTTTCAATCGCTTGAATATAGTCTTCTACAATCATCATTCATGCTCCATTACTAATTCTTTTAAGGCGTTGCGGATTGCTTCGAGCTGGGTGTCGATGGATGCATCGATTTGCCCAAAAGGGTGTTCGATGATGCAACTATTTTCCGGTAACTCTTCATCTATGTATAGGGATAGTTTCGTATCCTTCTCTAGCATCCGCGTCAGTTCAGTCTTTTGCGCCAACACAGTTTCATAATTATTAGGATGAAGATAGATGGATACAATGGATTGATCGTTGATTTCCTTTAATGCCAGCCTGACAATTTCTAAGAATTTTTCAGGTGATTCGTTCAGTTTTTCACCAAGAATTTTTTCTGCTGTATGAATAGCAATGTCGGTAATGGCATCTTCTGTCTGCTCTAAAGTCTTTTGATAGTCAACTTTAACAAGATCGACAATGTTGTTGGCCTCAGCTAGTAGAGATTCGTACTGTTCTATACTTGCTTTCTTTCCCGCTTGGAAACCAGCTTCGTACCCAGCCTTCTTGGCAGCTTCCATGAGTACGGCTTTTTCTTCTTCCCAGTTTTCCCGCGCTTTGTTGATTTCTGTCTGTACCTCGGCAAGCATCGTCGCCTTCCGTTGCTCTATTTGTTCTAGCTCTTCTTCTGCTTGTTGAAGATTCGCTAACACGTTTTCGATTGCTTCTTCTGATTCTTTTTCTGACGACTGTTTTCTCACATATTCTATCGGCTTAACTTTAATTTCTCGTTTTGGAAGTTCATTTGATTCCATCGCTCTAGACAATGATGTCGTCACCTCCACCTCTCGCGATAACAATTTCACCAATATCTTCTAGTCTGCGGATTGTTGCAACGATTCTCATTTGGGCTTCTTCCACATCACGTAAACGAACCGGCCCCATATATTCCATTTCCTCTTTAAAGGTCTCCGCCATCCGTTCGGACATGTTAGTGAAAATAACACCTTTCACTTCCTCACTTGCAACCTTCAATGCAAGACGGAGGTCATCATTTTCGACTTCTCGGATAACACGCTGAATTGCCCGGTTATCCAGAATAACGATATCTTCAAAGACAAACATACGTTTTTTAATTTCGTCAGCAAGCTCTGGATCTTGTGCTTCTAAAGTGTCGAGAATAGTCCGTTCTGTACTACGATCAACCCCATTCAGCACTTCTACTACTGCTTGGATGCCACCCGTTTGTGTATAATCCTCCGTTAATGATGCCGACAGATTATTCTCTAGCACTCGCTCTACTTGAGCAATGATCTCAGGCGAAGTGGAATCCATCGTTGCGATTCTTCGTGCGACATCTGCCTGTACGTCTTGCGGCAGTTCGGAAAGAATTTGTCCCGATTGTTCCGGTTCTAGGTAAGACAGCACTAATGCAATTGTCTGAGGGTGTTCATTTTGAATAAAGTTAAGCACTTGCTGGGGATCTGCCTTTCTAGCAAAATCAAAAGGCCTTACCTGTAGGGATGAGGTAAGGCGATTGATAATAGAAGTAGCCTCCTGCTTACCAAAAGCTTTTTCAAGAACCGTTTTCGCATAACCGATACCACCCTGCGTAATATAATCCTGAGCGATTACTATTTGATGAAATTGTTCAATAACTTCTTCTTTCATTTCCGAATCCACCCGTTTAACGGAAGAGATCTCCAAGCTTAGCTTCTCGATTTCTTCTTCCGTTAAATGTTTATAAACTTGAGCGGAAACATCGGGACCTAACGAGATTAATAGAATCGCCGCTTTTTGTTTCCCGGTAAGTTTCTGTCTTGCCATGAACACTTTCCTCCTAATCCTCGCCAATCCAGCTTCTTAATAATTTAGCAAAGTCTTCCGGTTTTTCCTCGGCTATCTTCTCTAATTGCTTCCTGCGAACAACTGATTCCGATTCATCTTGTTCGGGTAAATCAGGAACCTTTTGCGTAACTTCTCTACGCGGAGCTTCTTCTTCTACTTCTACTGCTTCCGGATCAGATTCTCGTCTATTCCGTATTAGTAATACGACTAACACCAGAATGAGTAAGAATAAAATTCCCGCAACAATATAAACCCAAGTAGGAATAGCGGCACTTTCTGCTTCTTCTACAATCGGATTACCCGAGAATTCCTGAAAGACAATGGAGAATTTATCCTCTGGGTCTACCTCGTCGCCGTCTTCTGTGTCGATTGACGTGTTGAGAATGGAGGCAAGGATCGATGATATTCCTTCTTCTACCGCATTTTGCTCCTGTTGCGTCAGAAATTGCGGATTCTCTTCATCTCCTTCTTTCACACGATCGACTGCTACTTGAATACCAAGGTCACGAATTTTATAGGGACTTTCCACAATTTCTTTACGAATTCGATTAAATTCATAATTGATTGCTTCCTTATCAAACTCATAATCTCCATCTTCTCCAGCTACAGCGCCTGGGTAGTTTGTCACATCATTCTCACCACTTCCAGGGACACCACCTTCACCCGCGTCTCCCGTGTAGGATTCCTGAATAGTTTCTAAACTCACCGGAAGGCCTTCCATGTTTTCAATATCAACCGGTTCAACTAATTCTTCTACCCGATTTTCCTGTGTGAAGTCGATATCTGCGGTAACCGACACAATCACGTTATCAAGCCCAACCATTGCCCCTAACATCTGTTGCAGCCTACGCTGGACATCACGTTCCACTTCTTTTTTCACGGTTTGTTGATAGTCATGGGCATTTTGAACTGCATATTGTGAATTGTTATCAAGGTCATAGTACTCAAAATACTGATTCATGATCCCAATATTTTCTTTTGATAAATTCGGAACTGCATTTGATACTAAATGATAAAGGGCACGAATCTGATGTTCTTCAAACTGATAGCCCGGTTGCGTTTCGAGCACAATCGCTGCAGTTGTTTCCCCTGTATCCTCGCCAACAAATACAGTCTGTTCCGGCAGATTAATCATTACTTCTGCACTTTGGATGCCATCAATACTTGTAATTAAATTCGCTAATTCCGTTTGCATCGCATCTAGTTTCATCATATTAAACTCATTTTCTGTAGTCCCGAAAGATGAGTTTTCACTGAAGAAAGAATAATCGATATTCCCACTACTCGGTAGCCCTTGTCCGGCAAGTTCAACAAGTAATGTATCTACTCGGTCTTCAGGTACGGTTATGGTCGTACCGCTATCCTTTAACTCATAGGGCACACCTCTTGTATCAAGTTCAGCTTTTATTTGACTCGTTTCCTGAATGGATAAATTAGAATATAATGGCACAAATCTTTCATTCGAGCTAAACATGTAAAAAGAGATGCCGATAATAACGATAAGGATACCTGCGGCCGATCCAATGTATATCATTTGCTGTTTTGAACGATTTCTCCAAAACGCTGTAAATGACTCTTTCCATTTCAATAACTTTTCCTTCATAAAATCCTCCACCACTATACACTGCTTATCAAATAGTTACATACTATGTATATTCTTCGATAGTCGTTTTCCATTATATTTGCATCCGCATTATTTCGTTATAGGCATCAATTGCTTTTTGCTGTAATTTTACCGTCGTCTCAAGTGTGATACTCGCTTTTTGAGCTGTTATCATTACTTGATGCAAATCTTGTACCTCTCCTGAAGCGAGTTTATCTGTCATTTTATCGGATTCAACTTGCAATTCATTTAAATTCTCGATAGCACCTTTTAACGTGTTTGCAAAATTTGCTTGGGCTTCTGCCGGAGTGGCCCGATTATTCACTGACATGTCCGGCTGTACCTTCATATGGGGGTTGAGCTGAATATTCATATTACCTGCTCCTTACACTTCTATTTTCCAATTTCGAGTGCTTTCATAAGTAGTCCTTTACTTGCATTCAAAGCGGTTATG
This sequence comes from Oceanobacillus indicireducens, assembly GCF_014647195.1. Lineage (GTDB taxonomy): Bacteria > Bacillota > Bacilli > Bacillales > Amphibacillaceae > Oceanobacillus > Oceanobacillus indicireducens. The sequence goes on along the minus strand of NZ_BMOS01000001.1, from coordinate 264,021 downwards.
TTCGCTTCGTAAGACCTAGTGGCACTCATAAGATCAACCATTTCTTGTAATGGATCTACATTTGGCATTGCTACGTAGCCTGCTTCATCAGCATCTGGGTGATTTGGATTAAAAGCCATCTTAAAAGGTGTTTCGTCTTCTGTAATTACGGAAGCTCGCACACCTTCTGTACCATTCGCTTTATTATTTGCAGCCTGTAGATGGGAACGGAAGCTTGCTCCTTCATTTTGAAAGGAAACCATCTTTCTGCGATACGGTTCCCACTCACCATTTTCATCCACTCTGGATCTGGTCGATTCGCTGTTTGCGATATTTGATGAAACAACATCCATTCTAAGACGCTGAGCAGTTAATGCACTGCCGCTCGTATTGATGCTATGGAAGATCGACAACTTTAATTACCTCCTCTTATAACTGTTTGCAAGCTGCCAAACTTTCCGTTGATCCGATCGATCAAACCATTATAATAGATTTGGTTTTTTGCGAGTTCCGTCATTTCTTTGTCAATATCCACATTGTTCCCGTTATGTTGATACATTGTGTTTTTATTGGTAACCACTTGGTGATTCGGTCCTTTTGAACTAGAAAACGGAATATGCCGTGGGTGTGTTCGTTTCGCTTGAATTTGGTTGTTCATTTCATCACTAAGCACATCTTTAAAAACAACATCCTGCGACTTATATCCAGGGGTGTCTGCATTTGCGATGTTGTTGGAAATCGTCCGGTTTCTAGCCGAAGCATAATCTAGCGAACTTTCCAAATTCGAAATGGTTCCGCCAAATAAATCCATACGATTTTTCCTCCTATGTCCAATTTGCTATTGGTTCGGTCAACTAATAAATTACTACTACGAATATTGTAATTTAATTCCTATATAATGTCTATCTTTTTCATGTTTTTCTAACACAATTCGACAAAATAGTTATAAAAGACTAGGTCCAAAGTATTTTTTACTTGTTTATATCGACATTCGACAGAAAACAGATAAGTAAATTCGTTTTATTTGCATAGAAATCCAATCAAAGTTCGACAACTTATTATAACACAGTTCTTTATGCATGTGTCAAAGGAATCAGTTGAAACGAATTAAAACCTTTATGTACCTATAAGTAAATTTGACAAAAAATAAACAAACGGAAAACATTTTCTTCATGTTTTCCATTTGTTTATTGATTTTAACATCAACTTATCTGGAACGTAATTTCTCAAGTTCAACTAAGAATTTATCATTTAAAACTTTAATATATGTTCCTTTCATACCTAATGAACGAGACTCGATTACTCCAGCACTTTCCAGCTTACGAAGTGCGTTCACAATCACTGAACGAGTAATACCTACACGGTCGGCAATTTTACTTGCAACGAGTAGACCTTCATTACCGTTCAATTCTTCAAAGATATGGTCGATCGCTTCTAGTTCACTATAAGAAAGGGAGCTGATAGCCATTTGAACAACAGCTTTACTTCTTGCTTCCATTTCAATTTCTTCAGATTTCTCTTGGAGAATTTCCATTCCGACAACTGTTGCACCATATTCAGCTAAAAGTAAATCGTCATCATTGAATGCATTTTCTACACGTCCGAGAATCAATGTTCCAAGGCGCTCTCCCCCACCAAGAATTGGAACAATTGTTGTCAGCCCATCTTTAAAGAGCTCTTTGTTCTCTTCAGGGAAAACCGTTTGCGGACTGTTAATGTCAAGGTTTGCTGTTGTTTCATGAACATTATATAAACCTTGCGTATAATCTTCAGGAAAACGTCTTTCCTCTAGCATTTGCTTCATACGTTCATTTTCAACCTCTTGACTTACCGCAACCCCAAGAAGTTTTCCTCTTCTGCTTACGATATAGATGTTGCCACCAATTACGTCACGTAATGTTGCGGACATCTCATTGAAGTTTACTGATTTACCTGCTGTTTTTTGTAACATTGCATTAATTTTTCTTGCTCTGTCTAATAGTTTCATTAGAAATCCTCCATTTGTGTTTTTATTTTATAAGATGAATTGACTTAAGTCTTTGTTCTTTACAATATTACCTAATTTTTGATCGACATACGCCGAAGTTATTTCAATTGTTTCCATTGTAATATCTGGAGCTTCAAATAATAAATCTTCTAATAACTTCTCTAGAATAGTATGAAGTCTCCGTGCCCCGATATTATCGGTATCTTGGTTGACTTGGTAAGCAACCTCGGCGAGACGCTCAATGGCATCCTCTTTAAATACTATCTTGATTTCTTCCGTTTGTAATAATGCTTCATACTGCTTTGTCAGCGCATTTGAAGGGTCTGTCAGTATTTGCTTGAAATCTTCTACTGATAGCTTCTCCAATTCCACCCGAATCGGGAATCTCCCCTGAAGCTCAGGAATTAAATCAGATGGTTTCGACATATGGAAGGCACCTGCAGCAATGAATAAAATATGGTCTGTTTTAACTGGACCATGCTTTGTAACGACTGTGGATCCTTCAACTATCGGTAAGATATCCCGCTGGACACCTTCCCGGGAGACGTTTGCTTGCTCATTCCCGCCACCAGCTACTTTATCGATTTCATCGATAAAGATAATTCCAGTCTGTTCTGCACGCTTTGTTGCTTCTTGAGCAACCTCTTCCATATCGACAAGTTTCTGTGCTTCTTGTTGCGTTAGCACTTCCCTTGCTTCACGGACCGGCAGTTTACGCTTCTTCTTTTTCGTTGGCATGAATTGTCCAAGGGCGTCTTGCATATTCATCCCCATTTGCTCCATACCCGAACCTTGCAGCATATCAAACATGGAAGGTGGTGTCTCAACAATTTCCACCGTAACGATTTTGTCTTCCATTTCTCCAAGGGCAAGCATTCGCTCAACTTGCTCACGCTTACTCCTGATTTCCGCGTCTTTAGGATCATCTGTACCCACATCATCGCTTGCTGGTTGGTTTGTGAAAAGCATTTCAAAAGGATTCTTCATCTGTGTCTGTTTCTTAGTTTGCGGAACGAGCAAATTAACCAATCGTTTATTCGCTTCCTTCTCGGCTGCTTCTTGCACATTCACAAGCTTTTCTTCTTTCACCATGCGGACGGACATTTCAACGAGATCCCGAACCATCGATTCCACATCTCTACCGACATAACCGACTTCTGTGAATTTCGTTGCTTCAACTTTAATGAAAGGCGCTCTTACCATTTTCGCAAGTCTGCGGGCAATTTCGGTTTTACCTACACCAGTAGGACCAATCATTAAAATATTCTTCGGCACAATTTCTTCTTTAATCGTATCGTCCAGTTGCATGCGTCGATAACGATTCCGGAGGGCAACGGCAACAGATCGTTTTGCACTCTTTTGCCCGATAACGTATTTATCCAATTGTTCAACAATTTGTCTTGGAGTAAGCTCCATTCCCATACTTTGGAAATACCTCCTATTAATTGAGTACCTCTAAGGTGAGTTGGTCATTCGTATATACATCAATTTCTCCAGCCACCTCAAGAGCAGTTCTCGCTATTTGTTCAGCAGACAAACTATTCGAGTGTCTCACAAGAGCTCTACCAGCACTTAATGCATAGTTTCCTCCTGAACCGATTGCAAGAATCCCATCGTCGGGCTCAATTACTTCTCCTGTTCCTGATACAAGATACATACTTTCTTTATTCATAACAATCAGCATGGCTTCTAACTTCCGGAGCACCCGGTCACTGCGCCACTCTTTAGCAAGTTCGACAGCTGCTCGGGTCAAATTACCGTTATATGCATTTAAGTAGCTCTCGAATTTTTCAAAAAGGGTGAATGCATCCGCTACTGAACCTGCAAATCCAGCCAATACTTGCTCATTATATAATTTACGGACCTTTTTCGCCCGGTGTTTCATAATTACTGCATTTCCTAATGTAACTTGACCGTCTCCACATATCGCACAACTTCCATTATGTTGAATGGCAAAAATGGTTGTAGCATGCATCTCATTTGACATCTTCTTCACCTCGCGTCCCGATTAACTATTTATCATTTGCCCGCGGATGTGTCTTCATGTAAATATCGCGCAAATGACTTTTTGTAACATGCGTATAGATTTGGGTGGAAGACAAATTTTCATGACCTAATAATTCCTGCACAGTACGCAAATCTGCCCCTTCATTCAGTAGATGAGTCGCAAATGTATGACGTAATTTATGTGGATGGAGATTAATTGTTAATGCCGCTTTATCCACCATTTTATCCAAGATGAGACGAATCCCTCTTGTTGTAAGGGGCGCTCCTCTAGCATTTAAGAAAACGGCATCCGTATTACTTTTCGCCTTCTCCAACAATAATACCCGGCCCTCTGTCAAATATGTTTCGAGAGCAATCTCTGCAAATCGGCCAAAGGGTACATACCTTTCTTTTCTCCCCTTACCTCTTACTAATATCGTCCCTACAGAAAAATCGATATCCTCAAGCAGTAAGCCTTGGCATTCACTAACCCGTATCCCTGTTCCATATAAAATTTCCAGTAATGCCTGATCACGTTGACCTAATGGGTCAGCCATATCATTTACTTCAAACAGTTTCTCCAGTTCCTCCATATATAAAAATCCGGGAACAGCGCGTTCCTGTTTTGGCAAATGAATATGAACGAAAGGATTCGTGTACGTATCATCTTCCCTTTCCAAATATTTATAGAAGCTTCTAAGGGATGATATTTTTCGTGATACGGATTTTCTTGACAACGCCTGGTTAAACAATTGGGTTAAATAAACACGAACAACTTGTGGATCAACGTCCTTAAGGCTCGTTATCCCTTCCCCCTTTAAAAAACGAAAGAAGGATTGCAGATCATCTTGATAATATTTAATTGTATAAGGGGAAGCATTTTTTTCTATTTGAAGATATGCTACAAATCCTTGACTTTTTTGTACAAAATCCTCCAATTCTTCACCCCATCATTTTCCTGAATAAATAATAACATAGCCTATGTTCGAAATCAATTAATTTACCAAAATAAAAACAAAATTCAGAATCGGTCTATATTACTGCATATCGAAATAATTTGACTTATCTTTCCGCTTCTAAGCCCGAATCATGCCCGCCACTAAACAATTATATGCCTAGGATAATATATAGTCAATCAAGAGTATTTTAATTTATTTTGAAAAATACAATTTGGTGAACATTTTGTGAATGATTTATTAGATAAGAGTCTAAATTTTTACCGTTGTATAGTATCTCACATTTTACAAAATTAATCTAATGAAATAATAAAGATTCTTTCGTTATTATCACTATTACCATTCTATTCCTTATGTATTCATAATTTTAGCAAAAAAATAAAGCTGCTCATCGGAATGAACAGCTAGCTTTGTTCGACTTCTTTATAATCACAATTTGTACATTGTACTTGGGTTGCTTTTTTCACTTTCTTTTCAACTAGTAAAGATTCACACTTCGGACAAGGACGTGCGATTGGTTTGTCCCAAGATACGAAATCACATTCTGGGAATCGGTCACAGCCATAGAATACTCGGCGTTTTTTCGATTTACGCTCAACAATATTTCCTTCTTTACATTTCGGACAGTCTACACCGATTTCTTTTAATATTGGCTTCGTATTACGGCAATCCGGGAAATTCGAACAAGCGATGAACGTACCGTATCTTCCCATTTTATAGACCATTTCATGGCCACATTTCTCACATTCAATACCAGCGGGTTCGTCTTTAATCTCGATTTTTTCCATTTCTTTCTCAGCGAAATCCAGACGCTTCTCAAAGTCTTTGTAGAAGTTATCAATTACTTCCACCCAGCCTGTTTTACCTTCTTCAATTGCATCCAAATCTTTTTCCATTTCAGCTGTAAAATCTACATCGATTATTTCTGGAAAAAACTCTTCTACAGCGTCATTTACAATTGTTCCAAGCTCTGTTGGAATGAATCTTTTATTATCAATAGACACATAGCCTCTTCGCTGAATCGTGTCAAGGGTAGGTGCATAGGTAGACGGTCTACCAATCCCTAATTCTTCCATTGCACGGACGAGGCGTGCCTCTGTATATCGCGGCGGTGGTTGTGTGAAGTGTTGCTTCGGATCAATTTCTTTTGCTTCAATCTTCATTCCTTCTTCCAGATCTGGAAGTAACTTATTTTCCACCTTTTTATTATCATCGGTACCTTCGATATAAACTTTCATAAAGCCCTCGAACTTGATTTGGGAACCAGTTGCTCTAAATTCAACGTCATTATTTAGTAAATGAGCAGTCACAGTATCCATTACTGCAGGTGACATAAGACTCGCAATAAATCTTTCCCAAATTAGTTTGTAAAGTCGGTACTGATCATTAGAGAGTACCTCTTTTAAAGAACGGGGATCACGCATTACGGACGTCGGGCGAATTGCTTCATGGGCATCTTGTGCTCCCGGTTTATTTGCTGAACCTTTTTGTGAACCTATAAATTTTTTTCCATACTTCTCTTCAATATAGCCTTTCGCTTCTTCTTTCGCTGTCTCAGAAATTCTGGTGGAATCTGTACGCATATAAGTGATAAGTCCTGTAATCCCGCCAGACTTCCTCCCTAAATCGATCCCTTCATAAAGCTGCTGGGCAACCATCATCGTCTTTCTTGCTCTGAAGTTCAGCTTTCTTGCTGCTTCTTGTTGCAAGGATGATGTAATAAACGGTTTAGCAGGATTCCTTTTTCGTTCCCGTTTATTTACTTTTTCTACACGGAAATAATCTTCGGTAAGTTTTTTCCGGATGTTTTGCACATCTTCTTCAGACTTTAATTCCTGCTTTTTTCCGTCCACGCCGTAGAAATTACCTTCAAATGTTTCTTTGTCTTTTTGAAATAATGCCTCAATCGTCCAATATTCCTCTGGTTTAAAGTTAACGATTTCCTTTTCTCGGTCAATGATCATTTTCAATGCGACAGATTGAACTCTTCCTGCACTTAATCCTTTTTTCACTTTCTTCCATAGTAAAGGACTGATATTGTAACCGACGAGCCGGTCGAGTATTCGTCTTGCTTGTTGTGCGTCAACCAAATCATGATCAATTGATCGTGGGTGTTTAAATGACTCTTTAATTGCGTCTTTTGTAATTTCATTGAACACAACACGGCAATCGGAGTCTTCATCAACTTTTAAGGCATGGGCTAGGTGCCATGCGATTGCTTCCCCTTCTCTGTCCGGGTCAGCTGCCAGGTATATTTTCTTTGCTTTTTTCGCGGCTTTGCGCAGTTCTTTTAACACTTCGCCTTTACCACGGATTGTTATATATTTGGGGGTATAGTCATTTTCAACGTCTACACCCGTTTGGCTTTTTGGCAAATCACGGACATGTCCCATTGAAGCTTTTACAGTATATTTTTTTCCTAAATACCGCTCGATTGTCTTCGCCTTTGCTGGCGACTCAACAATCACTAAGTAATCTGACATAACATTTCCTCCTAAGATGAGGTTTAAAAATGAAATCTTCACTTATACTAATGACTTACTGAACTTTTGTCAAACTTATTATCTAAAAATACTATTTACATTTTTAAAAAATCAACGTTTAAATGGTTAAAATGTGACATTATAATAGAAGGAACTACATTCGCTTTTCGAGGGCCCCCAGTAGAATTTCTGAGAGTCAACGCACAACTTTGTAGTTGTCTAATTGTTGTTGTGATAGCCATTCTTCTTGAATGTCACTGGCATGTTGCGTTAGTTTGGCTCCTTCTTGAATAAGGAGGTGACAGCCTTTAGTTTGAGGAATGAGGGGTGATCCTGGAACGGCGAAGACTTCTCTTCCTTGATCAAGCGCCTGTTCAACCGTTATCATCGTCCCGCTTCTTTCCATCGCTTCAATCACCAGTGTGCCAAAGGATATTCCACTTATAATCCGGTTCCTTTCTGGAAAATGGTGCTTCGCTGGTCTTACAAAAGGAGGATATTCACTAATAACAAGGCCACTTCTCCTTATCTCATTAAATAATGTAATATGTTCCTTCGGGTAAATATATTCAAAGCCACCACCCAAAACAGCTATTGTTTTCTGGTGATGGTCGAGTGTAAGTTGATGAGCATAGCCATCTATTCCCTTCGCCATACCACTTGCGATTACCCACTCATCCCGCACCAACGGACGAAGGATATGCTCCATTTTCGGGATTGCCTCGTTGGATGGTTTGCGGGAACCGATGACACTTAATATTTTACTTTGCTTTAATAAAGATATATCCCCACAAGCATAGAGTACAAGCGGAGCATCTTTTATTTTTCTTAACATGGATGGATAGTCCTCGTCAACTATTGTAATGATCTTATATTGCTTTATCACGTCAATAAAGCGTTTTTTTAATTCGGGATCTTTTAGGCGAGCATGGAGCTTATTTGCTGTGTCGATACGAAGAGAAAAATGCAGGTTTAATTCTGTTGGGGTCATTTCATAAAGCGAGGCTAGAGTTGGATCTTTCAGCATAAAACGATAAATCATTTTCCTGCTTGCTATATTCGTCAGATGGACATGAATCAATCGATAACGAATATTCTTCACTGTCCTCACATCCTTATTTTATTAGTAAAGAGGGCTAAAAGTATACTTTCAGCCCTCTTTCATTTTATTAAAGGGTTTTACACTTTTCAGCTAAGCCCTTTTCTTCCAATACTTTAATCATTGTTTCACCCATAACAGCAGGTGTATCAGCAACAGTAATGCCACAATCTTTCATGACGCGGGTCTTCTCTTCGGCTGTACCTTTTCCGCCGGAGATGATAGCACCAGCATGTCCCATCCGTTTTCCTGGGGGTGCAGTTGCTCCACCAATAAAGCCGACTACTGGTTTCGTCATATTATCTTTTATCCATTCTGCCGCTTCTTCTTCAGCAGTTCCGCCGATTTCCCCGATCATAATCACTGCTTCTGTTTCTGGATCCTTATTAAAGGCATCAAGGACATCAATAAAGTCAGTACCATTAACTGGGTCCCCGCCAATACCAACAGCGGAAGTTTGACCGTAACCAGCCTGTGTCAGTTGATGTACTGCTTCGTAAGTAAGTGTTCCCGAGCGAGAAACAACTCCGATATGGCCTTTTTTATGGATATATCCAGGCATAATTCCAATCTTTGTCTCGTCAGCTGTAATAACACCCGGACAGTTCGGGCCGATTAAACGAGTTTTCTTCCCTTCCATATAACGCTTCACTTTTACCATATCAAGTACTGGAATATGCTCTGTAATACAGATGACTAAATCAAGTTCAGCATCCGTTGCCTCAATGATTGCGTCAGCCGCAAACGGTGCTGGTACATAGATTACAGACGCATTCGCACCTGTCGCATCAACCGCTTCCTGAACGGTGTTAAAAACAGGCACACCTTCCACTTCTGAACCACCTTTTTTCGGTGAAGTTCCTCCTACGATTTTTGTCCCGTATTCAAGCATTTGTTTCGTGTGGAATCTAGCTGTTCCACCGGTAATGCCTTGGACAATTACTTTTGTATCTTTATTAACAAATACACCCATTTAGTTTGTCCGCCCTTTCTCTATTTTCCAATTTTCATAGATTGATTTCGAATTATTTAACTAGAGAAACAATCTTCTGCGCTCCATCCGCCATAGAACTTGCAGAAGTGATATTTAAGCCAGATTCATTTAGAATTTTCTTACCTAAATCTACGTTTGTTCCTTCTAAACGGACTACTAAAGGAATTTGCAAGCCAACTTCCTTTGTAGCAGCCACAACCCCTTCAGCGATAACATCACACTTCATAATGCCACCAAAGATATTAACAAAAATACCTTTTACATTCTCGTCAGAAAGTATGATTTTAAATGCTTCGGTAACTTTTTCAGCTGTTGCACCACCACCAACATCGAGGAAGTTAGCCGGTTCGCCGCCATAATATTTGATAATGTCCATGGTAGACATCGCAAGCCCTGCACCATTCACCATACATCCGATATTCCCATCAAGGGAAACATAGCTCAAGTCATGTTTGCTTGCTTCGATTTCCTTTTCATCTTCTTCATCCAAGTCGCGAAGTTCTTGCACTTCTGGCTGGCGATAAAGTGCGTTTTCATCAAAATTCAGCTTAGCATCGAGTGCAAGAACATTCCCGTCACCAGTTGTAACGAGTGGATTAATCTCTGCAATCGAGCAGTCTTTTGCTACAAAAGCTTCATATAATGCAGTCATGAAACCGACCGCTTTGTTTATTAAATCATGAGGAATATTCATATTAAATGCCATACGGCGGGCTTGATAAGGCATGAGTCCTACTACCGGATCAACAACCTCATAGAAGATTTTTTCTGGTGTTGCTTCTGCGACTTCCTCTATTTCCGTACCGCCTTCTTCAGAGCCCATCATGACAACACGGGAAGTTGCTCGGTCTAAGACGACACCAATATAGTATTCTTTTTGGATATCGCAACCTTCTTCAATTAAAAGCCGTTTCACTTCCTTGCCTTCTGGTCCAGTTTGTTGTGTAACTAAAACTTTGCCTAGGATTTCCTCTGCATATGTACGAACCTCTTCCATATTTTTAGCTACTTTTACCCCTCCGGCTTTGCCTCGTCCACCCGCGTGGATTTGTGCCTTTACTACGTTAACGTCTGTTCCTAGCTTTTCAGCTGCTTCCACTGCTTCATCAACAGTATACGCAACATATCCTCTAGGAACCTTCACGCCAAATTCACGTAGTAGTCCTTTGGCTTGATACTCATGAATGTTCATCTTTCATCCTCCCAACATAATAAATGCACTTCCATTGTATAAAATTAAAACCGTTTTCACAAGAAATATGCGAAAGTCGGTTAATAATCTTGCATATTTTTATCACGTATTAACGGTCTGTAATATCCCCTGGCTAAACGTAAGGGAAACCAAATATGTGAAGGACGGGGATATACAGCCCGTAAATGCCTGATTCTGTTCAACTAACATTCAGTGGGGAGGTAAGGAATTCCCCACTGAATGAAGTTTCACTTTATCACGTATTAACGGTCTGTAATATCCCCCTCATCTAAACATAAGGGAAACTCAAAATGTCAAGGTGGGGATATACAGCCCGTAAATGCCTGATTCTGTTCAACTAACATTCAATGGGGAGGTAAAGAATTCCCCACTGAATGAAGTTTCACTTTACGATTTATCAGCATATTCGCGATCTGCTTGATAAATAAATGCAAATACTTCCGCGACAACTTGATAAAGTTCTTCAGGTATCACTTCATTTACATTTAATTCAGCTAATAACTCTACAAGACTCTCATCCTCGACAATTGGTACATTATGCTCTTCCGCAAGTTTTATAATTTCTTCGGCTACATAACCTTTCCCTGCAGCACTGACAATAGGAGCGTTGTGCTTATCCTGTTTATAACTCAATGAAACCGCTCTTCTACGCTTTTCAGTCATATGCGAAAATCAACTCCCTGTCTGCTATCTGACAATTTCTCATCCATAATAGCTGGTAGGTTCTCTTTTTCTTCCAGCTTTTTAAAAGTAATAGATGTCAAACGGTAATTTAAGTTTGCTAGATTTTCACCAAGCTTATCTTTAAATAAGTTGGCAATCCCCGGGATGCCTCGTGTATTATTAAAGACCGTCAATGAAACCGACCGTTGCTGAATATTTACATCAATAACTGTTTCTTTAAGATTTCCGAGTTCCAAGTAAAAAAGGATACGACAATAATCAGGATCGATTTTGTCCTCATCATTTTTCTTTCCTTCCAGTTCAATCATCAAATCTTTAACAAGTCCGAGACGTTCAGCCGGCACTTGTAACATCGCCTGGATATTCGTCGGTGTCTCATTCACACTCTGCAATTGCAAGCCTTGAATCAAGTGCAGTAATTTAGTCTGATGCTGGGATCCCGAATTATCTTCACTTGACGCAAGCTGGAGAAGCAGCCCTTTTAATGTATCGTTTAGATTTCCTGGCTCTTTCTCTGTTACTAATCGATTCTCATAGTTTAACCCGAGCATGGTAATGGACTGGCGGACTTGTTCAAGGAATCTTTCCTTAGGCGCGAGGTTAAGAAATTCCACAGAATCTTTAGCTTGTTTACTGAGCGAAGTTAATAAAGATAAATTTTCTTTGCTTCCGAGCGACTGAATTCCCCGAAATACTGCTAGAACGTCTTTTTCCGTCCCTCCCGCCAGTTGCCGGTTTAATAAAGGGGAAAATGTCTCATTTATGTCTTGTCGAACTTCAGAAATTAATTCTCTCGGCATCGTATTCCCGGATGCCTGCAATAATTTTAATTGCGGTTCCCAGCGATTTAAAAACTGTTGTACTGCACCAAGGAATCGATTTCTTTCCCCAGCCAAACGGTTAAATAACTGAAAGACTTCTTCTTCATTTATCCGGAACGGAAGACTTGGGCTCGTTTGCCCTTTTTCTAGCGAACTAGCCCGCATGTTTAGGAAGTTATTCCATTCCTTAACCCAATCGGCAAAATCGACTTTTGGTGAAATTACACCTAACCCTTGTAAAGTGCGGAATAACGTTTGGTTATCCGCAGAATTCTGATTGTTTATTTCCTTCATTAATGCTTCATGAAAGGGAAGTGGAGCCTCAGTTAATCTTATAATGTTTCCCTCTATACGTTGCGCGATATCAGTTCTTAAGGTGGATGACAAATTGTTAGCCTGTTGTAATACAACATTCAGTTGCTCTGAGACCGTCACAGTTTTACTTGTAACGAACGACTGGAGAATTGTTTCAGTCATTGGCAATTTTTTTGCGAGCATTTCCACTAATGCAGCTGTTGCATGGGTTTTATTTTTTTCACCCTTTAAGAGTTCTATTGCTTGTTGAAATTCATTTTTATCAAAAGGAACCGAATAGCGCATAAGAAGCTGCAATAATTGCAGATTGTGCTTAGTCGTTTTTATTCCCAATTGCCTTAAAAGCTTGGACAAATCAACTTTATCATCCCTTTTTAACTGTTCGCCAAGTACACGCAGCTGGAGCGAGCCAGCGGTGGAAGCCACCTGAAAATGATAGCTTCCACCAAGCTCTAAACCAACTTGTAAACTTGCAATCAAACGATTTCCACCAAGTCTAATTTCCGCTTTATTTTCAGGATAAAGTTTCAATACTTCACCTTGGATGATTTGCCCAGGACGAAGGGATTGTCGCTCAGTGCGGTTAAGCCCTAATGTATTTGAATTTAGTATTTGCGACAATTGCATTGGAGAAACCTCCTTTTTAACCGATAAAGTGAAACTTCATTCAGTGGGGAATCTTTCCCCCCACTGAATGTTAGTTGAACAGAATCAGGAATTTACGGACTGTTTATCCCCGTCCTCCACATATTGGGTTTCCCTCATGTTTAGAGGAGGGGTATTACAGACCGTTAATACGTGGTAAAGTGAAACTTCATTCAGTGAGGGATCTTTTCCCCCCACTGAATGTTAGTTGAACAGAATCAGGGATTTACGGACTGTTTATCCCCGTCCTTCAATATTGGGTTTCTCTTATGTTTAGAAGTGGGGATAATACAGACCGTTAATACGTGATAAATTCACGGATTGGGGCAAAGGATTTCCGGTGATAGGGAGATATGCCGTATGATTGTAATCCTTCCAGATGTTTTTTCGTTCCATAACCCATATTAGAATTAAAGTCATACATTGGAAACTCATTATGTATTTCTTTCATCAGACGATCACGTGTAACTTTAGCAAGTATACTTGCAGCCGCGATTGAAACGCTTCTCGCATCCCCTTTAATAATAGCTTCACTCGACATCTTGAGTTCGGGTAACTGGACAGCATCAATTAATATATGGTTCGGCTGCTTCTCCAAACCTCGAACCGCTTCGTACATGGCGAGCTTAGTCGCCTCTAAAATGTTCATTTGATCGATTGTTTCATTGGAGATAACTGCAATATGATAGCTGATCGCCTGTTCTTTAATAATTGCATAAAAGTAATCACGATCTTTTTCCGAAAGTTGTTTTGAATCATTTAAACCGAGGAGCATAAAATCTTGTGGTAAGATGACGGATGCCGCAACGACTGGACCAGCAAGCGGTCCTCGGCCCGCTTCGTCGACTCCCGCGACAAGCTCTCGGCCGTTATTTCTTGCTTCATTTTCAAAATAACACATTTCTTTGAAGTCAGTGATTTGCTGTTGTTTCTTTTCCTGTAATTTTGCATGTTTTCGGACGAGTGCTTGGACTCCTTTTCTATCATCCTGCTTTAACTGTTCGACTATTTCTTCCGTTATTTCCCCATTTTCAAACAGCTGTCTTATAACAGCTATTGATTTCTCTCTCATACTTACACCTTATTTCTATCCATCATTATTCTTCCATACTTACGTCATCCGGATCTTCCAATGAAATTCTCCCTATTCTACCACTGCGCAGGTCACGTAGTACTAATTCCGATACTTTATCAAAATCAACTTCGCCCCCGCTTTCCAGTGCACCGCGCTTTTTACCGATACGCTCAAATATTTCAACCATGTCATCAAGGTCTGCTTCTACGCCATAACGTTCTAGTAACAAATCAGGGTACTTTCGTTGTAAAAATTTAATAACAAAGACGACGATGTCCTGTAAGGAAATCACTTGGTCTTTTATTGTGCCGATTGAGGCAAGCCGATAGCCGACAACTTGATCTTCAAATTTCGGCCACAAAATTCCAGGTGTATCAAGTAACTCGAAATCCTTCTTAATCTTTATCCAGAGCTGTTGTTTCGTAATGCCGGGCCGGTCCCCTGTCTTAGCCGCCTTTCTGTTCGCCAGGCGGTTAATTAACGTCGATTTGCCGACATTTGGGATACCCAATATCATAGCCCTATGCGGTCGGGCTTTCATTCCCTTTGCCACAAGCTGATCTATTTTCTTTTTTCCGAGTTGTTTCGCAAGCTGAACGACTTGTTTCATATCATCTCTATTACTAGCATCTACAGCGACCGCAGGAATGTTTCTTTCTTTATAATAAGTAAGCCATGCTGCAGTAACGTTAGGATCTGCGAGATCTCGCTTCATAAGCACAACCATTTTATCCTTATTCTGCACGATTTGGTGCAACATCGGATTTTCTGATGATAAGGGGGCCCTTGCATCGAGCAACTCTATAACGAAGTCAACAAGTTTTAAATTCCCTTCAACTTCGCGTCTTGCCTTTGCCATATGGCCTGGAAACCACTGTACTTGCATGGCGATCACCTACTCTCCTACAAATTGAATTCGATCAAACGGCCAGTAAATCAAACTGGTTTTCCCTACAATTTGATCCATTGAAATTAGTCCAATCATGCGACTATCGGTGGAATTTCCTCGATTATCTCCAAGCACCAATACATGCCCTTCCGGTATAACCTCGTAATTGCCTGGGATTTCCTCCAAAGAGAAATCATTACGGACAGAGTCGAAGGTGTTTGCATCGCTGTCGTTTTCTGGTAAAAAGTTCTCCTCCACAGGGTCTCCATCAATATACAGTACATCATCAATTACTGCTACATGTTCGCCTGGAAGACCTATGACTCTTTTAATGAAGTCCTTCTGTGAGGATGCGTGAAATACGACGATATCAAATCGTTCCGGATCATGAAAATAATAACTGAATTTGTTTACGATCATCTGATCTCGGTCATGTAATGTTGGTAGCATCGATGGACCATCTACAATGATTGGTGCGAATAAAAACATCCGCACAATAAAAGCGAGGCCAAGTGCTACCAATAATGCTTTCGTCCATTCTACCCATTCATTTTTCTTCTTCTTTGCCATCTGTTCTCCTCCGACACTCACATTTCCTTATCCTTATTAAGTTTGAACAATAAGTATGTTCATTATAACATTGAATAAGCGACTAGAGCATTAAAAAAGGAGCTTGAACATGTGCTCAAGCTCCTTTCTTTTTATTATTTCTGTAATTAGCGGCGTTCTTTAATACGCGCTGCTTTACCACGTAGATTACGTAGGTAGTATAACTTAGCACGGCGTACAGTACCTTTACGAGTTACTTCAATCTTGTCAACGCGCGGTGAATGTACTGGGAAAGTACGCTCAACACCTACACCGTAAGAGATCTTTCTTACTGTGAATGTTTCGCTGATACCACCGTTTTGACGTTTGATAACGACGCCTTCGAAAATCTGAATACGCTCACGTGTACCTTCAACAACTTTAACGTGAACTTTCACGGTATCTCCCGGACGGAATTCCGGACGATCTGTACGAAGCTGATCTTTTGTAATTTCTGCAATTAATTCTTGCATTTGCTTCACTCCTTCCAAACCAATGTTCATCATTCTCTAAAGGAACAGCGGAACATCGTTTATACGTGCATAAACACAACAACTAATATAGCATAAATCCGTATAGTATTCAACACATTTTCTAAAAACATTTGGATTCAGCTGTGAAGTTGTTCTACTGGGGGTCCGCAGTCTTGTTATTCTATTGATTTATTTTGTTTGATTTCGTCTAGAATCTGCTTTTCTTCTTCTGTAAAGGAATAGTTTTCTAGGAGGTCTGGGCGCCGTTCAAGAGTGCGGTTTAGGGACTCCGTTTTTCGCCATTTTGCAATTTTTGCATGATCTCCAGAAAGTAAAACATCGGGAACCGACATGTTGCGAAATGTCGCAGGTCTTGTGTAATGAGGATGTTCTAATAACCCTGTTGAAAATGAATCTTCAACTGCAGAGGATTCATTTCCAAGCACATCAGGCAAAAGACGAACGACACTGTCAACAATAACCATCGCCCCAAGCTCGCCACCAGTCAATACATAATCCCCAATAGAGATTTCATCTGTTGCAAGCCCTGTCCGAATTCTTTCATCATAGCCTTCATAATGTCCACAAATAAAGATAAGGTGTTCTTCCTTCGCCAGTTCTTCTGCTTTCTGTTGCGTATAACGTTCACCTTGGGGGCAGAGGAGCACAATTCGAGGCTTTGTAGCTTTGTCTTCCAGACATGCATCTACTGCATCAAATACTGGCTGCGGCGTAAGTACCATGCCAGCACCTCCGCCATAAGGGTAATCATCTACTTTACGATGTTTATTCGTCGTGTAATCTCGAAAGTTAACAAGATTATACGAAAATTTATTTTTTTCCTGGGCTTTTTTCAAGATGGATGATTGGAAGACCCCTTCCATCATTTCCGGGAATAATGTCAAAATATCGATATGCATTAATCAAGCAGTCCTTCCATCGGTTCAATAAAAATGCTTTTTTCTTGAACATCTACTCGTTTCACAACAGACTCAATATAAGGGATGTAGGCATCTTTCTTACCAGGGCGCTGTAAAACCCAGACATCGTTTGCGCCTGGTGCAAGTATTTCTTTAATTGTACCGAGCTTTTCATCAGCAGTCGTATATACAGTACACCCGATAATTTCATGATAATAATATTCATTTTCCTCAAGCTCTGTCTGCTGATCTTCATGGATCTGTAAATAATGTCCTTTATATTTTTCCACATCATTGATGTTATCCATACCTTCGAAAGTAATCAGATCGAATCCTTTATGTATCCGATGACTGGCAATAATGAGTGGAAGCGTCGTTTCTTTGTCCTTTATATAAACGGTTTCTCCAGTTCTAAACCGCTCTTCAAAATCAGTAATCCGCTTTATTTTCACTTCTCCTCGAACACCGTGTGTGTTGATGATTTTTCCAATATTAAACATTTTGTCAGCCATATCTGCACCTACCTACTCTTCTATTCGTACAACAATATTATCTTTTATAACTATTGCCTGTTGCTTCATTAATTCTTCCCAATTTGTCCCAATACCTACTTCAACAAGAGATTCAACTTCCCCTTCGACAATCTCACTTCCTAAATCTAAGACTTCGAGCTGCTCTTCCTTAAATTCAATTAGTTCGATTTTCTCTTTCCGTTTCTGAACTTCTTGATGGAATTTCCGCTCAACTTCTTGCTTATGAGCGCCTTTTTTATTAAGCATTTTTCGTTTCTCAAAAAGTAACTGTTGACACTCTTGTTCAAGTCGCATTTTCTGATCAAATAAATGAGCCTTTAATTTCTCTTTGCTCTTTTCGGTAATGATTTGTCTCACTTCAACTCTTTTAATAATTTTCACTGTTTTCCCTCACTTCCAGGAGTTTTACCAAATAATTTATGGATATTATTTTAAAAGAGGGTTAATCCGTGATCAGTTAGAATGTGCAAAAGGGAAAGAAGAACCACTGGTCCCTTTCCCTTTTTTACATGATATCCAAATAAATCCGCTTATTCTCTTCCGTTTTTGCTGCATAGACAACGGTTCGAATCGCTTTTGCAATACGTCCATTCTTGCCAATCACTTTGCCAACATCATCTTCATGTACTTTGAGATGATAAACGATCTTCGTTTCCTCTTCCCTTTCTGTAACGCTGATATCCTCTGGATAATCAACGAGGGAAGTGACAATAGTTTCGATTAGGGCTTTCATGGTATCACACTACTTTGCTTGGTTTTTTTGCTCGTGGAATTTTTGCATGATGCCTTCTGTTGAAAACAGATTGCGGACTGTATCACTTGGTTTAGCACCATTACCTAACCATTTAAGTGCTTTTTCTTCATCGATTTTAACTTCAACCGGGCTAACTACCGGGTTATATGTTCCGATTTGTTCGATTTGACGTCCATCACGTGGTGAGCGGGAATCTGCTACAACAATACGGTAAAATGGATTTCTTTTAGAACCCATACGTTTTAAACGAATTTTAACAGCCATTGATTGCACCTCCAATAATAGTTAATCACAATTTCAAATTCTAACAGAAAATATTTAGTCTGTAAAGGGTTTTTACATGACAATCAAAAATAATTTCGTTGTTTTACATAAATGGCAGTTTGAAGCCGCCACCTTTACCTTTTTTCCCTTTTTGCATATTAGTCATTTGCTTCATCATTTTCTTCATTTCATCAAATTGCTTGAGCAACCGGTTCACCTGGGAAACGGTTGTACCAGAACCTTTTGCAATTCGCTTCTTCCTACTGGCATTAATAATACCCGGTTCCTGACGCTCTTTTTTCGTCATGGATTTAGCGATTGCTTCAACCTGTGCGAGCTGTTTTTCATCAATTTGGGCGTTTTTCAACCCTTTCATCTTGCCAGCACCTGGCAGCATGCCTAATAGTTCGTCAAGTGGTCCCATTTGTTTTACTTGATCCATTTGTTCCAGGAAGTCGTCAAAGGTGAAAGACATGGAACGCATTTTCTCCTCTAACGCTTTCGCCTGTTTCTCATCAACATTCGTCTGGGCTTTCTCGATTAATGATAAGACGTCACCCATTCCGAGAATTCTAGAAGCCATTCGTTCAGGATGGAAAGGTTCAAGCTGATCAAGTTTTTCCCCCATACCCGCAAATTTAATCGGCTTATCGGTGACTGCTTTAATGGATAATGCAGCACCGCCTCGGGTATCCCCGTCGAGTTTCGTTAATACAACTCCGCTAATATCCAGCTGATCATTAAAGCTTTCTGCAACATTAACTGCATCTTGACCAGTCATGGCGTCAACAACAAGGAATATCTCATCTGGGTTTGCGATTTTCTTAATTTCCCCAAGTTCTGTCATTAATTCCGTGTCCACGTGTAAACGACCAGCCGTGTCAATAATGACATAGTCATGATGGTCTTCTTTCGCTTTTTCAATTGCCTGCTTGGCGATATCTACCGGATTTGCCTCTGTTCCTAGAGAGAAAACAGGCATATCCAATTGACTACCAAGGGTTTCCAGTTGCTTGATCGCAGCCGGTCGATAGACGTCACACGCTACAAGCATCGGCTTACGATTATAATTTTTCCGTAAGAGGTTGGCAAGCTTTCCTGTCGTTGTTGTTTTACCTGCACCTTGTAAACCAACCATCATAATAATAGTTGGCGGACGGTCAGCTACAGCAATTTTACTGTTTTCTCCACCCATTAATTCAGTTAATTCATCACGGACAATTTTAATAACTTGCTGTCCGGGTGTAAGACTTTCCATTACTTCCTGGCCAACTGCCCGTTCCTTGATACGATTGATTAAATCTTTAACAACCTTAAAGTTTACATCAGCCTCAAGAAGGGCGAGCCGGATTTCGCGGGACATTTCTTTAATATCCTGTTCAGAAACCTTGCCCTTTCCCGTTATCTTCTTGATCGTACTTTGCAGGCGTTCGGCTAAGCCTTCAAATGCCATAGAAGGTATCCTCCTAATCCAATTCTTTTAGTTTGTTGACTAACTGTTTTATTTCTTCATCGGATGCAATTTGTTCCAACTCGTTCATAATCTTCGTCCGCTTGCTGAACTTTTCATATAAATTCAGCTTTTCTTCATAGGATTCGAGCATTGCTTCCGTTCGTTTAATATTGTCATAAACTGCTTGACGTGATACGGAAAACACTTCCGAAATCTCACTTAGTGAAAGGTCTTCCAAATAATATAATTTCATATACTTTTTTTGTTTTGACGTTAAAAGATCTTGATAAAAATCAAACAAAAAATTAATGCGCATTGTTTTTTCCAGCAATGGCAACGCCCCTTGTTAAGTGAAATCTCTTTACAAGTAATCATAACGAATGGATTGCTTAACTGTCAAGAAACGTCCTATTTTTCCGCACTTTCTTCTAACATATCAGCAAATAGACCATAAACAAATAAGGAAGCATCAAATTCTTGTAAATCACCTATTTGTTCTCCTAGGCCGATATATTTAACTGGGATATTCAATTCATTTCGGATAGCAAGTACGATACCACCTTTTGCTGTACCGTCCAGCTTCGTCAAAACGATGCCAGATACATCTGTCGCACCTGAGAAAGTCTTCGCCTGGTTTAAGGCGTTCTGTCCTGTTGTTGCGTCAAGAACTAGCAATACTTCATGCGGCGCTCCAGGAACCTCCCTTTCAATAACGCGCTTGATCTTCTCTAATTCATTCATTAAATTAACTTTATTTTGCAGTCTGCCTGCGGTATCACATAGAAGTACATCCGCTTTACGCGATTTGGCAGCACGGATACCGTCATAGATCACAGCTGCTGGGTCACTACCGGCACTTTGCTTAATCACTTCAACATCAGCGCGCTTCCCCCACTCTTCTAGTTGTTCAATAGCTCCCGCACGGAATGTATCGCCTGCTGCCATCATTACTTTTTTCCCTTCTTGCTTCAACTGATGAGCAAGCTTACCGATAGAGGTCGTTTTCCCAACACCGTTTACTCCAACAACGAGAATGACGGTCATTTCATTTTCCTGGATATTCAGGCGCTCAATATCCTCGTCATCTTCCCCGTAATAGATTTCTACCAATTTTTCCGAAATAACATCTTTGATCTCTTTTGTATCTTTAATATTTTGACGTTTCACTTCCATCTTTAGTTCATCAACTAAATCCATCACTGTCGTGACACCTACGTCTGCAGCTATGAGAACTTCCTCCAACTCCTCGAAAAAATCTTCATCAACTTTACGGTAACGTGCTAGTAAATCATTAATCCTGCCAGAGAAAACTCCCTGGGTCTTCTTCATGCCTTCTTTATATTTCTCTTGAACTTGGTCAGCTTCTTCATCTTGTTTAAAACGTTTTTTAAATTTATCAAAAAAACTCATGTCCCTTTTTCCTCCTTATGATTCGACTAAATCAGCGGTCTCTTCCAGTTTTACGGAAACGAGACGGGATACTCCAGATTCTTGCATTGTCACACCATATAGCACATCTGCTTCTTCCATTGTGCCTTTCCGGTGGGTAATTACAATAAATTGTGTCTGTTCACTGTATAGTTTTACATATTTTGCAAAACGGGTTACATTCGCTTCATCCAGCGCCGCTTCCACCTCATCAAGAATACAGAAAGGGACAGGCCGGACTCTTAAAATGGCAAATAATAACGCAATTGCTGTCAGTGCCCGTTCTCCACCAGAAAGAAGTCCTAGGTGCTGAAGTTTCTTTCCAGGAGGTTGGGCAATGATTTCCACACCGGTTTCCAACATCTTATTCGGATCGGTTAGCTTCAATTCTGCTTTTCCGCCACCGAACAGCTCTTTAAACACCGTCTCGAACTCTTCTTTTATCGCCTGAAAAGTAGTTTCAAATCGTTCAATCATTTCTACATCAAGTTCTGCAATGACTTTGTATAGCGTAGTTTTCGCATCTATGAGATCAGTCTGTTGCTCGGTCAAGAAGGTGTATCTTTCATGGATTCGCTCGTATTCATCAATTGACCCGAGATTAACCGTACCTAAATTAGCAATCCGTTGTTTTAATTGCTCTACTTCCTGTTTCGATTGATGGATATCTGTTGATTTCTCAAAAGTTTGCTTGGCCTTCTCAAATGTTATCGTATATTCCGTCTGCAAATGATTTAATCGGTTCTCAAGCTCGACATCAAGACGGTTCATTTTCACTTCATGTTGTTGAATCGTTGCAAGCATTGCCTGACTACGTTTATTTTCTTCCCGCAGTTCCTTCTCTTCGTCACTAATCGTTTGTGTCCGATTGGCCCGATCGCTGCGTAGTTCCTGAATGGATGTTGTTAACGTATCCTTTGTTACCTTCTCTTCGGATATGGCTGCATCAATCGTTTCTTCCGTTTCTTCATTCTCAAGAATCGAATCAAGTTCTGATAATTTTTCGATATTCTCTTTCAACATAGCTGAAGTTGTTTGAACTTGTTCTTTCAAGCTCTTCACTTTATCTGATTGGTTACGGTAACGCTCTTCCTGTTTTGCAAGCAATAATTTTTGTTCATGATATTGGTTCTGCAGTAACTCCCTGTTTTCTTTAACAGCAGATTCTTCTTTGGTTAACTGTTCAATTTGTGCTTCTGCCTCTTTTAGCTTCACTTTCAAATCTGCCAACCGATCATCAAGTTCCGTTTTCCGTTGTTTCAGATACTCCGTGTCTTCTAGATATTGTTTCTCTTCCTGATCATAAAGGGAAAGACTGTCATTTAATGATTTCAATTGTAATTCTACTTCATGGAAAGAAGATTGCAAGGCTTGCAATTGCTGTTGTTCGGTCGACAATGTTTGTTCTTCAGACCGCAATTCCCGTTCTTTTTCTTCCGTGATTCTTTTTTGTTCTTCCACTCGTTTGGCAAAAGCTGCGGTTCGTGGTTCGTAGCTCGTTAATTTATCTCGTAACTCTTCCAGTTCCTTCTCTCTTGTAAATAAGGACTGGTTCTTTTGCCTGGTGGCTCCACCTGTCATTGCCCCACCCGGAGCGACAACGTCACCTTCGAGCGTTACAATCCGATATTTTCTGCCTGTTAGTCCAGCAATTTCATTTGCATCTTTCAGTGTCTCGGTAATGATGACATGTCCCATCAAGTGATTAACGGCACGCTGATAATTTGGCGTTGTCTCTACTAATTCAGCTGCAATACCGACGAATCCATGATGTTCTTTCATTCGCTCAACAAGCTGCCTTGGAACATACCTTTCTTGAATGGTTGTAAGTGGTAGAAACGTTGCTCTACCGTTATTTGTCTTCTTCAACCACGTAATTGCTGTTCGGGCAATTCTTTCATCTGGAACAACTATATGTTGTGCCTGGCCGCCAAGAACTGTTTCAATTGCAAGGATATAAGCTTTGGGAACTTCAATCAGCTCAATAACTGCTCCTTCAATCTGCTGTAATTCTCCCTTTTCCCTTGCCTTCAGAATTGCTTTTACACCGTGAAAGAAGCCTTGAAAATCTTCTTTCATTTCTTCAAGCATTTCTTTTTTAGATTTTAACTTTTCGATATATTGATAACCTTGATATAGCTTCTTCTGCATATCTTGAAATTGTCTGCGATTCGCTTCTACATCAATCTTAAGCTGTTTGATCTTCTGCTCGCTTGTCTCACAAATTTCCTGCTGCCGCTGCCGCTCTTTTTCTGCTTCCTCTCTTACTTGTTCAAGCTTCTTTCTTTCTTCGAGGGATGCTTTGAACCTTTCAGCTTGTCTTTGATTTTTATTATTATATTGTTCCGATTGTCTTTCAATCGACTGCAATTCATTGCGACTAGCAGCCTGTTCATTCAAAAGCTCGATATAGTCAGATTTTAATTCTTCAATTTGTTCTGCTATTGTTTCTTCGGTTCGACTCAATTTCGTTTCAAGATCTTTAATTGATTCTCTTATTTTTTCCTTTTCGGCTAAGAACGTTTTTCGTTTTTCTTCTTCTTCTTTTAACTGCTCTTCTGTATTTCTCAGCTGGGACTCTGTATATTTCTGGTCATCCAACAGTTTTTGTTTATTTTCTCCGTGATGCTTGCTGCGTTCGGAGAGGAGTTGCTTTTTCCCTTCCAATTTCTCCAGTTGTTCTGTCGATTGGAGCAGTTTCCCTTGCAGTTCCTCAATTCTTTCATCCAACTGCAAGTTCTGTTCTTTCTGTTCTTCAATCCATGCTTCTTTTTGTTGAATCTCCGCTTTTAATGCGATATGTTTCTCATTTTCTGTTCCAAGCTGTTGCTTGATCGTCTTCCACTGTTCATGGAGCGTTTCAATTTCTGCGATCAGCAAGGAAATTTCCTTCTCTTTCAATTGGTCCTTTAAAGCTAAGTACTGATTTGCAGTATTCTTTTGTTCCTCGAGTGGTCCGAGTTGTGATTCGATTTCATGAAGAATGTCTTCCACTCTGTTCAAGTTTTCTTGTGTTTCTGCAAGCTTATATTCTGATTTCTTCTTCCGCTGTTTATATTTTAAAACACCCGCAGCTTCTTCAAAAATCGTTCTTCTTTCTTCCGCTTTCGAACTAAGGATTTCTTCTACTTTCCCTTGACTGATAATGGAGAAAGCTTCTCTTCCTAATCCGGAGTCCATAAATAGATCGATAATATCTTTTAATCGGCAGGATTGTTTATTAATATAGAATTCACTTTCCCCAGAACGATAAACCCTTCTCGTTACACTGACTTCTTCATAGTCAAGGGGCAAGGCTTTATCTTTGTTATCCAATACAAGGGTCACTTCCGCAACATTTAATGCTTTACGGGTATCACTTCCTTGGAATATGATATCTTCCATTTTCGAACCGCGTAAAGATTTCACAGATTGCTCGCCCAACACCCAACGTATCGCGTCGGTTATATTACTTTTTCCACTACCATTTGGTCCGACTACTGCGGTTACACCTGGAACAAAGTCAATCGAAATTCGTTCCGCAAACGACTTAAAGCCGAGACTTTCCAATTTTTTTAAATACATATTCATTCTCCTACTATATAACAAGCAAATTTTAGGAAATCGCTTGTATATATAAGGTTTTTCAACTTATTCATTTTATCATAATCTACTTGTCAAAAGAAGTCTGGCATACATTTTCCAGCGTATACTATTCGTAATTTGCAACATTAAGATGGAATTGGTATATTTAAATGGATATTTTTATCCATCATACAGCTTCAGGCTATTATTTCGGGAGGGGTTTCATGTCTTTTGACGAGGTTAGTCAAGAAAACTTAGCGATAATGCTTCATGAGCTTGCAGATCATTTAAATGTTGCTAATCGTGCTCTATTTGATGCGGAAGATTATGATTTGGACAAATACGATGATTTGAAATTATTACACCAGGTCATTATCAACAAAGGCAAACTAAGCGCTTTAGAATCACAGGCATTTGTCGATGAATTAGCTGCCATTCGTAAAAAATAAATCAGTGGATTTTCCCACTGATTTATTTTTTCGGTTCATTTAGTTGATCCAACGCAAGTTTTGCGGCACGTTGTTCGGCTTCCTTTTTGGATCTGCCGAGTCCTTCGCCGATTGTTTTTCCATTGATACTTACGTGAACGAGAAATTCCCGATCATGTGAGGGTCCTTTTTCTTCTACAACTTCATAAGTCACCTTTTGGTTTTTATCCTGTTGCACAAATTCCTGAAGCTTGCTTTTATAATCCATCCCATGCGAAAAAGCGCCAATTTTTATTTTCGGAAAGACATGTTCTCCTAAAAACTCAAGAACTTTTTCATAACCTTGATCGAGATACAATGCACCTAAAAACGCTTCAAAGACGTCCGCTAATATGGCAGGACGATCTCTTCCACCCGTTTGCTCTTCGCCCCTGCCAAGCAGTAAATACTTTCCAAATTGTAAATCCCTTGCAAAGTTTTCTAAAGAAGGTTCACAAACAATAGATGCACGCAACTTCGACAATTCCCCCTCCGGCATCTGCTGGTAGGTGGAATAAAGATATTGGGAAACGCCCAACTCTAGTACCGCATCCCCAAGGAATTCCAATCTTTCATTGTCCGAAAACTCTTCTTGACGATGCTCATTCACATAGGATGAATGGGTAAATGCCTGATGTAACAATGATTTTTGTTTAAAATTAATCTGCAGCTGTTGTTCTAGTTCACTCAAATCCATACAGCTCACCTCTTCAAAATATATGAAGAGACCGGGATAAAACACTCATTGCATGTAAAATCCCAGCCTCTTCCCTCTTTTATTATTGAGAAACACTGTTGATATAATTTACAGCGTCACCCACTGTATTAATTTTCTCAGCTTCTTCATCAGCGATTTCCATGTCGAATTCGTCTTCAAGCTCCATTACAAGCTCAACTACGTCAAGGGAATCCGCTTCAAGGTCATCTTTAAATGACGCTTCCAACGTAACTTTTTCCTCTTCTACATCAAGACGATCAACAATGATTTCTTTTACACGCTCAAACACATCTGCCACACCGTTCACCTCCCTTCAATGTTAATAGCTACGTCCGATCTCTGCCCGGCAAAGACCAAATAAGTACAAACGCTCTTCGGTGAGGCGAGTAATCTCAGGGTCCCAGGCGCCTGCGAAACTTATTGCAATGACGCTACCACCTTTGTTTGTTACATCACCATTCCTCCATCAATATGTATCGTTTGTCCGGTGATATAGCTAGCGTCATCGGAGGCTAAGAAGCGCACAACTTTCGCGACATCTTCAGGTTCACCAAAGCGATCTAACGGGATCATCGATAGCATAGCTTCCTTTTGTTCATCATTTAGTTCATTAGTCATATCTGTTGAGATAAAGCCCGGCGCAACTGCATTCACTAAAATGTTCCGGGAAGCTAGTTCTTTTGCAGTTGTCTTCGTAAGCCCGATTACTCCTGCTTTTGCTGCTACGTAATTGGCTTGCCCTGGATTTCCGCTTACTCCGACAATCGACGCAACATTGACAATCCTACCCGCACGTTGCTTCATCATTTGCCTTGTTACGGCTTTCGTACAAAGGAAGACACCTTTTAAATTTGTGTTAATAACATCGTCAAATTCTTCTTCCTTCATACGCATCAATAAATTATCTCTCGTAACACCAGCATTATTCACTAGGACGTCCAAGCTGCCGAACTCATTAATTACTTCTTTTACCATTGCTTTTACGCTATCTTCGTCTGAAACGTTGGCTTGAATCGGGAACGATTGGACGCCATAGCTTTTAAGTTCTTCAGCTACTTCTCTTGCTTTCGCTTCACTTCCTGCATAGTTAACAGCAACATTGGCTCCTTGCCTTGCAAATTCAATTGCTATCGTTCTGCCGATACCTCTAGACGCACCAGTTACTAATACGCTCTTGCCCTTTAACATTTAAGCATCCTCCTTGTACCATTCTAAAAAGTCCTGTAATGATTTCGTATCTTGCACGGCAAATGTTTTCGTTTTTCGGTCGATTTTCCGAAGCAGGCCAGATAATACTTTACCGTTTCCTATTTCAACAAAAGCATCGATTTCTTTTGTCATCATAGCCCGAATGGATGCTTCAAATTGAACAGGGGAATAAAGCTGCTTGATGAGTAAGTCTTTAATTTCATCTTTTGCTGTAACCTGAGTAGCAGAGACATTTGCATAGACTGGAATGCTTGCATTGTTAATCTCAATCCCATCTAAGTAACTTGCAAATTCTTCGTTCGCAGTTTTCATTAGCCTGGAATGGAATGGTCCACTGACGTTAAGCGGAAGAACTCGTTTTGCACCTTTTTGTTTTAACTGTTCTGCAGCGATTTCAACGCCTTTTACAGAACCCGAAATAACAATTTGTCCAGGACAATTCAAGTTAGCAAGATCAACTACTTCCTCCTTAATTCCCCGTAAAACTTCTGTGATTTCTTCTTCAGAAAGTCCAAGGACTGCAGCCATCGTTCCTTGACCCTTTGGAAAAGCTCGCTCCATCAAGCGACCTCTTGTCGCAACAAGGGGGAGGGCGTCTTCAAAGGATATGGATCCGGAAGCCACTAATGCACTGTATTCACCGAGACTATGGCCGACTGTCATAATTGGTTGAATACCTTCTTTTAGCAAAACTTGCTCGATCGCTACACTCGTAAGCAGGAGTGCAGGTTGAGCATTTTCCGTTTCTGTTAGCGTTTCTTGAGGTCCGTTAAACATAATATCTGTAATATCTTTATTTAATAAATCATCCGCTCGGTGAAAGAATTCTTTCACTTCCGGATACGTATCATAAAATTCTTTCCCCATCCCAACAGCTTGGGAACCTTGCCCAGGGAACATAAATGCTACCCGTTTCATATCACTCACTCCTCTACATTCATTGTTTCTACCACTTCGCCTATCATTTCTGTTACATCATGGTCAACCATATGTTTCGCTTGACGTATTGCGTTAACAATCGCCCGGCTTTTTGATGAACCATGGGCTTTAATGACCGGTGCAGCAAGGCCGAAAAGACCAGCTCCGCCATATTCCGAGTAATCTAACCGGTTTTTTAGTGCTCCCAAGTCATTTTTCACAAGACCTGCAGCGAGTTTCGTTTTAAAAGAGGACATAAACGTTTCTTTGAGTAAGGTAAAAACAGTTTGTGCTGTCCCCTCGATTGTCTTTAACGCAACATTCCCGCTAAAACCATCCGTTACAACGACATCTGCTGCATGATCAAACAAATCACGAGCTTCGACATTTCCGATAAAATTAATTGGTGCTTCTCCCAGCAATTCAAAGGCTTTCTTCGTTAGTTCATTTCCTTTAGCGTCTTCGGTCCCGACGTTTAAAAGAGCTACAGTCGGATTTTTAATTCCTCTTACCTTTTCCGAATAGATCGATCCCATAATACCGTACTGCAGCAAATGGCTTGCTTTCGCTTCTACATTTGCCCCAACATCAAGAAACACGAAGCCTTGTCCATTAATAGTCGGAAGTGTTGGACTTAATGCCGGACGGGAAATCCCTGGAATCCGTCCAACGATAAAGAGACCGGCACTCATTAAGGCACCAGTATTTCCAGCAGAAATACAAGCATCCGCTCTTCCCTCTTTAACTTCTTTAGCCATCAATACAAGGGATGCATCCTTTTTACGACGAACGGCCCGTACCGGTTCATCTTCACTCGTAATTACTTCTTCTGTATGTATGATTGAGATGTTTTTTGAATCTGTTAAATACGTTTTGATTTTCGCCTCGTCACCTATTAATGTAATCGATAAGTCGTCAAACTCACGAATCGCGTCCATTGCACCTTCGACGATTTCTTTCGGTGCATGGTCACCACCCATTGCATCTATTGCTAATTTCATATTATTCGTCACCTGTTTCCTCATTGGATTGGAACATTTGAAAAGTACCTGTAAACACAACTTCCTGTTCTACATAACTTGTAACGTGAACAACTGTCAATCCTTTATCATTTTTTCCTTCGACCGTTGCTTTGGCAATAACCCGCTCACCTTCCTTTACTTGGCGGGTAAAGGTGATTTCCGATTTGGCAGTAAGTGCTAATTTCTCATTGATTACAGCTACCGCAAGTGAATTGGCTTGGGCGAATAAATGGTGCCCTCTAGCAATCTTGTTTCTTGAAAAGACAAGATCTTTTGAGATATCCAAAATAGAAATTGCTCGCTCATCCAGTTCTAAATCAATGATTTCACCAATCACTTCTTCAATTTGCAAAGCACGAATCGTTTCATTCCATTGGTCTTTCGCAACGGACTTAATTCGCTCACGCATTTCGGGAATACCGAGTTCCATCCGGTCTAACCGGATCGTTTGAATGCTTACATTAAATTCATTTGCCAATTGTTCATCTGTAATAAACGGAATTTCCTCGATTTTCTCTTTTAGAAGCTGCTGTCTTTCTGCTTTTGTTTTTTTCATTCTGCACCTTCCACACCGTACTTTATCGCAGTGTAACTGGCTGTAGGATTCCCACCTATCAAAAAAAGTAACTATTTAATTCTAAGTGTGAGAGCCTCTGCCAGTAGCTACTCGACTGGTTCAACTAATGTTCAATGGGGGAATGAAACGCCGACTAAATAGGAATTCCCTGTCGAAACCCCACTGGATGAAGTTTCACTTTAAGACTTGGTACTAATAGTAACACAAATGCTTATTAAAGGGTAGCATTTTTTTCACTAAAACTCAAGGACGACAGTGTTTAAGGAGATTGTTTTATAGAAGGTGCCTACTTGTGATCTGAATTCAGTTGTTGCCCAGTAATTGTCTTTGAACGTGCGATTGAGGCATTCAATAATTTGCTTTAAAAGGCGATACTCCTTTGGAACCGGATCTTCGTTGAGTAACCCAATCACTTTATGGATATCAAAATGAATGTCGTGCTTTACAAAGTAATGTTGTGCCAGAATGTAAATAGGATTGTCATCTACGGCAAACATCAAATTTTCAGGTATCTCCTTGAATTTTTGAAAATTAAAGTGTTACTATTTTGGAAACATGATAAAATTTAATATAGTACTATAGAAAGTAGTGAGTTCGAATGAGTATGGGACCTGAAGAAATTAAACAATTGGAAAGCTACTTCCAATTTATCATATCTGAGCCCAGAAAAGAGGAATAAACAACTAGATTAAATGCGTAGAGGAGGAGAACAAATGCAAGAAAATGGAATGGAATTGATACTAAAAGAACTAAAAGCCATGAACGAGAAAATCACAGCAATTGAAACGAATATGGCAACAAAGGAAGATCTAGAATCTATAAATCTAAAAATTGATTCTATTTCCAAACAAGTCGTAAAGAACGCTGAGGACATTTCAGTTATTAAAGACAATCAGGAGAAGGAAACTGAAAATTATACCGAAGCTTTGTCAGTACTGAATAATCTAGCAACTAAAGACGACCTTGACTACCTCGACAAAAAAGTCGGCGAACACGACGGAGAAATATTTAAAATTTAAAATAGAGCATAATATGACACAGGAATAATACAACGCGACTAAAACACACCAGGATAAGGTTTATTTTGGGAAACCACCTTAACCGCAGCCCTAGCACCCTTGGTATTAGAAATTATGCAACAAAGCTCTCACCTCAATAAGACAAGATACATATAATTGATCCACCCATATATTGATAAAAAGGAGTGATCACAAAGTGCAATATTACCTTAGGCAGTCTTCTGAAAATACGGAAATTGTCGATGAACTAACCAAAGCTATAAATGGTGAATATAGTGCAATTCACTGCTATGAGCAATTGGCAAATCAATCTCCGAATACTGAAATTAATAATCGCATTCTCGAAATAAGAAATGATGAAATTAGACACTACCAGACATTTTCCCACCTCTATGCATCTCTTACAGGAAATCAACCCTCTCCAAAACAAACAGAACAATGCGCTGCTGATTTTCGAAGTGGTATACTCGCATCTTTTAAAGATGAGCAAGAAACAGTTGACTTTTATTATGAGATAGCTAGAAAAACGAATAATCCAGTTATTAGAGAAGCATTTACTCAAGCTGCTGCCGATGAACAAAACCATGCAGTTTGGTTTTTGTATTTTATGAATCGCCATTGATTGGGTAGTTGCCGACTATTCTGTCGGCTTTTCTAATCTGCATTCTCTTCACTTCATCCGTGATTCGGTCTGCTTTCTCGTAGAATGGATGGTTGAAATGTTTTAGTAGGTTTTTGTCCATCTATCGCTTCCCTTCATTCTGGTTTCACCCTCTTCACTATCCTCTGTAAAGCATCTAGATGAAAATGATTTTGTCTTTATTTCATACCCCAGAGCAACTTCTGTTAGTCAAATGACCATTAATAACACTTTAAGTAAAGTGATTGAAAATACCGGTATTAAAAGAATAACAGCGCACGGGCTAAGACACACCCACGCTACTATTTTATTGAATAATAGAGTATCAATAGCAACGGTAGCAAAACGTCTTGGAAACACTGCCGAGGAAATAAATAGAATGTACGACCATTCAGATGAAGACGCCGATCAACAAGCAGTTCATACTTTTAGTTCAGTAGTAAATTCATAATTGGGGGTACTTTTGGGGGTGGTTAGAAAAACAACACCCTCAAATCCCTTGGTATCAAAGGATTTGAGGGGTTATAGGCATTACTATTAGTAATGCTTAATACGAAATCTAATTAAGGAAGCTATTCTATGAAAAATCAATCTAATTTCGTATGAAGGTCTGGATCTGTTGCGAGCAACTCCCGTAGTTTTCTGTATTCGTCATCTGTCTCAAGCAATTCCTGGTTGACAATATAAGTTGCATCATTTCTTGCCGTTTCAAGGGCCCGATAATCATGTACCATATCGGCCACTTTAAATTCTGGGATCCCACTTTGCTTTCTCCCGAAGAAGTCACCAGGACCCCGGAGCTGTAAGTCCCTTTCCGCCAATTCAAATCCATTATTTGTCTCTGTCATAATGCTCATTCTTTCCTTCCCCACATCATTCTTCGGTTCGGCAATCAAGATACAATAACTTTGCTTGTCGCCTCTTCCAACTCTCCCCCGCAACTGGTGGAGTTGCGCCAACCCGAACCGTTCAGCATCATAAATAACCATAATTGTGGCATTTGGAACATTCACTCCAACTTCAACAACGGTTGTTGAAACGAGAACTTGAATTTTGTTTTCAGCATACTCTTTCATAACCGCATCTTTTTCATCAGCCGGAAGACGGCCATGCATTAAGCCAACCTTTATTTCCGGTGGGAAAAACTCAACCAATTGATGATAAAGATCGACGGCATTCTGGATATCCAATTTATCGGATTCTTCGATGAGTGGGCTGATGAGATATGCCTGTTCGCCACTTTTCACATGTTTGATTATAAAATTCAAAATACGCTCAAACATATTTTCTTTTACCCAGAGGGTTTCTACTTTTTTTCTCCCAGCTGGCATCTCATTTATTTGGGACACATCCATATCACCAAAAGCCGTAATTGCTAGCGTACGGGGAATCGGAGTTGCCGTCATAAATAACACGTCAGGATGCAGTCCTTTATCCCTTAGCGTTCGTCGCTGCTCTACTCCGAATCGATGCTGTTCATCGACTATCACGAGACCGAGATCTTGGAACAGGACATCATCTTGAATCAATGCATGGGTACCTATGATTAAATCTACTTCCCCCGCTTCAAGTCCAGTTAATATCTCTCTACGCTCTTTCATTTTCACCGACCCTGTAAGAAGACGCACATTCGCAAGCTCCCCGAACAATTCTTGTAAGGATTGATAATGCTGTTCCGCAAGTATTTCCGTCGGGACCATTAATGCCCCTTGTTTTCCAGCTGTCAAAGAAGCATAAAGACAGATGGCTGCAACAGCAGTCTTCCCTGAACCTACATCACCCTGCAACAACCGATTCATCCGGTATGAAGAACGCATGTCTATGAGAATTTCTTCAAGTGAGGAATTTTGCGCACTTGTTAATTTGAAAGGGAATCGTTCGATAAAGCTGTTCACTTTTTCTTCATCGTATTCTTGTGCATTTCCTTCTGTTGCTTCTCGATGCTTCTTACGCAAAAGCTGCATTTTCAACTGGAAAAGTAAAAATTCCTCATAAATGTATCTTCTTCGTGCATGCTTCAGTTGAACACGATTTTGCGGGAAGTGCAGCATTTCTACTGCATCTTTCCGGGATGGTAGCTTATATGCTGTTAAATAGGATTCAGGAAGAATCTCTGTTATTTGGTCGCCATAATCTTCAAGCGCTTGAGAAATCACCTTTTTCAACCGGTAATTTGTTATGTCTCCTTTTACAGAATACATCGGTTGGATTTCTGTCGAATCTTCCTGGGCACCCTTGCGATAGTTACTGACGGTAATCTGTAGTCTATGGGCGTCCCATTTACCAGTAAGCGTAACAGTATCCCCCGCATTCAATTGTTTCTTCGCGAACGCGCGATTGAACATTACCGCTTTGATTGCAACATTCTCAACATCTACTGTTAAAACTAAACGCGACTTTTTTCTTCCATAAAAAGTAAGGGAAGGCTCGTATAAAATCCTTCCCACAATCGTTACTTTATCTTCATGGATTAGTTCGCTTAGCGGTAAAATTTCCAATACGTCATATTTATACGGCAAATAATGCAACAAATCTTCAATCGTATAAACATTCATTAGGTTTAAATCTTCGGCAAATTTTTCCCCGATTCCTTTTACATTTTTTACTGATTCGTTAAGCAAGACAATCACTCTTTCTAAACAGAAACACCAAATATTTTTTCCTTTAAAAGTCTTCCCGTTGGAGTATCAGCAAGACCTCCTTCCCCAGTCTCCCGGAGACTTGAGGGCATCTGTCTGCCAATCCGGTACATTGCACCAACTACTTCATCTGCTGGAATCCTGCTTGTTACACCAGCTAAAGCGAGATCAGCAGAAACAATCGCTTGAGAGGAACCTAGCGCATTCCGTTTTACGCAAGGCACTTCAACTAATCCAGCTACTGGGTCACAAACTAAACCGAGCATATTTTTTAATGTAATCGCAAAGGCATCAGCAGATTGTTGAGCGGTACCACCTGCCATTTCCACAATTGCAGCCGCTGCCATCGCGCCTGCTGAACCGACTTCGGCTTGACATCCACCAGCTGCACCTGAAATAAATGCATTGTTCGCTACAACAAAACCGAAGGCTCCTGCAGTGAATAAGTAACGGATCATTTGCTCACGGGTCGGGTTTAACTGGTTCTTTACCGCAAAAAGTGTCCCTGGTACACATCCGGCGCTCCCAGCTGTTGGTGTAGCACAAATAACCCCCATCGCAGCATTCACTTCATTCGTCCCCATCGCTTTACTGACTGCATCAAGCAAGATTGGTCCAGATAACGGTGTTTTCTCTTGCATATATTTCTGTACAAGCACTGCGTCTCCGCCTGTAAGCCCGGTTACAGACTGTACACCTTGTAATGCTCGTTCAATAGCATTTTCCATCACTTGCAAATTCTTTTCCATTTCTAAAACTATGTCTTCACGGCTACGCTCTTTAACATCCATTTCCTGAAGAATCATTACTTCCGAAATCGGTATGTCTTTTGTCTCTGCAATTTCCACCAATTCAGCAATTGTCCGAAACATGTGCATTCCCCTTTCGATTCTAACTTTCTATTTTCGAAATCTGGATAATATGTTCCCTAGATTGTAATTCATTTAATAGATCATCATCGACATTTTGATCGACTTCAATGACCATTAGCGCCTCTTTCCCGACATCTTTCCGGTTCACTTCCATATGTCCGATGTTAATTTCGTGTTTCGCCAATATTTCGGTTACCGATGCAATAGTCCCAAAGCGGTCGTTATGCATAATAAGAATCGCCGGATGGTTTCCTGAAAGCCTTAACTGGAATCCGTTCAATTCAGTAATTTCTACTTTTCCGCCACCAATTGAAATTCCGACCAGTTCTAACTTGTCTTTATCATCACCGACGAGGAGTCTCGCAGTATTCGGGT
>NZ_BMOS01000001.1:118698-228452 GCF_014647195.1 Oceanobacillus indicireducens | reverse complement strand
CGCCACCAATTGAAATTCCGACCAGTTCTAACTTGTCTTTATCATCACCTTTTTTGAGTTATCTTCAATAAATTCAATTTCCAATCCATTTTCTTTTGCAATAGTTAAAGCTTTGCTCATCCTGACGTCATCTGTTGCAAATCCAAGTAATCCACCTGCAAGTGCAAAATCTGTTCCATGGCCTTTGTACGTTTTGGCGAAAGATTCATAGAGATAGATTTTCGCCCATGTTGGCTGTTTTCCAAACAAATTCCGTGCAGCAAGCCCAATTCGCGCAGCTCCTGCCGTGTGTGAGCTTGATGGCCCAATCATCACCGGTCCAATAATATCGAATACGGAATTATATTTCATCTTAAACACCGCCTTTTATCGACTACTCATTTCCACTCCAATTATAGCAAAAAAGCTTACAGCATGCATAATACAGTAAGGTTTCTCTACTCAAGGTACGCAGTTCCCGATACATCTCGCTTTCTGTAGGCGACCGGGTTACTCTTCGGGCTAAGCACTAAAGTCTCACTTAGGCCAAAGGATGTTCTGGTTATGGCGCTCGTCACAGGACGTGATCGTTCTTATGGTGGAATAAAAAACCGCATCGTACCGGGGTGGTTTGGTAGATGCGGTTGGTGATTTGGTTTATTCGACTGCGAAAATATAGGAATAGATTGGCTGTTCTCCGTTATGGATTTCAATCTCTATATCTTCAAAGTACTCTTCAACATAAGCTTCAATCTCAGCGACTTCTGTTTCTGTAACATCTTCACCATAAAGAATAGTCAAGATTTCATCGTCTTCTGTAATAAGTTCGTTTAATAACGATTTGACAGCTTCTTGTTTCTTTTCGTTGGAAGCAATAATCTTACCATCTTCAATTGCCATAAAGTGATCTTTTTCAATTGTTATCCCATCAATTTGCGTATCACGAACGGCATACGTAATTTGACCAGTTTTCACTTCTTTACTAGCCGCCTCCATCGCTTCCTGGTTTGCTGCTAACTCAGCTTCAGGATCAAAGACAAGCATGGCACTGATCCCCTGAGGAATTGTTCTTGTCGGAACAACAGCGACATTTTCGTCCGCGATGTCTGCTGCCTGCTCAGCTGCCATTTGGATATTCTTATTGTTTGGCAGAACGAGTACATTTTTGGCATGGGCTTTCGTTATTGCTTCTGTAATATCCTTCGTACTCGGATTCATTGTTTGTCCACCCTCAATAACTACCGTGACCCCGAGGCTTTCAAACAACGCTTTAAGTCCAGCCCCCATAGTAACGGTAACAATACCATACTCGGCTTTTTCTTTCGGTGTGTTTGTTTTTTCTTTGTTGCTAACAATCGCACTATGCTGTTCACGCATATTTTCGATCTTCATGTTAATCAAACTACCGTAGCGCTGTCCGAGTGTTAAACAATCTCCAGGCTGTTCGGAATGAACATGAACTTTAACAATTTCATCGTCGGAAACAACAAGTAAGGAATCCCCTATTTCACTTAATGTTTCACGGAATTCCTCTTCATTATATGGATGGTCTTTTAGTTTATCGTCTTCAAATTTAACCATAAACTCTGTACAATATCCATAAACAATTTCAGATGTATCCATGAAATCTTGCGTTATTTTATGATGTTCCGCATTGACAAGATCTTCCATCTCTACTTCAACCGTTTCTGCTGGAAGTTCTTCCCCTTTAAGCGCTGCTAGGAATCCTTCATAAATCGTAACTAATCCCTGTCCTCCCGAATCAACAACACCAACTTCTTTTAAAACAGGAAGTAAATCCGGTGTACGCTTTAAGGATGCTTTCGCTTCAATTAAGATTTTCTCCATGAGGGCGATAATATCTGTTTCCGTCTTAGCAATTTCTACTGCTTTATTAGCTGCATCTTTTGCAACAGTAAGGATTGTTCCCTCTACAGGTTTCATTACTGCTTTATAGGCTGTAGTCACTCCAGCTTCGAATGCATGGGCAAAGTCTTCTGCTTCCAATGTTTCTAAATTTTCCATTCCTCTACCAAATCCGCGGAAAATTTGTGACAGGATAACACCTGAGTTTCCTCGCGCACCCATCAATAAACCTTTAGCAAATGCATTCGCAATAACAGAAACATCGTCTGAATCCGTTTGCTTCACTTCATTTACACCTGAGGTCATTGATAAGTTCATATTTGTTCCCGTATCCCCGTCCGGTACCGGAAACACATTTAATGCGTCGATTTTTTGTGCATTGTTCGATAGGTGATGTGCTCCGGAGAGGATCATCTGTGTTAACAGACTACCATTTAACTTATGTATAGTCACCATACTTCCTCCTTAAATAAACCATGCCTAACTCCTGTTAACTGCTCATACGGTCAGGTAACTGTTCAGTAACTTGTACGAAAACAGCAAAGAGGAGATTAACAGGCGTTAGCAATTCCATGTAGTTTTCCTTAATCGTTAGACACTCGGACTCCTTGGATGTATATATTTACCGAGTCAATAGATAGGCCTAATGATTGTTCCAGTGTATATTTCACTTGAGACTGCACATTGCTCGCAACCTCAGAAATTTTCGTGCCATAGCTTACGATGATATATAGATCGATATGCAATTCTTCATCTTCCTGCCGGACTACGATACCGCGGGAATAGTTTTCTTTCCGTAAAATTTCAGCGATCCCATCACGTATTTGACTCTTGGATGCCATACCTACAATCCCGTAACATTCTACAGCTGTACCTCCGGCAATCGTTGCGATGACATCATTTGTGATTGTAACTTGACCATCGTTTGTGTGAAGTTCAATGGACATGAGGATCCTCCTTCATGATTTCAATTTCGTAAAAATAAAATAATTAATAAAGCCTCGTCCTATACTAACTTATAAAGCATAAGGCTATTCTACTACAATCCACCTTTTTTTAAAAGTGAATGTGTGATTTACAAGCCGTTATTTTCTCTTCTTACAATGGCGGATTTTTTTCTATCTGTCAAGCAATTTTTCTTTGCAGTAAAAAAAGTTTCGTTGCATTCTTGGTTAACTTGTGGTAAATTATATAAGTATGAAATTGATATTTGGTATAGTAAGGAGGGAATGTCATGGCTAGAAAATGTGTTGTAACTGGACGTAAAACGAGCAGCGGAAATCTACGTTCTCATGCTATGAACTCCAACAGACGTAAATGGAAAGCAAATGTACAAAAAGTACGTATCATGGTAGATGGTAAACCAAAACGTGTATATGTATCCGCACGTGCTTTGAAATCAGGTAAAGTAGAGCGCGTATAATCGCATGGGCTCCATGATAAATTGTATACATGTACAACCCCAAAAAAGTACTCTAATTTTAAGAGTGCTTTTTTATTTTGCCCAAATTCCAACTTGGTAAACTAATCTTTCTGTTCAGATCCGCCCCCCTCCCCACGGAAGGCGAGAGGTGTCGGGACTGCGCATCTCCAGTAGCAAACGGTTGTGCACATTCTAAATTAATCAAGTCTCTAAAGCAAAAAACACAGCTTCTGTCGCGCAATGGACAAAAGCCGTGTTTTTTATTTATCTTTTTTAAATACACCCATGACCA
This sequence comes from Oceanobacillus indicireducens, assembly GCF_014647195.1. GTDB lineage: Bacteria > Bacillota > Bacilli > Bacillales > Amphibacillaceae > Oceanobacillus > Oceanobacillus indicireducens. Next base: position 224,892 of record NZ_BMOS01000001.1, on the reverse strand, counting down.
CTTTCACAAATCCACCAATAAACCTTGGGAGCTTAATCGTATAGAATTTAATAGGTTCCCCCTCCTTCGTACAAACCAAGCTTCACGCCTCTTAAGAATCTCTACTCTTTATTAATAATAATATGCCTCGTCTGTACGAAAAATTCCCACTTTCATGAGATAGTTCATTGGAGATGCAAAGTGTTGATCCCCAGGTGATTGTTTCATTCTCTAACGGATAATAAAAGCCATTTAGCGTAATGCCTTCCACAACCTCACTGAATGGAACGAAAGAAACATACGGATAATCAGGGTCTCTCTCTATTGTATGTGTTCCCGGTTTCGTTAAGACTAATTGATTTTGTCTATCAATAATTTTGCCGATTATCCCTTTTTCTAGAATTCGGTATAATAACTGGATATTTATTAATTCATGATCTTTCCTTCCGGCTGTCACCCCGAATAAAAGAATTGTTGCCGGTTGAAGTTGAAAAGCTTTGTTTAACGCTAGTTCTAAATCTGTTTCATCTTTCTCACTTGGCAGCTTATTAAAATTACTTACCTTTTCCCGGATGAGTTCCATTTCTTCTGCCGTAACAGAATCAAAATCTCCCACTGCATCATGAATTTCTAAGCCAGAACGAAGAATATGGAGAGCGCCACGGTCCGCGCCGATCCATAAATCCACTGTATGCTTATAAATGGTGAGATCTGGCAATGCTTCTCCCGGGCCACTGCCTACAATTCCAATTGTGAGGTGATTCATGTATTATTCATTCCTTGTCGCATCAACAATTGCTTTAATTGCTTGTTTTCTATCTGGCTGGCTGAAAATAGCACTACCAGCGACAAGTACGTCTGCACCTGCATCTGTACAAATTTTTGCAGTGCCTGTGTTGACTCCGCCATCCACTTCAATTTCAAAGGAAAGACCCATTTCTTTCCGCAAGCTGTCAAGCTGACGAATCTTATTCACCGTCTCTGGGATAAATTTCTGACCACCAAAGCCCGGGTTTACTGTCATGATTAGTACCATATCAATGTCTTTTAGGATTGGTAACAAGAGTTCTGCAGGAGTTGCCGGATTAATTACTACCCCCGGCTTTACGCCATTATCCCGTATTAATTGGATCGTGCGGTGCAAGTGGGTGCATGCTTCCTGATGAACCGTTATAATATCCGCTCCAGCCTTTGCAAATGCAGGGATATACTGATCTGGATTTTCAATCATTAAATGGACATCAAGCGGGAGTTCTGTTACCGGTCGTATCGCCTCGACAATTAATGGGCCAATCGTAATATTAGGAACGAAATGGCCATCCATCACATCAACGTGAATATAATCAGCGCCATATGTTGCGACTTCCTTAATTTCATTACCTAATTGAGCAAAATCAGCAGATAAAATAGATGGTGCAATTTTTACCATGTTAATACCTCGGCTTTCTCAACATAATTTCTTCTAAAAATCTTACATAATTTCCGTAACGTGATGCGGCAATTTCTCCTGTTGAAACTGCTGCTTTTACTGCACATTTAGGTTCTTTCAGATGCATACATCCCCTAAATTTACAGTCTCCCAATCGTTCGCGAAATTCAGGGAAACAATAAGATAATTCATTTGCTTCCAATGTATCGAATTCAAGGGAGCTAAAACCCGGCGTATCTGCAACAAGACCATTATACATTTCGAGCAATTCAACATGTCTTGTTGTATGTCTCCCTCTTCCAAGGCTTTCAGATATCTCACCCGTCTTTAAATCAAGGGAGTCATCAAGCATATTAAGAATAGATGATTTTCCAACACCGGACTGACCAGCAATAACAGTAATATGATCCTTGAAATAGTGCTCGAGAACATTAAAGCCTTGCCCGTCCTTCATAGATAGCAGCTCTGTACGATAACCAATATTCTCGTATAATTTGCGGTACGATTCCATTTTTTCTTTTTCTGCGGCAGATGTTAAATCCATCTTTGTAATAAAGATGACTGGTTGAATGTCTCTCGACTCGATAAGTACTAAAAAACGATCTAATAATGTCTCATTGAAATCAGGTGCTTTAGCAGAAGTAACGATAATCGCTTGTGTTATATTGGCAATCGGCGGCCGTACCAGCTCATTCGAACGGGGCTTAATTTGCATGATATATCCTTCATTTGGGTCTTCATACTCGAAGGTCACAAGATCACCGACGAGAGGGGTAATATTCTGGTTACGGAATACCCCTCTCCCGCGGCACTGATAAATTGACCCGTCTTCTGTCTTCACATAATAGAAGCCGCTTAATGCTTTAATAATTCTGCCTTCCTCCATTTAGTCACCCTCTTCATAAGATACTACATCCTTCGTCACAATTTCATCGTCTCTCGTAACGATATATTCCGCTTCGTCATTGTAAGCAATGAGAAGTGTGAAAGTTACCGGAGTATCTTCCGTAATTGTTAATTCTTCATAAACATCGGAAACATTGTTATTCACGTCACCAATATAAATACGTACCGTCTGTTCTACCGGCTCTTCTGATGTCTCCTCTTCTTCCGTACCTTCCTCTCCTGTTTCATCATCTTCATCCTCGCTATTTCCTGTGTAAGGAACAGTAAGCGTGATACGGTGGGAGGTTGGTGGTATTTCACGTGGACCGGTGGAAATGTATACATCAACGGATGCTCCTTCTTCCAGTTCAGTTCCGGACTCAGGTGATTGTCGGATTACCTTGCCTTCTTCTACATTATCCGAATTCTCTTCATGTTTTGTGAACACAAGATTATTCTTTTCCAAATAATCCCTTGCTTCTTTCTCTGTCATACCCGTTAAATTATTCAAACTGATCAGCTCAGGACCAATACTCACTTCGAATATTACCCGGGTTTCACTCGGGATGACTTCTGTATCTGGTGAGGGCTGGAGTTGATTCGTAATTTCTCCTGATGGACGATCGGAATGTTTTTCAACGGTGAAAATATTCTCTGGATCGAATCCTTCCCCTTCTAAAATCTGCATCACTTGATCGATATCTTGTCCGACATAATCCTCCATCGGAAAATGTTCTTTCCCTTCGCTTACAGTTAATGTAACCGTTGATTCTTCTTTCACCGTGCGTCCAGCAGACGGACTCATGGAAATAACATGTCCCTCTTCAACTTCATCAGAAAATGTAAGTTCTTGCTCAACAATAAGATTCAAATTCTCTAGTTGCTCTTTTGCATCCTCATATTCTTCTCCCACGACGTCAATAAGCTCAACATCTTTTGGCAACAAAATTCCAGGAACAAAAAATAACACAACAACAGTAGCCGCAAGCAAGACGAAGAGTATACTTATCGTGAGCAACCACTTTTTCTTCCTGCTTTTCTTCTTCTTTTCTTTCGGCTTCTTGCCTTTCTTTTTATTTCCTTTATCATCCGTTTTTGGAGGATAAGATTTCGTTGTATTATTCGGCTTACTAACGATTGTTTCCTCATTTTCCGAACCATGAAACTGATCGTCGGTTATAATTGGAATCGCCCGCGTTTCTTCACCGGCTTCTACTGGCGGTTCGTAAGGCGCTTCGTTCAGCCGGTCCGGATCAAGTGCATGGTTGACTGCATCTTCAAGTTCATAGATGGACTGGTAACGGTGGAACGGGTCTTTTGCAGTTGCTTTTAATACGATATTTTCTACACTCTGTGGTATATCTGGATTATATTGTCTCACGGATGGTGTTTTACTTTGTAAATGTTTCAAAGCAATCGACACGGGTGATTGACCGGAAAAAGGCAAGCGACCGGTTAATAACTCGTAAAACAGAATCCCAATCGAATAAATATCTGATTTTTTCGTTGCCATACCGCCTCTTGCCTGTTCAGGAGATAAGTAGTGGACAGAGCCGAGAATGGAATTCGTCTGAGTGAGTGAAGTGGCACTTAACGCAATCGCAATTCCAAAGTCCGTAACCTTTGCTTGACCAAAACTGTTCATCAGAATATTTTGCGGTTTAATATCCCGATGGACAATATCATTATCATGGGCATGGGCAATAGCTGATATGATTTGCTTGACAATATCTACCGCTTCATTGACCTCAATCGGACCTTGTTGTTGTATGTATTCTTTCAATGTTAAACCGTCAACATATTCCATCACCATATAAAGATTGTCTTCTTCTTCCCCAACATCAAAGATATTTACAATATTAGGATGAGTCAGGCTCGTTGCAGCTTGTGCCTCCCTGTCAAAGCGGGTGGTAAATTCCGTGTCGTTAATATACTCATTCCGGAGTGCTTTAATGGCAACATCACGCTCTAGGATTGTATCACGCGCAAGATAAACCTCCGCCATACCACCGCTACCAATCTTTTTGATGATTTTGTAGCGTTCATTTAATAGCTGGCCTTGTCTCATTCCGTTTCACCCGCTCTCACTGCCTGTTCATGGTGTATAAGCGCGATCGAGATGTTGTCCTCTCCACCACGCTCGTTTGCAAGACCAATCATTTCTTCACCTATTTCCTGCAAAACAGCTTGTTTAGACAGGATATCTTCTATTTCTGCATCCATTAGTTTATTGGTCAACCCATCAGAACATAGTAGCAGTTTATCTTCCACTTCCCAACCAATTGTCTGAATCTCACATTCTGTCATTGCCTCTGTTCCAAGTGCACGTACTAAAACATTTTTCCTTGGATGGTAGGCTGCATCATCGGGTGAAATTTGTCCGGCACGAAGCAATTCATTAACTAACGAATGATCCTCAGTAAGTTGCTTTAGCTTTCCGTCATTATATAAATAGCAACGACTGTCTCCAATATGGGCGATCGTGATGAATTCATCTGTGCAGGCAGCAAGAACAACAGTAGTGCCCATTCCTTCAAGCTCTACTTGTTCTTTTGCTTCCGTATAGACGACGTCATTCGCTTCTTTTACTGTCTCCGTTATCCAAGCTTCCAGTTCCGTTGCCTGTTGAAACTGGACTTCTTTTTCCCATTTCTGTTGAATGAAATTTGTCGCAAGTTCGCTCGCAACTTCTCCGGCAGAATGACCTCCCATCCCATCAGCGACGATTGCGAGCACTTGGTTTGCTTGATTATAAAAGATGCCGCCTGAATCTTCGTTATGGCTTCGCACTTTGCCGACATCCGTTATAAAGTATGCTTCCATGTTGACCCCCCTTTAATCTGACTTCCTATTACAATTAGAATTACGTCAAGTTCCTTTCTTTAAACGGGTAAGAAAGAAACCGTCCGTGCCAAAAGTCTGCGGAAAAAGCTGAAGTCCATATTCAGTGACACCGATGGAAGACTGTAATTCTTCCGGAAGCTCCTTAAAGAAATCGCCATCGACTGTAAAAGCAGGATTTTCCTTAAGAAAGCTTTTTATCACTTGTTCATTCTCCATTTTTTCAATCGTACATGTGCTGTAGACGAATAAACCATCATCCTTAAGTAAATCAGCAACATGATTGAGAATATCAAGCTGGATTGTGTGCAGCCTTTCAATATCTTGCTCTGACTTTTCATATTTGATCTCCGGCTTACTGTTGATTACTCCAAGTCCTGAACAAGGTGCATCAACAAGAATCCGGTCAAAGCTTGCTTCAGCGTATTTTTCTTTTAATTTACGAGCATCATGAGCCGTTGCATGGATGATAGAGAGTCCTAACGTTCTTTGCTTTTCCTCAATGAGCTTCACTTTCTTCTTGTGCAGGTCATGGGCATATACAATTCCTTCGTTAAGCATTTTCTCCGCTATATGTGTTGCTTTCCCGCCTGGAGCACTGCAGGAATCGAGAACATCCATTCCGGGTTCAGGTTTTAACATCTCGGCAACTAACATCGAGCTTTCATCTTGGATCGTCAGTTTTCCTTGAGTAAATAATTTACTTGACAGCACATTCCCTTTCTCAATTTGAATGCCTTGCTTTGAAAAAAGAGAAGGTTTTACAGTAAATCCTTCCTGTTCCAATTCAGCCATCGCTGCTTCACGGGAAATTTTTAATGGTTGAATACGGACGGACATCGACTTCTCTTTTAAATTTGCTCGGCAGATTGCTTCAGCTGTTTGGAAGCCATACTGCTGAATCCAGCGGTTCACAAGCCATTCAGGATGACTTGTCTCAACGGAAAGTCTCTTCAGCGGATCTTTTATCTCAGCTAAATCGCGTACACCATTTCGCTGAATATTCCGGAGAACCCCATTGACAAAACCTTGGATGCCACGATGCCCTTTTTTCTTCGCAATTTCAACTGCTTCATGAATAACCGCATGGTCTGGAATCTTATCTAAATAAACCATTTGGTAGACGGACATCCGTAATAGCATTCTTACCCAGTCGTCGATTTTTTTATTCGGGTCAACATACTTGGAAAGATAGTAATCAAGCGTCATTTTCCTTTCCAATGTTCCGTAGACAATCTGTGTTAAGAGTGCTTCGTCTTTCGGATTCAGTTCATTTTTCTTTATTTCTTGATTGATTAATAAATGACTGAAGCCATGGTCCTTTTCAATCCGTACTAATAATTCCAGTATCAAGTTTCTTAGTCTAGTTGTCTTCATCTTATTCTCCTAAACGTACGCCGACTTGAATTCGCTCGACTGACCCTTGAAGATAATCTTTGACAAGCATCCTTGTTTTACCTGCTGGTTGAATTTCCGTAATTCGAATTCCTTTTTTATCCCCGCAAACGACAATGAAGTCAGCTTGGTCATTTTTAGCGACGATTTCCCCGGGCTTTCCTTCATATGTTTTCCCATCGGTTTCACCCCACCATATCTTCATTGTTTTACCAAGATAGGTCGTGTAAGCAACCGGCCATGGATGTAAGCCACGAATTTGATTGTAAATTTCCGTACTGCTCTTATTCCAATCAATCCATTCATCTTCTCGTTTAATGTTCGCTGCGAACGTCGCCTGTTCTTCTTCCTGCGGGATTGGTGTCAGCTGTCTGTTAAACAGTTCTGGGAGTGTTTCGATTAATAACTTAGAACCGGCTTCCGATAATTTATCATGAAGGGTACCGACATGGTCCCGGGCAGCAATTGGTACGGTGACTTGTGCCAGCATATCACCCGCATCGAGTTTCTCGACCATATACATAATGGTGATCCCTGTTTCTTTTTTACCTTGAATAATGGCATGGTGAATCGGTGCCCCGCCCCGTAATTCCGGTAGTAAAGATGCATGGACGTTAATACAGCCGAACGGTGGTGCTTCGAGCAGTTCATTCGGAAGTAATTGTCCATAAGCCGCTGTCACAATAACATCCGGATTTGCATCAATTATTGCTTGATAATCTTCTCGCAATCGTTCTGGCTGGAACACCGGCAGCCCCAGATCTTCTGCAGCCTGCTTCACTGGGGAAGGCGTAATAATTCGTTTTCTCCCCTTTGGTCTGTCGGGCTGGGTCACTACTAAAACTATTTCGTACTCCTCGCGGGCAAGCGCGTGAAGAATTGGTACAGAAAAGTCCGGTGTCCCCATAAATACGATTCTTTTCATTTTTTTACCTACTTTCTAATCTATCTATGATGTGGTTATATTACATCATCTGATAAGGTTGCATATCAACAATAACTTGTAAGTCATGTTTTTGAATCTGTTCTTTAAAGTTGTTTGTAACTTCTTGAATAAAAGTACGTAACTCAGGTTCGTGCTTGTATTTTATCATGCATTGGTAACGATATCTATCCTTAATGCGCGGGATTGGTGAAGGTGTCGGTCCAAGGATGATAGTTTCTGGACCAACTTTCATCAATAATTGTTGAACGAACTGCTGTGTAGCTTGTACAACTTGTACATGGTTCTCATGCGTAATCGTTATGAGCGCCAGATAATAGTAAGGAGGATAGCGAAACGCTCTTCGCATCGCCATTTCTTTTTTATAAAAGTCTTCAAAGTTATACTCACTTGCAAGTTCGATACTATAATGATCCGGTGTGTAGGTTTGGACAATGACTTCTCCAGGTAAATCATGCCTCCCTGCACGACCGCTTACTTGGGTAAGAAGCTGAAACGTCTTCTCAGATGACCTGAAATCAGGTAAGTGTAGCATGGAATCGGCCGTGAGCACCCCAACCAATGTGACATTTTCAAAATCGAGCCCTTTTGCAATCATTTGCGTTCCTAAAAGAATATCTGCTTTATGTTCACTGAACTCACGAAGCAGCTTTTCATGAGCACCTTTTCTTCTCGTCGTATCCACATCCATCCTGATCACTCGGGCTTCGGGGATTAATTGGGTGAGTGATTCTTCCACCCGTTGTGTCCCTGTACCAAAGTAACGGATCAAATCACTGGAACATTCTGGACACACGTTTGGGACTGCTTCTTCATACGAACAGTAATGGCATTTCAGCAAATGGCTGTTCTTATGATAGGTTAAGGCGATGTCACAGTGTGGGCATTCTTTTACATGCCCACAGTCCCGGCACATAATAAAGGTCGAGTATCCTCTCCTGTTTAAGAGAAGGACAATTTGTTCACCTTTTGCAATACAATCTCTTATTTTCTCCATGAGCAAACGCGAAAACATCGTTCGATTCCCTGCGTGGAGCTCGCTTCGCATGTCGACGGTAATGACTTCAGGCAGCGGTTTATCATTCGTCCTTTTCGTGAGCGTGGCTAATTTATATACTCCTTTTGCGGCTCTCGCATAGGATTCAAGGGTCGGAGTGGCGCTCCCAAGAACGACTGGAAAGTTTTGATCCATCCCTCTTTTAATTGCAACATCCCTTGCATGATAACGTGGTTGATCTTCTTGCTTATAGCTTGTCTCATGCTCTTCATCAATAATGATAATCCCGAGGTTTTCAAATGGGGAAAAGATAGCGGAACGGGCTCCGACAACAACTTGCACTTCTTTGCGTTGGATTTTCCGCCATTCATCAAATTTCTCACCCGCTGACAACGCACTGTGCATGACAGCTACATTTCTCCCGAATCTACCCTTGAATCGTTTCACCATCTGAGGTGTCAGGGAAATCTCAGGGACGAGCACAATCGCTTCTTTCCCTTTTTTAATTACTTCTTGAATCGCTTGTAAATAAATTTCCGTTTTCCCGCTGCCGGTTACACCATGCACAAGGATCACTTCATGTTCATTATTTTCAATACTTGCTAGGATTGGTTCAATCGCTTGTTGCTGTTCGGGCTTTAGCGGAAGCGGATCTGTTCGTTCGATTGCATCATCATTATACGGGTTCCGATATGTTTCTTTTTGGTATGTATCTAGAAGTCCTTTATCAATTAATGCCTTCACCGTGCTTGTTGTCGTTCCTATCGTTTGCAGTAATGATTTCTGTTTAATCTCCTGCGGGTTCTCAATGAAAAATTCAATAATTGCCCGCTGCTTCCTTGCAGATTGGGACAAATCATGTAAAGCTTCTTCCAATAAATGAATTTCCTTTTTCGGATACACGAATGTTTCAAATTTCTTTGTGATCTTCGACTTAACGATATAATCGATCTGGACTTCCCCTGCATCTACTGCTTTTTTTAAATGTTGATAGTTTAACGCAGAGGCTTCAAATTCTTCAAATGGAATAACATCCCGACCTTGGAACAGATCTTCCAGCTCATCTGACAATACTTCGCCGCTGAGACGATTGATCTCTTTCTTATACTTCGACTTGAGTACTTGGGGAAGCATCACTTGTAGAGCAACAATTGAAAGGGATAGAGTTCGATGAGCTAACCATTTACCTAAATCAAGCAATTCTTTTGTAAGAACGGGAACTAAGTCTAGCACTTCTTCAATAGGTTTTAACTTATTAAAGGATGACGTATCCGTGATTTCTACTACAAAGCCCATAATTTTCCTTGGACCAAACGGAACAATAACACGCATCCCCGGAGTTAGCACATGCGTGAAACGGTCTGGTATTTCATAATCAAAGGTTTGGTCGATGGCAAAAGAAGGCACATCGACGATTACTTTTGCTACGTTCAATCTAACTCATCCTTCATATCACGAATAATAAGTTTCCATAAATTTTCTGCAATTGCTTTTTTCGATGCAAGTGGTAAGTTTTCTTCTTCCAGCTTACGATTTAAATACGTAACGATGTTTGTATCGCCTGCAAAACCTGCTCCTTCAGAAGAAACATTATTAATCACAATAGCATCAAGATTTTTCTTTTCTAATTTACCTTTACCGTATTCAAGAACTTTTTCGGTCTCTGCTGCAAACCCAACAAGAAATTGGTGCTGCTTCTCCTCTCCAAGAGACTGGAGAATATCCTTTGTCCGTTCCATTTCTATAATAAGGTCATCGCCTGATTTTTTAACTTTTTCTTTAAAAGTTTGTTTCGGCCGGTAATCCGATACAGCTGCGGCTTTTATTACAATATCACTTTCTGGGAAAAATCGATGGATTGCCTGATACATTTCTTCTGCGGAGACAACATCGACCCGTTTAATACCACCGTTCTTCATCTGATTACCTGTAGGTCCCGCTACAACCGTCACTTCTGCACCGAGTTCTGCTGCAGCTTCAGCTAAGGCAAAGCCCATTTTTCCTGATGAACGATTAGATAAGAAACGGACTGGGTCAATGACTTCCCGTGTAGGTCCAGCAGAAATCAAGACGCGTTTTCCTTTTAAAGGCTCGTCGTTTTGTTGATGGTCCTCGATCACTTCGATAATTGTTTCCGGTTCTTCAAGCCTACCTTTCCCAACATAGCCACAAGCTAAATAACCGGCACCTGGTTCAATAAAGTGATATCCCCACTCATTTAATTGCTGCATGTTCTCAACTACGGCAGGATTTGCATACATATGCACATTCATCGCAGGAGCAATATACACTTCCGCCCGGGTTGCAAGCAGAGTAGTGGACAGCATATCGTCTGCAATCCCGTTTGCTAGCTTTCCAATAATATTGGCTGTTGCTGGGGCGATTATCGCAATCTCTGCCCAATCAGCTAAGTCAATATGGGCAATCTTTTCAGGATCTTTTTCGTCAAAAGTATCTATATATACAGGGTTTCGGGATAAGGCTTGGAAGGTGAGCGGAGAAACAAATTTCGTTGCATTTTCCGTCATCAAGACTCTTACATTCGCACCTTTTTGTGTCAACTTACTCGTAAGCGCACAAGCCTTGTAAACAGCGATCCCACCAGAAACCCCCAACAAAATATTCTTTCCTCTAACCACACAAAAACCCCCTTCTCAACTCCCTTAAGTTTAACATATTTAACAACAAAAGCGGAAGCGTGCGCATAGGGACGTACAAACTGGAATACTAATGAGATAAAGGAGACACGGTGAAGGACGTATGGACATTTCAAAAAGAAAAAACCCCGCTATAAAAGCGAGGCGTTTATTCTTCTTCCGCAATATACAATTTTCCAGCCGCAATTTCTTCTAGTGCCACCCCAACAAACGTGTGGGAAGATGGCTCTTCAACCATCGATTTTTTATTTTCAGCCAACTGTCTTGCTCGTCTTGCAGATAGTGTGACTAATTCATACTTTGAATAAATTTTTTCCTGTAACTGGTCAATGGATGGTTCTAGCATCATGTCAATCTACCTCCAATATTTTTCTATATAGCTTCTCCACTCGTTCTCTTTTCATATGCTCCGCTTTAATAATCGCTTTTACTCGGTCCACGGCTAGATCGACGTCATCATTTACGACGACATAATCATAAGCATGCATCATTTCAATTTCATTACGGGCCTCTTTTAACCGGTTGATGACAAGGTCTTCCGTTTCCGTACCACGGCTTACGATGCGGTTCTTTAATTCATCAAGACTCGGAGGAAAGAGAAAAATAAAAACTCCTTGCGGGAAGTTATTTTTCACCTGTAAAGCTCCTTGGACTTCAATCTCAAGAAATACGTCTTTTCCCTTTGCTAATGTTTCCTCAACAAAAGCTTTCGGTGTCCCATAATAATTATTAACATATTTCGCGTATTCTAAAAGTTCGTTATCTGTAATCATTTGCTCGAATTTTTCTTTCGAACGATAAAAATAATCCACGCCTTCCACTTCACCCGGTCGCATATTCCTAGTCGTCATGGAAATGGAGTATTGTAAATCTGTCTGCTCCTCAAAAAGCCTTTTTCGAACAGTTCCTTTTCCAACACCAGATGGTCCTGAAAGGATAAATAATATACCTGATTCATCCTTCAATTGCTCTTCCTCCTAATACAAACTTACTCTATAAAGAAATCACCTTATGTACGAATGATTTATGATTCCTCCGTTACTTCCTCATGGTTCATGACTCGTTGCCCGACCGTCTCTGGTTGGACTGCAGATAAAACGACATGATCACTATCCGTAATAATGACCGCTCTCGTTCTTCTGCCATATGTAGCATCAACTAACTTATTGTTATCCCTTGCAACCGAAATAATCCGTTTAATAGGAGCTGATTCCGGAGATACAATAGAAATGATTCGATTAGCTGAAACAACATTACCAAATCCTATATTTATTAACGTAAGATTCACTTTCGTTCCCCCTCTGTCAGCAAAACCCGTCTGATATCTATTATACTTTAATCTAACAGATATTTATACTTATATCCAATCAAATCTTTAATTACTCGATATTTTGTATCTGTTCTTTTATTTTCTCTATTTCTGTTTTCAATATAACATCAAGCTCATTGATTTCCGCTGCTGTAGCTTTTGAGCCGATCGTATTTGCTTCCCGGTGCATTTCCTGACAGATGAAGTCAAGCTTCCTACCGACACTGCCTTCTTCCTTTAACGTATTTTTCATTTGATTGATATGGCTATGCAGTCTCGTTAATTCTTCGGTAATATCGCCTTTTTCAGCTAGTATGGCAACTTCTTGCATTATCCTTGCCTCGTCAATTGTACTGTACTCAGCAAGATGCTTGGTAATCCTTTTACTGATTCTTTCGCGGTAGGTTTCAATTACTTTCGGACGGACATGCTGCGAGTGGTTCATCGTATCCTCTAATACTTGTAACCGCTCCTCTAAATCTTGCTCAAGGAAAGCTCCTTCCGCTCGTCTCATTTCCAAAAGTTTTCTACATGATTCTTCCATCGCTTGTAACAGGATAGTCGTTAATGTTTCATCTTGCATCTCTTCTTCCTCAACGATAAATATATCTTCCAAATTCACTAATTGCTCGATATTCAGTTCACCTTTAACTGGATAGTGTTGCTTGATTTCTTCGACGCGGTCAACATACTGCCCCAGTATTTCCCAGTCTACATGCACGTTTTTGTGAATCGATCCTTGACCTTGTATCGATATATATACTTCAATTTTACCTCGTTTAAAATAGTTTTTTATAACTTTCTTGAGTTTTTCTTCGAGGTAATAAAAGCTGCGCGGCATTTTTAACGTAATATCTAGGAATCGGTTATTAACAGAGCGCATTTCCACTGTTATCTGGTATTCTTCTTGTTCAATTACTTGTTTTCCAAAACCTGTCATACTTGAAAGCATTTTAATCACTACCTTTTCATGAACGGTATTCTTATGTACTCATCCTAAAATACAAAAGTAATTCATTTTTATCAAGTACCCGAAAATATTTGAGACATGTACTTAGACGCAATTACTTAAATAAAAAGTTCTCCAATATGAACTGGTGATCACTTTCATTCAGCGTAAGTGTTTTGTGCATTCATTTTATTAGCGTTCTAATTACCGTTCAGTTGCCCGGCGGACGGATGCTTTCCACGGGCACGGCCTCAGCCTCCTCGGAAGAAAACCGCTTCCTGCGGGGTCTTCGGACTCGTGCTTTTCCCGTAGGAGTCTCCGTCCGCCGGGCAACTGAACTGGTCTAAAGGATTATTTTAAAAAGAAATTATTCCGTTATGATAAGGATTGTACTTCTGGAATATTAAACAGTAATCCAAATCACGGCCTTTACTCGGAGCAGTCCAGACACCTCGAGACTCCAGCAGGAGGATAGGCATAGGTGAGACCCCTTAGTGCTAAGCCCGAGGAGGCTCACCAGCCGCCTGCGGAAAGCGAGAGGTGTCTGGACTGCGGACCTCCAGGAGAAGGTTGCACTTACGCTGAATGAAAGTAGTCAGTAGTTTTTTCGGTTACCTTTTGAAAGGGAATTAAAGGTAAAACGAACTAAGTTTAGAACCTTGTCTATAATTATAATGAATCGTCAGTTTTACTAATTTTTCCTTAAGATAACTATTTCAGGCAAAAAAGTTGAGTTATGTATACCTTACCACGATTTCTTATTTCTGTAATGAAACATACCCGGATTCTTCTTGCAACAGTGCAAGAGGAAAACCGGGCAGGATTTATTTCTTCGTATAAGCGAATAGAATCGTCGGCAATAAACTTAACACAAGCACAATCAGCCAATCTAATACTCCAAGTGCAGTAGTATGGAATATTGGTTGAAGTGGTGGCCAATATACGACAATGAGCAATAGCAGGACAGATGAAAGAACGGCAAATAGTAAATATTTATTTTCAAAGGGATTCCGAGCAAAAATGGATTTTTCACTCCGACATTCAAATACATGAATGAGCTGTGCCATGACAAGTGTAGTAAAGGTCATCGTCCGTGCATAAGTGAGATTATCCGGATCATTATGATAGGCGAACAGGAAAGCAATTAAAGACACGAGACCGATCAAAATACCTCTACTGACGATTTTATAACCAAGACCTCTTGCAAAAATACCCTCTCTCGGATTACGCGGCTTTCGTTTCATAACATCTTCCTCGGATGTATCCATACCGAGTGCCATTGCCGGCAATCCATCTGTTACAAGGTTTACCCACAGTATTTGCACTGGGACAAGTGGCAGTGGCATTTTAAGCATGACAGCAAATAGCATGACAAGGATTTCTCCAACATTCGAGGCTAGTAAATAGCGAATGAACTTCCGGATATTCTCATAGATATTCCTTCCTTCATCAATTGCTGCTTTGATCGTTGCAAAGTTATCATCCATCAGAACGAGGGATGAAGCTTCTTTCGTTACATCGGTCCCGCTAATCCCCATACTAATGCCGATATCTGCAGCTTTGATAGATGGAGCATCATTCACGCCGTCCCCTGTCATAGCCACAACATGTCCTCTGCTCTGGAAAGCTTTTACAATTCTTAGTTTGTGTTCCGGGGTTACTCTAGCGAAAACATAAATCTCTTCAATTTGTTTTTCCAATTCTTGCTGGTTCAACTGATTTAATTCGCTTCCAGACACGACACGCCCCGATTCAGGGAGTAATTCCAGTTCTTTTGCTATTGCAGTAGCAGTATTCGCATGATCTCCAGTGATCATTACTGTCTTGATTCCAGCTTGTCTACAAGCAAGGATGGCTGGTTTTACTTCTTTACGCGGAGGATCGATCATCCCATATAATCCGATAAAAGTTATTTCTGTTTCTAGGAACGCGGCATCATCAAGCAGCTCACCTTTTTGTAGAGGACGCATACCGATTCCAATAATCCTTAAAGCATCACTTGCCATCCGCTCTATTGCTTGATTGAATTTATCTTTCCCCGTTAAATCAAGGACTTTTCTACCATCTTTCGTTAAATAGAACGAAGACCTAGGCAGCAATACATCAGGTGCTCCTTTTACGATGAGGAAACGTCTGCCATTCTCATCTTCCACAACGACACTCATCCGCTTTCTTTCCGAGTCAAAAGGAAATTCCTTCACTAACTGATATTCCGCTTTTATTGCTTCATTTAATCCGAATTTCCGAGCTGCGACAAGTAAGGCTCCATCAACGGGATCGCCATCGATTGTATATTGTCCATCTTGTAACTTTAAATTTGCCTGATTACAAAGAATGCCGTAACGAAGCATCGCATCCAAGTTCGGATGATCCCCATCGACAGTTTGATCTCCATTCAAAATTTCTCCATTAACCTGGTAACCTTCTCCTGTTAAATGAAGGAATTCTCCGTTCAGATAGAGCTTCTTAACGGTCATCTGATTCTCCGTCATCGTGCCCGTCTTATCTGAACAGATTACCGAAGCAGAACCTAATGTTTCAACGGAAGATAGCTTGCGAACAATCGCTTTCCGTTTAATCATTCTTTGTACACCGAGGGATAGAGCAACAGTTACAATTGCTGGTAAGCCTTCTGGAATCGCTGCCACTGCTAAGGAAACGCCAGCTAGAACCATATGATAAAGCGGTCTACCCTGTAAAATTCCAAGAATAACAACCAATGCAGTGAGGAGAAATGCGACGATGATTAAAACTTTACCTAATTCCGCTAATTTCCGTTCGAGCGGTGTCATAATCTTCTTCGTTGTCATTATTAAGGATGCAATTTTACCCATTTCTGTCTGCATGCCTGTCCTTGTGACAATACCAATTCCTTGTCCCTTCGTTACTAAAGTACCCATGAACGCCATATTCAGCTGGTCCTGCGGGTCGAGATCGGTCTCCGTCATAGCCTGTCCAATTTTGGCGACGGGTAAGGATTCACCAGTCAACGCTGATTCCTCAATTTCTAGACTGTTCGCTTCCACAATTCGGATATCTGCGGGGATTCGGTCACCGCTTTGTATTCTCACTATATCCCCTGCAACGAGTTCACGTGAATTTATTTTATGCCATTTCCCATTTCTTTTCACATTACTTAAAGGTGCTGATAATTGTTTAATTTTCTCAAGGGAATCCTCCGCTTTCTGTTCCTGAAAATAGCCGATGCACCCATTTACAAGTACGATAATCATAATCGCTATCGCATCGACATATTCACCGAGCAAACCGGCAATTAATGTGGCCCCTAATAGCACGAGGACCATGAAATCCTGAAATTGCTTCAGAAACAGCAGCCAGCGGGATTGCTTCTTCTGGGCATCAAGTTCGTTCGCTCCAAATTTCTTTCTTCTTGCTTGTACTTGTTCTTCAGTTATTCCTTGTGGGATAGTAACCTGTAATTTTTTCTCGACCTCATCTATATCTAATTGATACCATTTCATCAGCATTCCTCCAACCCTTTACTAATCCACTTCTACCCCATCTATATGCCGTACTCGTTCAATTAATGCTATAATTTACAATGAGGTGATTGATATGCCATTTGACGGTATTGTTACACGAGCAGTAACAAATGAATTACAAGATCTATTACTACCGGGGAAAATTTCAAAGATCTACCAACCGACAGCCCAAGAACTTATTTTTACGATTCGGAGTCAAGGAGTTAACCAAAGCCTACTCTTTTCCATACATCCAACGTATGCACGGATCCATATTACAAAGGACAGTTACATCAATCCGAAAGAGCCGCCGATGTTTTGTATGGTGCTTAGAAAGCACCTTGGTGGCGCAACGATAAATTCGATTGAGCAAGATCGTTTGGAACGCGTCATAACTTTTTCTTTTACTACAAGAAATGAAATCGGTGACCAAAGTGAGAAACAGTTAATTGTTGAGCTGATGGGAAGACATAGTAATATCATTCTCGTTAACGAAGAGACAGGGAAAATTATTGACAGCATGAAACATATTTCCATGGCACAGAACCGCCATAGGACCATTCTTCCAGGACATGACTATATTAAGCCGCCTGAGCAAGATAAGTTGAATCCATTAGAAATTGATGGTGAGGATCTAATTAAACGGATTGATTTCAATGCTGGTAAAATAGACAGACAACTTGTCCTGCATCTTACGGGCTACTCTCCTTTTATCACGAAAGAAATTGTGAGAAGGGCTAAACTTGGTGATATGTCCGTTTATAAGGATAAGTTTGAAGAAATTAACCACGACGTGATTGCAAATAACTTTCAACCGACAATCTATATAAATGATCGTGAAGATTACCATGTTATAGAAATTACAGTAGACAAACTAACAAAACAAAATTTCAATTCGGTAAGCGAGATGCTAGACAGCTTCTATTCCGGAAAAGCCGAAAGAGACAGAGTGAAGCAACAAGCGAAAGATCTTTCCCGCTTCATCCGTAATGAAATAAATAAAAACGAACGGAAATTAAAAAAACATTACCAAACATTGAAAAAAGCTGAAAAAGCGGATGTCTACCAAAAATACGGCGAACTGCTGACCGCTCATCTCCATCTTGTAAAGCCAGGAGACACGGTTGTAAAAGTAATCGATTATTATGATCCGGAACAGAATGAAGTGGAAATCGAACTTAATCCGCAAATTTCACCTAGTGAAAATGCCCAGCGCTTCTTTAAGAATTACCAAAAGCTGAAGAATTCACGAAAAATTGTTCAGACAGAAATTAAAAAAACGCAAGAAGAAATTGATTACTTTGATCGGCTGCTACAACAGATTGATGTGGCTGGGGAAGAGGATATTGAGGAAATTAGAGAAGAACTTAGGGATGAAGGGTATTTAAGAAAACAACGGACAAAAAGCCGGAAGAACAAGGTTCACAAACCGGTACCGGAAACATTTATCGCTTCTGATGGAACGGAAATTCTTGTTGGTAAGAATAATAAACAAAATGAGTATTTAACGATGAGGCTCGCACGCCGCGATGAGATTTGGCTGCATACGAAGGATATACCGGGCTCACATGTTGTTATTCGGCATACAGACCCCAGTGAGGAAACGTTACTCGAGGCGGCGAAACTTGCAGCTTATTTCAGCAAGTCACAAAATTCCTCCTCGGTTCCAGTGGATTACACGTTGATTCGTCATGTGAAAAAACCAAACGGGGCGAAACCAGGCTATGTCACCTACGACAACCAAAAAACCCTATTCGTCACCCCCTCCGCCAAATTCGTAGAGCAACATCGACAGAAAAAGTAATTTTTCGACACTGAATACATTTATACTACTCCAATTGATTCGATATGAATGGAAAACAAATTAAAGTGTATCCTGGGATCCGATACGTTGAGACTCTATCTTGGACTTCCGGTAGAACGTTCTAACCCTATATGTAAATCTAGGTGATCAGACACAGAAAAGGATTATTCCTTATGAGAGGGAATAATCCTTTTCTGTGTGTATTAGTTATTCTACTGCTTGTGGAACTAGTTTGACATCAACATTTCCTCTTGTTGCTTTGGAATAAGGACAAGCTTGATGTGCCGCTTGAACTAGTTCCTCGGCATCTTCTGGGCTGACACCGCTGATTTTAACTTTCAACGTCACGCCTATTTTATTGCCACCATCACTTTCGTCCTTCATAAAACTAACCTCAGCAGTCGTTTCCGAATCAATCCGTTTATCTTTTTTGGAGGCAATGAGGTTCAATGCCCCGTCAAAACAAGCGGAATATCCAGCCGCAAATAATTGCTCTGGATTCGATCCTTTCCCATTCTTATCCTGCAAGGGATTAACAAGTTCAAGGTCTAGTATGCCATCCGAAGATTGCACATGACCTTCCCGTCCATTTTTAGCTGTTGCACTTGAAGTGAAGAGTACATCACTCATTAACTACCACTCCTTTTCTAATATAGTATATATCTTCCACATTTATAGAAAGATAAAACATTATAGAAATATAGTAGCAGTCAATGCTTCAATAAAATGATTCACTTGTGGCAGTTGTCTTGAATCTTCCTGATAACAAACCCATGTATCACGAGTGACGCTTTTTCCATCCAACATGAGAGGAAGATGCGGATATTCTTCCATCATGGAATCCGAAACACTCTTGGGCAGAACCGCCATACCTATTCCCTGCTTCATGAATTGCTTACACGTCTCAATTTGATCTACCGTCATCGTCTTCAGCGGTTTAATTGATGCTTGCTGATAGTAAAGCCAGTTATCAACTAATTCATGCATACTATCATCACTTTTAAATGAAATCAAAGGCCTTTCCTTCACACCATCTTCTGGAAATGGTTCAGTGTCAAAAATATAAAGAGGGTCGGCAAATAGACGTATACAGGTACTTTCCTTTAATTTATCGCCTCGGATAATGCAGACATCGTAATTTTTATGATCAAGTCGAATATCTTCACTAATACCTGTTACTAGATCGATAGCAACTTTTGGAAACTGATTTGTGTATGCTCCTAAAATCTTTGGTAGAAAGCGTTGACTAATTAGTGATGAACAGGCGATTGACAGTGTTCCATGTACTTCTTTACTAGACTTTGCAAGTTTATTTAATATATATTCTTCTCTCTCGATTACCTCTTTTGCGTGCTCTAAAATAATTTCACCTGCTGGAGTAAGTTTTAAACGTTTGGATGTTCTTAAAAATATTTGTACTCCGAAATATTCTTCAATGTATTTTAAGCGCTGGGTAACGGCCGGTTGTGAAATGAGCACAACCTTTGCAGTGCCACGAATCGTGCCAATTTCATTTAGTTTGATCAATAGTTCATAGTCCGTTATTTTCATGTTAACACCCTTATTTGATTTGGATACATCTATTATAAAGGAATCACGGATAAGATTCAGTAAATCGGTACAGGTGAAAACTGACAGTTTAATGAATTTACAATTTAATTCTCGTAAAATAGAAAAAGGAAATTACTCCTATCACCCACTGACTTTCAACTGACGTAAGTGTGTGCAATTTACTTCTGGAGGTCCGCAGTCCAGACACCTCTCGCACCTGCTGAGCGGCTGGTGAGCCTCCTCGGGCTGAGCACTAAGGGGTCTCACCTAGGCCTATCGACGAACAGGAGGTTTTAATGCCGGCATTGGTCACAGGACGCGACCGTACTTAGCCGGCCTCCCGCAGGAGTCTCGAGGTGTCTGGACTGCTCCGAGGAAAGGCCATATTTGGCTCACTATTTCAGATTACACTCCCATTAGCATGTACATCTTACTTTAATGGGAAAATAACCGTGTTTTATTCTCCCGTTAGCATGTTCATCTTACTTTAATCGGAAAATAACCGTGTTTTATTCTCCCTTTTGCACCTTCATCTCACTTTAATGGGAAAATAACCGAATTTTATTATCCCGTTAGTACGTTCAACGTACTTTAATCGGAAAATAACCCGGAGTTATTTTCCCATCAGTGCGTTCATCTTAGTTTAATGGGAAAACATCTATCCCCCGGGCAACTGAACGGCGGTTAGAGCATTGAAATAAAGGAGCGAGTCCAAACTTTTACATGGAATACAGGAATAAGTCGTTAGTTTTAAGAATGAGTTATTGGAAGAACGTATCAAGTTGATAGAATTGCCACTATAAGCTTGATGGATCATCGTTTTTACTGGTTACAACATGAATAACTACTGTTTCGGACAGCGGAGTTAAAAAAACCGAATGAAAGGATTTCCCTTCACTCGGTGTTAGTTTAATGTATCTCGCCAGTTTAATAATTCATGCATTTCTTCATTACTTAACTCACCACTGATCGTTAATGCTTCTAGTAGTTCATCAAAATTCGTTACGGTTTCGTGAATGAAATTAGCTGCTTTGAAGTTAGCCGAGGCCTTTTCTAATCCGTAAGAAAAAATAGCCAACACACCGGTAACATCTGCTCCAGCAGCAGTGAGAGCTTGTGCAGCTTGAATCGCGGATCCACCTGTCGAAATAAGGTCTTCGATGACAACGACACGCTGACCGGGCTCGATGATTCCTTCAATTTGATTTCCTTTCCCGTGGGCTTTCGGTTTGGAACGTACATAAACAAGCGGCAAGTCAAGCGCAGTGCTTAACCATGCAGCGTGCGGAATCCCTGCTGTAGCACAACCGGCGATTACGTCTGGCCTCCAATTATTTGCTTCTAGTCGGGCGATAAATCCATCTGTAACTTTTTTGCGAATTTCCGGGTATGACATAACTAGTCGATTGTCACAATAAATCGGTGATTTCACACCAGAAGTCCAAGTGAAATAATCCTTCACATTAATTTGTACTGCGCGAATATCCAGTAAGTCTTGGACAAGTTCTTTTTCAATTACCATGTATAACAGTCTCCTTTATCGCTTTATGATAAGCTGCTTTCGGATCAGCTGCTCTAGTGATGCTTCTTCCCATCACAAGGTAGTCGGCTCCTAATCGTCTTGCCTCAGAAGGAGTTGCGACCCTTTCTTGATCATCTCGTTCAGATGTCTTTAAACGGATTCCTGGCGTTACCGTTAAAAAGTCATCCCCACATAATCGCTTAATTCCTTCTGCCTCGTGAACGGAACAAACAACACCGTCAGCCCCACTTGCATTAGAAAGGCTCGCTAGCTTCTCGACCTGCTCATCCAATGCAAGTTGAAGCCCTAGTTCCTCCTGCATGGCTCGCTCATTCATCGACGTAAGTATTGTAACTGCAAGCAGTTTCGTTTGACTAGCGCCACCTGCAAGCAATCCCTCTTTCGCGCGTTTGATCATTTCTGAACCACCAAGGGCATGTACATTGACGATATCCACATCCAACTTCGCTAAATTCTTCATTGCCCGTTGAACCGTTGTCGGGATATCATGGAGTTTTAAATCAAGGAAAATCGAATGATTATTCGCCTTCAATTTTTCAATCATCGCGATTCCTTCCCTGTAAAAAAGCTCCATCCCGACTTTTACCGGCACACCTTGCAAATTATAACGGGTAAGGAATTGTTCCGTTTCCTCCCAATCTGGAAAATCTAATGCTAGATAAATTGAGTTCGTCATTCAATAACCGCCTTTCCAACCGCTTCTTTAACCGAGCTGAAACCATATTTCCGCAGTACTTCCGGCAACTCTGAAATAAGTTCTGGAAGGATAAGTGGATTTTGGAAATTTGCTGTTCCGACTGCAACTGCATTTGCTCCAGCGAGCAGGAATTCAAGTACATCTTCTGCCGTTTGAATTCCCCCCATACCGATAATCGGAATGTTTGTTGCTTGTCTTACCTCATAAATCATCCGGATTGCAATCGGCTTTATTGCCGGACCGGAAAGACCGCCTGTTTTATTTGCAATAAGTGGACGCCTTGACGGGAGATGCAACTGCATGCCTGTTAAGGTATTAATCATCGTCAGTCCATCTGCACCGGCTTCTTCCACCGCTTTTGCCATCGCAACAATATTAGACACATTCGGGGAAAGCTTTACGTAAACCGGTTTATTACTTGCTTGCTTTACCTTTTCTGTAACATGCTTTGCCATTTCAGGGTCTGTTCCAAATTGAATCCCGCCTTCTTTCACATTCGGGCAGGAAATATTTAGTTCCAGTGCATGCACATCTGAGGTTTGATTAAATTTAGTTGCAACTTCTTCATATTCTTCAACTGTGCTACCGGCAACATTCGCTATGACAGCTGTATCATAATTTGCTAGAAACGGTACTTCTTCTTTAATAATCTTAGCTACTCCGGGATTCTGTAAACCAATTGCATTCAGCATCCCACTACTCGTTTCTGCAACCCTTGGTGTTGGATTTCCTGAGCGCTCTTCCCCTGTAGCAGCTTTCATCATGACAGCACCGAGTAGGCTTAAGTCATAAAATTTACTATACTCTCTGCCAAACCCGAAGCAGCCCGAAGCAGGCATAAGAGGATTTTTTAATTTTAAGCCGGGCAATTCGACTTGTAAATCAATCATAAAATGACCTCCTCAGCTGCAAAGACTGGCCCATCATGGCAGATTTTCTTGTAGCCACCCTCTGTTGTTGGTATAACACAAGCTGCACAAGCACCGACTGTGCAACCCATTCGTTCCTCCAAAGAAATATAGCCCGTTTTATTATGCAATTGTGTAGTTAACGCGCGTAGCATACCCGTTGGTCCACATGCATAATAAGCATTAAAACTAGGAACACTGGTCACTGCATCTGTCACAAATCCTTTCATTCCATAGGAGCCGTCATCCGTTACAATAAACGTCTCTCCCAATCTTGCGAATTCCTTTTCATAGAAAACATTTTCACTGGATTGAAAGCCGAGAATGGAAACAACCTTAATTCCTTGCTTCTTTAATTGTTTACCAAGATAGTATAATGGCGGCACTCCAATTCCTCCGCCAATTAATAACACTTTAGTCATTTCTCCTGACATTAGAGGAAAACTATTACCATTCGGGCCAAAACAGTCAATTTCTGCTCCAGGGATAAATCCAGCAAGTTCATTTGTTCCTTTTCCCATAATTTTAAATAATAGAGTTAATTCCTGCTTGTCCCGATCAATATTTGCAATAGAAATCGGTCGGGGCAACGTATAGTTTGGTAAGGCAATCGAGATAAATTGACCTGGTTTTGCCACTTCCGTTATATAATTATCCGTAAGCTTCATTTCAATCGTATCTTTGGCAATTTCTCGTATTTCTAAAAGTTTCATTTTGACTTTACGCATGTTTTTCCAGCCCTCATTCTCTGTATTTTTCATAGCTGAACAAAGACGGATTCGTCTTCGTATACGACTTTCCCACCTGCGATTGTGAGTACCGGTTTTCCAAATACGTTCCAACCGTTAAATGGTGTATTTTTCCCCTTGGAATAAAACGTATGTTTATCAATCGTCCATTCTTCGGTTAAATCGATTAGCGTGATATCTGCAAACTCAGCAACTTCAAGCCGACCATATGGCAATGCAAAAACTTGCGCCGGCTTAACCGTCAAATAGTCGACAAGCAGCTTCAAGCTTAATTTTCCTGTCTTTACTAAATGGGTGTAAAGTAGCGGGAAAGCAGTTTCGAGTCCAGTAATCCCAAATGGTGCTTGTAAGAAACCAAGGGCTTTCTCATCTTCAGCATGAGGTGCATGGTCAGTCGCAATTAGATCAATCGTGCCGTCAAGTAACCCTTCAAGTAATGCTTCCTGGTCTTCTTTTGCCCGTAATGGCGGATTCATTTTAAAGTTAGCGTCGTTTGATAAAATATCTTGTTCATTTAGTATTAAATGATGCGGTGTCACTTCAGCTGTTACGTTAATCCCCGCTCGCTTCGCATCCCGAATAACTCGAACAGATTCTTTCGTACTGACATGGCATACATGATAATGACAGCCTGCTGCTTCCGCTAACAGGACGTCCCTTGCAATCTGCACAGATTCACTGATTCCAGGTAGACCTGGCAAATTGAGGCGTTCACTCACTTCCCCGTCATGAACAACTCCATTATAGACAATCGAATTATCCTCACAGTGAGCGACAATCGCTTTACCAAGCTTTGCGGCTCGCTTCATTGCTTGGAGCATGAGGTCAGCAGTCTGGACACCGACCCCATCATCCGTGTAGGCAAAAGCTTCCCCGAGACTTTCTAAATCTGTAAGTTCTTTTCCTTCGAGTCCTTTTGTAATAGAAGCATATGGAAGGACACGTATAATTGCATCTTCTTCAATCTTTGCTAGTAAATTATCTATTTTTTCACGACTGTCCGGGACGGGATTTGTATTCGGCATGGCAGCAACTGTTGTAAAACCACCTCTTGCAGCTGCCATTGTCCCTGTTTGAATTGTCTCCTTATGTTCTCCGCCAGGTTCTCTTAAATGAATGTGGACATCGATGAAACCTGGCAAGGCGAGTTTTCCTTGCCCATCGATTACTTCTTCCGCACTAACATTTACTTTATCTGCAATTTGCGATATCTTATTATCCTCTATTAATATTTCTTTGTGGATCATTTCACCTGTCTCAGATAGCAGTTTGATATTTTTCAGTAGCTTTGTCACTTAAAATCCCCCATTCATTCAATACATTGATGATGATTGCCATTCTTACGTAAACTCCATTGTTCATCTGTTTAAAGATTCGTGACCGTTCACATTCCACGAGTTCCGTATCAATCTCCACACCGCGATTAATCGGAGCCGGATGCATAATGATTGCGTTATCTTTCATTCTGCTCTCCCTCTCTTTTGTTAATCCGTATTGCTCTAAATAGTCATACGTATTCACCGAATGTTCGTGGCGCTCATGCTGAATCCGTAAAAGCATGACAACATCACACACTTCAACCGCTTCATCAATTGGAAGATAAGGAAATTCTAGTACATCTCTTTCCATCCCCTGTGCCGCACTTAAATATACTTCCGCCCCAAGTTTCTGTAAACAAACAGCATTTGACCTTGCTACTCTGCTATGCTTGATATCTCCAGCGATCGCAATTTTTAAGCCCTTAAAGGTTTTAAATTCTTGATAAATCGTTAGTAAATCAAGCATCGTTTGAGTCGGATGCTCTTTCGCTCCTGCCCCACCATTAATTAACGGAATCGACAATTTTCCTTCCAATTCTTTATACCAATCATCTTCTTCGTGGCGGACGACTAAGAAGTCTGCTCCGATTGCTTCAAAGGTCTTTGCCGTATCATAGAGGGACTCCCCTTTCAATACGGAAGAGTTTTGCGAGTGGAAGTCCAGATTTTCTATCCCTAATTTTCTCTCCGCTACAACGAAACTCATTTTCGTTCTTGTGCTCGGTTCAAAGAACAGATTAGCCGCAAATAGTTGCCGTTCAAGTTTGTAATCGTTGTTTCGAAGTTTCTCTGCATCCTGTAAAATGGAATAAATCTCCTCGGTTGTCAATTGGTCTACTGAAATAAAATGTCTCATCTTTCTCCCTCCATTTTTTCGAATAGCTTAAGTTGGCATAAAAAAATCTTCTTGCAATAAGGCTGCAAGAAGATAGACATATCCCGTGTATCAGACATGTAAAATCGCAACCTTTTAAATCTCTCTGGATTTAGTTAAAAGTTGTTTCGTTATTCATTTTTCATAAATGGAAACATGGTCATCTTCATCTACCTCATCTAACTGAACGACAATAATTTCCTTCTCTGAAGTAGGTATATTCTTTCCTACATAATCTGCACGAATCGGTAATTCGCGGTGTCCCCGGTCTATCAACACACCGAGCTGAATCTGGGATGGTCTCCCAAGGTCAATCACTGCATCCATCGCCGCACGGACCGTTCGTCCGGTATACAGCACGTCATCTACTAGGACAACAAGTTTCCCACTAACATCTACATCGATACTTGAAGATTTCAGTTCGGGTTCATCATTACTCGTCACCTTTTCTAGGTCGTCACGGTATAGTGTAATGTCCAGTTCACCCGTTGGAACGGTAATATTTTCAATTTGTTTAATTTTTTGCTGAAGACGTTTTGCAAGTGGTACCCCACGCGTTTTGATTCCGACAAGGATCAGGTCATCTGCCCCTTTATTTTTTTCAAGTATTTCATGAGCCATCCGCGTTAGCGCCCGGTTCATTGCTGGGGAATCGAGAACGGTTGCTTTCTTCTTCATTCGCTTGGTTTCCTCCTATGTTCTCCATATAAATAATCCCTTTTTCACATGAGGAAAAAGGGATTCATAAAATGACAGCATTTTTACCGATCCTTTTTAGCCTCACGGGACTATGATTAAAGGTCTTCTTATTTCTATATATTATTTCAAACTTTGATTCATATGTCAATACATTTTCTCAATTATTTTTAACGCATCATTGAAATAGGTCGGAATGGCTGATTCGAATTCCAGCCATTTTCCTGTGATCGGATGGGTGAAACCTACCTTTTTAGCATGGAGCGCTTGACCACCTAAATCAATCGTCTTTCTAGGGCCATATAATGGATCTCCAACAAGCGGATAACCGATATATCTCATATGCACACGGATTTGGTGCGTTCTTCCGGTCTCCAGCTTACATTCAATAAATGAATAATCTGGGAAGTGTTTCAGTACATGAAAATTGGTAACAGCTGACTTGCCATTATCAACGACAGCCATCCGTTGTCTATTCTTCGGATCTCTTCCGATTGGAGCGTCAATTATCCCTGTTTCATGAGGGATTTCTCCATGAACAAGCGCAATATACTTCCTTTCCACTTCCCGGTTTGCAAATTGCTCTGATAAGCCGATATGTGCTTGATCGTGTTTCGCAACAACTAACAATCCGCTCGTATCCTTATCTAATCGGTGGACAATCCCTGGCCGTTCTACACCATTAATACCTGAAAGATCGTTACAGTGGTAAAGGAGTGCATTCACTAAAGTTCCTGAGCCATGTCCAGCTGACGGGTGTACGACCATTCCTCGCGGTTTATTCACGACAAGCAGGTCACTGTCCTCATACATAATATCAAGTGGAATATTTTCCGCTGTAATTTCAAGAGCTTTCACTTCCGGAATTTGCCACTCAATGACGTCCCCTTCTTCGCATTTATAATTTGCTTTAACTTGTCGTTCATTCACCTCCACGTAGCCCTCTGCAATCCATATCTGAATTTGGGACCGGGAGCGGTCGGGATTTATTTCAGATAACAGCTTATCTATCCTTATTTGATTTTGTTCCGGTGTTACAGTATGGGTTTGAAAACTCATGCTTTTTCCTTTTCCTTCCTTTTTTCTTTTCGTTCCTCAATAATTGTTACAATAATAATTAAGATTACACCGATTGTCAGTGCCGAGTCCGCAACATTAAAGATGGGGAAATTATAATTAAAAATAGTAAAATCAGCAAAATCCACTACTTCATGTCTGAACAATCGATCGATAAAGTTACCAATTGCTCCCCCAATAATAATACCTAAGGAGATTCCGAGCAGTTTATTATCATGGGCATATTTATGCATATAGTAAACGGCTGCGGCAATAAATACGAGGGTAATGATATAAAAGAAAATCATTTGTCCTTCTAAAATCCCCCAGGCTGCTCCACTATTACGGTGTGAAGTTAAATGAAAGAATCCATCAATGATAGGAATGCTTTCTCCAAGTTCCATATTAATAATAACCAGCCATTTCGTAATTTGATCCAGTGCAATAATCGCTAAGGCGATGAGATAATATGTCAGCATGCAGCAACCTCCGAAAAATGCTTCGATTAATTTTTTTCCTTTATTTATCTTATACTGTACAGATATGAAACACAAGACAGAACCTCTCATGCCTGAAATCACGAGTGTTCTTGGTTTATTCGTACAGTGAAACTTCATTCAGTGGGGGTATTATAGAACGTTAATGCGTGGTAAACATGAGTCATCAAATGAAAAGACTGCTCCTTCAAGTAGAAGAAGCAGTCTTGTTATTAAGCTTCGTAATATTCCTTAACAACAGATGCACAGCGGGTGCAAAGGGTTGGATGATCTTGGTCCTGTCCGACTGTTTCGGATGATACCCAGCAACGTTCACATTTTTCACCAGGATGTACTTCGACAAGTACGTTTACATAGCGGTATTCTTTCGCTTTTGGTTCTTCACCTTTAATTACTGCCTCTGAAACAATCAAGTATTGATGGAGATATTCCATTGATTCCAATACTTTTTTCGTTTCTTCATCACGGGGAACCAATGTTACTTTAGCTTCTAATGGTTTACCGATCAATTTGTCATTTCTGGCTTCTTCTAATGCTTTCAATACATCATCGCGTACATTCATGAATTGGTCCCATTTCGCTTTGTCTAATCCTTTTATTTCTCTTGGTTCCGGGATATCTGTCAATTGGACATACTTCTCTTCGACCCCTGGAATGTATTCCCATACTTCTTCAGCTGTATGCGGAATAATAGGTGTAAGCAGCTTAACAAGTGTTGTCAAGATTTCATAAAATGCTGTTTGGATACTACGTCTACGTCTATCGTCCGGTTTCTCGATATAAAGAATATCTTTCGCAAAGTCCAGGTAGAAGGAACTTAAATCTACGGAACAGAAGTTATGAACTTCGTGGAAGATTGGCGAGTATTCATAAACCTCGTAAGAATTACGTGCATCAGCCAATACTTCCTGCAAACGATTAAGCATGAATAGATCAATTTCTTCCATCTCTGACTCAGGCACCTGATCCGTTGCAGGGTCAAAATCAGCTAAGTTTGCCAACATGAAGCGGAATGTATTTCTAATCTTCCGGTATGCTTCTGAGGTTTGTTTTAGAATATCATCCGAAATTCTAACGTCAGCCTGGTAATCGACTGATGCAACCCAAAGACGCAAAATGTCTGCACCTAATTGTTTCAATACTTTACCTGGAACGATGACGTTTCCTAATGATTTACTCATTTTCCTGCCATCTCCATCAAGGACAAATCCATGACTGACGATCGATTTATAAGGTGCTTTACCTGTTACAGCAACTGCAGTAGATATGGATGAGTTGAACCAACCACGATACTGGTCACTACCTTCTAAATAAATATCAGCTGGACGGCGGTGATCTTTACGATTCATTAATACTCCCTCATGGGTTGAACCGGAGTCAAACCATACGTCCATAATATCCGTTTCTTTCGTAAACTCTCCATTTGGACTATGCGGAGAAGTAAATCCTTCTGGCAATAAATCTTTCGCTTCTTTTTCAAACCAGATATTAGAACCGTGCTCTCTAAATAGTTCAGATACATGATTAATCGTTTCTTCTATAATGATTGGTGTATTATCCTCCGCGTAAAAAACTGGAATTGGTACACCCCAAGTTCGCTGTCTTGAAATGACCCAGTCTTCGCGATCTCTTACCATGTTATACAGACGAGTTTCTCCCCATTTCGGGAACCATTCGACATTTTTAATTTCTTCAAGAATATCTTGACGGAAATCTTTAATCGATGCAAACCATTGTGGTGTTGCACGGAAAATAGTCGGTTTCTTCGTCCGCCAGTCATGAGGATAGGAGTGCGTAATGAAGGTAAGCTTTAATAATGCACCGACTTCCTCTAATTTCTCTGTTATTGCTTTATTCGCTTTATCATAGAACATTCCTTCAAAACCTGGTGCATCGGCTGTAAATACTCCACGGTCATCAATTGGAGATAGTGCGTCCAGTCCATAACTCTGAGCTACATAGAAGTCATCTTCCCCGTGTCCTGGTGCAGTATGGACACAACCAGTACCAGCTTCTGTCGTTACATGGTCACCAAGCATGACAAGTGAATCACGGTCATAGAATGGGTGTTTTGCGACAACTTTATCAATTTCTTGTCCTTTAAACTGTTTAACAACTTGTGGATTACTCCACCCTAGCTCTTCAGCCACCGTCTCAAGTAATGATTCAGCAACTACATATTTTTCGTTCTCGACTTCTGCTACGACATATTCGAGGTCCGGGTGAACACTGATTCCAAGGTTGGCTGGAAGTGTCCATGGTGTTGTTGTCCAGATAACAATTTTTTCTCCTTCAGTTAACACATCTTTTCCATCTTTTACTTCGAACGTAACATAAATGGATGGGGAGCGTTTGTCGTAGTATTCAATTTCCGCTTCAGCAAGTGCAGACTCAGATGAAGGAGACCAGTTGACTGGCTTTAATCCTTTATAAATGTAGCCTTTTTTCGCCATTTCACCGAATACTTTAATTTGTGCAGCTTCAAAGTCTTTTGTGAGTGTAATATAAGGATTATCCCAGTCACCGCGGACACCTAATGATTTAAACTGCGTCCGTTGATTGTCAATTTGCTCTAATGCATACTCTTCACAGAGTTTACGGAATTCCGGTACAGGGATTTCCTTTCGATTAATCTTCTTTTTCTTTGTGAGTGCCGTTTCAATCGGTAATCCGTGCGTATCCCAACCAGGAATATATGGTGCGTGGTAACCGGTCATCGACTTATAACGAATGATGAAGTCTTTTAAAATTTTGTTCAAGGCATGCCCGATATGCAAATCTCCATTCGCATATGGTGGTCCATCATGAAGAATAAATAATGGGCGACCTTTCGTACGTTCCTGCACTTTTTCATAGATATTATCTTCTTCCCATTGTTCACGGCGTACGGGTTCTTTATTTGGTAAGTTTCCACGCATTGGGAACTTTGTTTTCGGCATCATTAAGGTTTCTTTATAATCCATCATGCATTTCCTCCTTCAAATTCGTTTCGGCATAATTTATAAACAAATCATCATAACTCAACTTTCATCGTCTGAAACAACCAACTACTCCTTCATTCAGCGTAAGTGCGCAACTCTCTTTCCGGGGACACCTCTCGCTTTCCGCGGGCGGCTGGTGAGCCTCCTCGGGCTGTCGCCCTGCGGGGTCTCACCTATGCCTATCCTCCCGCAGGAGCCTCGAGGTGTCTGGACTGCTCCCAGGGAAGGCCGAATTTGGAACACTATTTTTCATTTAAGGAATAGAACTCTCATCATAGTGGGATAGTTTCCGTTAATAATAACCCTCTCTACCAGTTCAGTTGCCCGGTGGACGGTGACTCCTGCGGGAATAGCACGAGTCCGGAGACCCCGCAGGGCGGTAGCCCGAGGCAGACTAAGTTCGCCACGTCCTGTGGCAACGTCTGCATTAGCACGTCCTGTGCGTCGAGGCTTCGGCTGTGCCCGCGGAAAGCATCCGTCCACCGGGCAACTGAACGGCGATTAGAAATCTAGCCACGAGAACGAGCAGTATCACTTACGCTGAATGAAAGCAATTGTTTTTTAGTATGAAAGTTGAGTGGTAACAAAAAAGTCCTCTCTATCCCAAAAGGGACGAGAAGACTCGCGGTACCACCCTTATAAATTTAAATGACATATTTAAATTCACTCAAGAATCTCTTAACGGTGATGAGCCGTCCACTATTACTATCATTTCATAGTGGATACATCAGGAGTGATGTTCTAAAAGCTATCTGTATCAGGCTTCCACCTTTCCCTGACTCGCTTACCAGACATATACTTTTATACTGTCTCCGTCACTGTATCTATCACATAATGTTTACTTGTATGAATTATATGTAAAAAATCCTTTGTCGTCAAGCCTACTATGCGTTATTTTTTAATAATTCATCCTCATCACCAATTTCAGCTTCGAAAAGCTCGTCCCAATCGTTCGTTTCAATCATATCAAGCTGTGCTTCGACAATTGCTTTCAGGCGGGTGCGGAATACTTTCGCTTGTTTCTTCAATTCCTCCACATCCATTGCAATTCGTCTTGATTTGCTTAATGCTTCGTTAATGATGCGATCTGCATTCTTTTCAGCTTCTTTAATGATTAACTTAGATTCTTTTGTTGCGTTGCCTTTCACTTCCTCAGCAGTTTCCTGTGCAACAAGGATTGATCTATTTAAGGTCTCTTCAATATTTGTGAAATGACCTAACTTTTCTTCAAGCAGTTCAACTTTCTCTTCTAAATTCTTCTTTTCCCTTATGACCATTTCGTAGTCTTTCACGACTTGATCAAGGAATTCATTGACCTCATCTTCATCATAACCACGGAACTTACTTGAAAACTCTTTATTATGAATATCTAACGGTGTTAACGGCACAAAGGCCACCTCCCTAAGTATAAGAAATCCTATTCATTTATTTTAATATGACTCTCTTTTATAATTCGACATAAAATAAAAAAATCCTGCATAAACAGATATTTTTTTATTCCAATGTCGCAGTAGTAATCCGCCATTTCTCTTTTTTTGTCTGTCCTTCGATCTGAATAACTTTGCTTCGTCCCTTACCTCGAAAAGACAATAAATCACCCGCTCCAAGGGGATATTTTGTATCTTGAACTACTTTATGATTCACTTTAACTAATTGCCGGTCTATCGCTTGTTGGGCATCCTTTCGTGACATACGGTAAATTTCTTTTAGAACGGTATCCAATCGGAGTGAAGATACCGTCTTACTAGACTCGACCCAATTCGGACGAGGGATGCGGACACTTGCCAGTTCTTTTTCCGCCAGTTTGATCTTCGCATGTTTCACCGATGTAAGATTCATCACAACATAAGGACTTATTTCAGCCGCAACGATAATTTGAATCGTTCCATCTCCAACAAAGATATCCCCAAGCTTTTCACGCTTCACACCAGAAGATAGAAAGGCACCCATCGCATCTCGGTGTGTCAGTGTCACAAATTTTTCCTGATAGGTTGCCTCGAGAAGTGTTAATTGAAAACTCTCCTCGGTTATTTCTTCATAGAATGGTGCAATAATCATTCTATTTCTTTCTGTATGCGGGGAGCCCCCGAATGCTTCGATTTGCAGTTCATCATTCCCCGTACCGATAATTGTTTCAACAATTTGCTGCTCACGCGGATCTAAAAAATCAGTGAGCTTCGGAATATAACTCCGTTCTACTTGCTCTTTCCAGGAAAGGACCTGATCAATGAACGGGGCTTCCTCATTACGAAAATGCTGATAAATATCCATTTCATACTTCCTTTAATTTCATTACTTTAGAAAAACATCCGGAAGAATGTTTCTAATCCCATTCCCGCGAAACGCAGAACGATGATCGCTACAATCGGGGAAACATCAATCATCCCTAACGGCGGAATGAAGCGTCTGAATATTTCTAAGTATGGTTCTGCGATTCTTCCGATTAATTCTCCAAATGAAGATTCCCGTGCTCCCGGAAACCAAGACATTAAAATATAGATAATCAATATCCAAGAATAGATATAAATTGCAAAACTAAAGAGACCTAAGAGTTGATTCATCAAAAACTACCTTTCTTTTTATAATTCGTCTTCATACAAATAGGACTCAGAAATCGATCCTGTTACGTCAACACTTTCAGGGGTACAGAGGAATGTCTCTGCACCAAGCTTCTGTATGTCACCGTTTAAGGCATAAACAGTACCGCTTAAGAAGTCCACAATCCGTTTTGCCTGGTGGTTTTCCACTCTTTGCAGATTGATTACAACGGACCGCTTATTGACGATATTATCAGCTATTTCTTGTGCCTCATTATAGGATCTCGGCTCACAGAGGACAACTCTCTGAGCAGGCTGCTGTACACTTTGCAGGTTCACGACATTCTGAGACTTTTGCTTAGGCGTTACTTTATCCGGCAAGTTGTCCTCTTCAATATACTCGTATTCATACTCATCGTCCATTGTAAAGTAGTTTTTAATCTTATTTTTAAAACTCATTTTCTCACCTCTTCTTAACGGGTTGGTTTATTCACCGACTAACTTCGAACCGATCCGAATGTGGGTTGCTCCTTCTTCAATTGCAATCTCATAGTCATTACTCATTCCCATGGATAAATAATGGCACGGCGCATGAGCATATTTTTTATCTCTTATTGTATCACGTAAAGTTGCAAGTTCGCGGAAGACACGGCGAATTAGTTCTCTATCTTCCACGTGCGGGGCCATTGTCATCAAGCCGACAACTCTAACCTTGTCATACTTTTCGATTTCTTTAATAAAATCTTCTACTTCTTCTACTTTGAGACCGTGCTTCGTCTCTTCTTCACTTACATTAACTTGTACGAAGCAATCGATTGGCTCTGTTGCACGCTTATTTATTTCTTTAGCGAGCGATATCCTGTCGAGTGAATGGATCATATCGACTTTGTCAATGATATCCTTTACTTTCCTTGACTGAAGCGTACCAATGAAATGCCAATTCGCGTCTTCCCCAACTGCTTCATATTTTTCTAAAAATCCTTCCGTTCGATTTTCCCCAAAATCTTTAATTCCTGCTGCAACTAATTCTTTATTTCGTTCAATTGTAACATATTTCGTTACAGCAATTAATGAAATGTCTTCCTTTTTTCGATTGCTGCGCTCACAAGCTGCTGCAATATGATTTGTAATCTCCTCTAGATTCGTTGCTACAACCATTTTTTATAACAATCTCCTTCATAACATTATTCCAGCATACCAATAAATCCTAGCATTCGACCGGTTCGTCCCTGGTCGCGTCGATGAGAGAAAAATAGATCATGCTCCCGATACGTACAATAATTTGTTATATCTATATTATGCCTTAATATGCCACAATGTAAAAGGATTTCCCTATTCAACTCTTTCAGATCCAATGAATAGTGCCCGCCACCTTTATCAGTAAGCACCTTCTCACGAACATCTACAGTAATTTGGGATGCGACATATTCATCAACCTCATAATGTTCTGGAGAGATGCCGGGTCCAATCGTAACAAGAATATTCTCCCGTACAGAGCCATTTTTCTCAAATTGTGTAACCATTTCTTTTGCTATTTCGTTTACGGTACCTTTCCAACCCGCATGGGCGATCCCAATTATTTCTGCTTCCGGATCATAGAAAAACAAGGGGATACAATCTGCATAAAAAGCAGTGAGTAAGAGACCTTTTTCTTTAGTCAGAATGCCATCTGTATTCTTTAACGCTGAGGCTGTTGATGTCGCCCCTTTACCTTTATCCGAGGCAGTTACAAGTTGTACCTTATTTCCATGAACTTGCTCGCCGACAACCCAGCTTTCCAAGGGAAAACCGGTTAATGCCGCAAGAGTGCTCCGATTCTCTAATACATCTTCTGTAACATCTTGAACATGGAGACCACAATTAAAGCTTGAAAAGTCTCCTTGACTGACACCACCATTTTTTGTGGTAATCCCGGCAACGAGTGACGGTGATAATCCTTTCCAGTTAATTAAGCGTAATAATTGCTTTTCTTTAATAATAAAAGGTTCCATCTCCAAGCACGCCCCCTCCACTTTGCTTCATTTTATCATATTTTGTCTAATAGATAACACTTAAAGATGTACATCTTTTTTATGGGAGCATCAATGTCTGCTGATCGGAGGACTCTTTCACTAAAATAACATCTGTTCCGATTCGTAAAATTTGCTTCCATAGTACTTGAACTTCTTCAGCCTTTCCAAAGAAACCACCCTTTGTATCGCGGTCTGCAAGAATGAGCGCAATAATTCTACCTGTCCGTACATCAATTTCCAAATCAATGATGAAACCTAATCTTCTTCCGTCCACAACGGAAATAACTTCCTTCATTTGCAGTTCAGACAACCGTATCATAAAATTTCACCCCTCTTATTACACTATATGCCGGATGCATCCCATTTTAA
The DNA here is from genome assembly GCF_014647195.1 of Oceanobacillus indicireducens. GTDB lineage: Bacteria > Bacillota > Bacilli > Bacillales > Amphibacillaceae > Oceanobacillus > Oceanobacillus indicireducens. Next base: position 188,433 of record NZ_BMOS01000001.1, on the reverse strand, counting down.
GACAAAAGAAAAAAGCAGGTGGGAAACCTGCTTTTTATTGCTTTTAGAAGCTTTTCATCTATATACTATTCAAACATTCGTTTATTCATTTGCTTAATTGCCGCTTTCTCCAATCTTGATACTTGCGCTTGTGAGATTCCGATTTCGTCAGCGACTTCCATTTGCGTCTTTCCTTGGAAAAATCGTTTGTTAACAATCATCTTTTCCCGTTCATTTAATTGTACGATACCTTCCTTGAGCGATATTTTATCATCCCAGTTAGTCGCCTTGTCTTTCTCATCACTAATTTGATCGACAACATAAATCGGGTCACCCCCATCATTATAAATCGGTTCAAACAAGGAAACTGGTTCTTGAATTGCATCAAGGGCAAATACAATGTCTTCTTCAGGGATTCCTGTTTCCTCGGCAATCTCTTTATGTGTCGGTTCTCTTGAAGTTTTACTCATCAAGAGTTCCCTCGCCTGCAGGGACTTATAAGCGATATCCCGGAGCGAACGGGATACACGGATTGGATTATTATCTCTGAGATAACGACGGATTTCACCGATAATCATCGGTACCGCATAAGTGGAGAAGCGTACATTATGACCTAAGTCAAAGTTATCAATCGATTTCATTAGTCCAATACAACCGACTTGAAATAAATCATCAACATATTCTCCGCGGTTGTTAAAGCGTTGAATCACGCTCAATACAAGTCGTAAATTTCCATTTACTAACTCTTCCCGCGCCGAGAGATCATTCTTTTCCTGAAGCCTTATGAACAACTTTTTCATTTCTTCATTTGTTAGTACAGGTAGTTTCGATGTATCCACACCACAAATCTCTACTTTATGTCTAGCCATTTCTGTTCAACCCTCCCAGATGTCGATGCTGTTCAAGGTCAGTATCTCCCTCTAAAAGGATTTTTATGCAGGCTGATAAAAGTAAGAAATTGGGAAATCATAGCAAAGTCAAGTCAGCTATGTGGTTACATCATTTTATTAAATTCTTTTTGAAGTCTACGAATAATCTTCTTCTCCAACCTAGAAATATATGATTGCGAAATCCCTAACATATCGGCTACATCTTTCTGGGTTTTTTCTTCTTGGCCCTGAAGACCAAAGCGCAGCATCATGATTTGCTGCTCCCGTTTGTTAAGCTGGGACAATGCATCCCGCAATAAATTTTTATCGACTGTAGACTCAAGGTTCTTCGTTATAATATCTTCCTCTGTTCCGAGTACATCGGATAACAATAATTCATTTCCATCCCAATCAATATTTAAGGGCTCGTCAAAAGATATCTCTGATTTCAATTTGTTTGTACGTCGCAAATACATTAAAATTTCATTTTCAATACAACGGGAAGCATATGTTGCCAATTTAATCTTCTTTTCTGGTTTAAATGTATTAACTGCTTTAATGAGTCCAATCGTTCCGATGCTGATTAAGTCCTCAATATTAATACCAGTATTCTCGAATTTACGAGCAATATATACGACAAGGCGTAAATTTCGTTCAATCAATACTGCTCTTGCCGATTGATCCCCTTTCGTTAATAATTTCAAGAGTTCCGCTTCCTCTTCTTTATTTAAGGGCGGAGGTAAAGCTTCTTTACCGCCGATATAGTAAATTTCACTTGATTTTATTTTCAGCTTAAATAATAAACGATACCATAAAATTCGCAAACGTAATTTCCACATGTCCATCTACCCTTTCTATTATGCAGAATAGTGAATAGCCGTTTTGATCAGTTCGGGCTGTAACAAACAGTGATAGCTTCCATCTCCGGTTAAATTGCCAAATTGAATTCCGACGAGAAAATCCGTCGTGTAAATTTCTTTGTTATCGTAATAAATCGTAATATCATCAGGTATAATAGTGAATAGAAAACCATTCCCCCCTTCAACCCCTTGATATGGAATAATCCGTAATTGGTCGACCCATTGCCTTGGAATCTTATCCATATCCAATGTTTCATGGGCAATCATAAGCTGTTCCCAATCTTTCTTATCAAACCAGGGAGATAAAAATGTTTCGTCACATATGATGACAGGTTTTTTTGTAAATGGGTCGACAAGCTGATTTCCGCTATCAATAAAACTTTCCGTGGAATGGCTCACCCCGTTGATTTTTAATGTCACTGGGATCGTCGCATCATAACGGATCTTATCTTGTACGTGCTTGTCCATACGCTGTTTCGTAAAAATCCAAACAAGCGGAAAGCAAACAACAATGAACAACCAGCTTAATGGATCACCGAACCCTTTGTTATACGTGACGAATCCTGTTTCAGAAACGGTGATTGGCTGCTGGATAAGGAAGTGGAGGGCAATCAATCCCCCGCCGACAGCGAAACTCATCATGTAAAATAAAGTGACCAGTTTCACTAGCCGATAAATTGTTTTAAAACCGAAACTGCTTAAAATAATGATGATGGAGAAAATGACTTTGCCGATTACACTCGTAAAAAAGGAGTTCGGATAATAAATGGATAATGGTACTATCAATGAGGCGACAAATGCACCAAAAGCCAAGCGGTAACGACTCGTATGTAATTTTGCTAATTTGTCTGTCAGTAACAGCAGCATGTAATCCAGCAGGAAGTTAAGTAGCCATACCGCGTCAAGATAGATCGCCAATACACTCTCCCTTTCTCCCGATTTGATTCGTGATGGGTTTATGCTTGATGTAAATTGAAGTATAGACCAGCCACTATGAAAAGTCTGTCAGTTCTTGTATGCGATAAACAACTTCTTTTCACTAAACCTTCCGGGGTTTGTCGGAACGAGACTATAGAATAAATCGACAACAAAAAAAGCCGAGGCATAACTTGTTAGTAAGTTATGCCTCGGCTTTTTTAATTAGATTCAATGTTTGCATTAGCGATTCCGATTACGATTTCTTAAGAATGTCGGGATATCCAGTTCATCTTCTTCCACTTTCGGACGAGGATTATTTGGTTTCATTTCCCTTTGCGGCTGTTCTTCCGGTTCGCGGCTAGCTGCTTGTTGTCTTTCCGCAATCGATGGTCGCGTATCCCGTTTTGGTTTATTCGACTTCTGGGCGTTTTCATCAAAACCTGTTGCAATCACAGTAACGACGATCTCATCATTCAGATTCTCATTAATAACTGAACCGAATATTACGTTCACTTCTTCATCGGCTGCATTCGTTACAAGGTCAGCTGCTTCCTGCACTTCATACAGACTCAAGCTTGTTCCACCGGTGATATTCATTAGAATACCGTGAGCACCATCAACGGATGTTTCAAGAAGCGGGCTAGAAATAGCTTTCTTCGCTGCTTCTGTTGCTCTAGTTTCTCCTGTCGCAATTCCGATTCCCATTAGTGCGGATCCTTTGTCATACATAATTGTTTTAACGTCAGCAAAGTCAACGTTAATTAGACCCGGCTTCGCAATTAAGTCAGAGATCCCTTGGACCCCTTGTCGTAAAATATTATCCGCTTCACGGAACGCTTCCAGCATTGGCGTATTTTTATCGACTATTTCAAGTAAACGATCATTCGGAATAACAATTAATGTATCTACATTACTCTTTAATGTTTCAATCCCGGCTATGGCCTGATTTGCTCGACGCCTGCCTTCGAAGGAAAATGGACGAGTTACAACACCAACGGTTAATGCGCCTAGCTCTTTCGCGATTTGCGCGATTACCGGCGCGGCACCTGTACCTGTCCCACCACCCATTCCTGCAGTTACGAAAATCATATCAGCTCCTGAAAGTACTTCTTCTAATTGTTCTTTACTTTCCTCTGCTGCTTTTTTTCCAACTTCCGGGTTCGCACCTGCTCCAAGACCACGAGTTAGTTTCGCTCCGATCTGAACCTTAACTTCTGCCTTGGATAAATTTAAAGCTTGAGCATCTGTATTAACAGCGATAAACTCCACGCCTTCTACTCCGTGCTCAATCATACGGTTAACTGCGTTGTTCCCGCCGCCACCAGCACCGACAACTTTTATTTTCGCTAACTCCTCCATATTTGTATCAAATTCCAACATACTTCGTTCCTCCTAATATGCAAAATTACAGATGTTTAAAAGCTGATTCATCTAATCTTTGAATCAATCAAAGAAATATTTAAACAGATTAGCAATTCCAGATTCTTTCTTTTTCTTTTTCTCTTTTGGTTCTTTCGGTTTTACTTGTTTCGGATTCCGTTTTACGTTTGGTTCGTGTTCCACTTCGGTAACAGCTGGGTATAACTGTTTCCCTTGGATTTTCGCATTTCGGTATGCAAATTGCAATATACCGACACCTGTTGTATAGAGCGGTTCCCTTACACCTATGTAATCCGGAATTGCAATGCGGACATTTGAGTAGAATAAGCTTTGAGCGAGCTCTAAAACTCCTGGCATCGCCATTGTTCCGCCGGTTAAAACAAATCCGCCCGGTAACTCAAGGAAGCCCATCCGTCTAATTTCTCGATCGGCAAACTCAAATATCTCTTCCATTCTTGCTTCAATCATATCAGAAATCTGCAACTGATTATACGTTTGTCTCTTATCACTGCCAATTATTGACACTTCAAAAGTTTCTTCTTCGTTCGCTTCATCATAATAAGCATAACCATAGTTAAGCTTAATATCTTCCGCTTCCTCTGTTGAAGTGCGAAGGCCAATGGACAAATCTTTCGTAATGTTGTCGCCGCCAAGCGCAATCGTACTTGTCGCAACGAGATAATCATTTTCGTAGATGGATACTGTTGTGCAACCGCCACCTACATCAATAAGGGCAACACCCATATTTTTCTCATCATCAGATAATGCCACAGCACCTGCTGCGAGCGGGGAGAGGCAGATATCTGAAACCTCGAGTCCTGCCCGCTCTACACACTTCAATGTATTATGTAAGACAGTCTTCGAACAGGTGATTAGTGTCCCTTCCATCTCAAGCCGAACACCAATCATTCCGCGTGGATCTGTGATGCCATCCAAGCCATCTACAATAAACTGCTCAGGAACCACATCGATAATTTCCCTTTCTGGAGGAATTGAAACCACCTGTGCTCCGTCTAGCACTCTTGTAACATCTTCATCGGTAATTTCCCTGTCTTCGCTTTGGACAGCAACTACACCATGACATGGTTGCAGCCAAATATGATTCCCGTTAATTCCAACTACGACACGATTAATTTCCATGCCTACCATTCTTTCCGCTTGCTCAACCGCATTCCGAATAGATTGCACCGTCTGATCGATATCGACAATCGCACCTTTTTTCATACCTAGGGACTTGGCAGTGCCAACCCCGATTATATTTAATGAATCATTCAATACTTCTCCAATAATAACTTTGATTTTCGTTGTTCCAATATCTAAACTTACTAGAATTTCGCTATTATTCAAGAAAAGGCACCCCCTCATTCAACATAATCGTTCAAGAACATGAACGGATCATTTTATCTTAAAGTTTCGTATTTTTCTAAGTCTTGTTAATTATTAATTCAACATGACAAAGATGATTTCCTTTAAAATAAGAAAATAATCTTGTCACCTTCTATACTTTTCGTGTGATTCATTCGTTTTTTGACGTTTTTACCTGATTATTAAAGGTTCATTCGCTTTATTCTTCAGATTCCTCCGTTTCAGACTCATCCATCGGCTCTTCTTCATTAGCGGCATCTTCATCATCCTCCGCTTCGAAAGCCTCAAAATAGACTCCGACACCCATATGTATAACACCTTTTACTTCTGGGTCAAGCTGGGAAACGACAGAAGGGTAAGTAGTCATACCTTCTGCAAAGTCTCGGATCGAACTTTGCACGATAAAACCATCGCTCATATAAAATAATACATTGTTCTTATTTTCTTCTGTTGGTTGCCAGTACATCTCAGAAATTAAGTCTAGAATATCTTTTGGTAATTTATTCAATTCATTAGCAGCTTTAGCCAAATATTCTTTATCTGTAAATCCGATTAATAACGGAGCGTCGCCTGTAAATGATTGATGCTCAATGGTTTCCAGAAGTTCCCCGCTTTCAAGCACCGGAAAATAGATCCCTTCTTCATCTTCGAGGATACCGATAATTTCTTTTTCCTGTACGGTGATCGCAACCGTATTTGGCAGTTTCCTATCCACCGTCACCTTGTCTATCATCGGACTATTCTCCAAGGATTCTTCAATTGCTGCAAAATCAATTGCCCAAATGTTTTGCTTCTCTGATAGACCGCTGATTTCCACAATCTCTTCATCTGGTATAAACGAGTTATTATGAACTGTTACTTGTTTTACCTCACTTAGTGGTGATTGGAGATAAACAATAATCGAGATTAGGAAGAAAAAGATTGTCATATAAAAAACTAAACGCCGATTCGCTTTTTTCTTACGGGCTTCTTTTAATTTTGGAATACGGTCCTCAATGGAAACAATATTCTTATTGTTTTTATTCATCTCCATTTCTTCCTTTGTCAGCATAGTAAATCTTTTTATTTTCACTTTTTATCGCTGATAACATAATTGTATAGAAATTCGACTTTGTTATCAGGTTATTAGAATTATATCATAGATTAGTATGTAATCGATAGTTTACTTGTCATAGATTTGAAAGTTTTTACTGGTAAAACAAGTAAACCATCAGTTTTATGAAAATTCATGCCGGATCAAACTTGTTTTTTAAAAATACAGTTCCACTACCAAAGTCCGCAGTCCCGATACTTCTCACTTTCCGCAGGTGGCTGGTTAGCCCGTGGAAAGCGAGAGGTGTATGAAGGATGCGGATGAACTTGGAAAGAAACAGTTTTTATCTAATTGTATTAAATGCTATATTTTCGAGTGGATGCTGATGTTTAGGAGGATGCCCACGGAGCAGAGGGTGAGAGTTAGGGATGAGCCTCCGTAACTTAGGAATGGAAGTGTGATTCCTGTGACTGGTATAAGACCGATGACGACACTGATGTTTATCATCACCTGTATAATCAACATCGCAACGATTCCTAAAGCCAAATACCTTGCAAAAGGATCAATGGATTCTAAAGCTATTTTAATCCCACGCCAAAGCATGACGAAAAACAATAGAATCAACCCTACTCCGCCAATGAAACCTAACTCTTCTGCAAGAATTGCAAAGATAAAATCAGTCTGCGGTTCCGGTAAGTAAAAGTATTTTTGTAAGCTATTACCCATTCCAAGCCCCATCAGCCCCCCTGGCCCTATCGCATACAAAGACTGGATAATCTGGAAACCGTCACCGAGAGGGTCTTCCCAAGGGTTTAGAAAGGCAACAATTCGATTTATCCGATATGGAGCCGATATGATTAAAAAAGCAAATCCAATCAAACCAACTAAGCCTAACCCTATAAAATGGGAGATTCTGGCACCCGCAATAAAAAGCATGATGACGCAAGTAAGTACTAAAACGAGACCTGTGCCTAAATCCGGTTGTAACATAATTAAACCGAAGGCCGTAAAAATGAGAAGCAGGGAAGGCAAAAATCCTTTCGTAAAAGAAGTGATATATTTCTGTTTTTCCGATAAAAGAGCGGCAAGGAAAACAATCAGGCCAAGTTTCATAAATTCAGACGGCTGAATACTAAATGCTCCGACACCAATCCAGCTGCGCGCCCCTCCCCGAATCATTCCAATTCCCGGGATTAGAACGAGGATAAGCAAAATGAAACAGCCAAGCAGAATAAAATTAGAATATTTCTTCCAAGTCGTATATGGGATCAGCATAAAAAAGAGCATCGCGATAAAACCGGCACCAGCAAACAGCAGTTGCCTTTTTAAATAATAGAACTCATCTCCAAATTTATAAAGCGACCATACATGTGAAGCACTATATACCATAATGATCCCAACAATTAAGAGTGCGACAATAACGGTGAGCAGCAAAATGTCTGGTCGGTTCTCAGCCTTTGTGAGATTCCTAAGCATGAAAAAACCCCTTTCTTCCAAGAATAGGGGCAATTCAACTATATTGCAATCCGTTCTATGTTGTCCAAGCCCCTATAACAGTTTATGCACGGCTTGGATAAACATGTCTCCTCTTTCTTCAAATGTACGATACTGATCCCAGCTTGCACATGCTGGCGACAAGAGGATCACATCATTCTCTTCTGAGATTCCGTAACCCTTTTGAACAGCATCTTCTACATTTTCCGCTGTTAAAACATGAGGAATACCTGCTTGTTTTGCTACTTCATTAAACTTTTCCTTCGTCTCTCCAAAGCTTACGAGGCCTTTCACATTTTTCAAATGAGGGATGAGCCCTGTAAGGTCATCGCCTCGATCCAGGCCACCTGCAAGTAGAATGGTTGGTTGTTTAAAGGAAGCTAATGCTTTTTCGGTTGCGAGCATATTCGTCGCTTTTGAATCGTTGTAAAAGTATCGGCCCTGCAAATTTGTTACATATTGAAGACGGTGCTCTACACCTGCGAAGGTTGTTAATACTCTTTCAATCCCTTCATTCGTTGCACCTGCCAATTTTGCTGCACAAATTGCTGCTAGGATATTCTCTAAATGGTGATCACCAACAAGAACAATTTTTTCTACGTCCATAATCTTCTCATTTTGGAAATAAATCGCTTCTCCATCGGACCAGGCACCATTTTGAACTTCCCTCGTAGTAGAAAATGGGATTCGTCTTGCTCTCGTATCAGCTATAGCTGTCGTGATATCCGAATCGTCCGCATTATAGATTAAATAGTCATCTTCCGTCTGGTTACGGAATATATTATATTTCGCTTGTTTATAATTTTCGAGTGATTTGTGATAATCAAGATGTGCTTGATAGATATTTAAGATGACCGCGATATTTGGCCGGAAATCTATCGTTCCTTGAAGCTGGAAAGAAGACAGTTCTAAAACTAATGTTTCATCATCTGTTAAACTTTCTGCAACCTCTGTAGCTACGATACCGATATTACCAGCTACTTTAACCTGTTGCTTGCTTTCCTCTAACATTTTAGTTGTAAGCGTCGTCGTTGTTGTCTTTCCGTTTGAACCGGTAATTCCAATTAATGTACCAGGAACGAGCTGATAGGCAATTTCTATCTCCGTCACAATTGGGATATTCCGCTTCACCGCTTCGATCAGTACGGGATTATCATAAGAAATACCCGGATTTTTAACGATGATTTCAATTCCTTCTAAAACAGATAATGGATGGGAACCCAGTACGATTTCGGCACCGAGCGCCACAAGGTCTTGAACGACCGTTGACTTGGTCGTCAATTGCTGGTCATTCACCCTTACTTGTTTACCATTTTTAAGTAATGTTTTTGCAGCTGCTGTTCCACTTCTAGCCAAGCCGAGAACGAGCACATGATGATATGGAAAAGCCTCTAGTTTTCTCAATTTAAGCCCACCTCAATAAAAATCCCTAATGCGGCAAACACGAATCCTACTAGCCAGAATGTGGTAACGACACGCCATTCCGACCAACCCATCAGTTCATAGTGGTGATGTAATGGGCTCATTTTAAAGACACGTTTACCAGTTGTTTTAAAGGAAATCACCTGGATGATCACGGATAATGTCTCAATAACAAAAACACCACCGATTATAACTAGGAGGATTTCCATTTTTGTAAGAATTGCTACAGCTGCTATTGCTCCGCCCAGTGCAAGGGATCCAGTGTCACCCATGAACACTTTAGCAGGGTGGGCGTTGAACACGAGAAAGCCCAGCAGTGCTCCTGCTGATGCCAGTGAGAAGACCGCAATATCGTTCTGCGGCATTCCATATACTGCTAATATTGCAAATGCCCCAAACGCAATGGCTGCTGTACCTGCAAGCAGTCCATCCAATCCATCCGTCAAGTTGACCGCATTGGAAGAACCTACGAGCATAAAAATTACTAAGATTGCATAAAACCAACCAAGTTCCCATTGGATATTCGTCCCCGGAATTTGGATATAGGTTGAAAAATCATTCGCCTGTAAAACAAAAAAGAATAGAAGTGCAATTACGATTTGGCCGATTAACTTCTGCAGTGAAGTTAGACCAAGGTTCCGCTTCATGACTACTTTGATGAAATCGTCAAGAAAGCCTACAAGTCCGTAACCGAATATGACGAGTAGTAATAACCAAACTTCGTATCCGATTGTTCCGCTCACTTTCCACACCATGATCAGCGAAGTGATTATTATGCTTAGTACGATCATAATACCGCCCATCGTTGGCGTACCGCTCTTTTTCTGATGTGATTCTGGTCCTTCTTCGCGAATACTTTGTCCAAACTTTAATCTTCTTAAAAATGGAATGAAAAGCGGCGAAAAAAGAACAGTAATTAAAAATGATATCCCTATCGTCATTATTAAAGTAGTTATATTCATGTCAAGTTCCCCCTCAATTACTGCTCCTTATCTTCTTGCTCCATCACGATATCTTCAACCATTGTTTCAAACTGAAGGCCGCGTGATGCTTTAAACAAAACAAGACTCATCTCTGTAAGGTGCTGATTTAATTCGCTCATTAATGCTTCCTTTGTCCCGAAGTGTTTACACTGAATTTCACTGTCCTGGACATTTTCAGTAATCAATTTTGCTTTTTCCCCATATGTATACAAGTGGGTGATTGGAGAAGAAATCACGTCCGCTATCGAGCGGTGCAACTGGTCTGCGTATTCCCCGAGTTCAAGAACATCACCGAGGACAAGTATTTTCGTATCGAAGCCTTCCATCTGTTTAATTACTTCAATTGCTGCTTTCATCGATGTTGGTGAGGCGTTGTACGAATCATTCACAACGGTTGCCTGATGTTGTTTTGACTTCAATAATTCAAAACGCATCGCCGAATGTGCCAGAGCTTGTAAGCCTGCTTCTCGTTTCTCCTTAGAGATATGAAGTAATTCGGCAATTTGAAGAGCGAACCCTGCGTTTTTTGCGTGATGCTTACCAAGTAGAGGAACCTGAAGGTGGCGGCCGTGAGCATCCGTGAAAGCTGTCCCACCTACTGTAATATCTACGTCACGAAGTCGGAATTCATTATCCGCATTAAAACCACAGCGGATAATATCCACTGGATCGTCCGTATGTATGTCTTGCAGAAGCGGTTCATCACCATCAACAATTAATGTGCCGCCTTCTTTTAGCCCATTGATTATTTCAAGCTTGGCTTTTGCAATTCCTTCCCTTGAACCAAGGTATTCAATATGTGATTCCCCAATATTCGTAATAACTGCATAATCAGGCTTTGCAATCTTTGTTAGTACATCAATTTCACCGAAACCGCTCATTCCAAGCTCGAGTACAAGCACTTCCGTATCACGGGGCATACTAAGAATTGTTAATGGTAAACCGATATGATTGTTCAAATTTCCTAATGTGGCATGTGTATTGTAAGTTGTCTTCATAATTGCGGCCACAAGGTCCTTCGTCGTCGTCTTCCCATTTGATCCGGTAATCCCGATGACAATTGGATTAATCTCATCTCGATAGTATGCGGCCAGCTTTTGTAAGCCTGCTGTTGTATCTTCTGTGAAAAAAACTGGAAAATCACGCGGGATAGAAGGAGGCAGCTCCTCCTTCTCATCCCATACAATTGCAACCGCGCCATTTTCTATCGCTTGTTCCACATAATCATGGCCATTAAGCTGATCCCCGATAATCGGAATAAATAATGCATGATCTGTTTTCAACCGACTATCTGTTGTAATTCGATTGATTGCAAGAGAATCATCAAGTGATTCATGATGGTTCGTAAATACGTATTTTAATTCTTTCACTGTAAATAACATCGTTAAAACTCCTTATTTAAAAACGCGTTTTTAGCTACAATCCGGTCGTCAAATGGATATTTCTCACCGGCAATTTCCTGATAGGTTTCATGCCCTTTCCCTGCTATTACGACAAGGTCGCCAGCTTCGGCTATAGACATGGCTTTCTCGATTGCGGCTTTCCGGTCGATGATTATCTCATAAGTTTGCTCATATCCATCCAATGCCTGCACCATATCATCGATAATCGCTCGCGGATCTTCGGTTCGGGGATTATCTGAAGTGAAAATTGCATAATCTGCATGCCAAACGGCTTCCCGCGCCATAAGCGGGCGTTTCGCCGGGTCACGGTCTCCGCCACAACCAAGTACACAATAAAGCTTCCCCGTTTTAAGTTCCTTGCATGTTTCAAGAATATTTTTCACCGCATGAGGCGTATGAGCATAATCCACAATTACTCCGAACGGTTGCCCGAAATCGACCGTCTCGAATCGTCCAGGAATTGGTGGAACAACCTGAAGTGTATCTTTAATGATATGCAGCGGAATATCGTTTATCAGCGCAGCAGAGGCCGCTGCAAGCATATTATAAATATTAAACTTGCCGGTAAGCCTACTCGTAATTTTAACCGTTCCGACTGGTGTTTTCAATTGAAATATCGTACAGTCTTGTGAAAGCTCAATATCATCAGCCATTACGTCTGCTTCACTATCTATTCCATAGGTTATAGTTGGAAATGCACTCGTTTTTTTCAGCATTCCTACATATTTATCGTCTGCATTGATAATGGAATACTTTCTTCTCCCGTCATAAGTGTTCCCGAGTCGTGAGAATAATTGACTTTTAGCAAAGAAATAATTGAACTCATTCTTATGATAATCCAAATGGTCCTGACTTAAATTGGTAAATATTACCGTATCAAAATCACAGCCATATACTCTTCCTAAATCAAGACCGTGTGATGATACTTCCATAATCACCTGTTCAACCCCTGAATTCCTCATGTCGTGAAAAAGCTGTTGAAGGATGAGCGCGTCTGGCGTCGTATTATTCGTTTCCTTAAGGCGTTCCCCAACTTTATTATGAATTGTCCCGATCACACCAGTTTTCTTTCCAAAATGGTTGTATATTGCATCGAGAAGATAGCTGACCGTTGTTTTCCCATTTGTTCCTGTGATTCCGATTAAAGGGAGCGCTGTTGTTGGACTGTCGTAAAATGCACTCGCTATTATTGCAAGAGCCCGTACCGAATCATTCACATAAATAACCGGAACCTTGCTCTCGACTTCTTTCTCTGCAATAATGACGCGCGCGCCCTTTTCAATCGCATCTTGAACGTAGAGATGCCCATCTGTCTGAAAGCCTTCAATACAGATGAATAAACTTCCTGGCGTCACTTGGCGGGAATCTGTATAGATAGCAGTTATCTCTATTTCCCCAGCTTCTTCAGTCAAGCTTATAAAAGGCAGCGTCTGAATCAATTCGCTTAATTTCATCGGTTCACCCTTCTCCAAAGAACTATACCGATGGGAAAAGGATGACAATCAATCTATCAATCTATTATTCACTTAAGAATATCCGGATTTTTGCTCCTTGTTCTACTTTTTCACCTGGGCGTGGTGCTTGATCAATAATCTCTCCACCACTTCCGCTCACATCCACAGATAAATTCAGCATGTACTCCGAAAGTTCTTCTGGCTTCAGTCCAATTAAATCAGGTACTTCTACAAGCGGCTCTTCCGGCCATTGATATTCTTTCTCTAATCCATCTGAACGCTTTTCCACTCCCATGACCGGTAAACTATCCCCGATAATTTTTCCGACAATCGGCGCTGCAACAACTCCTCCAAATTGAACTGTATTCTTCGGGTTATCGACAGCTACATAGACGACGATTTCCGGGTCATCCGCCGGTGCGAAACCGATAAAGGAAACAATATAGTTATTTTGCATATAGCGACCATCCGGACCTACTTTTTGTGCGGTTCCTGTCTTTCCTCCCACTCGGTACCCTTCAACATATGCAGGTCGGCCCGTCCCCTGTGCAACTACAGATTCAAGGGCATAACGTAATTCCTCTGACGTTTCCTCGGCAATCACCTGGTGCTTAATTGTCGGTTCAATCCGTTCGACAACTTCTTCCGTAACGGGATCAAGCCACTCAGAAGCTATATAAGGCTCATATAAAAATCCGCCATTTACAGCAGCTGCTACAGCCATGACCTGTTGAATAGGTGTAACAGATACACCTTGCCCGAAAGCTGTCGTAGCAAGTTCGATTGGTCCTACATTCTCGGGATTAAAAAGGATTCCATTTCCCTCTCCTTCCAAATCGATCCCTGTTTTCTTACCAAAACCAAACGAATCAATGTAAGAAAACAGTTTCTCCGTTCCGAGCAGTTGCCCCAAGTTTACAAATCCGGGGTTACAGGAATTCTGTACAACTTCAAGATAACTTTGGTGACCATGCCCTCCCCTTTTCCAGCAGCGGATATGGGTTCCAGAGACATTAATATCTCCATCATCATGGAAATGACCGTCATGAAGATCAATTACCTTTTCTTCCAAGGCGGCAGCAAGCGTGATTATTTTAAAAGTAGACCCTGGTTCATATGTGCTCCAAATCGGCAGATTCCGGTCAAACACTTCCGCATCTGCTTCCTGATAATATTCCGGGTGAAAATTTGGTCTCGTCGTCATTCCGAGGATGCCACCAGTTTTCGGATTGACTGCGATAGCCATTGCACCGTCAGGATTATATTTTAAAGCTGCTAAGTCCATTTCGCGTTCTAATATTGCTTGTACTTGAGAGTGAATTGTCGTTTTTAAATGCATTCCATCCATTGGTGGGGTATATACGTCAGCAAGCGTATCTAACCGGTTGCCACGCGCGTCCGAAAAGAAAGATAAGCTACCTACCGACCCTTTTAACTTTTCATCATAGTATTGCTCGAGGCCCATTAATCCCTGGTTATCGATACCGGTAAATCCAAGTACATGGGAAAGGGATGTTTCATAAGGATAATGGCGCTTCGAATCTTTGGCCAAATAGACCCCGGGAAGGTTTAATGTACGAATAGCCCGCTCCTTTTCATCTGAAATCTTAATTCCTTCTGGCCGGATGGTCACACTTGATGCTGGTTTTGTGATCGTTTCATATACTTTATCCACCGGGGCTTCTAACACTGCTGCTAGCTCTTTCGCAGTCGTTTCGGCATCCGTTACCTGTCTCGGTACGATAGTCACGCTTGGAGCGGTGACATTTTCAGCAAGCGGCGTCCCGGTCATATCCAATATTTTCCCTCGCTCTGGAGCAAATTGGATATCCCTTGTCCAAAGTTCATTCGCTTCTTCAAACAATTTGTCCCCCATTACAAATTGGACATAGGCCAACCTGAAGATGATGATAAGTAAAATAAATAAGGAAAAAAGAAAAACAGTGACAATTCGTTTTTTGACTGTAATCGTGGATACGCGTTTCATACCTGCACTCCTCTTCATAGATAGGCTTGTATCCACTATATGAGCTTCAAAAAACGAATAGAACACTGTTTTCCTTGTCTTTATTCGTTTGTTTCCTCTTGTTCTACATCTGTTTCTTCCGCTTGTTCATCATCTGCTGATTCGTCTTCTTGAACTTCTTCTCTTTCTTCCCCCGGAGGGAGCAGTTCGATACCTAGATAAGAACCTTCTCTTAACGAAGTGCCCGGCTCAACGCTTTGCATTACAACATAGCCGTTTCCGAAGCTTTCAAGCTGTAAATCGAGCATATCTGCGAGCTCGACAACTTGGCGTTGAGACCACCCCATTATGTCTGGCATTGCTGGTTCATCCGTGACGAGAATAATATGTTTTGTCGGTAGGATTTTTTCTCCTGCTGTCACATTAGCTTGCACTACTTGTTTTCCACTACCAACTGTAGTCACGTTAAATCCTTTTTCTTCAAGTTGAGCAGCTATTTTCTCTGGATTTTTTCCCGTAAGTTCAGGAATTTCAACTCGTTCAATTTCTTCGATATCTTCACCGTCTGGATCGATATTTAAATAATGTAAACTGTTTTCCATTACGCTTTTCACTATAAAAGAAACAGGTTGAGATCCATGTTCATCAGCTTCAAGCTTAGGCTGCTGCACAGAGACGAACATGACCAATTCCGGATCTTCAATCGGGGCCATTCCTAAAAATGAAAAGATCATATTTTCCCTGCCTCTTAAATACCCGCCTCCATCCGCGCTAGGGATTTGAGCTGTACCAGTCTTCCCACCAATCGAGTAATCTTCAAGGCGGAATTGTCTTCCCGTACCATTTTTCCCTTCAACAACCCGCTGTAATAGACCGCGTACTTGTTCTGCGGTTTCTGGGGATATTGGTTCGGAAACAACTTCCGGTTCATTTTGATCAATTACCTCAGAAGTCGATGGGTCGACAATTTTATTGATGACATATGGTTTCACCATTTTTCCATCATTTGCAATTGCAGTTGCTGCTTTCATCATCTGAATTGGCGTAACCGTACTTCCTTGACCAAAGGAAGTAGTGAGTTTTTCACGAGGCCAATTATATAAAATCTCACCGGTAATTTCCCCTGGCAAATCGATTTCTGTCGTTTTATCCATATCAAATGCATGCAGATAATCTAAAAACTTCTCTGTTCCTAACTTCTCCCAAACGAGCTTCGAAGCTGCCACGTTTGAAGAACGTTCAAATCCTTCATCAAAGGTGATTGTTCCCCAACCTTTTCCTTCGTTTACATCTCGGATCGGGATGATTTTCTCATTTACGTTATATGTTCCAGATAAGTATGTCTCATCGCCGTTATATACGCCTTCCTCAATCGCAGCGGCCCAAGTAAACATCTTCACAGTAGAGCCCGGCTCAATTGGAGTGGAGATAACGTCATTATACCAATTCTGTACGTCTTCCGGATTGTTCGGATTATAGCTTGGTCGACTACTCATTGCTAGGACTTCCCCGGTCTTCGCATGCATCACTACGGCCGTCATCCGTTCCGGGCTATAGGAAGACTCTACCGTAGACATTGCCTCGTCCAACAATGTTTGGATTTTTTGATCTAGGGTTAAGTAGACATCATTTCCATCTTCTGGTTCTTTAATAACTTCATTCGGGTTCAACAGTTTTGAATTATACAAATCCCGCTGGTAAGAAATATAGCCATTTTTCCCTCGAAGCAAATCATCCATCTGCTTTTCCATACCAGTTACACCCGAAATTTCAGACTTGATTTCTCCATTCTCGTCTTCAAATTCCGTTTCCCTTGCAAACCCGATGATGTGCGATGCGAACACGCCATTTGGATAAAAGCGCATCGCCTCTTCATCAAAGTAAATTCCTGGTAATTTAAGTTCTTCAATTTCTTCTTTCTGCTTCTGACTAAGTTGCCGGCCAGCATTACCGAATTCCACTTGGAATCGCGGCGGATCGGCATCCAGACCCGCTTGTAAAGAATTACGGATGTCACTTGCTTCCACATCTAATATTGGAGCAAGGGCTTCAGCAGTCTTGTCAACATCCACAACGTGCCGCGGTTTCTCAGGGTCTTCCGAGTATGCATCATCGAGAATGGCAAATACACGGTATGTCGGCCGGTCATAGGCGAGGATCATACCGTTCTTATCGAGAATTTTGCCACGTTCTGCCGGGAGCGTATAGGAAGAGGTACGTTTTTGTTTCGCCCATTCTTCCAATGAAATATTATTTACTTCTCCAGTTGCCTGGATGTAAATAAATCTGCCCGTTAGCACGATAAAAATCGCTACAAAAAAGATGATTAGTATACCCGCCATCATATGTGTCGTCTTGTTTTTCCTCATACGATAACCTCTTAATCCTGTTCTACTGCTTGCGCTTGTTTTACCTCAGCATTTTGAATTGTTAATCCATGTGATTCGGCAATGGAGATAATACGTTCTGGACGGGATAATTCTTTCACTTCGAAAGCGAGGCCTTCATTTGCGATTTGTTGTTGTTGGACAGTGCGTTCAAGTTGTTGTAATTCCCGGTTTAAGGCATCTGTCTCGGAAGATAAAGAAACCATAAATACACCAGCAATAATTAAACCAGCAGCAATCATTGAATAAATGACTTTTTCACCTTTGGTAATCCAACCCTGTTTCTTAACCTTTACAGATACCTTTTTTGGTTCGTGATTTGGACTAGGAGATGGATTCGCGTTCCAGCTCCTCGCTTGATTTGCGCTCATTATTTTCTCCACCCTTCCTCGTATATAAATGCTTTATCCCATTTTTTTCTTTTCTCTACAATTCTTAATTTAGCAGAGCGTGACCTGCGATTTTCCTCGAGTTCACTCTCCTTTGCTATAATTGGTTTTCTCGTAATTAACCGAAACGGTGCTTCGTGCTCTTTCGGTATGATTGGTAAATTTCGTGGTGTTTCTTTCGCTGTACTCCATTTTTTAAAGGCCTGCTTGCATAAACGGTCTTCTAAAGAATGGAATGTGATTACGACAACTCTTCCATCAATACTTACAAGTTCTGCTGCTTGATGCAGTGCATCATTGAAAGCGGCCAGTTCATCATTTACTGCAATCCGTAATGCTTGAAATATCCGTTTTGCAGGGTGCCCCCCCTTTCTTCTTGCAGGAGCGGGAATTGCTTCTTTGATGATCTCTACAAGTTCGGAGGTTGTCTCTATCGTAGCGGTCCTGCGATAGTCTTCAATTTTCCTTGCGATTTGCTTTGAAAATTTCTCTTCACCATATTGGAAAAAGATGCCTACTAACTTTTCATAAGGCCAATCATTCACTATTTCCTTTGCTGTCAAATCACTTTCCTGATTCATACGCATATCGAGTTCGGCATCCTGGTGATAACTAAATCCTCTTTCCCCACGATCTAGCTGCGGAGAGGAAACTCCGAGATCAAATAAGATACCATCGATTCGATCCCTATCGAGCTTCTCGAGTTCCTCACTGATTTCTCGAAAATTCGCATGGATAAATTGGATCCGGTCCTCATAAGGCGCTAATCTTTTTTTGGCTGCTTCTAGCGCATCAATGTCCTGATCAAAAGCGATTAGGAGTCCATCCTTATTCAATCTCGATGCTATTTCTTCTGAGTGACCTCCGCCGCCAACTGTACAGTCTACGTATGTACCATTTGGCACTATATTCAAGCCTTTTATTGTTTCCTGTTTCAATACACTATAATGTTCAAACAAGTGATCACCTGCTTCAATTACTTCCATCAGCGACTAGCGGACTTTTTGAGCATCCGTGTGGTAAAGAGACATGCCAATTGTCTCTATAAGGGACACAGCCACACGTCGCGCTAAACAGTCGCTTCTGCTTTTGTTTTAAATATCAAAATCCAATAGATTTTCTGCGATCTCGGAGAAAGATTCCTCCGATTCTTCCACGTATTCTTCCCATTTCTCTCCTGCCCAGATCTCTACTCGATCAGAGACCCCGATGACAACACATTCCTTTTCCAGTGCGGCATATGTCCTTAGTGTGGAAGGAATATTTATTCTTCCCTGTTTATCCACTTCACATTCAACGGCACCTGAAAAGAAGAAACGGGTGAAGGCTCTGGCATCTTTCTTTGTTAGTGGGAGTTGTTTTAATTTATCTTCAATAATCTTCCATTCGTTCATTGGGTAAGCGAACAAGCATTTATCAAGACCGCGGGTCACAACAAATGTATCCCCAAGTTCTTCACGAAACTTGGCGGGTACAATCATTCTGCCCTTCGTATCAACATTATGCTTGTATTCCCCCATGAACATATTCTTCTCCCCACTTTCGTAATATTATATTACCACAACCCTCCACTATCCTCCACTTCTTTTTCGATATTTTTTCAGATTTTCACTTGCTTGGAGAAAAGTAATAGAAACAAAAAAAGAGAAAAGCTGTCATATCAATGATTAACTGCTTTTCTCTATTCTTTTTAAAAGTGGTGGATGGTGGTGGTAAATGTTCCCAAAGTGGATTATAAATAAACAACGTAATGCGAGTTTTGGAAAGAACAGGTACAACGAGCTACTTTTGAAATGAACTCTCTTCCGTATTCATTCAAAAACGGTAAAACATTCCACATCCGCTCTTGTAATCCTTCTCCTGGGCGAAGCAGTAATTGAATCTCATCAAATTGTTTGATATCTTTTGCATACTTCTCCTCTAAAGCTAGCTTCATTCGGTGTTGCAAAAATTCGATTTCCCTTTGCAAGTAATGAAGGTTTTTCTCTGCAAGTGCTCCCACATCATCCCGGATTGCTTCTGCCGTTTCTCGGAGTGGTTTATGGGCTTCTTTAATTGTTTCTTTCAAGTTCTTAGCAAGTTCATCAATCGGTGGCTCTTGTTTCGTTAAGAGCCATTGCTCTCTTTTGGCAGAACTTCCTTCGTTAATTGCCTCCTCAACAGTTAAACCTGTTGCAGCGAGCGCTTTATTAATTGTCTCAGGGAGATAAGTAAATGAAAGCCTTGGGATAACTGGAGGCATCTTCAAATCTAATGCGTGAAACGCAGGCTTCAGCAGTGCCCAATAACTAATTTCTCCTGGTCCCCCTATGAAAGCTAATGTAGGCAGGAGAAGTTCCTGCATAACTGGACGGGTGACGACATTATTACTTAGCTTCTCTGGATTTGTTTCCGCAAGCTTTAATAAATCCTCTGTCGTTAGCTCGATTTCATCTTGCTTGCCCTTCCAAGTCCCTTGCTCCGTCCGGCTTAATAAAATACGTTCTCCATCCAAGTGATAGAATAAATGACCATCAGCGGGGTCTAGTTCGAGAGCAGCCGTGTATCCACAGTCTTCCAGTTCTTTTGCAATATCAAATACACCTCGGCTGATCTTTGGCTGATTCTCAATCAAGCGGATAAAATAATCTTGTTCGATATTACGAATCTTCTCATCAGCTGCATCCATCAAGATAATCCCTTCTTCTTGGAAGAGTTTATGAATGACAACAGCAAAAAAATCGGTGAAACTTACAGATTGGCGTAACGCACCCGTTACCAACTGGTAAATATCTCTCGTATGTATAGTTTCCGGAAGCTTGGAGAAAAGTTCGTCCACCCATTTGGCTGCAACCTCTTGGTCCAATGTAATATCCGTTACGGGAAGTTTTTTATAATGGGATTGCTTGAGCGGATACTTGTTCAGCCCTTTTCCATGCGGGAAGAATACATGATTGACTTCCTCAAAATCATGGTCCTCTCCTGCTATCCAGAAGACGGGTAAAACGGGTATATTTAATCTTTTTTCCTGCTCCTTTGCATATTGAAGGATCGAAATTATTTTGTTGATCGTATAGAGCGGTCCTGTGAGGAGTCCCGCTTGCTGCCCACCTACGACGACAACACTTTCTGGGTTCTGAAACTTTTTTATATTTTTTAATGTCGCTTCCCCTGCACCCCAGGCTGTATTGCGCTCCGCAAGAATCGCCGCCAATTCCTCACGTTTGAATGATCTATTGCTTAACTCCTCCACCCTTTCATCCACCGATTCGAAAGGATGATAATCAAAAAATTTCATAACCGATCTATTGCTTTTATAATCAGCGATCAACTGACCTTGATTCCGTATGTTTACCGCGTCGATTCGCATCTGATTCTACTCCTTTATGAATAAGTCCAAGTTGTATTGTATCTAATCCCAACAGAAATTTCACTCTTTCTGTTTATGCTGCCAAATATTTAATAATCCCGACAATCATTAAGCACCCGTAAAGGAGAAAGAATAGAAGAAAAGATATTCTCCATAATAATTTGGCCGCTTTCTTAATTTGTACATCTTGCCCCATCCTCCACTGGATAAATACAATTAATGACAGGGATAAAAGCAGGAAGATTAAAACAATCCCAACAAAGCTGCGGTCAAATACAATCCCAAGCATAATCGTCACAGCGATAATATATAAAAGTGTCGTCCAATTCACTGCAGCATGAAACGCTTTTAACTTATTCCGCTCACGAATCATACGAATAATATAAACAAGAAAACTGGCAAGCAGCGGAATCGTAATAAAAAACGATAGAATATAAACAATAAAATCTAGCATTCCGTAGTTTCTCCTTATGTGATTTACCAATTTTCCCAGTATAACTTAACTTTCACAAACCAAACAATAAATTACTTTCATTCAGCATAAGTGTTTAGCACGTTCTCTCGGCTGGATCTCTAATCGCCGTTCAGTTGCCCGGTGGACGGATGCTTTCCGCGGGCACAGCCGAAGCCTCCTCGGGCTATCGCCCTGCGGGGTCTCCGGACTTGTGCTATTCCCGCAGGAGCCACCGTCCACCGGGCAACTGAACTGGTTGGGAAGATTATTTTGAATGGAGTTTATTCCATCAAAATGAAAGTTGTACTTCCCGAATAACAATTAGTGTTACAAATTGAATCTTTCCTCGGAGCAGTCCGGACACCTCGAGACTCCTGCGGGAGGCCGGCTAAGTACGGTCACGTCCTGTGACCAATGCCGGCATTAGAACATCCTGTTCGTCGATAGGCTTGGTGAGACCCCGCAGCAGGCTTGCCTGCGAGGAGGCTCACCAGCCGCTCAGCAGGTGCGAGAGGTGTCTGGACTGCGAACCTCCAGAAGATAGTTGCACTTACGCTGAATGGAAGTGATCTGCTCAAGTAAGTTGAGTGTATAAAAATTGGCATTCAAGATTGCACTATTTTGATTCTACTATATTCGAAATAACAATGTTACACAACCTCAAGATTTAAAAAAACTATTAATTAATGTATAATTATAAAGAGAAAGAATACATCTAACATGCTTTGATCATTTAATGTTTCATGAATGAATATCCATGATAAACTAAGGGGGATGTAAGTATGAATAAAGTGAAGGTGGAAAACTTATTAATCAACTTCAAAACACTTGAGAAATTTAAACGCTTTCGAGAATATGGCAACCAAGAGCTCTCAATGCTCGAAGACTTACAGAACAACTTGATTGAAAACAATAGTGAATCACCTTTTTACGGGGTTTATATCGGGGAGAACCTAATAGCGAGAATGAGTTTATACAGAATAAAAGAAAAATATGATAACTATTTTGACCCACCACAGGATTATTTAGCACTCTGGAAGCTGGAAGTATTACCAGACTACCAAGGGAAAGGGTATGGAAAATTGATGGTGGACTATGCGAAGAGCTTTAATTTACCAATTAAAACAAGTCCACGGATCAATTCACAAGGCTTCTGGGAAAAGATGGGTTTCCAAAAAGCCCAATATGATCTCGAACGGGACCTTGGGGAGAATCCATTGATTTGGCTACCTCAAGGTGTCCAGGAAAAGGCCGCACTCCCTAATCATGACGATGAATGAAAAATTTCCACGTGAAGTTAGTGAACGAACTTCACGTGGTTTTTTTAAACACCGAGATTACGTTCACTGTTTCCATCCACCCAATTCCATAACTTTTCCATCTCGCTCCAAGCATTTTTATACCGTTCGATTTGTTGTTTCAGTTGCTCATTCTCCTGTTTAAGCCTCTCAATCAATTGCACTTGTTCATTATTCTCGGCTTCAGGGCCTTTACTTTTCAATTGTTCCAGAAGTTGTATAGCAGACTCAATTGCATTCATTTCAAGAGCCCCTTCATTCGCCTGGAGCGCACGCAATGCTTGGCTACTCACCTTTTTTCGCTCTTCTTTCGCTTTGCGGATCGCTGAATCATACTGCTTCCGAATTGTCGCATTCCAGCGGAAACCACAAGCAGCCGGTGTTCTTGCAAGTTTAGCAGCCACTTCTTTAAACGCTTCCAGCTGGGTATTACCATTCTTAATATATTGCAGGACGGTTTCTGCTAATAAAACATCTTCTTCTTTCGTCCATGCATCCTGTCTAGTTTCTTTCATCGCAATCCTCCTTCATTACTTTGCTATCAATGTATGCAGAAGTGAGGGTTGATAGAATCATGTTTAGCTATTTCTTTTTAGAAAATTTTTCAATTGCTTGCTTATGAGCTTCAGATTCCCATAGACTAGCAGCGCTTTTCACCTCTTCCACCATCAGCCTAGAAAGTTCATCTGCTGCGATATTGATTGTGAATTGTTTTTTTAATAGACGCATCTGTTCTTCCGACTTTGCTATATAGTTTTCTAGATAAATGGCATCGTCCCAATCTCTGTCATCAATTACATGGTGAATCCACCCTTTTTCTTCGAGCTCACAGGCGTCTAATATAGCTCCCCTTGCAATCCAGTCAAGTGCAAAATCCGGTTGCACTTTTTTATAAAGAATCGCACCACCGCCCCAGCCAGGTAGGATACCAATTGTCGACTGGATAAATCCAAATTTTGTATTCGCTTTAGCAATCCGGATGTCGCAAGCTGTCGCAAGTTCACAGCCCCCACCTAACGCATTCCCGTTCAACAGGGCAATTACCGGTACAGGGAAATGAAGGACCATCTGCAATACATCCATCATTGGCTTTAATCTGGCGAATGCTTCACCAGTTGATAGTTCTCCGTGTAAATCATTTAAATCTCCACCAGCGGAGAACATTCGATTCTCTACCCCTGTAAGAATTAAAAATTTCAAATTATCCCCTCTTGCTTCAACTAGCTTTTCTTGTAACTGTTCTGCCATATGTAACGAAATTGCATTTTGCTTCTCTGGTCGGTTCAAACGGATTGTTCCGTAACCTTCGTCATTCATTTCATAGCTGATTACTTCTCCCAAGAAAATTCGCCCCTTTTCATTCGTTCTTTTAGTCTCCTAGTTATTATACAAGAAAAAAATAAAAAACAGACCACGTGATTGTGATCTGCTCCTCGCTGTTGTCTATCGATTAGTTGCTAACAACTTCTCTTCCATCATAATGTCCACATGCTTTACATACATGGTGCGGCTTCGTCAATTCACCACAATTAGAACATTCTACCATGCCAGGTACATGTAGTTTTTTATGAGTACGACGTTGGTTTTTTACTTTTTTCGATGTTTTACGCTTAGGTACTGCCATGACCTACACCTCCTTCAAATGAAAAGAACGTTATTCACTATTCATTTTCCTTCTTATTATTTTCAAGTAAAGACGCCAATTTTTTTAAACGCGGATCAATAGTTTGTTCCTTTGGTTCTTCCTCTTGAACAAAACTCCAGCCGTCACCATCTCTAGGTGCTGCGCCTTCCGGATTGGATTCCTTTGAGAACACTCGAAATGGGATGTCCAATAGAATATTTTCCATGATATACGGCTTTAAGTCAAGCACTTCTCCTTCAACCGGATGAATTTCTTCTTCCAATTCATCTTCGGTAATAAATGGGGAAGTAGAGAATACTTCATCAACCGAAATGTCGTACGAATAAGGAACATCCACAAGTGTTCTTGCACATGGTAAAGTCATTTCACCTTTAATGGTTAAAGAAGCAATTATTTCTTCATTCTGGTCCATTGTCAATAAAGCTTTAACCTGTGCAGGTCCAATTCGGCGAATATCATTATTCATCGTTTCCAATTCCGAAACATCAACTGTTTCTTCCACTTCAAGGGGCTCACTAAAGCTCCCTCTCTGAATCTGTGAGACAGAAATTTTCATGTTCATCACCTCTAGGCAACAAGAGTTATTTTAAAAGAAAATTGATCTTTTGTCAATATCTTTTCTTTACAGCTAATTAATAAAATCTTTTTCCTAAATCTTTTTTCTGTTTTTAGCTGAAATTCTCTTCCTTTATTTGTTACAATAATAGCACATTAATGCTGGGAGTTGAAATAAATGAAAGCTTGTGGCGTCGTTGTCGAATATAATCCCTTTCACAATGGTCATGCATATCATGTCCAAAAAGCTAAAGAAGTATCACAGGCTGAATCCGTAATTGCAGTTATGAGTGGCAATTTCCTACAACGTGGGGAGCCTGCAATCATCGATAAATTTGACCGGACAAGAGCCGCCCTTTCCTCCGGTGTTGACATCGTATTAGAGTTACCATATGCTTACGCGGTGCAAAATAGTGATTATTTTGCAAGAGGGGCTGTACAATTGCTTTATGCGCTCGGCGCTTCAAGTATTTGTTTCGGGAGTGAAGCTGGTAATGCAGAGCCGTTTATATCAGCTAACCTGGTACAGAAAGAACGGAAAAAAGAGTATGAAATCGAGTTAAAAGCACGCTTACATCAAGGTCTGTCTTTTCCAGAAGCGAGCATGAAAGCGTACGAAGCAATTGGGCTTGTAAATAAACAATTCGATCTGTCCCAGCCGAATAATATTCTCGGCATGGGTTATGTAAATACAATCCTTGAACAGGATTTGCCGATGGATATCCATACAATCAAACGATTAAACAATGAGTTTCATGATCCGGACATTACGGGGAAAATTGCCAGTGCGACAAGTATTCGAAAAGAAATCATCGCGCATCAGAGCGTAACATCACAGGCTCGCGCAGCACTTCCAGCGATCACTGCTGAAATGCTCCAGCAATATAAACAAACAACTTCTCTTTGGCATCACTGGGAACATTATTTTCAACTTGTGAATTACCGGGTGCAAACAATGACTCCCCAGGAACTCCGGCAAATCCACGGAGTAACAGAGGGAATCGAATATCGCTTAAAAAATACTGCTAACCAAGTGGAAAATATGGAAGATTGGTTCCGTAAAATTAAAACCAAACGATATACGTGGACGAGAATTCAGCGGATCTTTACACATCTCTTAACGAATACGACTAAAGATGAACTAGTCCCATTTTTGGCCGAGAATTCTGAACTTCCATATGTCCGGGTTCTCGGCATCACCGAGCAAGGGCAAAAATATTTAAACCATGTAAAAAAAGCAATCAAAATTCCTGTTCTATCCAGCTATCGTAAAAACATGCATCCCTTAATGCAACTAGAAGAAAAAGCAAGCCTTTCCTATTACAGTATCCTTAAGCCTTCCACCAGAAAAATGCTATTTAAACAAGAATTAAAAGGGCCAATCCGAATCGTTAGATAAAGTGAAACTTCATTCAGTGGGGTTTCTTTACTTCCCCACTGAATGTTAGTTGAACAGAATCAGGGATTTACGGACTGTATACCCCACCTTCACATGTTGGGCTTCCTTCATGTTTAGAAGTGAGGGTATTACAGACCGTTTATGCGTGATAAAAAAAGCTTGCAGGCAGGGTAACGTTACGATTAATTACCCTGCCCGCAAGCTTTATTATTTTTCAGGTAGTGCTTCTAAATACTCTAATGCATCATTAAACGTATCAACTGGTACAATTTCCATCGCTGTACCGATTTCTTCTGCTTTTTCTTTAGCAACGACATAATTGGAATCCGCTCTTCCTTCCTCATATGGGGCGAAGAAAATATCGATTCCCTCCCTGTCAGCAGAGACAACCTTTTTGTCTATTCCACCGATTCGGTATACATTTCCTTCATAATCGATTTCTCCTGTACCGGCAATTTTGTAGCCTTTTGTAATATCTTCCTCGGTCAATTGATCGTAAATTTCTAAAGCGAACATTAACCCGGCACTTGGACCACCAATTTGACCACTGGAAAACTCGACTTCAGGATTTACCGTCACTTCCCGATCGGTTACCAAACTGATGCCCATTCCTACTCGAGTCTCATCGTCTGGAAAGTAATCCAACGTTATTTCTTCCGTTAACTGCTCATCTTCTCTCAATAATTCAACCGTAATTGTTTCACCGGCAGCTTTTTCCTCAACATAATTGATTAAATCAGTGGATTCAGTGATTTCGACCCCATCAATTCGAGTTATTAAATCTCCCATCTCAAGCTTCCCATAAGACGGCATATCCTCGACAACACTTACGACATACACACCTTCATAATCGATTGTAATATCACGATCAGCTGCCTCGTAAGCGACTACAAGAGAGGCTTCCTGGGAGCTTTCCATCACTTGAAGTTGTGCATGCATATAATCTTCTGTGCTTATTCCTTCTGGAATTACTTCATGGAGAGGTTTAATCTCGTTATGTGGAAGAATTTTTGCAAGGATATAATGGAGTGGTGTGGCCTGTAGTCCGCTAACCGTCACTAAGTACATTTCTCCTTCACTTTCGTATCCATCAGCCACTTCCACAATTGGATTTAATGGCTCGGTATTCCCAGGTTTTTGAATATAATATGGTAATTGATATGTAGCAAAAAAGTATAAAGCGATGAAGAAAATTAAATAAAACAGTATTTTTTTCTTTGAGAATTTCATCTTCCAGTCAACACCTTCCTTTCGAATAACTATATTCTGTAAATAGTAGTCATATTCAAAGCCCTAAGCTGCGTATATTGATAGAGAATATATAGCTTGTACTTAATTCGCGCAATTATTCTCGTGTTTATTTTACACCTTCTAAAATTGGTTGTACAGAACATGCTCGTGTATTAGGGGGCTTTAACTTGAATCCATTTGTGAAAACTATTTTGTTAGCAGCAATTACGATTTGTTTAACGATATTACTTATTTATTTTCCCGACGAAGCATTAGCCGCTAGCTTACGTGGGTTGAACATGTGGGCAGAAGTAGTCTTCCCTTCTCTTCTGCCATTTTTTATTACTGCAGAATTATTACTTGCTTTCGGTGTTGTTAAATTTCTCGGTGTCTTATTTGAGCCGATCATGCGACCGCTATTTAATGTGCCAGGTGCCGGTAGTTTCGGATGGATGATGGGAATGGCGAGTGGGTACCCAACAGGAGCGAAAATAGCGGCAAGACTTAGAGAAGAGAAACAATTAACCCAAATTGAAGCAGAAAGGCTCGTATCCTTCACAAATAATTCGAGCCCATTATTTATTTTTGGAGCTATTTCCGTCGGTTTATTCCATAATGCTGCGCTTGGCGCGTTACTTGCGGCAGCCCACTATGGAAGCAACATGGTTGTCGGGATACTCATGCGGTTTTATAAAATACGCGAAGAGAAGCCGATAATTAATAAGGCGAAGAAAAAAAATAATAGCCCGATTCTTATTCAAGCAGTAAAACAAATGCACCGGACACGCAGTAGAGATCCCAGGCCGCTTGGAGAAGTACTTGGAGATGCAGTTTTACAATCAATTAAAACTCTTGTCATGGTCGGTGGATTTATTATTTTATTTTCCGTTATCGTTCAACTGCTTCACCTTGTAAATTTCACTATATTATTCAGTAAACTATTTGAAGGTATATTCTTCTTGCTCGGCATTCCCGGTACACTTGCAGTTCCGCTTTTCTCAGGACTTTTTGAAATTACCCTTGGCGCAACGTTGATATCCGAAATTACAACTGAATCCTTACTCCCGAAAGTAATTCTCGTGAGCTTCATACTCGGTTTTAATGGCTTTTCTATTCAAGCGCAAGTCGCCAGTATCCTTGCTAAAACAGACATACGCTTTTCACCTTATGTATTTGCCCGCGTTTTACACGGAATCATTGCAAGTATCTTGACCATTATATTCTACAAGCCACTTTATTTGAATTACCAAACAACGGAGAGCGAAATTCCGGTAGCAACTCAGCCTACAGATACCTTCTTTTCCTATATACTTCAGCAGCTTACAAATATTGGACCATTTATTACAATTCTTTTCCTATGGGTAGGTTTCCTCTTGTTTATCAAGTATAGAAAAAATGAGAGCTAACATTCTGTTCACTTTACCCGAATGTTAGCTCTCAAGCATTATGCAAAATTAAATTTCTTCTTTAATGCCAATTCAACAATCTCCGGTACAAGCCCGGTAATATTACCATTATACTGGGCAACTTCTTTAATCATGCTCGAGCTCAAAAAGGAAAATTGATTATTAGTCATTATAAAAAACGTTTCAATATCTTTATTTAATTTCCGGTTCATCGAGGTAATCTGCATTTCATACTCAAAATCACTAATTGCACGTAAACCACGAATGACTGCATTTGCGTTTTTTTCGGCAGCATAGTCCATAAGTAGAAAGTCGGAAGAATCTACTTTTACGTTTGGCAAATGTTTTGTCGATTCTTTAATTAAATTCACACGTTCCTCCACAGTGAACAACGGTGATTTTGCTTGGTTATTAAAAACCGTTACAAGAATTTCATCAAAAGTTTTTGCCCCTCGCTCAACAATATCTAAATGTCCATTTGTAAATGGATCAAAACTGCCAGGAACTATAGCTAACTTAGACATGATCTAACCCCTTCCTATTTAAAACGGTAAATAGTTACTGCAATTGTACTGCTGTAAACTTCTTGTTTTTGTATCGTCAAATTCGCTGTTTCTTCCGGCAGTTTATCACGTGGATCGTGTTCACAGTATAGTAAACCATTTTTTCTGATAAGCTCATATTCGATAATCTCTTGAATAAGAGAGATTAGATTTACCTTTCCGTACGGCGGGTCAAGCAGGATTAAGTCAAAGACAAGTCCGCGCTTTGCTGCTGCCTTCAAGGCGCGTTTTGCATCAGCCCGATATACTTCTGCTTGATTAGCCATTTTCACCGTTTTTAAGTTTTCTTTGATTGTATGTATTGCTTTTCCTTGCTTATCAACAAATATTGCTTGGTCCATTCCACGGCTGAGCGCTTCGATTCCGAGGGAGCCACTGCCGGCAAATAAATCCAATACATGTCCCCCATCAAAAAACGGGCCGATGGATTGGAAGATCGCTTCTTTGATTTTATCTGTTGTTGGTCTTGTTTCATTACCGGGAACAGCTTTTAATGCCTGTCCTTTTCGTTTTCCGGCTATTACTCTCATGGCGGTCACTCCAATTCGACGATTCGACATTATCCTACCACAAAACCAAAAATAATTAAACTTATCTTTACTTATTATTAACAATTAGTGAAATCAGTAGTTGGCTGTTTCATATTCTAGGGGTAGATAGATATGTTATTTTTTTCATATTGTATAATTTTTATTTGTTTGTACATACTAGCATAATGATTCAACTAAACGTTAGTTGGTTGATTCAAACAGAGTATACTTATTCTTCCCCGTAGGTTTTACTCTGGTTTCTCCTCTCCCTTTGTCTTTTTGTTTTCATCATGAAAACAAAAAGAACCTGCAGATGTTTGTTCTGCAGGTTTTTTTTCGTGTTGTAGTACTATAAAATAAAAATGCTGTGATAACTTAGTTATTCAGGGTTAGCCACGTCCGGCTCCAGCGCCCAACAACTATCAAACTTCACACTCCTCCAATCGATAAGTCAACATCAACTCACTATCGTTCGTTGTGTTTCCTTTATCTCATTCCAGAGTGCTCTAGTTTGTACGTTGCTAAACGGGCGCTTCCGCCTTTGTTCTTAAATACCCATTTTATAATCAAATTTTTTCGCTTCGTCAGGCTTCGTATTCTCGTAGTCTGTGCGGACAAAAGGTTTGTACGACCGGTCTACTTTGGATACGAAGGAATGCCGGAGAAGCTTTTTCTCAATCGTTTCAATATCCTCTTGATTAACATAGACTACGGCATATTTATGTTTTTTAGAGGCATGGATGAGATTACCATATCGTTTAATATGCTTCAGGTTTTTCATATGTTGGAACCATACAATCAACCCTTGTCGCTTTGGGATCAAGATTTTCACCTACTTCATATTTATAAAGTGAAACTTCATTCATTGGGGAATTCCTTACCTCCCCAATGAATGTTAGTTGAACAGAATCAGGAATTTACGGACTGTTTACCCCCACCTTCACATATTGTGTTTCCCTCATGTTTAGAGGAGGGGGTATTACAGAACGTTAATACGTGTTAAAAGGAAATAATGAAAAGTAAATTTATCATTAAGACGCGCAGCCACAACTGCCGCCACTTCCACAAGAACTACAGCCACTATCGGTTAGAAGTGCTCCATCTTTCGGTACTTTTATTTGATTGCTGACGCTAAAGGCGATCACTTCGCTAATTTCATCTAATAAACTTTGCATATTCCGTTCAGCCACTTTAAAAGCGGCAACACTTTCATGCATATCCATCGCCCGTTTTGTTGAGCGGACTTTCTTCATTATTTCTTGATAATCAGGATGATAACGTCCGAACCGTTGTATATCATCATAATGTTCTTTTATATCGTTAAAAGCTTTTACTAGCTTTTGCGCTTCTTTATCTTGTTCTAACGATGCTTTTTTCTCAAGATAGTCTCGCATTACATCAGAATCGAAAACTACTCTTCCAAGCTCTTCCGCATCATCTAAAATGGTTACATACTCCATTGTCGCAATCATTTTAACACCTCCACCCTGATTTTAACATTTAATTGGATTTATGAAAATAAAACGGCACTAATCTTTTAAAATGTTAGCAACATTAATCAACATAGAAGCCATTTGGACTTGATCACTCACACGATTTAACCTGCCGGAGAAAGTTTGACCATAGAACACTTTAGCTTCCTTCTCAAGTTCTGGAAGTACCTTTGCTCCCTCCCTAAGTAAATATCGATACCATATTGGTTGTCGTCTGATAAACTCAAGCAATTTCGGCTGCTCACGTAAATAGAGGTAAACTGCCTGTTCCATGTACTTCCCCCCTAGTCTCTAAACCAATCAAAAGGCTGTCTAGTTCTATTCTCTTGTGCCGGTGGTTTTTTGTATATATCGACTATTTCTTGTACCGTTGCAATTGTATTACTTAGTTGCTGTACCTGTTCTTGAAGCTTATTCACATCTACCGTTTCTGTATATTTTAAAATTTGCTTTATAAAGTCAGGTTTTAAGTCAAGTTTAGAAAATGTCTGGTTCTTCTCTTCACCGCTTTTATTTTTTTCATCAGTTTCTTCCTTATATTGTTCCCAGTGGATGTCATCTTCACCGAGAAGAACCCATTGCTCATAGATTTCTTGCCAGCTCTTTCCATCTTTACGGATTTTACGGACTAATTTTGGGTGGCTGTTTAGAAATGATTTGAACCGGTTAAGCTCCACATTAGATTCTTCTGCCATTATCACTCACCTCATTTGCAATTAGATATTCGTATATTATTAAAATATGCAAATAGGCATGAACTGTTCAAAAGCTTATAACCAACTCAACTTTTGCAATCAGAGTGTATGTCTAATTTGGAACACTATTTATTATTTCAGAAGCAAACGCTCATTATGGTAAGATAATGGTGGAATATTTCCATTAATAAAAATCCACTCCACCGGGCAACTAAACGGCGATTAGAGCGCCAGTCTGAAGACGAGCAAATCACTTACGCTGAAAAAGTATACGGTTTAACGAAAGCAAAAAGAAAAAGCCGAGTTACATCGGCTTTGCTAAAAAGTTCTGTGTATAGTAGAAGCGATAAACTCCTACTCCTAGGTGAGTATATTCTTCCTGAAGCAGTGCTTCCCGGTGGCCATCACTATTTAACCAACCTTCTACTGCAGCTGGGGCATCCGGGTATTGTGCTGCAATATTTTCCCCAGCAGATATATAAAGTAACCCTGTAATTTCTAGTCTTTCTTTCAATCCATCTCCATTCAAACTATAATGGGAAAAATAATTATTATCATTCATATCTTTACTATGGTTGTATGCCACACCGCTTACATCTTCTTCCCATTCCAATGATGATTTATCAAAACGGTTCCTTAGCACGTTACTTATATTGAAAATTTGTTGTTCCATCCCCTTTTCCACTTGACTCCATTCATTATCTGTAAGATCTGGTTTAGCTGGAAGCGGACCGCGGTAGACAACTTCATATGGTTGATGGCGTAATAAGACGTCCGCTTCCATAAGACGAACAGATGACAATTCATTTGTAAACGTATCAAAGTAAAATTGCATGAATAAATCGTCGGAAATCTTTACTAAAGGTCGCTGGATCATATCTTCTGCTGTCATACGGAATGTATAAGTTGCGTAACCGTCTGTATAACCGACTTCTTCCTTGAACGGAAACTCTTCTCTAATTGATTCATAAGATGCTCCAAGTTGAATCGGCTCTAATGATAAACCATTCCCAATAGCATAAATGGTTTGCACATGGTCATCTTCTATTCCGAATTGGATATAGTAATCACTTTCGTTCGTGTAAACCCACCATATGTACCCGTAAGCGCTCAAATCCTTCCGTACAGGCTCGCCCATCTCCTGTTCGAGCTCTTCTATGGGTTTTCCAATCCAATGGTATAAATCCCCCTGTAACACTTGTTTACTCGCTGTGAGGACAGGTGCTGACTTTGCTTGCAGCATAAGGGCTTTTTCAACTGCTTGTGACTCCACTTTTTCTTGACTATTCAGTTCGTCTTGTTCTATCCAATAAAAAGCAAGAATAACAACGATAGTAAGTAGTACTAAACTTCGTAATATACGCATCGGTACAGCCCCTCTATTATGATATATTACAGTCTATGAAGATATAGTATGATACATTCAATGTTTTCCCTATTAATTCTAATTATAATCCTTTTTAAGTGGACAGGTTTTTCATTGCAAATTATTTCTATTCATACTATGATTAAATAAAGTGGACAATTATTAGGGGTGAAAAAAATGAGAATTGAAAACACTGGAATTGATGGTTTAGTAATGGACTTGAAACCGCTTGATAAAATTACGGGGCAACATGCCTTTATCCGCGCTGGACAGTGGGACTATGAACGGGTAACATATGATTACAAAATTGGTTCCAATGAAAAAAATATTACATATTATATCCGTGTTCAAGGTTATGCGACAAGTGGCGATGTAGATCGCAGAGATGCGGTGATCAAACTATTAACTCCTTTACTCGGTAAGCATTATTATCCACATGGAATCGAGTATGGGGAAGAAGAGAACTTCCCAGAATCACTCGTGGAACGTGCGCAAACATTGCTTACAAATTTAGCCAATGAATTAAAACCACTCGCTCAAGAAAAAGGTAATTAAAAAATCAGGTCAGCTATCAAAATAGTTGACCTGATTTTTTTAAAATCGCACTACTGTATTATTTTATATAATTTAATTTACTTCTACACTAACTGGGTCGACGTCTCTTGATTTCTCCCGGAACCAACCAAAGAATACTCGTATCATTAATGATAAATAAACGACTTCTTGCAGTGTTTTCATAATAACACCACCGAATTGCTGGTCGTTTATCGTACTTAATGGTGAAAACATTTCAGGCCCGGAAAGAGCTAATTCGATTCCGTCAAGCACATCACCAGGTACACAGATTGCTAATGATTGTAACCATGCACCTCCTGCCAAATAAGCTTCATAAGCAGGTGTTTTCGTAAAGATAATCAAGACACAAGCCGGAGTTATCAATACACCATTAGCAAAGATATAGCCGACTTTCAATAAAGGAGTCATCGTATTTATTTCCTTAAATGGTAATAACAGTGGAATAAACACGATAAAAGCAGCAATCAATAAAATACCATGAATAACGAAATGCCATACTGGAGCCGACTTTGAAAAATCAAAGACAACTGGTATATGGTAGATAGAAAACAATCCATTAAATAAAAGCAGAGAAATAATCGGCTTTGTGAGTAGTCGAATAATTGGACCTAAGATATTGTTTCTTAGAACCTTTTCCCAAACCCATAATGGAAGTCCTTTAATGGCAAGGATTGGAAAGATAAGCAGATATATTACCATCTGTATCATATGCGCACTAAACATTATATGAGATAATAAATCAATTGGCGAACCTTTAGCTACATATAAAAGAAATAAAGCTGTATACATCAAAATATGTTGCTTTATCGTAGGCTTTTCTGTTCCACCGAATTTATGGCGGTAAGGGCCTGTTGCTAAATAATAAATAACTCCTAGCAGTACACAGAATGTAAAGAAATATGGACTCCACAAAGCTCTAAAGCCGAAGATTTGTAATTCTAACCACATATATAGTCACTCCATAAAAAGGTTTATTCACTTATTATATACCATATTTTCATGAGAATTTAATAAAAATGTGACGAAATTCGCAAAAAAAGATCGGGAATACTCTCCCGATCTTTTTTTAATTTTACCACCAAGTAATAACTCCTAATCCAAGGATAGTTAGAAATGCAATTAACATTCCTCCGTAGATTGATGCAGAAGCTGGTCCATGGCCCTTATCTTTCAAATGCATAAAATATAAGAATTGGAACATCGCCTGCACGATTGCCAGGACAACTAGCAAGATACTTAAATACGAACCAGTCATTAACTGCGTTCCAACAAGAGCGAATGCAATGACGGTAAATACAATCATTGAAACAAAGCTAATTACTTGGATTTTCATCTCATCTTTACTTTCTTGTTTACGGTAAGAATCGAGTTTGTTAGGCGTAGTATTTTCTGTCATTTTAACCCACCATCCCCATTAGATATACGACTGTAAAGATGAACACCCATACAACGTCAATAAAGTGCCAGTACAATGCAAATGTATTGTACTTCGGAGCGTTATATGTGTCCAATCCGCGTTTTGCATTACGTGCCATCAATACGATTAACCAGCTCAAACCGAAAATAACGTGTCCTCCGTGGAAACCGACTAACGCATAGAAAGCTGAACCAAACGCAGAAGAGCGGAAAGTAAAGCCGTAATCTGTAATATAATGAGCGAACTCATAAATTTCACAACCTAAGAATGCGAGTCC
Source organism: Oceanobacillus indicireducens (assembly GCF_014647195.1). Taxonomy (GTDB): domain Bacteria; phylum Bacillota; class Bacilli; order Bacillales; family Amphibacillaceae; genus Oceanobacillus; species Oceanobacillus indicireducens. The sequence continues at coordinate 152,278 of NZ_BMOS01000001.1, read as the reverse complement.
TAGTAACCCAGTGATACCCATCCATAATTGCATTTTCTTAAAGTTGTTATTCTTCATATGGTAAATTGCATAAACACTCGTTAAAGAACTTGTAAGTAAAAGAAGTGTCATTAAGAATACAAGTTCAAGACCATATAATTCTTGTGTCGTCGGTCCGCCAGCAGTAGAGTTTTTAAGCGCGATATATGTCCCGAACAAACTTGCAAAAAGAACCGTTTCACTCCCAAGGAAAATCCATATACCGAGGTGTTTATGTTTACCCTCTGCTGTAGCCCTCGCAGGCTCTGCAGGAATATTATTTGGATCTATTTTATGTGCATTCCTGCCAATTGCTTCCTGGTGACTCATCTTAATCATCCTCCTTTTCAAGTTCTTCTTTGGGGATGTTATAACCATAGTCATCTTTCAATGATCGAACAATCATACAACCGATAGCAAATGCCATACCGATGTAAATTAATATCCTGCCATGTGGACCATCTAACTGGTAAATAAAACCAAACGATGCAATTGTAAATCCAAGACTGATTAGAAATGGAAGTATTGAACCATGTGGCATATGAATGTCATGTAATGGTTCAGCTGGTTTTATCTTACCATCACCTTCCATTTTTTCAATCCACAGTGGGTCTAATCCACGAGTTAATGGTGTGTATTTAAAGTTATAGTAAGGCGTTGGATTCGGTACTGACCACTCTAATGATCTTCCATCCCACGGGTCTCTTGGTGCTGGACCTTTGAAGTATGAGGTCACAACATTAATTAATAACACAATTACTGCTAGACCCATCAAGTAAGAACCTAACGTACTGATTAAGTTTCCTAAATCCAGTTCTTGATTCTCTAGGAATACCCAGTAGCGACGTGGCATACCCATTAGTCCTAAGAAATGCTGAATGAAGAATGTTAAATGGAAACCAGAAAAGAACAGCCAAAATTCAAGTTTACCTAACTTCTCACTTAACATCCGGTTGAACATCAACGGCCACCAATAGTGTACTGCCGCTAGTATACCAAATACTGATCCACCAATTATAACGTAGTGGAAGTGCGCAACTACGAAATACGTGTCATGGAACTGATAGTCCGCAACTGTTGAACCAAGCATAACACCTGTCATCCCACCAATTGTGAAAGATGGAATAAATCCAAGTGCATAAAGCATCGGAGTAGTTATCTTAATACTACCGCCCCACATTGTGAGGAGCCAGTTGAATATCTTGATTCCCGTTGGCACGGCAATCGCCATCGTACCAATTGCGAAAAGAGCGTTAGCTACTGGTCCTAGGCCTACAGTAAACATATGGTGCGCCCAAACCATGAATCCTAAAAATGCGATTAGGAATGTAGCGAAAACCATCGCGGTATAACCAAATAGTCGTTTCTTCGAGAATGTCGGGATGACTTCACTAAATATCCCGAATGCGGGAAGAACCAAAATATAAACTTCAGGGTGACCCATTATCCAGAATAAGTGTTGCCAGATAACCGAGTTACCACCTAAAGCAATATCAAAGAAAGCAGAATCAAACATACGGTCAAACTGCATTAAGAATAGCGCAATTGTAAATGCTGGGAAAGCAAATAAAATAAGAATACTTGTTACTAATGTTGTCCATGTAAATAACGGCATTCTCATATATGTCATCCCTGGTCCACGCATTAATACAATCGTTGCTATAAAGTTAATCCCTGTCATAATTGTTCCTGCACCTGCTAGCTGCAGTCCCAATACATAGAAGTTTATACCATGTCCAGGTGATTGTACGGAAAGTGGGGCGTAGTTTGTCCACCCTGCATCTGGTGCTCCTCCAAAAAACCAACTCGAGTTCATTAAGAGTCCACCAAAGATAAATAGCCAAACACCTAAACCGTTCAAGAAAGGAAATGCCAAATCACGAGCTCCAATTTGAAGTGGCATAACATAGTTCATTAAGCCGAAGAACAACGGCATTGCTGCAAGGAATAACATGTTCGTTCCATGCATCGTAATCAATTCATTATATAAGCCAGCAGAAACAAAGTCGTTTTCTGGTGTCATTAACTGAGTTCGAATAATTAATGCTTGTAATCCGGCCATTAGGAAGAATATCCCACCGAAAAGCAAATATAATACTCCGACCTTTTTATGGTCAACGGTGGTCATGTAATCCCAAATCACGGTTCCCAAGCTTCTTTTTTGAGTAGTAGTACTCAAAGCTTTAACCTCCCTCTTGTGTCTTCCATCCCTTAATTAATATTATTAGTCGATAAGGCCCCCAGCACTCTCAGGGGTTATTTCAGAAGGCTGAAGCTGCATTAAATACTCTGCTATCTTATCAGCTTCTTCTTCTGTCACATCATACGTACCCGTCATTAGGTTACCAGGCTTAATTGACTCTGGATCTGTAATCCACTTAACAAGATTCTCTTTTGTCGGTTCAAGATATCCTACAAAGTGTGTACGGTCACCAAAGTTAGTCAAGTTTGGTCCAACACCAGATGGTGCAGATCCAAGCGCGTGACATCCCATACAGTTATTTTGGAATAGGTCTTGACCTTCCTGTGCAACTGCATCGTCCGGTACCTCTTCAGGATCAACGTTTTGCATGTCTGTGATCCACTGTTCATACTCTTCTGGACTTACTGCAATTACTTTGAAGTCCATCAGCGAGTGGGATGGTCCACAAAGCTCGGCACATTTACCCCAGTAAACTCCTTCTTCATAAGCTTCAATGAACATTGTATTCACGTTTTCCGGGTTAACGTCCATTTTCCCAGATATTGAAGGCACCCAGAATGAGTGAATTACGTCTGATGAAATCATATTCAAGTATACTTTTTCTCCAGTTGGAATATACAAGTCCTGACTTGTCGCGACTTCTTCATCTTGATACTCAAAATGCCACCAATACTGGTTACCTGTTACATCAATATTAATCGATGAACTTGCCTCTGACGTATCCGCGAGATCAAAGGTGAAGTAAATTGTAGGGACCAAAATAATAATAACAAGAATGATTGGAATTACAGTCCACACAATCTCTAACTTCGTATTCCCTTCCACCTGTACTGGAATTTCATTCTCTTGACCCTTCTTTTCACGGTAACGGATCAATACAATCGTATAGATCACCATTACAACTACAAAAACACCAATCATGATGAATGTAATATAAAGAATTAGATCTAATGTTATATCTGCCCCATAGCCCTTAGGATTAAGGGAAGTTAAATTCTCTTTTCCACACCCTGCTAATAGGATTGCTAAGAAAGTAAAAAGCATGAGTGCTTTAAATTTTCCCATCCATCTTTTCATGTGTTCATACCTCTCTTTCTTCTTGTTGTTGTTTCCTTATATATTAATTTTATATTTAAGGACAATAGTTAATTAAATATTGGGAGCGTTACAATAACCATGAGCGGGAACAGGATGACGAGATAATTCAAAGAAAAAACAAATATTCTGTTTGCCCATTTCAAATCGTCTTTAACAAATAATCCTGTAAGAGCTAGAATTAACCATCCAATATTTAGTGCGGTAGCGATAACGACAAATGTCGTACCGAGTGATGTAAGCAATAATGGCAACGGTAATAGACACGCAATGTATACAATAATTTGCCGCTTCGTTATGCTAAATCCATAGACGACTGGAAGCATTGGAACACCAGCCTCTTTATATTCGTCCATCTTCTTCATAGCAAGAGCAAGGAAATGCGGTGTCTGCCATATAAACATGATTAAAAATAGTCCAACCGGAAAAATATGTAGCTCTGGAGTAATTGCAAACCACCCAATCAGTGGCGGCATTGCTCCTGAAATACAGCCCACTATCGTATTTAATGTATACTTCCGTTTCGTCCACATCGTATATAACACAATGTAAACAAACCAACCGATAAAGGCAAATAATGCGGCATAAGCATTTGTAAACAGAAAAAGAATCCCTAACCCAATAATCGTTGTGACGATTCCAGATATCAGGACTGCTCTAAGCGAAAATAGCCCTGTTACAGTTGGCCTTGTCTTTGTCCGGGTCATTTTCGGATCTATATCAACATCATACCAGTTATTTAGGATAGCCCCACCGGCGATTACTAAACCACTACCGATTAAGGTCATAATCAGCGTACCGATATGTTCACTGAACGTCAGACCATGTATGTATATAGCCAACCAAAAACCAGCAATAACAGTTATTAAATTTGAATTGACAATTCCGATTTTGATAAGAGCTTTAACAGCTTGCACCGTACTTCTCATATTTCTTTTGGCAGGAATTGCGGTGTCACTTACTACATCTGTATACGGCGTTTCCACCTTGTTCATTCTCATTTCCCCCCTTTTTTCGAAAAAGCCAAGATTTTCATTACCATAGCTAGTTTTACACATGACAAATATAGCCGATAATTACTTTTATTGTATCATGGAATCAAATAAAATTCTATCTAACCAATAATTACTATTTAAATAAAATAATTATTGACTGGATGACTTTGGATAATTAAATCAAATCATTATTTTAGAATTTCTCTCATCCGGAAGTATAACCCACTCGGCCCTCATACTATTTCTAGCAAACTACGCCCCACATTGCAAGTATTTTTTACTATTTGAATGGTAAATACTACTTTTATGTTGAATACTGTTACAAATTAATGACGAATTTCAACTAAGGGTATATTTCTTTGATATTGTTCCCGTAAAATATTATTATAAACGTTATAAAGTGTATACATATACTAAGAAGAAGTGAGGCTTAAAATATCATGAAACTTTTAAAATGGTTATCCGTTGTTGCGACAATCGGGATGATCTTTGTACTTTTAGGTGGTGCACTAGTTACAAAGACCGGTTCAGCAGATGGCTGTGGAGATAGCTGGCCACTTTGTGAAGGACAATTAATACCATCTGAATTCAACTTCGAGATGATTATCGAACTCAGTCACCGCTTAGTATCCGGTTCGATGGGAATTATCGTTGTATTATTAGCAATTCTAGCATGGAGAAAAATCGGTCATATCCGTGAAGTTAAATTCCTTTCCATCAGTTCAGTTGTCTTTCTATTTTTACAAGCACTAATCGGTGCAGCTGCTGTTGTATGGGGACAATCAGACTTTGTGCTTGCATTACACTTCGGAATTTCACTCATTTCGTTTGCTACTGTATTCCTGCTTATGCTACTTATTTTTGAAACCGACAAGAAGTGGGATACAGAATCGCTCATCATTAAGAAAAAGCATCGAATCGAATTTATTGCGCTTACGATTTATACACTCGCTGTCGTCTATACAGGGGCGCTTGTCCGCCATACCGAGTCCAGTCTCGTTTGTCCAGATGTCCCCTTCTGCTACAATAATAATCCTGGCGGTTTTGCGAGTTATAACTTCCAGCAATGGGTACAAATGGGACATCGTTTGAGCGCAATCATTTTGTTCCTTTGGATGATTGTGTTGTTCGTTAAAATTATTAAAGAATATAAACACTCTAAAGTCATGGTAGGCGGTTGGGCGATAGCACTTTCGCTTATTGTATTACAAGCTCTGTCTGGTGCGTTAAGTGTCTTTACGATGCTTAGCCTATACGCAACACTTGCACACGCTCTATTCATTTCTTGTTATTTCGGAATGCTAAGTTACTATCTTCTGTTATCAAACCGGAGTGCAGCAAGAGAAATGCACGAACAGCCTAACCACACAAATACAGTTATTTCTTAAAACAAAAACATCGCTCCTGAATTGGAGCGATGTTTTTTTGTTTTATTCAAATTCGATTAAAATATCGTCAACTTCAATGACAGAGCCGTCTTTTACATAGACATCTTTAATGGTTCCACCAAACGGCGCTTGAATACTTGTTTCCATCTTCATTGCTTCTGTTGTAAGGAGATGGTCGCCTTTCTTCACCTGATCGCCCTTCTTACAGTTTACACTTAAAACTGTACCAGGCATCGTTGCACCAATATGCTTCTCATTCCCTTTCTCCACTTTTGGTCTAAAGGCAACGGATGAACGAATACTTTTATCTTTAATTTGAATTTCACGGGTCTGACCATTTAGTTCAAAATAGATCACACGGGTACCGTCGGGTTTCGGTTCAGAAATGGAAACAAGATTAATAATCAATGTTTTCCCTTCTTCAATTGTCACATCAATCACTTCACCAAGCTTCATACCATAGAAAAATGTCGGTGTATCGAGAACAGACATATCGCCATAAGTATCCGTGAAATCTTTATAGTCAAGAAATACTTTCGGATAAAGTGCATATGCAATCACGTCTTGATCAGTAACGGATTGCTCTAGCTTTTTCTCCAATTCTTCTTTTAAAGCTTCAAAGTCAACTGGCTCAAGCAATTCACCAGGACGGACAGAAATCGGTTCCTTATCCTTTAAAATGACTTTCTGTAATTTTTCTGGGAAACCTTGATAAGGCTGGCCGATATATCCGGCTGCAAACTCAATGACAGATTCCGGGAAGTCAATCTGGTGCCCTTTTTCATACACATCTTGTTCCGAGAGATCATTCTGTACCATGAATAGTGCCATATCACCAACTATTTTAGAAGATGGTGTTACTTTCACGATATCACCAAACATATCGTTAACGAGACGGAATGTTTTCTTAACTTCATTCCAGCGGTCCCCAAGACCAACCGCTTTAGCCTGCTGCTGTAAATTACTATATTGCCCGCCAGGCATCTCATGGTTATAGATTTCAGTGTGAGGTGACTTCATCCCGCTTTCAAAATCACTGTAATATTCCCGAATCCCTTCCCAATAATGCGAGAGTTCTTCCACTGCATCGATATTCATTTCAGGCTGACGAACATGTCCTTCTAGTGCATGATAAAGCGTCTGTCCACTTGGTTGCGAAGTCATCCCTGCGAGCGGACCATTCGCAACGTCAACAATATCTACACCGGCATCTACTGCTCGTGCATACATATATATTCCATTTCCACTTGTATCGTGTGTATGTAAGTGGATTGGTAAATCTGTCTTTTCTTTCAATGTTGAAATTAACTGATATGCTGCTTCAGGCTTCAATAGTCCGGCCATATCTTTAATTGCTAAAATATGAGCACCGGCATCTTCCAACTGTTTTGCCAAGCTCACATAGTAATCCAAATCGTACTTTGATCGACCTTTATCTAGCATATTACCGGTGTAGCACATTGCAGCCTCTGCAATCTTATTATTGTTTCGAACTGATTCGATAGCGAGCTTCATCCCTTCAAACCAGTTTAAACTGTCAAAAATACGGAATACATCAATACCTTTTTCTGCACTCTTCTCAACAAATGCATGGATTAAATTATCCGGGTAGTTCTTATAACCAACTGCATTACTTGCACGCAGCAACATCTGGAATAGAACATTCGGCATTTGTTCCCGTAATTGCTCAAGGCGTACCCAAGGATCTTCTTTTAAGAAGCGATAGGCAACGTCAAAAGTTGCTCCTCCCCACATTTCAACAGAAAATAAGTTCGGTTGAATTTTCGCTGTTGGTTCAGCAACTTGTACGAGATCCTTCGTGCGAATCCGAGTTGCTAGTAATGACTGGTGGGCATCACGGAAAGTCGTGTCTGTTAAGAGAACTTCTTTCTGATCTTTCACCCAGTCCGCTAACGCTTCAGGGCCTTTTTCATCTAATATTTGCTTTGTGCCGTCAGGGAATGGGGCGTGATGATCGACTTGAGGGATCAGCAGCTTAGAAAATTCCGGCTTTTCTACTTTTGCTGCACCGTCCACTCCATTGATTGTGATATCCCCAATATAATTAAGCATTCTTGTTGCACGGTCTCTTGATTTTCTGAATTCAAATAGTCCCGGTGTTTTATCAACAAAGGTTGTATCATAGTCCCCCGTGATAAATTGTTTGTGGTGCATTACTTTTTCCAAAAACTGCACATTCGTTTTTATTCCGCGAATTCGGAATTCTTTAAGGTTACGTACCATCTTCATAATGGCTTGTTCATATGATTTCGCCCATGTCGACACCTTAACTAGCAGAGAATCATAATGCGGGCTGATGATTGCCCCTGAGAAACCATTTCCTGCATCAAGTCTTACGCCAAACCCGCCCCCTGTCCGGTAAGCAAGAATCTTTCCAGTATCAGGCATAAAGTTATTTAACGGATCTTCTGTTGTGACTCTTGACTGGATCGCATATCCATCCGTAATAATATCTTCTTGTTTTGGAACTTGAATTTCTCCTCCATGTAAGCCGTAACCATCCGCGATTAAGATTTGCGTCTGCACAATATCAATCCCAGTAATCATCTCTGTAATTGTATGTTCCACTTGGACACGCGGATTTACTTCAATGAAATAGAACTCGCCTTCTGAAACAAGGAACTCGACTGTTCCGGCATTGAGGTAATCTACATTACGCATTAGGTTCACTGCCGCCTCGCAAATTTCCTCGCGCAGTTCATCTGATAAAGTAAGACTTGGAGCAACTTCTATCAATTTTTGGTGTCTACGCTGAATCGAACAATCCCGTTCATAAAGATGGACGATATCACCATGGCTATCTCCTAGAATCTGAACTTCAATATGTTTTGGATTCGTTAACAATTTTTCTACATAAATCTCATCATCACCAAATGCCGTCTTCGCTTCAGATTTCGTGCGATCATACGCCTCGGAAACTTCTTCTGGGCTATTTACGACCCGCATTCCCCGACCGCCACCACCAAGAGTTGCTTTAATGATGATTGGGTAACCATATTTTTCACCAAAGGTAAGAACTTCTTCTATACTATGTACAGCTCCGCTTCCAGGTATGACAGGGATATCTGCGTTCACTGCCTGTTCGCGAGCTTTCACCTTATCCCCAAACATATCTAAATGCTTGCTTTTCGGACCAATGAAGATAATACCTTCCTCTTCACAACGTTTAGCGAATTCAATGTTTTCGGATAAAAAACCGTAACCCGGATGAATCGCATCGATATTTTTTTCTTTGGCAAGTTCGATAATGCCTTCAATATCAAGATATGCATCGATTGGCTTCATATCTTCCCCGATTAAGTATGCTTCATCTGCTTTAAAACGGTGAAGCGAACCTAGGTCTTCTTTTGAATAAACAGCTACCGTTCGGATTCCGAGCTCATTACACGCCCGGAATACTCTGATTGCTATTTCCCCTCGGTTTGCTACTAAGACTTTCTTAATATGCTTTAAATTTACCATGTTTCCCACCTCTGTTTAGTTGTTTTATTTTTCTATCTGCATTATCTTGTTGATTCTCTGTCTCATGTTCCTTTCTTCTCACATTCATTGCAATGTTGTTTAGAACACCCATGGAGATAAGCAATACTAACAATGAAGTACCGCCATAACTAATAAATGGTAAGGTAACTCCAGTAATCGGCATCAGCCCGCTAATAGCACCTAGGTTAACGAAAGCCTGGATTCCGACCATCGAAGAAATACCAATGGCAAGCAGTGCACCAAAGCTGTCTGTACATTTCCTTGAAATAAAGAAGCCCCTAAGTACAATGACAGCAAGTAAGCCTATTACGATAACTACACCAACGAATCCAAGTTCTTCAGCGACGATAGCCATGATAAAATCAGTATGCGCCTGTGTTAAATAACCCAATTTCTGTACACTTTGTCCAAGTCCCTCTCCAGTAAGCCCACCAACTCCAATCGCTACATAAGATTGGATTAATTGGTATCCATCTGAATCTGGTGTTTCAAATGGCTTGTATGCCCCGGTAAAGCGGGAAATCCTCTCGTCTGTCACCATAGACGGTGCAACAAGGAGTAAAAGTCCCATTCCGAAAGCTATTAAAATACTTAAATGCTTCCAGCGGATACCTGAACTAATGATTATAGAACAGGCGATCAAAAAGATAATGGAAGATGTACCGATATCCGGTTGGATAATAATTAAACCGATGAATACACCGGTTAAAATTAACGGAGGGAGTACACCGGTCGTAAATTTATCAATATAAGCTTGCTTCTTGGAGTATACGGAAGCAAGGTACATAATCAGTGCAATCTTGGCAAACTCGGCAGGTTGTAAACTCATTGGTCCAATCTTAATCCACGATTGAGCGTTATTTACATTCGTTCCAAATAAAATAACACTAACTAGCATGATGAGAACACCTATAACAATAAACTTCATCAATTTCTGATAATACTTATAAGGAAATATACAAGTAACCAGAAATCCAAAGAAGCCGAAACCGAACCAGACTGCTTGCCGTTTTAAATAATATGTACTCTCCAGCCCATCCACTACCGCGGTCACCATACTGGCGCTATAGATCATCACTAGGCCGAATGCTGTTAAGAACAATGGTGTAATGATTAAGGTGTAATCATAGTATTTTAATTTTTTTAACATCCTTCTTCTCCTCAGATTGATAGATTTTAGCGGAAGGATATCGAGAAACTTTTTATAAAGTATAACACAATTAAATAAATAGTACATACTATTTATAAAAAGTTTTTCTTTCACCCACAGTTTTATTTTAACTTATCCTAAATGAACAAAGGCGCAAGCGCCCGTTTAGCGACGTACAAACTGGAGCACTCCGGAATGAGATAAAGGAAACACAACGAACGCAGTGAGTTGATGTTGACTTATCGATTGAAGGAGTGTGAAGTTTGCTAGTCGCTGGGCGCTGGAGCCGGACGTGGCTGTCACTAGCAATTCTAGTTTTTATCCACAACAATTTTATTTTAACTTACCTAAACAAAAAAACCTTGCCGAGTTCTTTCAGGCAAAGTTTTGCTGCAAAATCAACATACACAAAACGTTCACAACGTATTTTGTGAGGCTTCATGCAAAATATTAAGCTTCTTCTCCAAATTTTCCAGAAGTGCTTTACCTTCATTCTCGCTGATTAAGTTCAAACGAACAGCAAAATCAATCTCTTTAGAGAGACCGAACATTTGTGTATCCAACACCTCTTCGTAGACCGGGCACTGTGGCATCGTTAAATTTTCTATTTGAACTTCTATTAATCGTAAAATTTTGTCAGCGTCAGCCTTCAGAAGGGCGTAGGCTTTTTCACGATGATTAACTGTCACCTCAGGAACCATTATAATCCCCTCCAGTAATAAAGACTCTTTCTTATATATTAGCGGTTGCTAAAAAAAAATGCAAACAAAATCGAAGGATATCCCGGAAAAGAATTGCTCTTCTCTTGTAAATATCTCGATTAGGTGAAAATATTGAATCAATTTGATAGAATTATAACGTATCGATTGCCTGATATGAATAAAGAGATTCATAGGGAATTAATAAAAGATGGGGGCACAAGAAATGATTATTCCAATAAAGGGGAATGTAAAGTTTCCAATTACACTTGATCCAAGTGTCTGGATTTTTGATGACAGAAGAATTAAATTTGATGAAGCATTTTCTGATAGGCTTGATCCGCGCGAAGAACAGGAGCATACTTTCAGTTCAGAGGAGCGGTTTAACCGGGAAGTAGTTCAAGCAACAAATGATAATAAACCCATTCCCCGTAAAGATGCGGATGAAATTTTAAAGTCGACTTACGTTATACCTTTTAAACCATTTTTTGAAAATGCAGGAGCGAACGAGGAAGCAACCAGTGCTACAATCGTACAAGCAGACGGCAATGAGATAACACTCGACTTGGAAGAACTTGCAAATAGTTACTTTTTGTTTTCTTTTGAGGGCAAACCACTAAAAGAAGACGGTCCTGTACATATTTATTTCAGTGATGGCACGAATAAAGACGACCCGATTAAAGGAGTTACCGAAATCATCATCAACTAACCAAAATCCCGCAGCCTAACTACTTTCAATCAGCGTAAGTGCAGCTATCGTCTCGGGGTCCGCAGTCCAGACATCTCTCGCTTTCCGCGGGCGGCCGGCAAGCCTCCTCGCGCTAACGCGCTGTGGGGTCTCGCCAGGCCTATCCTCCCGCAGGAGTCTCGAGGTGTCTGGACTGCTCCGAGGGAGGGCCTAATTTGGAACACTATATAAATATTTCAGAAATATAATCTTCATCGTGACGGAATAATTTCCATTCAAAATAATCATTCTTACTAGTTCAGTTGCCCGGCGGACGGTGACTCCTACGGTAAAAGCACGAGTCCGAAGACCCCGCAGGAAGCGGTTTTCTTCCGAGACAGACTAAGAACGCCACGTCCTGTGGCAACGTCTGCATTAGCACGTCCTGTGCGTCGAGGCTTCGGCTGTGCCCGTGGAAAGCATCCGTCCGCCGGGCAACTGAACGGCGATGAGAACGCCAAAATTAGTGAATGTGCAAAAACTTACGCTGAATGAAAGCGAACGGTGTCAGCGGTTCATTTTAAATAGCAATCTTTTGGATAATTATTTTCATATGACAGGAAGTCCTACGAATATTTTAATTTATTCTGCTAAAAATAAACAAAGCTTTATGAGGAGGTATGAATAATGAATATTCGTAAATGGGGCTTTCTTATTTTATGTCTTGCTGCCCTTTACGGTTGTCAAGGTAAAGACAATGCAGCACAAGAGGAAACGCAGCCAAATAACCGGTTCATGCAAGTGGAGAATAGGAATGATACGGATGATGTGCAGCTGACGAATACGGAAATAGCTGAGCATCTGTCAAACGTTGCAAACAATGTACCAGGAGTTAACGAAGCATCTGCCTTAGTTGCCGGTCCTTACACAGTCGTTGCTATTGATGTCGAGGAAGACATGGATCGTTCACGAGTCGGGACGATCAAATACTCCGTTTCTGAAGCCTTGTATCACGACCCTTGGGGGAAAACGGCAGTAGTAGTCGCGGATGCCGACTTGATGGCTAGAGTGCGCGGGATGGGCGAGCAAATCCAAGCCGGCTATCCTATCCAAGGTATTGTCGATGAACTTTCTGCAATTGTCGGGAGGGCAATACCTGAATTCCCTGTAATGGATGACCTGCCACAAGAGCAAGGTGATAATAAAGAAATGCTTGATGAAGAAGATAAAAATGAATTGGAAGAAATAGAAAACGAACAGTCACATAATAGAAAAGAATAACGAAAAGTGGAGGCGTTCTTGTTTTCAAGGACGCCTCCGTATACTTGTTTATTGAAGTTGTGTATTTTCTTGTTTTTCGTTTTTTTCGTTGTAGTACTGAACTCCAAATTGCGACCCTTCCGATACCATTTTAGCATTTTCCAAATCAGCGTTATCCCTCATATCCATCTGGTCTGGATGACCAGCTTTTTCAAACGTCGATTCACTTGGATTCATCTGGTTATTAAGAAGATTATTTACCGATTCTTTTATCTTTGATTTTTGTGAGTCATTCAGCAGAAAGTAGCTTGCTGCGCCTGCTCCGATAACACCTGCACCCACAGCTGTAATAATATTACGCTTCTTCATCAACTTTACCTTCCTTTCCAAACGTGAAGTTATCTTTATATTCCCCCATAAAAAAGAATAAAACCTTTATTCGATAAAAAAGATTTTGGTAAAAAAGATTTTCCTAGCATTTACCTATTATGGTATACTTGTTTCATCATCAGGATATATGAGGTGAAAGGATGCAAGTTAAATGTACAATATGCGATGAAATTAATGAACTTCCTGACGACTCATTTAAAGCGAAACGTTTAAGAAACCGCCGGACGTATATGTACCTATGTGACGAATGTTATGAGCGGATTGAAATAAAAACAAAAGCAAGACATGCAACAGGTAAATTCCGGCTTTATGAAGAGAATAAGGAAGAAGATGAATATATTTAAAAAAACGCCCTTATGAGGCGTTTTTTGCTTTTCTTTGCATATGAAGTCTTGTACGATAAATTATAAGTACAATACAGATGACAACAAGGCTTTCTGTCATCGGCAGCTTCATGATGCTGAATATAGTCGTAATATAATTACCGAGAACGAGCATGAAGTAGACGAATATATTTTTTCCCACCGATAACTTTCTTGCAAAACCAAGCTTATAGGCGATTGCTGAAAGTATAAGGTTAATGAAATACATCGTCCAAAAAATATTGTCCGTGCCATAATTGTCTAAGATATAATCTAATACGAAACTAAACGATCCTGTCATACCAATTAATCCCCCAATAACATTCGCTCATTCCATCATACTAAATCTTTTAAATTCATGCTAGGTAAAAGGGAGAATAATTTATTACAATCTAAGGACAGGGTTACCATTTAACCGAAAATAAAACGAAGGTATAACCCCAAACTATGATGAAAAATCCATACATTGAGGTTATACCTAGGTTTATTACAACAAATTATATCTTATTCGTGATCCGATTTATTAGCAATTTCTTCTCTTAGCAGATCTTTAAATGCAGCCCCCGAGAGAGTTGTTGTTGCTTTTTCTCCGTAGCGGCGGTAGGTAACAGTGTTTTCTTCAACTTCCTTGTCTCCAAGTACGAGAGAGAATGGGACTTTTTCGGTTTGGGCTTGACGGATTTTGTAGCCAATTTTCTCATCACGCTCATCCAACTCGACCCGGATCCCTTCTCGCGTTAATGATTCAGCAACTTGTTTTGCGTAATCAAAATGTACTTGTGGAGATACCGGGATTACTTTCACTTGTACAGGAGCTAGCCATGTTGGGAATGCACCTTTGTATTCTTCAATTAAGAATGCAACAAAGCGTTCCATTGTAGAAACGACACCGCGGTGAATAACAACCGGTCGGTGTTCTTTTCCGTCTTCCCCGATATAAGTTAAATCAAAGCGCTCTGGCAGCAATACGTCAAGCTGTACGGTCGAAAGTGTCTCTTCTTTACCGAGTGCCGTTTTTACTTGAATATCAAGCTTCGGTCCGTAGAAAGCCGCTTCCCCTTCTGCTTCCACATAATCAAGCTCCAGCTCTTCCATCGTTTCTTTTAATTGACGTTGTGTCATTTCCCACATTGCGTCATCATCAATATATTTTTCCTTATCTTCCGGATCACGGTAAGACAATCTAAAGCTGTAATCTTCAATACCAAAATCTTTATAAACATGTTGGATTAATTCAACAACCCGTTTGAACTCTTCTTTCAGTTGATCAGGGCGAGCAAATATATGAGCATCATTTAGCGTCATACCCCGAACCCGTTGTAAACCTGCTAACGCCCCGCTCATCTCATAACGGTGCATTAAGCCAAGTTCAGCAATCCGCACTGGCAACTGACGGTAACTCCATAATTGATTTTTAAAGACCATCATATGATGCGGACAGTTCATCGGCCGGAGCACTAATGTTTCGTTATCCATATCCATCGATGGAAACATGTCTTCTTGATAGTGATCCCAATGGCCACTTGTTTCATAAAGTTCCTTACTGCCAAGAACAGGTGTATATACGTGGTCATAGCCTAGTTTTTCCTCGAGGTCAACGATATAACGCTCGATAATTCTCCGGATTGTCGCACCTTTTGGCAACCATAAAGGCAGTCCTTGACCGACTTTTTGAGAAACAGTGAATAAATCAAGTTCTTTACCGAGCTTACGGTGATCTCTTTCTTTTCTTTCTTCTAAGATTTTCAGATACTCTTCAAGCTGAGATTTCTTTTCAAAAGCAGTTCCATAAATTCGTTGAAGCTGTTGATTCTGACTGTCACCTCTCCAGTACGCACCGGAAATACTGAGCAGCTTAAACACTTTAATCTTACTCGTGCTTGGTACATGAACACCGCGGCATAGGTCGAAAAATTCACCTTGCTCATATATCGTCACCTGCTCCCCTTCAGGGATATCATCGATCAATTCAAGTTTTAGATTATCGCCTATTTCCGCAAAACGTTTTTTCGCTTCTTCTCTTGAAACCTCGATACGCTTAACTTCCAAGTTCTCATCCACAATACGTTGCATTTCTTTTTCGATTTTCGGCAAGTCCTCTGGAGTTAAGGCATGTTCCATATCGATGTCATAATAAAATCCTTCTTCGATGACTGGACCAACTCCGAATTTCACGTCACCATAGAGACGCTTGATAGCTTGAGCAAGTAAGTGTGCTGTTGAATGACGCAAGATATCGATACCCTCATCATCCCGGTATGTTAAGATTTGAATCTCTCCCCCATTTTCAATCGGGCGCCGTAAATCCCATGGTTCACCATTAAGCTTAATCGCTAATGCCTGCTTTCTTAATCCTGGTGAAATCGATGCCGCAACTTCTTCCCCTGTCGTACCTTTAGGGAAGTCCTTTTTATTCCCATCTGGGAAGACTAAAGTAATTTCTTCTGCCATCACAAGTCATCTCCTATATCCAATTTATTAAAATACAATAAAAAAACCGTCTCTCTGCATTCATGCAAAGGGACGGTATATCTCTATAACGTGGTTCCACCCAGTTTCCGATTCATAAAAATCGCTTCAGATCTTTAACGCAGATTAGACGCTGCCATTTACTGTTGTTCCACGGCAGTGCTCGGAGGTGGTAATTATTTGACTGCATACGGAAAGCTTTCAGCCAAGGCTTTCTTCTCTTATCTATACAGGGATACAAATAATCATGTCCTCTTCATTGCTGAATTTATATGATTAATTGTATTATAACGCCCGTTTATTGGAAAATCAAGCCTCTGAATAATTTTTTATATACGCTATTTATTTCCAAAGGTGAAATAGGTATACGGAAAATCCTTAAATGATTGAATATCAACCCTTTCTTGAAATATATTCAGTACCGTTTGTGTCCGCGGACTGGAAGAGTCGTCCACATACAATTTAATTTTCTGCGGGGCAAGCGCAATCAATGGTGTAAGATTCCATTCATCCTCAGGTAATCCGAACAAATAAAGGGGAACTTTTTTCATAATAGAACGCAGCTCTACTTTAGAATAAGGTTTACCGGTAAAGTGATAATAACTAAATGTATTTCCTCCAACAACGTGGATAAGTGGAACAGCAGGTTCTTTCTTAATGATGTATTCCCTTAACGTATTAATAAATGATTGATGCTCTTCTTCGCGCTTGAATTCATCAATGGCCAGTCCAACATAATGGATGAGATCTTGCTTAAACGCCTTCATCCCCGTCTGAACAATCCAATCGAAATGTACATCTTGCGCATTGCGGATATGCATAAGGAAAATTGCACGTAATAATTGGATGGGATGCTTATTTTTACGAAGCATTTTACAATCCTTATCCTCTCCAGTTACAATCCATTCCGCAAGCTCATAAATTTGTTCGATTTCATGTCCATCAGAAAAATAATAAGTATCTTGAATGATTTCATTGATAATACTTCTTAAACGATGCTTGACATAGACATCAACTAAAGATACTGCGATCGACTGGTAGATGATTTCATTTAATGGTTCCTCGTTGATCGTAAGCTGATTTCCCCGCTTTGCATTGACTTGCCAATATACGGCGATCTGTTTGTTTTGCTGAAATAATCGTTCGCAAAAACATATGACCTCCTTGTCCGACTCAAAGAAAATATCCATTTTTTTCACATCACCCTCATTTACAACCAAACTGCTATATTATATGGACTGGTTGTGAAAAAAATGATAAAACTATTGAAACTAATTACTCGACTTTTACAGGCCCAATCAATTCGACATATCTTAATGTAATTTAAAAAGCTCCAATCCCTTACATACAGCGTAAGTGTCTGTAACTCTCTTCTGAAGGTCCGCAGTCCAGACACCTCTCGCTTTCCGCAGGCGGCTGGTGAGCCTCCTCGGGCTGGTGCCCTGTGGGGTCTCACCAAGCCTATCCTCCTGCAGGAGTCTCGAGGTGTCTGGACTGCTCCGAGGGTAAACCTAATTTGGAACTCTATTTTTCATTTTAGGAATGGAATACTTATCGCAGTGGGAGGGTTTCCATTAATAATAACCCTCTTTACCAGTTCAGTTGCCCGGTGGACGGTGACTCCTGCGGGAATAGCACGAGTCCGGAGACCCCGCAGGGCGGTAGCCCGAGGAGGCTTCGGCTGTGCCCGCGGAAAGCATCCGTCCACCGGGCAACTGAACGGCGATTAGAGTTCTAAATTAAAGGAACGTGCAAAGACACTTACGCTGTATGAAAGCAATTGGCTCGGCTAGTTTGATTTTAGGGGGTGTATAAGTAGGAAAATTGATAATTAAATGCAAAAAACTCCCTTCTAGTATTGAGTCCGGTTTCTACTAGAAGGGAGGTTTTTATTTTCTGCGGTTATAGCCCTGAACATGCATGATGTCACTTACTTGTTGGATACGTTCAATGATTCTTGCGGCCTTTAGTGTTTCAACACCTGTTCGCGTTGTTGCAAGATGTGTTTGCAGCTGTTCCAAATTGTAATTGGATGTGAAAAAGACAGGAAGTCCTTCCATCATCCGGTATTGCAGAATGGAACTTAAAATTTCATCCCGAAACCATGCGGAATGCATTTCAGCACCTATATCATCCAGCATGAGGATATCCGTCTTTTTAAATAGATCCATCTTCTCGTTGACGGAATCATCTTTCAATGATGCTTTCATTTCTCTTACGAATTCCGGCATATAAATAATCGTTGATGATATATTGTATTTTTTCAATTCATTCGCAAGAGCTCCTAGCAGAAAGGTTTTCCCTACACCGAAAATTCCATGTAAGTATATTCCCTTCTTCGGAATCTCATGTTTTGCTTGTTCAAGGAAGTCGAATATCTTTAGGAGCACTTGCGTCCTGGAAGAATCATTATCAATATCGGAAAATCTCGCTTGCAAAATCTCTTTTGGCATGTATAGACTTTGAATTAATTTATTCTGCTCCTGTTCCTTTTCAGCGAGTAATCTGCTATGGCATTTCTCATAACGGATATGAATTTCATCCCCTGTCACTTGCAGAATCGGCGAGTACCCTTGAATCATGTTTTTACATTCACCAAAGGAAGCACATTGATCGCATTGCTTTGATTGGGATTTGAACTCATATAGTTTAATCAGGTTTTTATCAATCTCTTCTTGACCCAACTCCGGGTGAATAGCGAGGAATTCTTTGATTTCTGAATCTTGAAGCAACTCTTGTTTCATTTTTTGATAATTTTCTTTAAAACTTTCGCTTTTGTTCATCCACGCTTTTAAGTTCGATTGTATTGGTTTCACTAAAATCACCCTTTTAAAGACTGGTTTAATTTCCTTCTGAATATTGTTGCAGCAACTTTGCGACCTTCCATTGCTCCTTGTTCATTGCAGGGGATTCTTTCTCTTCTTTTTTCTCTTTATGTTTCCCTGACTTATACCAATCTGGAACAATATCATTATTTGACGCACGCCCGTAATTACCTTGATGATTCCGCGCCCGCTTTGCCTTCGCTTCTTCATAACTGGCCTTTTCCTTCTTCGCAAATTCCATAGCTTCTCTTGCTGTCTGTAATTTCGCCCGAGACCAGTGACTTGCAATCTTCTCGAGATAAGCTCTGGACAATTTCATGTTTGTCTGCAATAGCACATAATGGATGAGAACATTCATAACAGCTGGCGGAAGCCCTTGATTCGTCATCACATCGCTGATCAGCTTCAGATCTTGAGCCGAAGCGGAACTTCCACTTGATAAATCTTCCAGTAATTGTTTCGGCGTAATTGTTTCTAACTCACGAATTAATAAATCTTCTCTTGTAAGTGGCTTTTCCGGTTCTTCCGCTTTGATTACTTGCTTATTAAGTTCTTTCTTTTCCACAAGACGGATTGGCTGACTATTGCTTTTTGCTCGATAAATGTCATGGCAAGCCTGTTTAAATTCTTCCCTGTCGAGATAATTCTCCTCATTTAATGACCAATTAACGGCTTTATCGATCTCAAAGCTTTCCAATTCATAGAGAATGAGCATATGAGCAATCAACTTACGGTTTTCTTTCGTCAGAACACGATAAACAGGGATCATCCGTTGCTTCAGCATCTGTTCCAGCCACTGGAAGTCTACTGTCCCGTCTTCCTCAACGGCTACTGCTTCATCTTCATGAACAGTCACTTGAACCATTCCTTCTTTAGGGGTAGTCTGGAATACTTCCTGGAAATCTGCAGTAATATTCTCGCCAGCTTCCGGTACACTGTCTTTTGCGAAAAGATCTTTTAGCTGGTTGAATTTCTGCTCACCAAGGTGATGATAAAGCAGGGATGAACACATTGCTTCTTCAAAGAAACTTTTTGAATCAAACGGACATTGCAAGTTATACGTGTAAATTGTAAACTCGTCCATTTCTTGTTTAAACGTACGTAATAAGCCGATAGCTTCCAGCTTTAAACGGGCATCATAAATTCTATCTAGTGGCAGCATCATGTAATTCATTAACGTATGATGTGTTTGCGGTATTCCTTCTTCCTGCAAGGATACTTCATTCGTAAGGGTTAAATAAAGCATAAGTGCCTCTGTACCAATAAGCGGTTGGTACAAATGTGTTAAAGATTGCAGATAATCAACTGGTAATGCTTTATCCATTCGAACAAAATACCCATCAACAGGTAATAGCTGTCCTATGCTTTTCACTGGATATTCACCCTTTTTATTCTTCCTTTTCCGCTTCATCTTGTTCTTCCGCATTAATCAATTCTTTCAATTCATCTAGAAAAACAGTAACATCTTTGAATTGACGATAGACAGAGGCAAAGCGAACATAGGCCACTTCATCAACCTTAGAGAGTCTTTCCATCACCATTTCCCCGATTAATTCCGAGTCCACTTCTGATGAACCAAGATTCCTCAGTCCTTTTTCAACCTCAAGAGCAATCTCTTCCATCGTTTCAACCGGAACTGGTCGTTTCTCACAGGCACGGATTAATCCGCGGGTCAGCTTATCCCGAGAAAATTCTTGACGCATACCGTCTTTTTTAACGACGATTAATGGAACTTCCTCCATCCGTTCAAATGTTGTGAAACGCTGACCACATCGTTCACATTCTCTTCGGCGCCGAATCGCTCTTCCGTCTTCTATCGGACGGGAATCGGTTACTTTTGTATTTTTATAATTACAGTTTGAACAACGCAACTTCGCTCACCTCTCTACCTTCAAACAAGTTTCATTTATTAGGATAGAAGCCTACACTTCTAAATGTAAAAAATAATATATCCTTTATTTTAACATGTTTCCGCAAAATCTTCTATTCGATTAGAATCCGGACATGGCTAGTCCTGAATACCTAAGTTATCACAGCATTTTTATTTTTCCACGCAACGGTCTGTAATATAGTTTTTTATACAATAAAAAGATGCATCTTCGTTCGGCTGCCCCCGGAACGGAAAATGCATCTTTATAGCGATTTGATTGATTATGAAATTTTAGCAGTTTGTTTGTACAATAGTGACTCACCAACTAGTTTCGCCAAATCAAGGACGCGTGCGGAGTAGCCCCATTCATTATCATACCAAGCAAGGACTTTAATCTTTTTATCCTCCATTACAATCGTTGATAATCCGTCAACGATAGCTGATGAATCGGTTGTTGTAAAGTCGATTGACACAAGTGGATCCTCCGTATAGCTAATAATACCGTTATAGTCCCTTGCAGCCGCTTCTTTAAAGGCACCATTCACTTCTTCCACCGTAACGCTTTCTTCTACATCAACAACTAGGTCAACGAGCGATACGTCTGGAGTTGGAACACGTAAAGCCATTCCATGCAATTTACCATTCAAATGTGGTAATACTTCGCCAAGTGCTTTTGCTGCTCCTGTAGAAGTTGGAATAATGGATTGTGTACAGCCACGGGCACGGCGAAGGTCTTTATGTGGATTATCCAAGTTCTTCTGATCGTTTGTGAATGCATGGACTGTAGTCATTAATCCGTTAACAATTTTGAAACGGTCATCAAGGACTTTTACGACTGGTGCTAAACAGTTAGTTGTACATGATGCGTTTGATACAATATGGTGGATATCTCCGTTATATTCATCATCGTTTACACCGATAACGATAGTTTTATCGATTTCTTTACCAGGTGCCGTAATGACAACTTTTTTCGCACCTGCCTGAAGATGCAATCCTGCTGTTTCATTTGTCTTAAACTTCCCTGTTGCTTCAATAACAACATCTATATCAAGTTCATTCCAAGGCAACTTATCCGGCTCCCTGGAACTGACAAGCTTAACTTCTTTACCGTTAATTTGCAGCGCTTTGTCAAGCGCTTTCACTTCCCCTTCAAAAATACCATGAACACTATCATATTTAATTAAATGCGCTAACGTTTCGGGCGGGTAGCTTGCATTAACTGCTACAACTTCAAATTGTTCATCCACCATAGCCTGGCGAAACACCATTCTCCCGATACGTCCAAACCCATTAATTGCAATACGAATTTTACCCATCTTTACCCCATTCCTCCCAATAAGTTATACTTTATTATGTATTACTGCAATTAGTATAACACATTAAACTTGGAATGTGTGCTATTTTCATCATAATCCAGATGTTTTAATATTAAGAAAGTTGGTTACCTTATTCGTATCTTATGCACTCCATTTTATTACGGCACTGCTAAGTCAATTAGTTTCAAGTATTTGCCACTTTTCTAGCAATTGCCGCAGCTGTTCGTATGTTTCTTCCTTCGTGCTATTATTATTAATTACCGCGTCAGCAAGACTCGCTTTTTTCTTTACTGGCATTTGCGACTGGATGCGTTGCATTGCTTCTTCTTCTGAAAACTCATTTCTCGCCATTAAACGCTGTAATTGAATCTCTTGATCAGCATACACGACGAGAATCTTATCTACAAATTCTTGAAGCTTACTCTCGAACAGTAATGGAATATCCAGAACAACACATTGATAACCCTCACGGATGAAGTGATCCCTTTTCTCAAGCATTCTTTTCCGAATGGCAGGGTGGACGATGCCGTTTAATTGTTTCCGTTTCGTCTCGTCGGTAAACACAATTTCACCGAGCCGTTTCCGGTTAAGCGTCTTATCGTCGAGCAGGATATCCTCTCCAAAGGTTTCAATCACTTTTTTATAAGCGTCTTCCCCTGGCTCCACTACTTCTCTTGCTAATATATCAGCATCGATAACTGGGATGCCAAGTTGTCGAAACATCTTGGCAACGGTACTTTTTCCTGTCGCTATACTTCCGGTTAAACCGATGACTAAACTCAAAAAATTTCACCCCTTAGAGAGGCTGGCACTTGGTACATAAATGTGTTCCTCTACCAGCCACTTTTATTTTTACTATTTCTTGTCCGCAGTCTGTGCATTGTTCATTTTCCTGGCCGTAGACAAACAGCTTCTGCTGGAACATGCCCATTTCCCCTTCAGAATTCACGTAGGAACGGATCGTTGTACCTCCCGCTTCCACAGCTTCTGTCAAGGTCATGATTGCAGCATCTTTAATTTTTTCAATCTCACTGTCTTTTAATGTGTTCGCCCTTCTCATCGGGTGTACGCCTGCTTTAAACAATGTCTCGTCCACATAAATATTACCCAGCCCTGTTACGACTGATTGATCAAGCAATACTGCTTTAATCAATCGTTCCGTCTTGTTCAGCTTCTCTTTAAAATAGGGAAAACTAAAGGACGAATCGAAGGGCTCCGGTCCTAATTTACGAAGTGGATCGTGTGTCATCTCATCCCCAATCGGATAGAGATGCATCGTACCAAATTTGCGCACGTCATGATAATGCAGTGCTTCCCCGTTTGTAAATGTGAAAATAACATGCGTATGTTTATCCTTCTCTGCTTCTTCCGGTAGGACTCTATATTTTCCTTCCATACGCAAATGGGAAACGAGGCAGTAGTCATCCAAATAAAATAAGAGGAACTTCCCTCTCCGACCCAAACGTTGAACCGTTTGGCCGACTAGCAAATGTTTAAATTGCTCCACATCATCGGGATGCTTGATAATCTTTCCCCAATGAACTTCTACTGCTTCAATTGTCTTCCCAATGGTTAAATGTTCAAGAGTTCGCTTTATTGTTTCTACTTCTGGTAACTCTGGCATTTCTTCTATCTCCTTATTTAGCGTCAAACCAGCTTTCCCCATACTCATAATCCACTTTGAGTGGTACGAGTATATCAATCGTCTCTTCCATTGTTGCTGGCACAATTTCAATTAATCGGTCCAATTCCGACTTCGGTGCTTCTAAAATCAGTTCGTCATGGACTTGAAGCAGCATGCGGGCTTCAAGTTTCTCTTCTTTTAATTTATGATGAAGGTCGATCATCGCCTGCTTGATGATATCTGCTGCACTTCCTTGAATCGGCGTATTCATTGCGGTCCGCTCCGCAAAGCTTCTTCTGTTGAAATTACGGCTCGTAATCTCTGGTAAATATCTTCTCCGGTTCATGATTGTCGTTACATACCCTTGTTGTTTCGCTGATTGAACAATACTGTCCATATAATCCTTTACACCTGGGAAACTTTCGAAATAACGTTCAATAAATTGTTTCGCTTCTTTCCGAGTTATGCCTAGGTTTTGTGAAAGACCGTAATCACTAATTCCATAGACGATTCCAAAGTTTACCGCTTTAGCTTGTCTACGCATATTAGCTGTGACCGCATCTTCCTCGACATGGAATACATCCATTGCGGTTCTTGTATGAATATCCATGTCATGCTGGAAAGCATCAACCAGCTTCTCATCTTTTGCAAAGTGAGCGAGCACTCTTAATTCAATTTGTGAGTAATCCGCAGCAAAGATAATCCAGTCCTTCTCTGAAGGTACGAATGCACGCCGGATCTTTCTTCCTTCCTCCAGTCGTATTGGGATATTTTGTAAATTAGGATCCACCGAACTAAGTCTTCCTGTTTGAGTAAGCGCCTGGTTGAAGCGGGTATGAATCTTGCTTGTATCTTTGTCCACGACTTTTAATAAACCTTCAATATAAGTCGATTGTAACTTTCCGAGTTGACGATATAACAAGATTTTCGGAATGATCTCATGTTCCATTTGAAGCTGTTCAAGTACGTCTGCGGCAGTCGAGTATCCCGTTTTCGTCTTCTTAATAACAGGGAGCCCTAATTTATCGAACAGAATTGGGCCAAGCTGTTTCGGTGAATTAATATTGAACTCTTCACCTGCAAGCTCATGGATTTCACGAATTAACGTATCCAATCTTGCTTTCAAATCCGCTTCCATTTCTTTAAGGCGGTCTGTATCAACTAATACGCCTTGATGTTCCATCTCACCAAGAATTAAAGCAAGCGGCATCTCCAGTTCAGCAAGCAATTCATATTGTTCATTTTCTTTCAATTGCTCCGTCATACGAGCCTGTAATTTAAATAAGGAAAGAGTTTTTCTTGTAATATGTTCTGCAGTAATCTCCTCTTCAGGCACCTTCATCTTGGCACCTTTCCCGTATACTTCTTCATCAAAGAGGACATCTGTATAGCCATACCTACTTCCAATCGACGGGATATCATGATTGTTCTCCGCCGGGTTCAAGAGATAAGATGCTAATAGCATATCAAAGGTAATTCCCTTTATTTCAATATCATTTCTTAGAAGAGCAACTACCGTTTCTTTCGCATCAAATACCGCTTTTTTCTGTGCCGGATCTTCTGCCCATGTTTTGAATGCAGCTGATTCAAGGGCTAGATCTGTTGGGATAAAATAATTACCTGATTCATTGACTAGACCAAATCCGATAATCGGAGCCTGATGATAATTTTCTTCAATGATTTCAACGACTAATGCACTGGCCCCATTAAAAATTGTTTCATCCACTTCCGAAACAATCTCGTAATCAAGCTTTGCCATTTCCACTGATTCTTCCGCCTCTTCACCTTCTCCGGAAAATCTGTTTAGAAGTGAATTGAATCCGAGTTCTTTAAAGATATTAATTACTTGGTTCTTGTCAAACCCATTAAACTGAATATCATCAATGGAAATACTTACAGGAGATTCCCGGTGAATCGTAACGAGCTCTCTACTCATAAACGCTTCATCTTTATGGGTTGTGAGGTTTTCTTTTAATTTCTTCCCACCGATTGCATCAATGTTCTCATATACTTCTTCTAATGTCGGGTATTGTTTCAACAATTTTAATGCTGTTTTTTCACCAACACCCGGCACCCCAGGAATATTATCGGAGCTATCACCCATCAAAGCTTTGAAATCAATTACTTGTTCAGGTGAGATACCGATTTTCTCCTTAAGAAAGGCAGGAGTGTATTTATCAATCTCACTTATTCCTTTTTTAGTCACATGAACAGTCACGTGATCAGACACAAGCTGCAGCAGGTCTTTATCTCCCGAAATGACGGTAACTTCCCAGTCATCGTTATCCCCTAATTTGGAAAAGGTTCCAATAATATCATCTGCTTCATACTGCTCCAGTTCATAATGCGGAATTTGAAAAGCTTCAAGCAACTCTTTAAGAACTGGGAATTGCTCGGACAATTCAGGTGGGGTCTTCTGTCTGCCTCCTTTATATTCTTTATACGTGTCATGACGGAAGGTTGTCTTACCCGCATCAAAAGCAACTAGCATATGTGTTGGCTTTTCTTCTTCCAAAATTCTTAATAACATCGTCGTAAAACCATACACGGCATTTGTGTAAACACCTTTATCATTATTTAATAAAGGCAGAGCAAAAAATGCGCGGTAAATAATACTGTTTCCATCGATAAGTACTAATTTATTTCCCATCCGGATTCCTCCAATTTACATTCTCGTTATATTCATTTTATCACTCTACGCTAATAAAGGAAAAAATAACGAAATTCCCGACCTGGCGCTGGTTGACTTAAAAAAAGCATAAGCTAGTTGCTTATGCTGGTAAACAGACTGTAATCGTTGTACCTTGATCCGCTTCACTGTCGATTAATATCTCCCCTTCATGCACTTCCACGATATGTTTTACAATGGCAAGCCCAAGACCAGTTCCACCAGAATCCCTTGCCCGCGCTTTATCCACACGGTAAAACCGTTCGAATACACGTGGTAAGTCTTTCTCTGGGATCCCAATGCCTGTATCACAGACTTCGATTTTCACCAACTCATCTTCTTTGTAGATTCGCAGGGAAACGTCCCCTCTTGCCGGTGTATAGTTCAGAGCGTTGTTCACAAGGTTAATGATCACCTGGGTAATGCGATCCTTATCTGCTTTAAACTGAATATCTTCCACTTCCGTCGTAAATGAGATATCTTTCCGCTCTGCCTTATAAGTGAGCGCTGGCATAAGCGATTCCACTAATTCCAAAGCATTAATTTTATGCAGGACGAGCTTGAAATTATCACTTTCCAATCTCGATAAAGATAGCAGGTCTTCGATTAAAATCTGAATTCGATTACTCTCATGATAAATAATCTCCAAAAATTGACTGACCGCCTCCTTATCATCAAGATTACCGTCCAATAATGTCTCTGAAAATCCCTTAATCGATGTAATAGGTGTGCGGAGTTCATGGGAGACATTCGCGACAAAGTCTTTTCGCATACTCTCAAGCTTCTTCAGTTCTGTTATATCATGAAGAACGAGTACAACTCCTTTAGGGATGTTACGTTCATTAATGATCGGCGCACCGGATATTTCAAAATACATATTCTCAATCCCGACATAATGCTTGAACGTATCTTTTACTCTTCCCTCATAAAGGAATACCTTTTGGATTGTCTCCTGGATCGTCTCATCTTCCAACACATTATAATACAATGAGCCGACATAATCCTTCTCCGTTTTACCGAACAAATCAATAAATTTACGGTTCACAAGATGGATATACCCTCTCTCATCCAGCAACACTAGACCACTTGCCATATTATCGATTAGGGTCGAAAGCTGTTCGGATTGGATTTGTTCCTGAAGAGAAAACTCTGTCAATTCTCTAGCCAGTTTATTAATATTGGTGCTTAACTCATTGTGCAATGGATTTCTCGTATAATGGAATCTTGCGTGGTAATTCCCTTTACCGATTTCTTTAATGGTGTTCGATGCCTTTTCAATTGGTAAAATATAATTATTATAAATCCGGATAAACAGAAGGCAAACAGAAAAAAACACAATGAAAAGCACTGCGATCAAGAAAATAATATTCTCGACAAAGGTGGAAATAATCAGTCCGGCTATAAGAACGATGATGAATAAACCGACAATGTAGGAGAGTAATACTTTGGAAAAAGGTCCTTTCATTCAGCAGGCTCCTCCATTTTATAGCCTAGCCCCCGAATCGTCTTAATATAAATCGGTTTTTTTGTATCTGGTTCAATTTTATCCCGTAAATGACTGATGTGTACATCGACAATCCGAGTATCCCCTACAAAATCATAGTCCCATACACCACTCAACAACTGATCACGTGAAATCACTTTATCTTTATTTTTGGCAAGATAATAAAGTAGTTCAAATTCTTTTCTAGTGAACGAGATCATCTCTCCATGAAGTTCCGCTTCATATCGTTCCGGATAAATAACCAAATTGCCAATTGTAATAGAGCTGAAATGATTGTGGTTCGTTTTCATAGTGCGTCTTAAAATTGCTTTGATTCTCGCGATGACCTCTTTTGGACTGAATGGTTTTGTTAAATAGTCATCCGCCCCAAGCTCAAGTCCGAGAACTTTATCAAATTCTTCATCCTTTGCCGTAAGCATAAGGATTGGTGTATCAATTTTATTATTCCGCAAATATTTACAAACTTCAATTCCGTCCATTTCTGGGAGCATTAAATCAAGTACAATTAAATCAAATTCTTGCGTTTCAGCTTTACGAACTGCTTCCGGGCCGTCATAGGCTTCATCGGTAGTGAACCCTGACTTTTCCAGATTATACTTTAATAATGTTACGATAGGTTTTTCATCATCCACGATAAGAATTTTTTGACTCATTTTGATTTCTCGTCTCCTCCACCAACTAGTTATCTGTCTGTACGTTTCTATCATACCATCTCAAGCAGCATACCGTACATCAAATAACATATTATTAAGAAATCTTAACATAATTTACCTTTAATTAGTATGGACGGATATGAATAGAAATATAACGAAAAGCAGCCTCTATCCAAGGTCCGCAGTCCCGATACCTTGAGACTCCTGTGAGAGGCTCATCAGCCGCCCACGAACAGCGAAGGGTATCGGGACTTCAAGCAAAAAACCACCATTCTATGAAAATATAGAATGGTGGTTTGGATTAGTAATTTTATAGGTTTTTGATTAGTTCATCAGCGAACTCGGAACATTTAACTTCGGTTGCGCCATCCATGAGACGTGCGAAGTCATATGTGACAACCTTGGACTCGATTGTTTTATCCATGGAAGCTGTGATCAAGTCTGCTGCTTCTCTCCATCCTAAGTGTTCTAACATAAGAACCGCGGATAGAATTACAGACGAAGGGTTAACCTTGTCTAAGCCTGCATACTTAGGTGCTGTACCATGTGTTGCTTCAAAGATTGCGTGCCCAGTGTCATAGTTGATGTTAGCTCCTGGAGCAATTCCGATTCCACCTACTTGTGCAGCAAGCGCATCAGAAACATAGTCTCCGTTCAGGTTCATTGTCGCTACAACATCAAATTCACGTGGGCGTGTTAGAATTTGTTGCAAGAAGATATCTGCAATTGCATCTTTAATCAAGATTTTGCCACTAGCTAATGCTTCATCTTGCGCTTTGTTTGCAGCATCCTTACCTTCTTTCTCAACAATGCGGTCATATTCATCCCAAGTGAATACTTTATCGCCGAACTCTTCTTCAGCTACTTCATAACCCCACTGCTTGAAGGCACCTTCTGTAAACTTCATAATGTTACCTTTGTGGACTAGCGTAACACTCTTACGTCCTTCATTTATTGCATACTCAATTGCAGAACGAACGAGACGCTTTGTCCCTTCTTCAGAAACCGGTTTGATTCCAATACCAGAAGATTCCGGGAAACGGATATTTTTAACACTCATTTCGTTTTGTAAGAAATCAATGATTTTCTTTACTTCGTCCGTGCCTTTTTCCCACTCGATACCTGCATAAATATCTTCTGTGTTTTCACGGAACACAACCATATCTACATCTTCAGGTCGTTTTACAGGCGAAGGAACACCGCTAAAGTGACGAACTGGACGTAAGCATGTATATAAATCCAATTCTTGACGTAAAGCAACGTTTAAGGAACGGAATCCTCCACCAATTGGTGTTGTTAATGGCCCTTTAATTGCAATTTTATATTCGTCGATTTTATCGAGTGTGTCTTGAGGAAGCCACTCGCCAAACTTATTGTATGCTTTTTCCCCAGCGTATACTTCCATCCATTCGATTTTCTTTTCACCGTTATATGCTTTCTCTACAGATGCATCAATTACACGGCTCGCTGCTGCCCATATATCTGGACCAGTTCCATCTCCTTCGATAAATGGAACAATCGGCTGATTTGGTACTTTTAATTCACCGTTCTCTACTACAATCTTTTCTCCCTGTGTCATTACAACAACCTCCTATATGTATTCATCAAGAATAGCTGGAAAGATATCCAGCTATTCCTATTAACTATCTATAACTTAATTACTCGCGATTTTCAAGTGGGGTAAACTTCGCATGCTTCGGACCAACATAATCTGCACGTGGGCGAATCAGGCGGTTATTTTCATATTGTTCTAGAATATGTGCAAGCCATCCAGATGTACGGCTTACTGCAAAAATCGGAGTGAATAAATCATGGTCTATCCCTAAGCTGTGGTAAACGGATGCACTGTAGAAGTCAACGTTCGCAGGCAATCCTTTTTCTTCTTTAATATAATCTTCTATTTTAACACTCATCTCATACCATTTCTCTTCGCCGATTAATCCGGTGAGCTGTTTGGACATTTCTTTCAAATACTTTGCACGAGGGTCCCCGTTACGGTAGACACGGTGGCCCATTCCCATAATCTTTTCTTTGTTGGCAAGTTTTTCTTTAATATACGGCAGCGCATTATCGACTTCTCCGATTTCACTTAACATTTTCATTACCGCTTCGTTGGCTCCGCCGTGAAGTGGTCCTTTTAGTGCCCCAATTGCTGCAGTGATACCGGAATACATGTCAGATAGCGTAGCCACACATACACGAGCTGTAAATGTCGATGCATTAAGTTCATGGTCAGCATGAAGAACGAGCGCTTTGTCAATTGCTTCTATTTCAATATCTTTCGGCTCTCTGCCATTCAGCATGTAAATAAAGTTCTCAGCAAATGTATACTCCGGTTTTGGCTGAACAGGTTCTTCCCCTTTACGGAGTCTTGCGAACGCTGTCACAATTGCGCCCATGTTCCCTTGGATACGAATTGCTTTCTTCTTATTTGCTTCCGCGTCAACTTGATCGGCATCCGGATCGCCGAGCGCCATGTAAGAAATTGCCGTTCGGAGCGCTGCCATTGGATGAACGGCTTTCAAGTCATAAGATTTAAAATGATTAATTAAGCCTTCCGGAACTTTCATATGCTCGACTAGTTCTTTACGTAATTCTTCTAATTCTGACTTATTTGGTAGTTTTAAATGCCAAAGTAGATAAACCACTTCTTCAAAGATCACATTTTCTGCTAGGTCATCAATTGGAATACCAACATATGTAAGTTGGTCATCAATAATAGAACTAATTGATGATTCGGCCGCTACTACACCTTCTAACCCCTTTGTAGTTGTCATACTTAAACCTCTCCTTTTCTATATATTCATACACTCCATGACAATATTATATGTAATGGCTTTCTTTTGCTTAGCTAGTCCTTCCAAATCCTATCTATTACTGATTCGATATAATATTGTCTTCCCCAGATTAATTATATAGTAATTGCCGGTTAAAGTGAATTGAAAGTGCTTAAATACTTAAAAACGCCATTAAATTCCTCGTTTTGCAGTTTTAATTTTTCACCTGCTGGCATAGTATCTTAAAGAAAGAATGATTTGGGGGATTTCTATGGACAAGTCAATATTAACAAAAATATTTAAAGTCTGCATCATTTTACTAGTTTGTATCGGTGGTTTTTTTCTTATCCGCTACTCATTTTCAATCATTCTCCCGATCACGCTCGTTCTTTTGCTAACATCTTCCATGGAACCAGCTGTAAAATTTCTACAACAAAAGGCTAAATTCCCTCGCCCGCTTGCTAGTATCGTTATTCTATTTATTTTATTGTTTCTGTTGATGGGAATACTGTTTCTTGTCGTAACGGAGATTTATGAAGGGATTGCTTATCTAGCAGAAATTTTGCCAGAACGGTTTCATCAGTTTGGTGCGATTGTGGAATATTACTTCCAAACGACCATCTTACCACTTTATGAACAGATCTTTCGATTTTTTAATGAACTTTCACCAAGCGATCAGCTCTTCATTCAAGATTATTTCAGCAATTTATTCCAACACTTCGGTAGTCTCGTTGGCGTTTTCTTCCAACAATTATTATTGTCCGTGCCGCGGAATCTTGCGATAATCCCAGAATCACTAGCCATCGCTTTCTTCATCTTATTTGCAAGTTTCCTATTATCAGCAGATTTCCCCCGCGTGAAAGAATTCTTTGCGGGGCATGTTCCGAAAAAATGGAGTGAATGGCTGCAGCACCTTGTTTATTATATGAAACGATCAATATTAGGTTATGTGAAGGCACAGATCATTCTAATTACGATTTCTTTTCATATCATTTTCTGCGGATTATTATTAATCGGAGTCGAGCATGCTCTAACGATTGCCTTATTTATGATATTAGTCGAGCTAATTCCTTTCGTTGGGACAGGCCTTTTATTCATTCCATGGATCGGCTATTCTTTTTTATCGGAAAACTATAGTCTGACGATTGGCCTTGCAGTTGTTTACTGCATCGTAATCGTTGTAAGACAATTAATCGAACCGAAAGTCTATTCGGTGAATTTGGCAATCCATCCACTCGCCTGGCTAATTGCTGCTTTTATCGGACTTAAAATGTTTGGGATTGCCGGATTAATCCTTGCACCGATTTTTATCGTGTTGTTTAAGGGAATGTATGATTCCGGATTTTTCCGCTGGCTGATCCATTATGTCAATGGGAAAACTTAAAATCTCCTATAAATAATGACCCCTTTTTGCACCATTTTATTGAGGATGTTCGCAATTTTGCGTTTAAGAAAATTTCTTGTGAATGGCATAAGTAGAATCAATCCGATTACATCTGAGATAAAGCCTGGTAAAATTAGCAAAATAGCTCCAATAATAATGCAGAGACCATCTGTAACTTCGGCGGTCGGTACTTCTTGTCTCTCCATGGAACGAAGCGCCCGATTCCATGTTTCAAATCCTTGTATTCTACCAAAAATAAGTCCAAGTGCAGCTGTGCCTACAATTAGGAACAGCACCCACCAGACTCCAATATGGCTGCCTATCCAAACGAGTAAACCGATTTCGAGCAAGCTGAATAAAAGAAAGCCAATTAAAAAATTTCGCATATTCTTCACAACCTTTCATGCTAACTTTATGATATAGAACCGGCTTTCACAGCCTTAACCTTCTAGCCAATCCTTATAGAACTTATCCAGAATCGTTTATACTTTCACTCAGCGTAAGTATTTTGTGCATTTATTTTATTGGCGTTCTAATTACCGTTCAGTTGCCCGGCGGACGGATGCTTTCCACGGGCACGGCCGAAGCCTCGACGCACAGGACGTGCTAATGCAGACGTTGCCACAGGACGTGGCGAACTTAGTCTGCCTCGGAAGAAAACCGCTTCCTGCTCAGGTCTGGACTCGTGCTTTTCCCGTAGGAGTCACCGTCCGCCGGGCAACTGAACTGATCTAAAGGATTATTTTAAAAAGAAATTATC
>NZ_BMOS01000001.1:14349-118457 GCF_014647195.1 Oceanobacillus indicireducens | reverse complement strand
GTTATGATAAGGATTGTACTTCTGGAATATTAAACAGTAATCCAAATCATGCCTTTCCTCGGAGCAGTCCAGACACCTCGAGACTCCTGCAGGAGGAAAGGCATAGTGAGACCCCTTAGTGCTAAGCCCGAGGAGGCTCACCAGCCGCCTGCGGAAAGCGAGAGGCGTCTGGACTGCGGACCCCGGAAAGAGAGTTGCACT
Organism: Oceanobacillus indicireducens; assembly: GCF_014647195.1. GTDB lineage: Bacteria > Bacillota > Bacilli > Bacillales > Amphibacillaceae > Oceanobacillus > Oceanobacillus indicireducens. Next base: position 118,256 of record NZ_BMOS01000001.1, on the reverse strand, counting down.
TACGCTGTGTGAAAGTGTTCTGTTTTGATTTTTTTGTAGAAGTTGATTATAGAAGAATAAGCAATGCTTCTCTTCATTAGAAAAACATTGCTTATCACTTTAATTACAGTACGCTTGCATGGCCATCATAAATATCGCCTTTTGTACCATCGATTGTTATGTCTTGACCGTCTTTCAGCAATTCTAAAGCATTTTCCACACCAACGATGACTGGAATGCCAAGACTTAAGCCGACTACTGCAGCATGTGAAGTTAATCCACCTTCTACTGTAATAATTCCGCCTGCTTTTTCAATTGCTGGCATCATATCACGATCTGTACCATAAGTAACGAGAATATCGCCGGAAGAAACCTTTTGAATAGCTTCTTCTTTGTTAAGCGCAATTACCGCTTTACCGTAAGCACTTTGACGGCCGATTCCTTGACCTTTTGCTAGGACATCTCCAATGATATGGACTTTCAGTAAGTTCGTCGTACCACTTTCACCTACTGGAACACCAGCTGTAATAATTACACGGTTACCATGACTGCAAATACCGGCTGATAATGCACGTTCAATTGCAACATCTAGCATTTCGTCAGTGGAATCTGTTTTCTCTCCTTGAACTGGGTGTACACCCCAGACAAGTGCGAGTTGGCGATTTACACGTTCATTGAACGTAACAGCTAAAATCGCCTGTTTCGGACGATACTTGGAAATCATTCGTGCGGTATGACCGCTTTCTGTTGGAGTAATAATTGTCTGGACATCTAAGTTCATTGCTGTATGAGTTACCGACTGGCTAATAGCCTCTGTAATTGTCATTTCAACAAGTTTCGAGCGCTCGCTTAAAATATTTTTATGCTGGAGGGCAGATTCTGTTTTCAGTGCGATATTGTTCATCGTTTGGACTGATTCAACAGGATACATACCTGCTGCAGTCTCACCAGATAACATGATTGCATCCGTTCCGTCAAAGATAGCATTTGCTACGTCTGAAGCTTCTGCACGGGTAGGGCGCGGGTTACGCTGCATTGAATCGAGCATTTGTGTAGCAGTGATAACCGGCTTACCAACAAGATTACATTTTTTAATTAATTCCTTCTGTACAAGTGGCACATCCTCAGCAGGAATCTCTACACCAAGGTCCCCACGAGCAACCATTAGGCCATCGCTTACTTCTAAAATTTCTTCGATGTGGTCTACACCTTCTTGGTTTTCAATCTTAGGAATGATGTTGATCCTGTTGCCAAGATGTTCTTCCAGCACTTGACGAATTTCCAGTACATCAGATGCTCGGCGGATAAAGGATGGCGCAATGAAATCCACATTGTTTTTAATACCGAAAATAATATCTTCTCTATCTTTTTCCGTCATACCCGGAAGGTTCAACGATACGTTTGGTACGTTCACACCTTTAGTATTTTTAATTTCTCCTGAGTTTAGAGCTTTTGCTGCAATTTCATTATTTTCTTTATCAATTGAAACAACTTCTAACTCAATCAGACCGTCATCAAGCAAAATCTTCGAACCAATTGAAACGTCATTGATCAAACCTGGATAGGAAACAGAAAACCGTTCCGCATTTCCTTCGACCTCATCCATTGCAATATAAACGGTGCTGCCAGATTGTATTTCCGCCTTGCCACCTTTGAATCGGTTCGTACGGATTTCCGGACCCTTCGTATCTAATAGAATTGCAACATTTTTATTTCGATTCGCTGCTGCTTCACGGATATTTTTAATACGGGCACCATGTTCCTCATAGTCACCGTGGGAGAAGTTTAATCTTGCAACGTTCATCCCTGCATCCATCAATTGCTCTAATGTTTCCACTGATTCAGAAGCAGGACCAATCGTACATACTATCTTTGTATTTCTCAATGTAATTCCTCCTTGTATATGCTAAATCGACAACTCTTTCGATAAAGTGTACATTTCTTCATGAACTGTACTTGGCTTGTCAAAGATATCATGAATGGCATAGTCAACGAGCTGATTATTCTCTATACCAACCATTCTACCCGCTTTTCCATTCATTAAAAGCTCCATTGCGCGAGCTCCCAGTCTACTTGCAAGCACACGATCTGCTCCGGTTGGCGAGCCTCCCCGTTGAATATAACCAAGAACCGTTACACGTGTTTCCAGTTGTGTCGCCTCTTCAATTCTTTTACCGTAATCAAAAGCGCTACCTACCCCTTCAGCGAGGAGAATGATACTATGACGCTTCCCGCGTTGGTGGCCGCGTTTCAAACGATCAACGATACTATCGAAGTCCTCTCTATTTTCCGGAATAAGGATACTTTCAGCTCCACCAGCTAGTCCTGCCCATAATGCAAGGTCACCCGCGTCTCTACCCATTACCTCAATTATGTAGGTACGTTCATGCGAAGTAGCTGTATCACGGATTTTATCAATTGCTTCAATAACGGTATTCAGTGCTGTATCAAAACCGATTGTAAAATCTGTACCCTTTATATCATTATCAATCGTCGCAGGGACTCCAATACAAGGGAAGCCTTTTTTAGTAAGTGCCTCCGCACCAAGGAAGCTTCCATCCCCGCCAATAATAACGAGGCCATCAATTTCGAATTTCTTCAGTTGCTCAATTGCCTTTTCCTGGCCTGCATCAGTTTTAAATTCATCACTTCTGGCTGAATAAAGCATCGTCCCACCCCGCTGGATAATATCTCCAACCGAGCCGATTTCCATTTTTTCAATTCGTCCCTCCATCAAGCCCTGGTAACCGTACTTGATGCCGTACAATTCCAGTCCATGATAAATACCTTTACGTACGACAGCCCGGATTGCTGCATTCATTCCCGGAGCGTCGCCTCCACTTGTTAATATTCCAATTCGTTTCATCTTCTTCACCTCGAATATAGGTTTTATGAGTACAAGCATGAGTTCAACTTTTACATCTATTCTCAAGCAAGGAAAAACTGTACTATTAATTTTGTATACCCTGTATCATTTTACCTCACTACATTAAAGATAAATAAAAAACGGCAAAATAGCAATTATTTCACCGCCAAAATAACAAAAAACGCGGCGCTTGTCACTAAAAAGACAAAGCACCGCCTATTTCTTATCGATTCGTGTAGTCACCAATTTGTTTATATTTTTCCCATCTTTTTTCTAATAATTCCTCTTCATCGTATGTAGCTAGTGTCTTGAGGGATTTTGATAGGACTGTATCGATAAATTTTGCCTGTTCGTCGACATCACGATGAGCACCACCCCGCGGTTCCGGAATGATCTCATCTATGACATGAAGTTTCTTCAAATCGTAGGAAGTAATTCCCATCGTTTCCGCCGCGTGTTTAGCTAAACTTGCATCCTTCCAAAGGAGCGCTGCTGCTCCTTCAGGGGAGATAACGGAATAGGTTGAGTTCTCAAGCATGTGAATGTGATCTCCAACACCAAGGGCAAGGGCTCCACCACTACCGCCTTCTCCGATGACAATACATACAATCGGGACGGTTAGACCTGCCATTTCCATTAGATTTCTTGCGATTGCCTCACTTTGCCCGCGTTCTTCTGCCGCTTTTCCAGGGTAAGCCCCCTTCGTATCGATAAAACAAATAATTGGTCGATTAAATTTCTCGGCTTGTTTCATATGGCGTAATGCCTTCCGGTACCCTTCTGGATGTGGCATCCCAAAGTTACGACGAATATTTTCCTTCGTATCCTTACCACGTTGGTGCCCGATGATGGTAACCGGCTTGTCTTTATAAAAAGCAATACCAGAGACAATAGCGGCATCATCGCCAAATAAACGGTCTCCATGGAATTCGATGAAATCAGTGAATAAACGTTCGATATAATCAAGGGTCGTCGGACGCTCGCCATGTCTTGCCATCTGCACCCGTTCCCACGGTTTCAAATTCCCATATATATCATCTTCCAACACCTTTAATCTTTCTTCAAGGGTTGAGATTTCATCCGTTAAATCCATTTCGCTATCTTGTGTGATTTTTTTCAACTCGGCAATTTTTTCTCTTAAATTGACTACCGGTTTTTCAAAATCCAATACGTGCTTCATTTCTTATTCTCCACCCTTCTCATGCAGCTTCAGCAATTGGGCAAGCGTATTACGCATTTCTTTCCGGTGGATTACTTTATCCAATTGTCCATGCTTCAGCTGGAATTCGGCGGTCTGGAAATCCTGGGGAAGCTTTTCCCTGATTGTTTGTTCAATAATTCTTCTGCCTGCAAAGCCAATTAATGCACCTGGTTCAGCGAAATTATAATCACCGATAGATGCGAAACTTGCTGACACCCCTCCTGTAGTCGGATGGGTCATAACAGAAATCATTAATCCTCCTGCATCACTGAATCGCTTGATAGCAATCGACGTCTTAGCCATTTGCATAAGGCTTAGAACACCTTCCTGCATTCTTGCGCCTCCTGATGCTGAGAAAATAATGAACGGAATTTCTTCTTTTCTTGCATTTTCAACCGCGCGGGCAATTTTCTCACCAATTGCTGAACCCATACTTCCCATTCGGAAGTTCGAGTCCATTACCGCAAAGGCAGTTGGATGGCTGTCAATCAAACCTTTTCCAGTTACTACCCCTTCATTTAAGCCCGTTTTCTTTTGGTCTTTTTCTAGTTTTTCTATATAATCCGGGAAGTTTAGCGGATTGGCAGAAGAGATCTCTGCATCCCATTCAACAAATGTGTCTACATCAAAGAGGCTATCAATCCGCTCCCAAGCGGTAAGTGGATGATGGTAGCCGCAGTTCGTACAGACATGAAGGGATTTCTTCACTTCTTTTCTGTAAAAGATTTTATTACATCCTTTACATTTCTGCATGAGACCTTCCGGAACATCCATCTTCCCTTGTTCACTGGGTATCGATGCATATCGTCTGCGCTTGCCAAATATATCTTTTAGCAAGATCATACCTCCTTCTTTCTAACAGCGTGCTTTACATATCTATTCCACATCATAGCTTATCCATGAAGAAAATACTGTCATAATTTGTAAGCTATTCGGATTTAGTCATATAATTGATGATCTTGCTGTTTATATAACTCTTCTATGGCATCATAATCTTTTTTTGCCAATAGTTCCATTAACTGGTTATAAAAATGCTCATCATAATAAGCTTTTGCGATGGAACTTGAGAATTCTTCCAACAGCATCCAGATTTTTAGCAATAATTGGTTATTCGCTTTTTCAAGTAAATAAGTGAAAAAAATTGTATGTTTTTCCTCAAGTACAGTTGTCTGGTTGATCGAAGCATTCAACTTGGACCTTGCAACTTCATCCATATTCGGGCATGCTAACTTCACCGCTTCTTTTTCAATCATAGTTTTTACTTGAAGGAGTTCATCTCTTGTCCTATCTGCTAATAAAATAAATGAAGATAATAATTCCACAGACTGTAACGATTGATAGGATCTTAAAAATGTACCTTCACCGCGACGGGTTTCAATCAGCCCTAATAATTCAAGTGCACGTAATGCTTCTCTGACGGAAGATCTGCCTGCCTGTAATTTATCGGCTAATTCTCGTTCCGAAGGCAGCTTATCGCCGGGTGATAGATGATTGTCTTTAATATAGACCCGTAATTCCTCTAGCACACCTTGATATACTTTTGGTTTGGAAGGATTTGACACCTTAAACATCTATCCCTTCTCAAGCTTCTTCATATCTCTTATTCATGATTCCCTGTTAGTTCTCTCGTCTTCTCTGCTACCTCTTCTGGATCGACCTGAATACGGGCAACACCAGATTCCATTGCGGCTTTCGCAACACTTTTTGCTACAATTGGAGCAACACGTGCATCAAATGGTGCAGGAATCACATAGTCCTCATTCAAATCTTCGTCCGAAATCAGTGAAGCAATTGCTTCTGCTGCAGCTACTTTCATCTCTTCATTTATTCTTGTTGCACGTACATCCAGTGCCCCGCGAAAAATTCCCGGAAATGCCAATACGTTGTTCACCTGGTTCGGGAAGTCAGAGCGACCAGTTCCAATCACTTTCGCGCCTGCCTTCTTTGCCTCCTCTGGCATTATTTCCGGTTCTGGATTTGCCATAGCAAAGATGATTGGATCCTTATTCATCTTCGCAATCATTCCTTCCGTAAGAGCTCCAGCAACAGAAACGCCAATAAATACGTCGGCATCTTCCAGCATGTCTTCAAGCGTGCCTTCCTTCTTGTCAAGGTTTGTAAACTGGGCAACCATTTCTTTAATCTCATTCATTCCATAGCTTCTGCCGTCATAAATTGCCCCACGGGAATCTGTCATTACCATATTGCGTACACCAAAGCTCTCCAATAATCGGGCAATCGCAATCCCTGCAGCTCCTGCTCCGCTTAATACGACTTTAATGTCTTTAAATTTCTTATCGACAAGTTTAAGCGCATTAATTAAGCCCGCAACCGTAACAATTGCTGTTCCGTGTTGATCATCATGGAAAATCGGAATATTCGTTTCATCCTTCAAGCGTTCCTCAATGATGAAGCAGTTTGGTGCAGCAATATCTTCCAAGTTCACACCACCGAATGTGGGCTCCAGCAGTTTAACTGTATTCACAATCTGATCCACATCTTGAGTTGCTAAACAAAGCGGAAACGAATCAACCCCTGCGAAACTCTTAAACAAGACAGCTTTCCCTTCCATAACAGGAAGTGCTGCTTCCGGTCCGATATTACCAAGTCCCAACACTGCTGAGCCATCACTAACGACAGCAACCATATTTCCTTTCATCGTGTAGTCGTATACACGAGACGTACGATCGTAAATTTCTTTACAAGGCTCTGCTACACCTGGTGAATAGGCGAGACTTAAATCTTTTGCATCGTTCACCTGAACTTTCGACTCAACCGATAACTTACCCTGATTCACTTTGTGCATATGTAATGCTTCATCTCTTAGGCTTGCCATGATTATAATCTCCCCTTTAAATATTCCCATATTTAGACGGTTAACGGTTCGCTTTAGTGGTCAGACCACCTGCAACTTCTATATTATATCAAATGAGAAACTTCTGTAAAGCTTCGTACAAGACTAGACTTTTCTCATGACGACATTGTCTTTTCCGAAATAAGTCCGTAACTTGTTCAAGGTAGCGCTAGATGGATGGAGGAAATAATTTTCCTTTAATTTATATGATTGATTCTGTGCTTCATTATATAAAATAATCGCTGTACCCCCTGGATGCTCTTTAGCAATTCGATCAATGACTTTAAGTGCATCCGGATTCGTTTCTTTCGTCGATTTGATGAAAATAATTTTTTCTGACTTTTGTTCAAGATTCTCTTCATTGAAAAGTTCCATATTCTGCACAACAAATTGTAAGCGCCCATTTCTTTCTTCCGCTCTACCCGTAATGGCTACAAGCTGCTCCTCCTCAAGCCAGCGCTTTACTTCCCTATACGTATCCGGGAAGATGACAGCATCCAGTGTATCTTGTTCATCCGCAATCACAAGAAATGCCATCTGTTCACCACGCTTCGTTCGAATTTGCTTTATCTCCTGTACGATTACAACAATCTTCGTATCATTCTTTCTTAAAAGGTGCTTTAGTGCAGCGAGTTGCATGTAACCACTCGCACGAAGCTTGGTACGGTAATTTTTCAGCGGGTGACTGGAAATATACATCCCAACTAGTTCCTTCTCATCTTGAAGCTTCTTCGCGACAGTGAAATCTTCTATGTCTACATAATTTCCTTCCAGACTAAGCTGGTTTTCAAAAAGATTGGGTTGGTCATAAAATTCGCGGAATAATTCTCCTTGCTCCATAGCCTGATCAATGGAGGCAAGTAAACTTGCACGGTTACCATACAGGTCATCAAAGGCACCGGCAAGAATCAAGTTTTCAATCGTGGAACGCTTCACTGTATCGCTTGGCACCCTTAGGCAAAAGTCAAACAAATCTTTAAAACGTGCCTTTCTCCTCGTCTCGATAATAGCCCTAATTGCATCCCCGCCTATTCCTTTAATCGAGCGCAGTCCCATCCGGATCCGCCCTTTTTCCACTGAATACTTACCGAAACTCTGATTAATCGATGGTGGCAGAAGTTCCAGACCTATCTCATGCATCTCTTTTAAGTAAAGTTGAATTTTATCCTGCTGATTCCGAGCTGCACTTAGAATTTCGGCAAAAAAGCTTGCAGGATAATTTGCTTTTAAGTAGCTTAATTGATATGAAATCTTACTGTAAGCAACTGCATGACTACGCGGGAAGCCATAATTGGAAAAACGGACAATCCAACTGAATATTTCCTCAGCCACTTGCTTTGTGTATCCATTGTTCAAACAACCTTCAATAAATGCTTGGCGCTCTTCTTCCATGACTGCATGAATTTTCTTACTGACGGCCCGCCGTAGAATATCTGCCTCACCTAGATTGAAACCAGCGATTCTGCTTGCGATTTGCATAATCTGCTCCTGATAAACGAGCACACCATAGGTCGATTCCAAGATTGGCTCTAAGTCTTGGTGGGGATACTCGACAGACTGCTGTCCATTTTTCCTTGCGATATAAGTCGGGATGAAATCCATTGGACCTGGCCGGTAAAGGGCATTGACCGCAACAATATCTTCAAAATCGGTCGGCTGTAACTCTTTTAATACTCGCTTCATCCCAGCTGACTCCAATTGGAAAACTCCATTCGTCCGACCTTCCTGCAGGAGTTTAAATGTTTCTGCATCTTCGACAGGGATTTCCTCTAAACGGAGTGGTTCTTTCCGCGTATAGTTGACCGATTGAATGACTTTTTCAAGTAAAGACAGATTCCTTAGACCGAGAAAGTCCATCTTCAAAAGACCAACTGCTTCGAGATCATTCATGGCAAACTGAGTTAAATAAGTTTCACCTGATCCAGTTGTAAGTGGGACGTGGTCACGTAATGGCCGTTCACTTATAACAACACCTGCCGCATGGGTTGAGATGTGACGTGGCAAACCTTCCAAACGGACAGCTATAGAAAATAATAGCTTCAACTTAGTGGATTGCTTAATATAATCCGTTAATTCCGGGAGACCTTTCATCATCTCTACTATAGAATTCGACGGCTGGGTGGCAATTTCCTTTAAAATAAATCTTGCATCTTGTTGTTCCACGTCAAGCGTCTTTATCAATTCCCTAATTAATGATCTTGCTGCAAATGTACCAAACGTAATAATTTGGGCAACATGCTCCTTACCATACTTTTCCCTGACATACGCAATGACCTCATCACGTCTCTCGTCGGAAAAGTCGATATCAATGTCTGGCATCGTCTGCCTTTCCGGATTTAAGAAACGTTCAAACAGTAAATCATATTTTATAGGATCGACAGCCGTAATCCCGAGCGTATAAGCAACAAGGGAGCCTGCTGAAGAACCCCGCCCTGGACCGACAACGATTCCTTTTTCTTTGGCATAAGCAATAATATCAGCTGTAATTAAGAAATAATCACTAAAATCCATCGCCTTAATGATAGCTAGTTCATAATTTAAACGCTCTTTAATTTCTGGCGTCGTTTTCTCGTACTTTTCCTCTAGTTTCAAATAGCATTGTTCTTTTAAATAGGTATGTACATCTACCCCTTCTTTGAGCGGATAAGTTGGAAGGAATCGTTTCGTAAAATCAATTTCAACCGAACATTTCTCTGCAATTTTTACCGATTCACGAATTGCTTCAGGGAAAATTTCTCCAAGTTCTAGCTCTACTTCCTGCACAGTGCGTAAATGCTTATTCTGTAAAGCCGGAGTTGACAATTGCATATCCCACTGCCTGCTGCTTCTCATAGCAAGGAGACAATCATAACTGTATACATCCTTTTCCTCGAGATAATGGACATCGGTGATAGCTGTAATGTTGGTTGGATATGTATCTGCATAAGCCTTGAGTAGCGTAGTGGATCTCCCACCTTCTTCGATACCAATGTAAAAGTCTTCCGCTCCAAATAACCCTTCAAATGCATGCAAATACTCTTTTACATCCTGGAAACTATTCTCACTCAATTTAGAAGAAAGTTCCGTATCCTTAAGTGGTAGGATACCTATAAGTTCTGCCGAATGATTTGCTAGATCTTCCATGGAGAGTGCCGCTCTATCTTCCGTTTGCAGAAATGTACTCAAACGCATTAGCTGATGATACCCATTATTATCCTTTGCAAGTAAGGTAAGCTTCGAAACCGATCCTTGTTCATCCGTTGCAACCGGTACAATCAAGCCAATGATCGGCTTAATTCCTGCCTTCTGACATGCCCGGTAAAAAGGAATCGTGCCGTAAAGTACTCCTTCATCCGTTAGGGCAAGTGCCGGAAATTGTAGCTCTTTCGCTTTATTTAGTAACTTTTCAATGGTAATTGTACTGTTCATCAGGCTATAGCCGCTTCTAACTTGTAAATGTATGTAAGACATACAATCCCACCTTCTTTTCACTGACTTCTATTATAACAATAATATAAGAACAAGCATACGCTTACGTATTTTTCTCCCGTTATTCTCAGGAGGCTCATAAACGCAACAATCGGCACATAAAATATTAAAGGACATGCTAAAAGGAGTGAAGCGCATCATGGAGGAACGGTTTTTCGCAGCATTTATCCATTGTTTTTTCATCGCACTTGGCGTAATCCTTGGCGGTTCGGTTATCGGGAGTATCGGCGACTTTGCAACCGGGGAAGCCCCGTTATCATCCATGACAAGAATCGCGGACCGGCTGCGTATTTGGGCGATTGTAGCAGCAATCGGTGGAACGTTCGATGCGATTGCGAATGTAGAGAGAGGTTTACTCGACGGTTCAACTTTTGACCTAGTGAAACAGGTTCTCCTCATCATCTCGGCAATGGGAGGAGTAAAGGTTGGCATTACAATTATTGAATGGCTTACCGAGAAAGGGATGTCGTAAATGCACTTCCCCCCTTATTATAAACGCCCAGAATGGCAACGATTCTTCATCGGTGTTCTTGTCGGCGGCTTTATTAGTTATTTCGTTTTAATTTATATGTACGGTGTCATGTATGAAGACTTACTAGCAGAGAATTATCGGCTAGGCGAGGAAATCATCGACTTAAGGCAACAGAATAAAGTATTGCTTGAAAGCCAGGAAGATCAAGACACCGAACTAGCGATAGAAGAAATTGAAATTACGATTTCCAATCCGGATGTGTTGAAAAATGACAGCTTGCTCGTCTCCCAGCTGAAAACGTTAATCAAGGAAGAAATCAGCCACCTAATTGGCACTGATATTCTTATCGTATCTTCTAATGAAGAATTGCTCATCTCGGCAATTGAGAACAAGGCGTTTACAATAGATAATGTCACGTACCATTTCTCCATTACCCGCTTAATCTTTGCCCCGAAGCTAGGAATCGTTGCTGACGCTAGAATAGCGAATTGAACATTTTTCGAGAAGAAAAGGAACCTATTTGTCAAAAGCCCATAGGATGGAATGATAAAGTGAAACTCATTTAGTGGGGGTGTGCCCCCCACTGAATGTTAGTTAAACAGAATCAGGGATTTACGGACTGTTTATCCCCACCTTGACATTTTGAGTTCCCTCATGTTTAGATGTAGGGATATTACAGACCGTTAATACGTGATAAAGTGAAACTCATTCAGTCGGAGGGATTACAGACCGTTAATACGTGGTAAAGGAGGATAAGCGCAATGGTCATACCTACAAAGTCATTATTAAATCAAAAAATTGAACAGTTGAAAAACGGGGAAAATGCATTTGCTGAATCCCCAGAACTTATTCGGTTACTCGAACGGGATGTTGCAAAGGAAAATTTGAATGTAGTGTTTGATAAGACTCCTGCTGGCTGTTGGATTATCCCCCAGCGTGAGGATCCAAAGAATTGGGAATAACCCAGACGGTAAAGAAGTCTGGGTTATTTCGAATAATTTTTACAAGCTTCATCTAGATCATGGATGACCCGATCAGCATCTTCCCAATTATAAATGGTTGCACCAGACGCCATCGGATGCCCTCCACCTTCATACTTAGCTGCGATATCATTAATAATCGGTCCTTTCGAACGGAGACGAACCCGAATCAATTCATCTTCTTCAACAAAAATGACCCATGCTTTAATCCCTTTTACATCTCCGAAGACTTGAACAAGCTGCCCAGTCTCATCTGGTGAAACTTGGAACGCTTCAAGCAACTCCTTCGTTAATTTCACAGCACAAAGGCCTGAATCATACATTTCAAATTCTTTTAAAATATATCCTCTCAAGCGGAGAATATGCGTCTCTACACTATAGAGATTCTCATATAATTCCGAGCGGTTGAAATGATACGTCACGAGTTCCGCAGCATATTGGAATGTTTTCTTCGTCGTACTCGGAAAAAGGAATCTGCCCGTATCTCCGACAATCCCTGCATATAGCAGTCGCGCTCCTTCATCATTTAAAACAAGCCCATCCTCTTTCCCTGACTCGTATAACGCATAAATCATCTCACTCGTTGAACTTGCTGTTGTATCTACCCACTGAATATCACCATAATGGTCAACATTCGGATGATGATCGATTTTTATTATTTTTTTCCCTTTCACGTACCGCCCGTCATCAACTCGCGGTGTATTCGCTGTGTCACAAACAATAACAAGTGCCCCTTCATATGTCGCATCGAGAATAGTATCCATTTTCACAAGATAGTCGAATTCAGGATCATTTTCCCCAACGATATAAACCTCTTTCTCCGGGAAAGAAGATTGAATGATTTCTTTCAACCCCGCCTGCGAACCTAAAGCATCCGGATCCGGTCGAACATGCCGGTGGATAATTATCGTGTCATTTTGTTTAATTTCTTTAATAATTGCTTGCTTCTCCATACTACAACTCCAATCTTATTTTAGAAAATAACCATCTTATTAAGCATTCTTCTCTCTTTTAATCGGAACGAACTGGCATTATAAATGAAAACAAGTTAAAATAGACTTGTGATCGCAATGTATGGTTTCATAGAATACATATATAGGAGAGATTGAATGATTATATTCCCTATCGGTATTGTTATTTCCATTGTCTTATATGTTTATTATAAGGTTGCAATTGTGAAAAGCAAAGATATCTTAACGCAGAAATATTTTAATGGAAGATCCCGCCTCTGTCTCGGTGCTTTCATTCTTCTTTTCGGTATCAACCAATATTTCTTTTACGAAAGTGTACTTTCCATAATTATCGGAATCGTCTTCGCCATCTTGGGCGGTATGCAAATTGTCCGTGGATATAACGAATCGAAACATTACAAGAATGAATATCGCAGACTCCATCCATCTGAATGAAAAGTGCACCCAACAAGTGGGTGCATTTTTCATCCAGGAATTTATTTAATTAAGATGCTATGGTTAACCTAAAGTTGCCTGGATTAGCCACGTCCGGTCTGCACCCGGCATACCGGCTTACTGCTTGAGTAAGCTTCTTAAGGCAGTGTTCTATCGATTGATTAGTTGAGCCATCAATAGTCCTTTACCAATTAATATACGATCATCATATACTTCAACATCAATCTTCGCATACAACCGGCCGATTTCAAGGATTTTTGGGTGGATACTTAAATCACTATCGATTTGTACCGGCTTGGTAAAGTAAACCGTTATATTTTCAATGGAAAGATCTGCTTTCCGAGTATCCATCAATAGTCGGCTGCTCGCTTCAATAATTAGCGCGGTAAATACACCATGACCTAATGTACCGAGATGATTCGTCATCTGTGGGACAACCTTTGAAATAAACACATGGGGATTATCTTCACTAGCGACGATATTACTATTAATAATATCACTGATCGTCTCCCCAACTTGCGGCTGCCGCTGAATCTGCTGCATCGCCTTTAACACATCCTGCCGTGATACAACACCGGTCAATTCCCTTGATTCATCCACTACAGGCAATAGCTCAATACCTTCCCAGACCATCGTATGGGATGCTGAAGCAAGTGATGTCTTGGACTGGACAACATGGGGTTTCTTACTCATCAATTTATTAATCCCCAAGTTCTCGTCTTGGCCAACAATATCTTTAGACGAAACCATACCGACAACTTGCTTTTTGCTATCAATAACAGGGAAACGTGTATGCGTTGACTCTTTATTCAGCTTATACCAATCTTTCACTTTGTCACTCGTTTTAAGATAAAATGTTTCTTCCAATGGTGTCGCAATATCTCCAACAAAAATAATTTCTTTCTTAATGAGCTGGTCATATATTGCTCGGTTGATCATCGATGCTACGGTAAACGTATCATAGCTTGTTGAGATGATTGGTAAATCCGTTTCATCCGCAAGCCTTTTATTCTTCTCGTCTGTATCAAATCCTCCAGTTATTAACACAGCCGCTCCAGCTTTTAGCGCACTATAATGCGCTTCCACCCGGTTCCCGATAATAAGTAAGGAACCTGCGTCGGTATAACGCATCATATCCTCCAGCTGCATGGCACCGATTATAAACTTACTAAGTGTTTTATGCAGCCCTTCCCTGCCACCTAAAACTTGTCCATCAATTATATTAACAACCTCTGCAAACGTCAGTCGCTCGAAATTTTCTTTTTTCTTCTTTTCAATACGGATAGTTCCTACCCGCTCAATCGTGCTTACGAGTCCTTGATTTTCCGCTTCTTTAATTGCCCGATATGCGGTTCCATCACTAACATCCAGATCTTTCGCTATTTGACGTACGGAGATTTTCTGGCCAACTTCCAACGATAAAATGTGTTGTAAAATCATTTCGTGCTTTGTAGCCATTGTTAACACCGCCTCATCTGTACTATACCAAAGTTTTAATTCAATTATACAGTTTAAGGCGTAATAACTCAATGTTTGTCACGAACTTTGTTTTCCTCTACTGTCTGTTCCATTACTGGTGGTTGTATCATTTGTAAAAGATTTGCAAAATTAGCTCCAACTACTGCAAGAAAGAACAACAGCCACATCGCCCAGAAAGTCATCTCAAGGGTTGATGTCGCTTGTGGGATTTTCGGCCAGGCAAAATAAAGCATGAAACCTGCAAGCAGAAGTCGGAGGATTGGTTGGTTTTTCATGTGTGGCTCCTCCTTTCGTTGCTATTAGTTTATGAGGTTTAAGGAATTAAAAGAACAGAAGCAAGACGATACTCAAAAATCAATTTTGCTCCGGAGATATCTTCATTTTTAACACCCATTGGCTGGTTAAAGTCTATTTTAGTCTTTTGACTCTTAAAATAAATTAGTTTATAGTATAGCAAATCAGCTGTTTAAGGAAGAAGGTGTAAGATTGAAAATTGATAAACCGCATGACAAATCTCAAATCAACTTCTTCAAAAAACCACTCCCATCCAGTGCATCAACTCACATATGGTCGTGGCTTATGATATTGTCCGAATGAGTCATTAACCAATTTGAAATGCTCCAGATCAACCATTAAGAATCCTGTCTGAACATCACTTTCACGCAGTGCCTTAGATAGATTTCTTTCAAATGCAGCACGGTTAAGTTATCATGGAATGCGACTTTCATTCTCCAGTAAGTTTCGTTCCAATAATCTTTCTTCCATTTCCGGATTGAAAAGTAAGAACCCATTTCTTCCTTTTTCCTTAGCGGCATAAAGAGCAATGTCCGCCCGTCTCAACAAATCTTTCGCCTCTATTCCATCTGAGGGAAAGACTGAGATACCGATACTGCAAGAAAAATTAAGTAAGCTTCCTTCAACTTCTACAGGGTTTTTAAAGCTATCATTCATTCTTGTAGCAACGGCTTTCGCATCCTTGATATTCAATAGGTTCGGCATTAAAATGATAAATTCATCTCCACCTAGACGCGCGATATAATCAGATGACCTCAGGTAATTTCTAGCGCGCTTTGCAACTTCTATCAATGCCAAATCTCCGAATTCGTGTCCATGCGTATCATTTATATCTTTGAAATTATCAATATCAACCATCATAACGCCAAGTTGCGTCTGATTCCGTTTAGCTTGTTCAACTTCTTGATGCAGCGTGTCTATTAAAGACCGCCGATTTGGCAAATTCGTTAATGCATCATGATAAGCCAAATGATAAATCTTTTTCTCATTCCTTTTCCTTTCTGTAATATCTCGAATAACCAAGACCAAACTAACAACATTACCAGCCTCATCAAGAATCGGGTTAATCTTTGTTTCTGTTTCGATAAAATTTTTCTTCTTATTATGTATACGAAACTCCAATTGTAGTGCATTATTTTTTTGTGTAATTACATTTTCTATTGTTTTGATAACATACTTTATGTCTTCCTTATAAACCCACTCAAAAAAATTACTAGACTCTAGCTCCTCTGACAGATCAATTTCCAGGAATTTCTTATATGATGGAGATACATACATTAAATTCCCATCTTTGTCGATCTTAGCTATTAAATCAGATAAATTCTCTGTGATGAGTCGATATTTTTCCTCGCTTTTTCTTAATGCTTCCTCCATCTTTTTCCGGGAAGTGATATTATAACGGATGGTTATATATTGATATGCTTTACCTCGCTTATTCAGAAACGGAACAATCGTTGTGTCTACCCAGTAATAGGAACCATCTTTCGCGCGGTTTTTTATCTCGCCATTCCATATGTTACCGGTCTCTATCGTTGCCCACATTTGTTCGAAATAAGCCCTCGGATGATGGCCAGAATTTAAAATTCGATGATCCTGTCCAAGCAGTTCTTCTCGCTCATATTTCGATATTTCACAAAATAAATCGTTAGCATGCAGAATCTCCCCGCGCTGATTAGTTATCGCAACGACGGAAGATTTGTCTAGAGCAAATTTAACATCCAATAATTTTTTTAGAATATGTTCCGTTTGGTTATTATCTTCTCTAGCTTCGTTTTCGATGTTTGTTTCCTCATTACTTTTATCCATTTTTATCACCACGAAATAGTATGATTTTATGCTGCCTGCCACCCCTAAACCTTCAGCGCCTTTCGAAGTTCAAAAACGGGAGGAGCTTTAGACTTCTAATTAAAATAATTCCTCCCTCATTATTTTTCTATATCAACTTCAACTAGCGATTCGATGCTCGTTATACTACCGGTACCTCCTGAACCGCCTTCTACCGGATTTAAATTTCCCGGATCTGGATAATCGTGATTTTTCTCCAAGTTAGCCCCACCATTGCTAGTAAAAGAATTTGCAATTATGCTTCCTTTTATTTTTGCTCCGCCCATAAGTAATACATCCGCATTTGGTGCTAGAATGAGTTGTGAAATTGTATTATTCCCGCCAGTCATTTTGAGGGAATTTCCACCAGTAAAGATATTACCTTGAAACCCAGATCCACCAGTAAGCGTAATATCTGCATCTCTTAAATAGAGTGATCCAAATATTTTTTGGTCACCCGCTATATTTATTGCGGGAGACCCTGAATAGAATATATTGATCATATTTATATCCGTCTTTCCATTACGGTTGATCCCTTTAATTGAACTTCCACCATTTATTTCAAACGTATCTTCTATTAAAATCCGCAGACCCGCTCCCTTAACATTTATATAGCCTTCACCAATTTTGAAATTTTTTACGACCAAATCTTTAACATGGTCGCCAGTATCGATTTCTAAATAACCATCAACTGTCAGATTATTAATCTCCATTTTTTCTACATTTCTCAGATTTAGTAAATAAGGAGAATTTTTATCCCATGCTTTCGTTGTAAGATTTTCGGTATTTTTTTCATTGACGGAAAATATTGGGTATGGTGGTAACTCTGGATAATATTCCATGTCAATACAAGGGGTAGCGTTTGGGAACTGGTCATCTGGCATCCAATCCGGCTTGTTGACGGCGTCCTTTTCAGAACCAGGAGGTACACAGATGACACCATTTTCCATACGTGCTCCTCCACTAACTTCAACCGTATTTGCACCTTCTTTCAGTGTACCTATGCTTCCGGTTATACTTGCTCCTCCTTCCATCCGAATATTTTCTTTTACGAATAAAGCAAAATCCGGAATCTGAATGGATGTTCCACTATCGTTCCAAGTAACATTAAATTCTTGAGTTAACTTACGTTGTTGATTGCCCAAATTCCCAGTTGATGTTAAAATGTACGATCTTGTATCTCCTAAACTTTCATTTTCATCGATAGTCACAATTGAATAAAGGGGAGCTGATTCAGAAGTCGTTTGTTCAAAATCTTCATATCTATTATCTATCTTGCTGAATGTGCTATTCAGTTTTTGAAAATATGCTTCTCGCGATTCTTCGCTATCCATTTCATTAATGATACTTTTAATTTCCTCCATCTTTACCGTGATTCCGGCTTCAGCAATATAATAAACCGCTTGATCATTCCGTTCTGAGTTGGAGGTTTTTACCGCATTCATCGAAATACTTATAATACTAAGCCCAAGTATGGAGATCATTGTGATAATCAAGATCACTGTAATTAACATATAACCAGATTCTTTTTGATTAAGATGCTTATTCCATATATTTCCTTTCATATGGATCCACCTTTTCGTTTTTTATTGTCTAAGGGTTACTTCCTCTTTATTAATTCTGTTTTAATCGTTTTTCCTGATCTATCCTCAATTTCAATCATGTACATATCATTTTCAACAGTCACCAAAAATTCTGTAATGCCCCTTACAAGTGGGCTTGCATTTTTATACAATGTAGTATCGGTAAGATAGTATTCATTTATAGTGGAACCAGATAATTTACTTAATGTAAACCGTAACTTTTTAATATTATTTTCCTCAACTAGTTCAATCTTCTCAGCTCTTCGAAAGTCTTTCGTGATCACTTTCGCCGCATAAGTCACATTAAAAATCGATTCAGATTCATCACTTTGAACGATATGTTGCTTCTGCACGCCCACTAGGACGCTTGAGATAAGGAATATTAAAATCGAACTAATTGTAAAAACCGCCAGTAACTCGATCAGTGTTAAACCTTTTTCATTTGCCAATTGTTTTCTCACGGTTCACTCTGCTCCCACAACACTATATTTTGCATCATCGCCTGAAGAGAATCATCTGACTTTTGATAGACCATAACGACAACATGGTACAAGTCATCGTCCTGCTTATTTTTTATTTTAATTTCCGTATAAAACTCAGGATAGGAGTCGTGCCCTGTATGTAAAAAATGCACCCAATCATTCGCTTCATACGTGTAGGTATATCCTAAATCTGCAAATGCTGCCTCATAATTTTTAAATGAGAGACTTTTGGAATATACATTTTCCAGTTGCATTTGAGCAAGATAGGTGGCATCAATAACTGCTTTTGAAGTCCGGTTTTGATTGGCTGATTGATTAAACACTGCTTCACTTTCTGCTGGTTTATCAAATTCTAAACTTGGCACAACTATGATCCGCTCTTGATTCTCGATTTCTTTTAAAAAAAGTTGGAAATGTTCGTAGTCTGGAGATTGAATATCCATTGTTACGATGATAGGTTCGAGTCCGATTGGCATTTCTTCCAGCTCTAATAGAAGTTCTGTTTCTTCTACCTCTAGAATCTCACCCGACTCATCGGCAGAGTCCATTTCTATATCTGTGGCTTCTTCTGATTCTTCTTCACCGGTTGAGTCACGGTCTGGTAAGTCGCCTTGATATTCAAAAAACATTTCATCTATGCCACTGTTACTTATCAACTCTATTTCGTTAAGTGTTAATAGAAACTCATCAAGTTCAGGTGAAGCAGGTAATTCATTCATTAACCGCAGTTGTTCTAAATCTTTGTTGCTTTTTTCTGCGCTTTCCGATATTGTGTCTATCTCTTCTTCAAGGACCACAACTTCATCCTTTAATCCCTTTTCCTGGCTCTCCACTTGTTGTAAATCAGCTGCAAGCGGACGATAAAGGAAGAAATAAACAGAAAATATAAGAATGAATAGGAGCGCTAAGAGAAGTAAAAAAGTGTTTCTATTCTCCTGAAATAGCTGTTTCATCATTTTCTCCCTTTCTTACTAAACTCTGATGATCCACTTGCATCGAATAACGCGCGGCGTAGCGTGGAATGAATTCATATCGTTCCTCAACAGCATTTATTTCTTCCTCATCATCTTCCTCCTCATAAAGAGGAAGGGATAATACTTCTTCAATAATCACTTCTTCTAAAAGATCTGATTCAGTCAAATCGGCAACATAGATAGAAGCAGCCGGGATGGTTTCAAATTGAGTTTCAATCATTATTGAATGGTAATCGAACTCAAATCTGCTTAAATAGGCGTGGTCTGGTAATAATGTAATAAATTCATCAACTAGCTTTGAAGTTGGTAGTTGATAACTCTCCGCGTATGCAAGGGCATCTGTGAGCGTTGTTGTTTCGTTTTCTGTATCAAGTGAACTTAATCTCGTTTCCAAAATTGTCTTTTCTTTATTTAAAGCAGCAACACGCGCTTCGGCATCCTCTAAATCACTGCTTGTTTTAAAATAAAAGTATATGAGCAGGCCGCTAGCAAGCACTATTAAGATTAGTCCTATAAAAAATAAGCTATAAAGTCTCGATTCGGCTCGCTCGGATTTTGGAAGTAAATTAACCTCTGGAAGCATCTGAACTACCTCCCCGTAAAGCTAGGCCCAATGCCGGGATAAAGGCAGGACTCATTTTTTCGTTTGACTTTTCCAATTTGTGCCCCTTTATGTAATCAATCGTTAATTCTTCATATCGGTTCGTTATTTTCTTGTAAACAGCTTCTAAATCAGGATAATCCCCTAAGAGCACAAGATCTGTCACCATCTTTTTTCCTTTATGTAAAGAGAAACGATAGAAGTTCATAATCCTTTCTAATTCGTTCACTTGGTCCTCAACGAATCCTTTAATCCTTTCCTCACTTTCCATATAAGTCCAGATAATTGAACCCGTATGCTCGTCATAATGATGTTTAGCTAAATTCACATCTAGCGCCTGATAACGTAAAAATTCTAGTTCATTTCCACTAAAAACACCAAGATGTATCGAGTTGATGTTAAACTCAACTAGCATATAACTATGGTTTTCATAGATGGGATTCATATGGTGGAAATAGCGATAATCTCCTAAAATACCTACATCTGCTGCAATCGGCTTTAAAGATACGTCAATGAATACTTCTGTAAACTTCCTGATTTCTTCACCAGGCACCGCAAAAAAAGTCACATGTTGTGTTTCATTTTCTTGTTCATCTACTTCCCTGTTTAAATCAGCAAGATCAATAATGGGATTTGGAAATGGAAGATGAATACTTGTGCCAATTTCCATTTCAATATAATTTAAAATTTCATTTTTCCCATTTAAACTTGCCGGGACATCTACCTGGCGCATGATCACAAGTGAATCCGGTATATTAAATTGAATTTGTCGGTTTTTTATTTTTAACTCTTTGACTAGCTCTTTCATAAAAGAATAAAACTCAATTTCATTTATTATTTTTCCATGTTCAATCAATCCAGATGGTAAGGCTCTTTCTATGAACATTTTGATAGAAGAAAGATCGTTTCCAGTCGTTTCAACTATCCGGATGACATAATCTTCAATGGTAATGTTTAATATTTTTTTTGATTTTTTAAATGAAAGCATGTTACAACACCTTTCTAGAACTCTGATGGCCACTTCAAAAACAAGAATAGATGGCAATTCTTTTCACCATACCACCATAACTAAATGATGACATCGTGGAAGGAATTACTTGACGGCATGATTTAAATTCCCAGCGCTATTGGCACTGAGAATTTAAATCTAATAACCATTCTTAATTATCTGAAGCCTACTTACATGCATCTCTACCCTTTGAAGCCAAATCTTTTTTCGATTGCTCGGTAAATTTACAGTTTTTGTGTTCTGATGATATTTTTATTTCATCACTTTCATCATTTTTTTTGATTGTAAAATTATACGTATTGTTATCGCTTTCCCAAGGATCAATCAATTCATCCTCCAATGTATCTAGTCCTGTTGCGTTAGTAGTACCTTCAATCTTCCCACCGCTAGCTTCATACAACTCAGCCGCACTTATCACCTGCTGTGCATTTGCCACATGCGCATCCTTCTTCGAGTTTTCAATTACATTACCAATGGCTACAAATGCAATAAGTCCGACGATCGCTAAAACTACTACGACAGCTAATAACTCAACAAGTGTCAATCCTCGTTCGTCCTTCTTAAATTTTTCTAGAAATCTTTTTACTGCGTCTCTCATTTTTCTTCCCCCTAAGTTTTAATATGCGTTTAATTATCTATACATCTTTTACAACCGATGATAAGCTTTTATGTAAACAATCACCTCCTTAAAAATCTGGTTCTCTACAGTTGCTCATAAACTGAGAACATCGGCATCATGATCGCAATTACAATAAACCCTACAACTCCAGCCAAGAGAACAATCATCAATGGTTCAATCATCGACTTTAACGTATCGACGGTTCGCTCGACATCTTCCTCGAAAAAGTCCGCTACTTTCCCAAGCATGAAATCGAGCTGACCTGTTTGTTCGCCAATCGCAATCATTTGACCAACGAGTGGTGGGAATACCCAACTTTTAAGTATCGGTTCGGAGAGGGGCTTCCCTTCTTCTAAATTTGCATGGGCTTCTTGAATGACCTTTTGAATAACCGGGTTCGCCACAATTTTTTCGACTATCTTTAAAGCTTGTAATATTGGGACAGAGCTTGCGAATAATGATGCAAGCGTTCGTGTCATTTGGGCAATAACGGATTTTTGTATTAACTTTCCAAATACCGGCAATTTTAGTAAGCCAACATAAATGGTGTATTGGAATTGTCTGCTATTCTTAAAAGTCACCATAAAAGCTGTAACAGTTAACACAAGCAGGATAAGTAGCACATACCAAAAGTCAACAAGAAAATCACTGATCGACATAACCATCACAGTCATGAACGGTAACTCAGCACCAAACGATTCAAATGTAGTTACGAATTGCGGGACGATATAAATCATCAGGAAAATAACGACTGCAATAATAACTACTAATAAAACCGCCGGATAACTAAGGGTCGATTTCACTTTCTTCATCAACGCATTTTGTTTTTCATAATGGTTAGCCAAGCGATCGAGTGTCGCATCCATTTCACCGGAAGCCTCGCCTGCCCGAACCATATTAATAAATAATGGAGGAAATGCTTTCGGGTGTCTTGCAGCTGCTTCGGAAAAAGATCGACCTTCCTTTATTTCTACTTCAATTATCCCTAAAGCTTTTTGAAGTCCCTTGCTTTCAGTCTGCTGGGCTAATATTTTCACGGCGTCAACAATAGATATTCCAGCACGAATGAGCGTTGCAAATTGTCTCGCAAAAATGACAAAATCCTCACTCTTTACTCTGTCACCAACAATGGAAATATCCTTATTTAAAAGTGTAGCTTTTGTTTCTGTTAACTCTCTTGGACGTATTCCTTTTTCACGAAGCAATTGGATTGCTTGATTTTTTGTCGCGCTCTCGATTGTTCCTTTTTTGAGTGCGCCTTTTTCCGTTCTGCCGATATATTTATACATAGCCATTAATGATCACCTGTACTGTTTGCATAAACTTCAATATAATTCGGATGGATCTTCCCGCTTGCCGCTAGCTGATTCAAAGAAGCCTCAATGGTGTGCATTCCTGCTCCCCGACTCGTCTGTATCACATTTGGCACTTGCTCAATCTTTTCATTACGAATTAGATTGGCAATCGAAGGCAGATTCACTAATACCTCTGTTGCGGCCACTCTGCCGGTACCATCGAGGGTTGGGATGAGCCGCTGGGATAAAATACCGACGAGTACCATCGATAATTGGGTCCGTACTTGATCTTGCTGATAAGGCGGAATGACATCAATAATCCGATTAATTGTTTGGACGGCACTGCTCGTATGTAATGTGGCAAGTATGAGATGTCCGGTCTCTGCTGCAGTAATTGCAGTTGAGATCGTTTCCAAATCTCGCATCTCGCCTACTAGAATGACATCCGGGTCTTGTCGTAGCGCTGCTCTTAACCCGCTTGAAAAGTCACTTGTATCTGCTCCGATTTCACGTTGGTTAACGATTGATCGCTGGTGATGGTGTTCATATTCTATCGGATCTTCCAGCGTGATAATATGCTTTGTTTCTTTTCCGTTGATGTAATCGATCATCGCTGCAAGTGTCGTCGTCTTCCCTGATCCGGTCGGACCGGTGACAAGGAACAGTCCTTGGGGTTTCTCCGCAAACTTTTCTAAAATCGGAGGCATATTCAACTCCCGGAGAGAGGCTATTTCACTCGGGATAACCCGGAAAACGATACTCACGGTATCTCTTTGACGAAACATATTTACCCGAAAACGACTAACTCCTTCTAACTGATAGGCAAAATCTAACTCTCCGGATGCTACAAATCGCCTCCATTTCGTTTCATCCACGATTACCTTTGCAATTTGCTCGGTATCTTCGTTCGAAAGGGTTACATTACCTGCTGGTTGCAATTTGCCGTTTATTCGCAGAATCGGAGGTGAGCCTGCAGTAATATGTAAGTCGGATGCCTTTTTTTCATATGCTATCTTTAATAATTCCTTAATATCCACTTGCATTTACCCTCCTCCTAATTCAGTGATGCAACGCGGAATACTTCCTCTGTTGTTGTGAGTCCTTGTGCTACATTTGCCAATCCATCTTCCAATAAAAATCTCATACCGGATTCCTGTACATAATGCTGGATTTCCATAAAGCTTGATGCTTTCATGATTAATTCCTTAATATAGTCATCGATCGGAAGCACTTCATGAATAGCCAACCTCCCTCGGTAACCTGTCATTCCACAGCTGGAGCAACCAGTCCCCCGTTGAATCGTTTCAATTTCAATATTTGCCTTACGCATAATTTCAATTTCCCTGCTCGACGGTGCCTGAGACTTTGCACAGTCCCGACATACTTTACGTACTAAGCGTTGCGCAACAACACCAGTTAAGGAAGATGAAATTAGAAACGGTTCGATTCCCATATCTATTAATCTTGTTAAAGCGGCTGTCGCACTATTCGTGTGTAATGTGCTTAGTACTAAATGTCCTGTTAATGAAGCGCGAATTGCGATTTCTGCCGTCTCCTGGTCACGGATTTCCCCAATCATAATAATATCCGGATCTTGTCTCAGAATGGACCGGAGACCGCTCGCGAATGTCATTCCAACCTCTTCCTTCACCTGTACCTGATTAATGCCTTGCAGCTGATACTCCACTGGATCTTCAATTGTAATGATGTTCACTTCTTCCTGATTTAGGTGATTGAGTGCTGCATATAGTGTAGATGATTTCCCGGAACCAGTTGGCCCTGTAACAAGCACAATGCCGTTTGGTTTTTCAATCATAGAAGTAAAGGTTGCTAGATTCGCTGATGAAAATCCGATTTTTTCCAACTGCCCTAGTGAACTGCTAATATCAAGAATACGCATAACAATCTTTTCTCCGTAAACGGAAGGCAAACTCGAAATCCGGATATCAATCGGTTTATAGTTGACATGCATTTTTATACGGCCGTCCTGGGGTAACCGGCTTTCTGTGATATTTAGATTTCCCATGATTTTAATCCGGGCGATTAACGTATTTTGCATATACTTTGGCAAAGAACGTTCTGTCTTCAACATGCCATCAACCCGGTAACGAACGGTCACTTCTGCTTCTTGCGGGTCGAAATGAATATCACTCGCCCGCTGCGCCACCGCATTTGCAATGATTTGGTTCACCATGCGAACGATTGGTGCGTCTTCATCCGTAATTCCCGCATCCTCGATATCCTCTTCAGGAGAGAAATCATCAAGGACCTGTTCGATGGATTCCTGTAAATCGTAATGTTTCGTTATCATCCTGAATAATGCGTCTTTCGTTGCAATACCTGGCATGATTTGAAGACCGGTTGCCATTCGCATCTCTTCAATCGCGAAATAATCCAATGGATCCGACATCGCGACAAAAAGTTTATTACCGTCTTTACGAAATGGCAGGACTTGATAGCGTTTTGCAAGATCTCTCGGTATTAGTTGAATCACTTCTTGATCGACTGGATACTGCAAAATATTTATATGTGGAATTCCGAGCTGGAATTCTAGCACTTCGATTAATTGCTGTTCTGTAATAAAACCTTCTCGTAATAGAGCATCTCCGAGCTTTTCATCCTCGTTTTTACTCTTCAATGTTGTCGCTAGCTGTTCCTCTGTTATTAATGCTGATTCTACTAAAAGGTCCCCTAAACGTTTTCGTATCATGATTACTGCACCTCTTCTCTAGAGGAATCTACTTCCATTTCCTTTTCCGATTCCTCTTCCGGTTCTAACCATTCAGCAGGAAACTCCTCATCTGTTCGTAGTTCTTCTTCGATAATTGCGGGGTTCTCATTTTCACTAAGCGTTTCCAATACATAAAGCATAATGAGCAACTTCCAGAAATCTTTCTCTGGTAAAAACTCTACTATCTCTTCATTTTGGTCAGTCTCTTCACAAAAACTTGGATCTTCTGCACAATTTTGGAGAATGGAACGAACTTTTGAATCTAATAGATTTTTCACTATGTCTTCATTTTCGAAGGGAGTTTCAAATTGCTCGTCTTCAACCGTGGAAGCTTCATCAATCTCATCTGTTTCGTGCTTTATCGCCACTTCAATAATTTGATGTATTGGGGGATAAAAATCTCGTGATATTAACTCCTTATTTGCCTCCATCGTATTGTTCATCCGGTAAACTTCTACATGTTTTCCAGCCTTACCTTCTTGTAGAACATTCTCCGCTCCTGGTTTAAGCTCAGGATTATAACGATAAATTGTCCGGTAAGCGATTTCTCTTTCATTTTCAATTGAATAAGAATAATTCAAGTCGGCATTCGGTGCAGTTAAAGCTAACTCAACTTCCTCTCCGCTTAAACCAGCTTCAATTGTGAAACTGTAATTATTCGTATGGTAAAATTTCAAATCCAAGTTCTCTTCTCCGTCCACAGTCGCTTCAAGTCCTGTTTCGAGATAGCTGGCAGGAGATTGTCGGGCATGGCGTTCAAGAATTTCAAGATCCGTCTGCAGGGCCAATGCGTATAGACCGGAAGCGAGGAAGCTAAGTTCTTCTTCTGAATCTGCAACTTCAGAAGGCAACACCACCACATCTAAAAATGAAAAAAGGTTATTTGGTTCGATTAATTGGCCATCTAAAATTTCTACCGCATATTCAACCGTTGGAGCGGAATGAGTATTAGGAATTTTGAGTTTAATTATTGCAATTTGCTCCTGTTCCCCATCCCAATCCTCCGTATATGTAAGCGTGATCGATTGAGCTGTTAAATGTTTTGCTTGCTGAGTTGCATAAGTAAGCGTCTGTTCAACATCCGTGTACTCCGGAAAATCAATCATATCAACTGCTTCTGCGGATGGTTCAACAATCAATTCTTGCTTTATATTTTTTTGTTTCATAAAAAAGCTCGACCAATGACGTTGCATTTTTTCTTCTAATTGCTGAAAAGTTTTATCTAAGTCAAAAACAAAGAGATCTCGAGATATTTCGATCGTTTCATAGTCATTTTTAGCAATTAAAGGTGAACCATTCTTCCACGTTTCAATCTTTTCTTCAAGCACCTGTCTAGCTTCTTTTATGGATTGACCTTCTATCTCTATTCCACCCACTGTAGTCCCTTCCGAAATTTTAGCAGCAGCGGCTTCTTTAGGTATGTAAAACAAAGTTATGAAGAGAAAAGAAATCAATAATATACTCATTTGTTTCCTAGCAAAATACATATCAATTCTCACCGCCTTTAAAATATAGATACTTTTTAACTAGTCATATACAGCCGATATCTACAGGCCTGAATTGCGCCTTTATACCTAATTAGGGTATTTTAGACAAAATAAAAGCCTTCATAATACTTAACGTACATAATGAAGGCCGGTTGCGCCACTAGCTCCACATGATTCAAGGCGCCCAAAATAGAATCATGTTTCAACACTCTCTTATATGATTTATTTAATTTAAACTTATATTAATTATTATGAAGAATTATGTCAAGATAGAATTCGTATCCAATTTAAAGGACTATTAACCCATCCAATTATACCTGTTTTGCTAATTTAGCAAAAAATAATAGCCTTCATAATACTCAACGTAATAATGAAGACCGGTTGCGCCACTAGCTCCATACGATTCAAGGCGCCCAATGCAGAATCGTACTTCAACACTCTCTTATATCGTTTATTTAATTTAACCTTATATTAACAAGGACGGTTAATTGTGTCAATCTAAAACTTTGGAACTTGTAATTTATTGTTGAAGTTTTGTGAACTAAGTATATAGACCCATATAAAGTCGAATAATCCTTTCCCCGTAAAAATAAGCAATCAAAGCTCCCAACACAATATACGGACCAAAAGGAATCGGTTGTTTTCGCTTCACAATCTTTAAAGCAATCAATAAGCTTCCAACAATCGCTCCAATCAGACAGGCCAAAAAGAAAGCGAGCAGCACATTATGTAAGCCTAAAACAATCCCAAGTACACCAAATAACTTCATATCCCCTGCTCCCATTCCTCCCCTAGTAACTAAAATAATCAACGCTAGTAATACAGTAGCAACAACTGCTCCTGCAATCGGTGACCACCAAGGTTCAAGTGGCGCAATAAAGCGCAAAATAATAAACAGTGGAAGAAAAAACAGCAAAATTTTATTTTGAATGATCATATAATGGATATCTGAGACGAAGATAATCATCAGCATCGAGACGAGTAATAGTGCGGTTATGAGCTCTACGTTCAATCCGATCATTAGGTAACTAAGTACAAACAAAGCACCGGTAAGAGTCTCTACAACAGGATAAATTAAGGATATCTTTTCCTTACAATTCCGGCACTTTCCTCGTTGTACTAGATACGAAATAATTGGGATTAGTTCATACCACGTCAAGGTTTTCTTACATTTCGGACAGTAAGACCGATCATTAACGAAGGTTTCACTTTTTGGTGAGCGAATCCCTACCACATTAAAAAACGACCCGAAAGTCGCACCAAACAGAAAAAATATAATTGATAAGAATAACTCCATTGCATGCACTCCCCTAAATCATAAAAAATAAACCTTTATACCTGTGATTATAGCACCAATAAATAGAAATAGTTAGCTTAATTTGGTAAACTTTAGCAAAAAACATAAAAACCATAAAAAAAAGACTATATAAACGCATTTTGAGCATTTATATAGTCTTTTCACCCGCTATTTTTTAAATGTTTACAGTTCTATAGATTCTCCAACCTTCAAGGCTCGTCCTTCTCCAGTTTTCACCTTGCTTGCCCAAGCGTCCGCGTCTTGTTCAATCACCGGGAACGTATTGTAATGGACTGGCACACTTACTTTTGCATTGATCCAATCCGCTGCAATAAGTGCATCCTCCGGGCCCATCGTAAAGTTATCACCGATTGGAATAAATGCAACTTCAATATCATTCATTTCACCGTACATTTTTAAGTCGGTAAATAGTGCTGTATCTCCAACATGATAAATTGTTTTCCCGTTTGCGGTGAATAGAATTCCACCTGGCATTCCGCCATAAATGATAGAACCATCATCGTCAGTGTAAGACGAACCGTGGAATGCTTGGGTAAATTTCACCTTACCGAAGTCAAATTCCCGGGATCCACCGATATGCATAGGATGGGTTTCAATTCCTTTTGTCCCTAAGTATACGGCGAGTTCATTCGGGGCAACGACTAATGCTCCCGTCCGTTTAGCAATTTCAAGCGTGTCCCCTACATGATCGTTATGCGCGTGAGTTAGTAAAATAGCATCTGCTTCTACAGTATTCGGATCTAAGTCACAAGCTTCATTTCCCGTAATAAATGGATCGATTAATAGCGTATGTTTTCCTGTTTCAACTTTAACGACGGAATGACCATGATAAGATACTTTCATTTACTATCTCTCCCTTTTAGAAAAAATTCTATCTATACTAAAATTAAAACATACTGTCTAAAGAATGTTAAGCGATAACAAGTTATCCATAAGAAAAGCACCGCATTAAACGGTGCTTCTATTCCTTATTCACCTTTTTCGCTGTCGCCCTTACCCATTTTCTGCTTCAGCGCTGCAAGTTCATCATCTACATCATTCGTAACTAAATCCCTGAAATCATCATCCAAAGTACGGCTTGCTTGAGAAAGGTCTTCGGACGTTTCTGCTTCCGCTTCGAAACGTAATACTTTCTCTTCCATACGCTCAAATCCTTGACGGGAATCATCACTGCTGATGGATGACATTGTACGATTCATTTTTGTTCTTGTTTTCGCAGATTCCGCACGGGCTTTTAGGGAATCCTTCTTCAATCGCATTTCATTATATTCCCGCTTCATTTCGTCAAGCTTATCACGTAGAGACTCTACATCTGCTTGGGCTTTTTCCCAAGACTCGGTGAGCGTTGCGAGTGTTCCTTCATGCTCCCGTCTATCCTGAAGTGCACGACGGGCCAAGTCGTCATTCCCCGCTTCTACTGCTTTTTCCGCTTGTTCCTGACGACGGTCCACTAATGCTTGTGTATCATTTACTTTCCGCTTTAACATCTTTTCGTTTGCAATCTGCTTGGCAACAGCTTGCTCCGCTTCTCTGATATCTTCTCCCATATCACGCAGGAACTGATCGAGCATTTTAACCGGATCCTCTGCCCGGTCAATCATCGCATTCAGTTCTGAACTTACTACCGTCTTCATTCGCTTGAAAAATTGAAACATATAATCTCCTCCTTGAAATATTGTTAAAATTGAATAGCCAAATTGGGTCAACATCCATATGGAACTGTTTGCTTATTAATACGAGTTTGGAATAAAAAAGGTTTCAAGAAAAATATAAAATGCTAAAAATAATTCAGAGTGCTATACTAGATAGTAATATATGTTACTTGAGGTGATTTACTTGAATACACGCATAGAAGAATTGATAAAAGAACTAAAACGGAATAACTTTGATAGTGCTTTGGTAACTTCTACAGCTAACTTCTATTATTTAAGCAATTATTACACGGATCCCCATGAGCGGGTCATTGCAGTATATGTCAGTGAAACAATCGACCCAATAATCGTTGTTCCTGCCATGGAAGTAGAAGACGCGAAAGCTGCTGGCTGGAACGATACGATCATCGGTTATCATGACCATGAAAACCCTTGGCAGTTATTAAATGATTTCCTCCGCGGGCAGGAAAAATTACCGGCATCGATGGCCATCGAGCATAACCATTTCACGTTGGAACGATACAATAATCTGACGTCTTGCTTCCAAAATGTAGAATTCTTCGATTTGGAAAACATACTTGCTGATATTCGGGTTATTAAAAGTAAAAAAGAATATACACTGTTGAAGCAAGCGGCACAATTTGCCGATCTCGCCATTAAAACGGGTGTAGAAGCTATTACAGAGGGTGCTACAGAACTGGATATCATCGCTTTAATTGAATATGAAATGAAAAAGCAAGGTATCCAGGAGATGTCATTTACTACGACATGCCTCTCCGGTGCGAAAACCGCTTCCCCTCACGGAACACCTGGTCAGAAGAAAATAACTGCAGGTGACATGGTCTTATTCGACCTCGGCGTTATTTTTGATGGATATTGTTCAGACATTACACGTACGGTTGCTTATAAGTCCGTTACACCGGAGCAAGAAGAAATATATCAGACGGTGCTCCAAGCAAATGAAAAAGCTATTGAAGCTTCGAAGCTCGGGACGCCAGTAAATAAAGTCGATCAAGCAGCACGTGAATATATTGAATCGAAAGGATACGGTAAATATTTCAATCACCGGGTTGGTCACGGACTCGGAATTGAAGTCCATGAATATCCTTCGATGAGCAGTGATAATACGCTCGCTTTGAGAGAAGGAATGTGCTTCACCATCGAACCGGGGATCTATATTCCAGGTACTGGCGGTGTTCGTATTGAAGATATGATGTTCATGACGAAAAACGGTGCCGAGATATTAACAGCATACCCGAAAAATTTACAGATTATCGATTAAAGAAAAAGCACTGGGGGATCCAGTGCTTTTTCTTTAATTTTTAAATTTATCCATACTTATCTGCTTTTATTATTGAAATGGTGTATTCCCCGGTTGTTTTCGAGCTGGTCTTCGATGACACCACTTTGGTAACTTTCATTCAACTGGTTCTTGACCGCTTCGATACCTTTTGGATCGGTGTACAGCTTCGGATGTTTATTTTTTTTATCCAAAAAGATCACCTCCTTACTGCTAGCTTGCCCAAAAGAATGTAACAATGTTGTAATTTTTATTGGCAATTATTGATTGTGTCGTTACGAGAAAGGGTATATAATTAAAGTAGAGAGGAGAGATAACTATGAAATATCAAAATATTGTAATCGCTGTAGATGGTTCTGAAGCTGCTGAGAAAGCATTCAAGAAAGCAATCAAAATCGCTAAAAACAATGATGCACGCCTTGTTATCGCACACGTTATCGATTCCCGCACTTTTGCAACAGCTGAGGCATATGACCGTACACTTTCTGAGCGTGCTGAGGAATATGCGAAGGAATTATTGGATAATTACATTGAAACAGCGAGAAATGAAGGGCTTACTGATTTAGTAAGATGTATCGAATACGGCTCTCCAAAAGTAAAAGTCCCGCGTGATATTGCAGAGAATTTCAAAGCAGATTTAATCATCTGCGGCGCTACAGGAATGAACGCGGTCGAACGTTTCCTCATCGGTAGCGTTTCAGAAAGCATCACAAGACATGCAAAATGTGACGTATTAGTGATTAGGTAATTTAACAAAGGCGTAAGCGCCCTTGCAGGTTAAAAACGCGACGTCCTGTCGCAACACCTGCACTAGCACATCCTGTGCGTCGTAGCAACGTACAAACTGGAGCACTCCGGAATGAGATAAAGGAAACATGCCCCTTTAGGGGTATGCCGTTGTTGAGCTTTAGCCCGAATTTAACCGGCCCTCCTTTAGTTTTGAGTTGATGTGGACTTATCGATTGGAGGAGTGTGAAGTTTGATAGTTGCTGGGCGCTGGAGCCGGACATGGCTAGCCCTGGATACTTAAGTTATCACAACATTTTTATTTTATAGTTTCTTATATTAAAAAAACAAAAGAAACAAAAACAGTATTTTCATTTTATAATTTCTTAAATGTAAAAAAATAGGGCGAAAGGATTTTCATATCCTCTCGTCCCATTTTTTTAGTTACTGCTTAATCTGATTGTATCACGGGCAATCATTACTTCTTCGTTCGTCGGTATTACGATTACTTTTACCGGGGAATGCGGGTAGTTGATGAACTGTTCTTTTCCACGTACATCATTCCGCTTTGGATCCCAGTAAACACCCATGAATTCAAGTCCTGTTAAGATCTTCTCTCTGATTGTATCACTGTTTTCCCCGACTCCTGCTGTAAAGATGATCGCGTCGACACCAGACATTTTCGCAGCATATGAACCAAGATATTTGTGGATACGTTCCGCAAAAACGGTAAGCGCAAGTGCTGCTCGTTCATTTGTCTCTGACTGCTCCTCAATATCACGTAAGTCACTGGAGAAGCCGGATAATGCTAGCATTCCACTTTCTTTATTTAAAACATTAATCACTTCATCCGCTGATTTCCCGGTTTTCTCCATAATATATGGGATCAATGCAGGATCAATATCTCCTGAGCGGGTTCCCATTGTCACACCTGCAAGTGGCGTGAATCCCATTGATGTATCAATCGACTCTCCACCTTGGATTGCAGTAACACTCGCTCCATTACCGATATGGCAAGAGATTAACCGCAAGCTTTCAAGTGGTGCACCGATTAATTCTGCTGCCCGTTCAGTTACATATTTATGGGATGTGCCATGGAATCCATATTTACGGATGCCGTAATCTGTATAATAATTCTCCGGCAAGCTATATAAATAAGATGATTTCGGCATTGTTTGATGGAAGGCCGTATCAAATACAGCAACCATCGGCACATTTGGTAAAATTTCCTTAAATGCACGGATCCCGGTTAAATTCGCCGGGTTATGCAGTGGTGCAAGTTCAGATACCTTTTCAATCGTTTCAATCACTTCATCTGTAATAAGTACAGAATCACTGAAATATTCTCCGCCATGCACAACACGGTGTCCGACCGCATCGATTTCATCATATGATTGGATAACTCCTTTTTTGATGAGCGCTTCTAAAAGCATTTTAACTGCAACTTCGTGATTTGCAATATCTTGAACCGTTTTGTCTTTTTTTCCATTGGCTTCTATTTGGAAAATAGAATCAGGCAAGCCGATTCTTTCGACAACTCCTATTGCAGATACTTTTTCTTCAGGCATCTCAATCAATTGAAATTTAAGAGATGAGCTTCCAGCGTTAATAGCCAATACGTTTTTCATACCATCACTCCACCATATAAAGTTTAATTTTTATAAGTTTGAAACCAACGATTTATTTGTCCAAGTATGTCTGCCATGGCATTATGACTGGTTAACGACGGCAGCTGTACTAATAACGGCTGCTTCGGACTATTAGTCTTTACCCCTTTTTTCTGAAGAACTAAAATGCTTTTTACATTCCGTGATGATTTGAAACTTGATTCCGGTAAACGGAGAAAACCGACAATATGTGCATGCTCTTTCAAATAGCGGTTCAATTGTTCGGATTGATCACTCTCAAATAGGAAATCAGGCACAACAAAAATAAGATATCCAGCTTCTTTCGTATATTTCATACTTTGCTCAATGAATAAATGATGAGCATAGGAATGCCCTTCTTCCGCTTTTAACTCATAATCTCCTGCCCGGATATTATCTGGATAAAATCCAACCGGGAGATCAGCAACGACCAAATCAACTGGATCGAGGAGTAATGGTGCGAGGCTGTCCTGATGGAAAAATTCAACTTCCTGCTGGAGAAGATTTGCGCTGCCCACTGCAAGCTGAATAAGCGTCGGATCCACTTCACTAGCATAAACTTTCAACTCTTGCTCTAATTGTTCCATGACGGTAAGGAGCAAATTCCCTGAACCACTTGCCGGATCAAAGAGACGAATTTTCTCTTTGTTCTTCATCAATTGACTTGCCAAATAAGCGACAATCATACCGATGGATTCTGGGGTCATCACATGCTGCTCCTGAACCGATCCTTTCATTCCGTTCAAGATTGCAAGCTGGATTGCTTTCTTCAAATCTTGCTTGGAATGATTGATATGCTTGAATTCATCTATTTTCTTGTCCAACTTTTTACGTAAAATATCATCAAAATCTTCATGCGGCGTTTCATAGAAAATAGTATCCATTGTTTCAGTGAGACTATTCAAATACGGCTCATCCACATGAGCTTGAATGATTTCGGTTGTCTCGTCGAACCATTCAAAGAGTTTCTCTACGGCTGACTTTTCCATTCCCTTCCTCCATACATGTATAGTATATATTTCACACGAAAAATCTCTCTCGGGCTCCCGCCAGAGAGAGATATCGATTAATTCGCTTGTTTCACAGCTTCTAAAGCAGCGTCATAGTCAGGATGGTTTGAAACTTCATCAACATATTCTACATAGGTCACTTTGTCGTTTGAATCGACAACAAAGATTGATCTTGCTAGTAAACGCAGTTCTTTAATCAAGACACCGTACTTCTCACCGAAGTCAGCATCTCGATGATCAGATAATGTGTCCAAGTTCTTAACACCTTCAGCAGCGCACCAGCGTGTTTGAGCGAAAGGCAAGTCCATGCTAATCGTTAACACGTGTACATTATCAAGCTTAGACGCTTCTTCATTAAATCGTTTCGTCTGATCAGAGCATACTCCTGTATCAATGGAAGGCACTACACTTATCAATTTGATTTTCCCTTTATAATCATCTAAGGAAACTTCTTTCAAATCATTAGCTAGAACTGTAAAGTTTGGTGCCTCGTCCCCAACTTTCACTTCTGTTCCTAATAAAGTTACTGGATCATTATGGAATGTAATTTGCTTCACTATTATCCTTCCTCCCAATTTAGTTCTCTTGTCTCTATTATGAATAATCCTCGTTCGCTTGTCCAATCTTTCACTTAGGAAAAAGCGATAAAAATTGTCGTTACCGTTTTCATTCCTTCCCACAGTGCAACCGTCCGTAAACCTCCCGCTCCCAAATAGTTTCAAATATAATTAGGCGGGAGATAACGGACGCTAACACCCTGATTAACTCAACTAGCATTCCGCGGAATGAATTTTCGTTCTATATGTCAAAATTTAGCGGATTGGTCTTTTTCACTTTTTCCTTTTTATCTTTTTTAGAGCCCTTATCTTTCATGATTTTTTCTACCTTGTCGATGACTTGTGGTGTCATTTCGAGGAACTTTTCATAAAGCTGTGTATGTTGATCGAGACGCACCATTTTTATCTCATCATTCTTCACAACAAGAAAGGCGATTGGAGTTAAGGAAACTCCTCCACCACTTCCGCCGCCAAACGGTAGTGTTGCGTCTCCTTCCGTCGACTGCGGACTAAATTCACTTCCTCCAGCCGCAAAGCCAAATCCTACTTTCGATACGGGGATAATTGTACTCCCGTCAGGTGTTTCAATTGAATCCCCGATGATTGTATTTGTTTCTACTAAAGATTGCAGGCTTTCCATTGCCGTTGTCATTAAACCTTGAATTGGATGTTCTTCCATAACAAGTCCCTCCAAATTATTTACTTTTGATTATTGATCACCCGATAAATTTTTAAAAAGGTGTGTAAGCGCAAACGGAAAATACAGTCGAGTCGTGAATATAACCCTTCTCCTTGATAATTGGTTTGTACGGAAACGATTGGCTCGGAATTGAGCTTGCAATACTGCCCCAACACTTTTACCACAAGTTCCTGTCCTGCCCAAAGCCATCCGGCGACCATCCCAGTAATATGAGCTTCCCCAGTACCTATTCCCGTCTCCCAGTCAAATCTTTTCACCTCTATCTTTTTTATAAATGGAAAGATTCGTTTCCAATCGACTACTTCTAACGAATGGACCTTAGCCGATTCTGTAGTGTCATTTAGATCTAGACGTGGCAAGTCAATCGTTCGCTGCCAGATGCGGATGTTCATGACAGACAGAAATAGATCGAGTTTGTGAACAACTGCCAACTCGAATCGATAGGAAAATGCAATATTTATTTTTGAACATGTGATAAAGAGTAAAAAAAGGGTAAATAGAAACAATAGCAAGGAGAGTAGTATAATCCAGAACATAAGGATGCTTCCTTTTTCTTTTCCAGTGA
This sequence comes from Oceanobacillus indicireducens, assembly GCF_014647195.1. Classification (GTDB taxonomy): domain Bacteria; phylum Bacillota; class Bacilli; order Bacillales; family Amphibacillaceae; genus Oceanobacillus; species Oceanobacillus indicireducens. Next base: position 81,178 of record NZ_BMOS01000001.1, on the reverse strand, counting down.
TTACTCTTAGCTTGTTCGATTATTATTTTTTTAATCATCATTCGGAATATAATTGGATTATACGATTGCCTGATGATATTATAAAATTATGAAGATAGAACGGGAGGCGCAAACATTGGTGCAACGAAATCAATTATATTTTTTCTATTTAAAAGACGACGAAACAGATGCAAAAGTAGATGCATTAGGAAAGATTGCCGAGGATAATGGCTTTGAGATTGCAAGTCACCCGAATAACGCAAGTATTATTGTAAGTGTCGGTGGTGATGGCACTTTTCTCCAAGCTGTAAGAAAAAGCGGTTTCCGCCAGGATGCTATCTATGTCGGAATTACGCGGACCGGGGAATCTGGCCTATATTGTGATTTTGACCTCGATAATTTCGATGAAATGCTACATAGTTTGATGCATGAAGAATTGGAAGTGCGCAGATTTCCAGTAATTAAAGCACGAATCAATGATGGAACGGAGTATCATTGTTTGAACGAAGTAAGTATCCGTTCCACAATTGTTAAAACGATTGTCATTGATGTTTTGATTGATGATGTATATTTTGAGACATTCCGTGGGGATGGACTAATCGTCTCTACGCCGACCGGAAGTACGGGATATAATAAATCTGCCTATGGTGCAGTTATTGATCCACTCATTGCAAGTTATCAAGTCTCAGAAGTTGCTTCGTTAAATAATAATCAATATCGTACACTAGGCTCTTCCTTTGTTCTAAGTAAAGACCGGAAGCTAACCCTAAATGTTCAGCCAACCGGCAATGACCATCCGATTATTAGTCTAGATAATGAAGCACATCCAATAACGAAAATTTCTTCACTCGAAGTTGACATGGACGAAACGGTCATCAAAACGGTGAAGTTAAAAAATAATTCCTTCTGGGACCGGGTAAGACGGACATTCTTGTAATCTTATCGTTAATAAAAACAGGACGCATGCAAGTTGCGTCCTGTTTTTGCCTTTTTACAGGCTTTGTTTTTCACGTAACTATATAATTATTGACCGCCAAATTGCTGCTGTGCTATTGTTACAAGACGTTTTGTAATTTCGCCTCCAACTGAACCGTTAGCACGGGAAGTCGTGTCTGCACCAAGTGAAACACCAAACTCCTGAGCAATTTCAAATTTCATTTGATCTAACGCTTGTTGTGCACCAGGGACTACTAATTGATTTGAATTATTGTTAGCCATGTTAGCTCACCTCCTTGGTAACTATAGATTGTGTTACTTGGAGAATTATCATACACAACTAAAATTAACAGTTCCTGGTAAATGCCCTAGTTCTTCCCTCAGAACAGTCCAGACGGAAGCCGCACCTACCCTAAAATGATAGCAATGCTTAGTTTCTCTTAAATTTCTACAAAGGTATGCCTAGCTATTTCAGGCTTACAAAATTGCATTATAATAAATCTTCAAACTCTGTATCTTCACTTTTTGCAGTAATATGGATCGTTTCAATGCCTGCAATTGCTTCTTCAATGGACGGACCGAAATCATGGCGTGCTTCCAGTGCATTAATTTTATCACGGCGAGGTCTCGTCTTTGGTGATTTCGGAACAAAAATTGTACAGCAATCTTCATACGGAAGAATTGAAATCTCATAGGTATCAATCTCTTTTGATATGTCCACGACTTCTGCTTTATCCATCGCAATCAATGGACGGATAACTGGATAATTGGTTACTTCATTAATTGCATGCATGCTCTCCATTGTTTGACTCGCAACTTGTCCAAGATTCTCCCCTGTCGTGAGGGATAAAATATTTTCTTGTTCACAAACTGCTTCCGCTATTCGGAACATCATCCGGCGCATGATCGTCATCGCATAGCTATCCGGCATTTCACGGAAAATTTCCTGTTGTAATTTTGTAAATGGTACGATATGGACCTTGATCGACTTCCCGTAACCAACTAACTTCTTCGTAAGGTCAAGCACTTTTTGTCTTGCTCGTTCACTCGTATAGGGAGGTGAATGGAAATGGATGGCTTCAAGTTGAACACCACGCTTCATAGCGAGATATCCTGCAACGGGACTATCAATTCCCCCTGAGAGCAGCAGCAGCGATTTCCCTGCAGTTCCTACAGGCAATCCACCAGCTCCGGAAATATTTTCCGATGTAATGTATGTCGCTTCCTCACGTATTTCAACCTTTATCTCCACATCCGGTTCGTGAACATCAACGGTATAACCTTCTGTATTCACTAACAGATGGCTGCCTACTATCTGATTCATTTCTAAAGAACCATGCGGGAAATTTTTATCCACTCGTTTTGCTGCTACTTTAAATGTACGAGCGTCCGCTTTCTTCAATGCTTCAAGCGCCGCTTCTTTAATCTGCTCCACATCATTCTCCACTTTAAGAGCAAGCGATAAGCTATGAATTCCAAATACTTTTTTGCAAATCTCGATAATCGGTTCTGGCTCATGGCCATTTAGGAGGACAAACATTCTACCTTGTGTTCGTTTTACTTTTGCATTAGGGAAATCTTTCAGTTTGACTTGAAGGTTTTCTTGAAGTGCTTGAATAAAGCTCCGAATGTTCTTTCCTTTTAATGCCATTTCTCCGTAACGTATTAATATATGATCATATTGCATTGTAATCTACCTCAAAACTTCCTTAAATTGATGGATTGCTTCTTTTAGTGAAGCAACAAAACGTTCCATTTCTTCCTGGGTATTGTTATAGGACAAGCTGATCCGTAATCCAGAAATTGTGATCTCTCTCGGTAACCCGCAAGCAGCAAGAACTTTACTCTCATCTTTCTCTTTTGAGGAACAAGCTGATTTTGTAGAGATATAAATCTCCTTTTCACCAAGCATATGAATAATCACTTCCGGTTTAATCCCCGGTACGGACAGGTTAAGAATATGTGGCGCTCCGTTATGAGGACTATTGATCTGGACACCCTCTATACTTTCTAGCTCATTCCATAAATAGTCATGCATCGCTTGTAGATGGTTCGTTTGATTTTGCTGCTTTTCCTTTATCAAGCGTAATGCTCGAACCATCGATACACCCCCAGCGACGTTCTCGGTTCCGGAGCGAAGGCCGTTCTCTTGTCCTCCTCCATGGAAAAGCGGGAAAAGCGAGACTTGCTTCCTTACAAATAGGATCCCCGTCCCTTTTAGACCGTGGATTTTATGCCCGGAAAAACTGCAAAGGTCAATTTGGGCTTTCTGAATATCGAGCGGAACTTTCCCAAGACTTTGAACCGCATCGACATGGAAATATAATTTAGGATAATTGCTTAATAATTTTCCTATTTTCTCAATCGGTTGGATGGTACCGAGTTCATTATTCACATGCATAATACTTACAAGAATCGTATCCTCTCGAATCGCTTCTTTCACATCTCTTACGTCGACCAGCCCTTTCTCATCCACTGGGAGAACCGTTACTTCAAAACCTAGGGTTTCAAGACTTTGACAAGCCTCGTCAACAGATGGGTGTTCGACCGCTGTAGTGATAATATGTTTTCCGCGATTTTGATGTTCTAAGGCAATGCCTTTAATCGCAATATTATTCCCCTCCGTTCCACCTGATGTGAAAATAATCTCATTTGCATCAACTTGCAGGAATGATGCTGCTTGCTGTTTTGCTGTCTGTAGAAGTTTTTCTGTTGCACCTCCGAGTTGATGGACTGATGATGGATTTGCAAAAAATTTCTCTGATGCTTTTTGGTAGCTTTCGACAACGGAGGGATCTGGGATTGTTGTCGCGCTATTATCCAAATAAATCATCAAAAACTCCTCCCTTCCTTATTATTTATTCTATATTGATTTAGATTTACGCCAAATAATTCCTTAAGAATCTTACTGCATTCAGTCTTAAAAAACAAGCCCTTTGCTTGATAATTCAAAGAAACCCTCCCCAATCCACAATCGGAATATACCGTTACGAATTTTAGAAAACCCACAGTCCATAACGCTTATAGCAATTAATCACTTTCATTCAGCGTAAACGTTTAGCATGTTCTCTTGGCTAGATCTCTAATCGCCGTTCAGTTGCCCGGTGGACGGATGCTTTCCGCGGGCACAGCTGGAGCCTCCTCGGGCTACCGCCCTGCGGGGTCTCCAGACTCGTGCTATTCCCGCAGGAGTCACCGTCCACCGGGCAACTGAACTGGTAGAGAGCGTTATTATTATTGGAAATTTTCCCATCATGATGAGAGTTCTATTCCTAAATTAATAAATAGTGTTCCAAATTTGGCTTTTCCCCTCGGAGCAGTCCAGACACCTCGAGACTCCTGCAGGAGGATAGGCATAGGTGAGACCCCGCAGTACGCAAAGCGTACGAGGAGGCTCACCAGCCGCCTGCGGAAAGCGAGAGGTGTCTGGACTGCGGACCCCCAGAAGTAAGTTGCACACACTTACGCTGAATGAAAGCAATAAGTAGTTCATTTAAGTTCGAGATGGGGATATATATTAGGTTTGTGGATTCTTGCGGATGATTCTTTTACATAATGAAAGGCTGTATAAAAGGAGATCCTTTTTATACAGCCTTTTTGCTTATATTAATCATTCACAACTAGTTGGGTTTCTTCAATGCGTTTTAAGGCACCTGGTTCAACTTGTTCAATCGCTTTTGCCGCCTTTTCTAAAGCAAGCTCATATTCATATGCGCGGAATAATCGCTCCGCCTCTACTAATTCAGCAGCAAGCATTGGATTTTTACTCCGGTAACGGTTCGCATATTGAATCACACGCTCTGTTAAATAAGCCTGATCAAGCATCATATCGATTTTTTCTTTAGCTTGTTCGATTGCACTCTCCGCTTCTAACAATGAGCGGTGGACCGCACCTGTATCTAATGGATGTTGTTCCAGCGCCTCTAATACTTTTTTATTTCTCTGTTGTGTTTCTTCTAAGCTCGTCCAGATAAAGGTTGGCACTCCCGGGATATTACTTTTACGCAAGCGGCGGTGCAATTCTTTAATCTGTCCATACATTTCCGCCAACTTATCTTTTGCCAGCAGCTCATCTTTCCTTAATGTCTGAATCGCTTCTTTAAATGTATCATGCTTTTCCTTCAAGTCATCAATCTGCCCCAAGGCCGCTTCAACTCTACCGCGCAATTCACTATGTGCAACATCATTCGCCTCAAGACCTGCCAACACTTCTGTCAATTCGTTATTTAAAGCTTGTGTTTTCTTATCAACTGCAAGGAATTTTTCCAGTTCTTCGTCTTCTACATAATAAGCTTTCTTTAGCTCCTCTACTTCTGCCTTTGTTTCTGTGAAGGATGTATGTAGTGTCATGATTGCCTCTTTGTAAGAGGGAACATTTTGGTCCAGATAGTTCTTCGCCAAAGCCTCTTCCTCAAGCAATTCATACATTTCAGAGATTCTTTCTTCCATTTCATCGAGAACCTTTGTACCTTCCTCTAGATTACCTTCTTCAAGCGTTGTCATCACATCGATAATTCGTTGCTGATATGTACGTATTTCTTTTTCAAAATCAAGATGTTCGATATAAAAACCATCTTGTTTCATTTCTTTCATACCGGAAAGCAGTTGATCCAGTTGAGAAGAAAGTTCGTGCTTCGCTTTCTTATACACTTCAGGAAATGCGTGGATCTTCTCATCCAGTTCTTTTAACTCGACTTTCAACTCATCGACGATTCTTTTCGCTTCCATATAGTTACCGGCAGCACTTTCTTCATGAAAATTCTCTAAAGCTGCTTCCAGTTTGTCCAGCTCTGCATCGAAATACCGATCCGCTTTTGCATATTGGTAGCGGTTTTGTGATATTTGCCTGCGCAATTCACGAATTGCCGGCTCGACTTCTTCTACTTCCATTCTGCTCGACTTCTCGGATTCGAGTAATTCCTCAAGTTCAGATAAGATATTGTCGATACTTCCCTCAATCGATTGAAGGATTTCTTCTGTTTCCTTTAACACTTTCTTCGCTTTAGAAATTCGGAACTTATCCGCTGCATCTTCTGCATCCAGCAAGTGTTCTTCAATATCAGCAAGTTCTTTACCTACGATATAATCCCAGCGTTCCTTCCAAGCTTCAAATTTCTCTTGTGTCTCACCGGATAAAGTGAGATTTTTAATTTTACTGAGTTCACCGGCTACATTTCTCGCCATAATATCTAACTTCCACGCTTCCAAGCGATCCACCTGATCGTACACGCGTTTCCGTAATATTAAACCGATGACGATTAACACAATAATTGCCAAAATAATTCCAATGAATAATTCCATAGCGTACCTCCTAGCCCCATTTCAACAAGAGGATTTATACAAGTAACAGTATGTGTTCAAAAAGGAGGATAAAAAGGACCGAGGTCGGCTAAATTCGCGATTCGTATCACAACGCCGACATGAGCACTTCCTGTGCGCAAGACTTCAAATGCGGCGAAGCTCTCCGCACCGGAATGTACATCGATGGGTACATAGGAGCGGAAAAGCGAACCAACGCAGAAGTTTGATGTGTCATTTTTACCGACTTTTGAACAACCTCTAACATGTATTTAAATATATTTCATTAAATCTGTTATGGTATAGTATTAATATAGCATGTAATCAGTCACTTTGGCTAAGAAAAAGAAAATTTTGTCTAATTTTTATTATTCCCCGTGAAATTTGTCTGTCAAATCCTAGTTTTCGACAATAAATTTTAGCCAGTTTTGAATGGTTTTTACGTATTTATTGACAAAAACTTCATGCGAATAGTCACCGATTACCCGGTCTTTCCATTCATTGTGTAAAATATATGGCGTAATCAACATCCCTTTCAGCTGCATGAGCAAATAATCCTTCTCATCCCCCGGCAATTTCTTTCCCGCTAGAACATTATAAAACGCCGTACGAATATGAAAGTTTTCTTTCGCTAGATAGGTGATTACCATTTCCCGCACGAACACTGAATCAAGAGTTAGTTCACGCTGAATAAAACAAGTCAATTGAAGTTTCGACTGTTTATATTGTATAATTGTGAAAATCAATTCGTTTAGCCGATCGATAGCAGACCAATTCTCCGCTGCTTCCAGTGTAGCCTCTATTGTTTTCAGATACTCTTCATAATATTTTGTAACGGCATATTCAAGCAAACCTTGTTTCCCGTTAAAATAGTAACTGACGGAAGATACATTCACTTTTGCTTTTTGGGCAATGTCTCTCACTGACGTGCCATGGAAGCCTTTTTGAAAAAACAGGGAGGAAGCAGCATGGATTACTTTTTGTTTGGATAGATTTTTCTTCAATATACTCAGCTCCTTACCTATCCAATACGACAAACTTGCTGGAAATCCTGCAACTTTTGTTCGACAGGAATTTCATCCATGTCGAAACCTACTGATAGTTACATACATCTATCTTACTGGAAATGAAGTGCAAAGCTCAAGTCCATTCAATCGGCAAATAGAATAACGAGAAATTGAGGGGGATTATGATGTTTGAACAACTTACTTATTCAGATCGAATAAAAGCATATGAATTATTAATCAAACAGCTTCAAGCACTATCTGAGGATGAGAAAGACGAGACTGCGCTGCTTGCTAATGCCTCGAGCTTATTGAATCAGTTTCTAGATCAAGTGAACTGGGTCGGATTCTACCTTTGGAAGAACGATGAACTCGTACTAGGACCATTCCAAGGATTGCCGGCTTGTGTACGAATTCCATATGGTAAAGGAGTTTGTGGCACGGCGATCAAGGAGAAAGAAACCCAACTCGTTGCAGACGTCCATGCATTCCCTGGACATATTGCTTGCGACACAGCGAGTAATTCTGAGATCGTTGTTCCGATTTTACGAAACGGAGAAATATATGGTGTCCTGGACATCGATAGCCCAATTAAAGACCGCTTTGACGAAACCGATAAACATTATCTTGAGAAGTATGTTGAGGCATTGATCGCTTATCTCTAAGCAAAAAACGAGTATCTTTTTCTAGGCACTGCTCATTTTTTATGATGTATATCCGTCAACCTATTTTAAATCGCTAGAATGTATTGCTGTCTTTAATATATATCACACATGAGCTAGTTCCTGTTTTTCTATGTAAAGTTGCTTTATTCATTCTAAACACCATTCTTTTTAGACGTCTAAAATGAAAATGTACGGAAACTACTAATCAACAATAGATTATTTATATTTCTAATTGACTTCCCCGCTAATAACTTATATAATATAACTTGTGTAAATTTAAGGTAGCCTTTGCGCTCAGTGCATTGCCACTAGTTTGTTCCTTATGCAGAAATAAGGGTGTATCGTGTAACTCTCTGCTGCTGGAGCGATGGTACAAGAAAAACAAACTAGCCAGTGTAATTGACGTGGTGATTTATTTTTATACAAAAATAAAATCGAAGGAGGAAATGTCTATGGCACGCTATACAGGTCCTGTATGGAAAAAGTCTCGTCGTTTTGGCATTTCATTAACTGGAACAGGTAAGGAATTAGATAAGCGCCCTTACGCTCCTGGACAACATGGTCCAAACCAAAGAAAAAAGCTTTCTGAATATGGATTACAGCTTCAAGAGAAGCAAAAATTACGTTATATGTACGGATTAAACGAGCGTCAATTCCGTAACCTATTCAATAAAGCAGGTAAAATGAAAGGGATTCATGGTGAGAACTTCATGATTTTACTTGAATCTCGTCTTGATAACCTTGTTTACCGCTTAGGTCTTGCTCGTACACGCAAACAAGCTCGTCAGCTTGTAAACCATGGTCACGTTCTAGTTGATGGCCGTCGTGTAGATATTCCATCTTACACTGTTACTCCTGGTCAAACAATCGGCTTACGCGAACGTTCAAAAGATCTTGACATCGTGAAAGAAGCAATCGAAGTGAACAGCTTCGTACCAGAGTACACAACATTCAACGCAGACAACATGGAAGGTTCATACACTCGTTACCCAGAGCGCTCTGAGCTTCCAGCAGAGATTAACGAATCTCTTATCGTTGAGTTCTACTCACGTTAAGATTTTAACTTTGCAAACTATAGCATAAAAGCCTTTGAAGTGCTGATACATCAGCATTTCTAGGCTTTTTCTATTTTATCAAGAATGCAGGATAAAGCATAGAAATGTATGTATTTGGGGCTGTTTAGATTTGTATCATCCTTGATTTTCACAAAAATAAAAACCATAATAGTAATGAATACTACCATGGTTCTTCTCCCGAATCTAAAAACTCATTAATTTTTAATAACGCATTTTTTAAATCAAAATCAACTAATTGTCCAATATAATCTTTTTTATTAAATACATTTGCATCAACAGTTGCAATGTTATTTGCTTTAACATATGATTTTTTATCTAAACCTGCATTTTTCCATTGGAATATAGGAGATTTCCATTTATCATATTTACCTTCAAAATCCTTTATCTCCGCACCTGTAATAGTTGCAAAAGATGCGATAACAGGTGAACCATTTTCAAAGTCATATATGACAACTGGTCTTGTTTCAACTTCAGACGTTTTAGGGTAAGTAACTGTTAACCAATACACATCACCAATATTTAGCTTCATACTTTACTTTTTAAATTCTTCAAACCACTTAACTTGCTTAGGGTCCTTAGAATCAATCTTAACTTTCCCATTTACTGAATTTAAATGTGGAATTCTTCTTGTATGATTTTTTGACTTTATGCTCTTTCTAAGTTCTGCTACAGTCATATCCTCATCCCCTTTACCTCTTTTATCGTCACTATTCATACATATCACATCCTTACTTATATGTATGAATAGTATCGCTGTCAATTGTCAATAAAATACCTATGTTTGAAAAACATCTTTGAAAACATCTTGTATTATAAGTATATCATCTTCATACTTAATGTAAACCTTATAAGGTTAAATTTGCATTGAATAACCAAATTTACACCTGATTGCTACTATGAACAGTTTATTTCTCCTCTGGAAAAGTTAAATCCGTTACATTGTTCAAGTTTGAAAAATCTTTATTTACATTCCGCTTCATGAAGTCCTCAAGTTCAAAGGTAGATACTTTAAGCCTCCCAAGCTTTAAAGCCTGGAGATGGCCATGCCTAACAAGATCATAAGCATCATTTCTGCTGATTGAATAGTTTCCTTCTCAACCAATCCTAACCATTTAAGAATAGCCTTGTTTAATTCATCTCCCGAATCTAAAAGTTCGCTAATTTTTAATAATGCATTTCTAAAATCAGAATCAACTAGTTGATTATTTAGCTAATGCAAGTTTAATGTGAGCCAAGTGATGCTCTTCATGCCAGGCTAATTTGGCTACCTTGGTTGCAACGGTTATTTTTCCGTTTATTTCATGTGTAAAGGTTCGTTTTAATTGATCTTCCGTTAAGCTATTTCCCAAAGCTACAATCCGCTCATTGATCCCTTCTAACATTTTAATAGAAGGTTCTACAGGGAGTTCTGTATCCGGTTGAACTGCCCACTCATCTTGAATGAAGTTTGGTACGGTTGGATTATCATCTGTCAAAGCAAGTTTTAACCGTTGGAACATGTTCAACTGAGAGTCTGCAATATGATGAACGAGCTGCCTCACGTTCCAACTACCATCCCGATACGTTTTGCTTAGTTCCTCACCATTCAATGAATCGACGGTTTCTCTTAATCGACCCGTATATGACTCAATTTGCTTTAACCATTCTTGAACATTTTCTAATGTTACCTTTTCCGGAACTTCTAATTCACCAATTGGGAACATGACATCCTTATTCAAAACGCTTCTCCCCCATCCTATAAGTAATCATAATCTATCGATCTTCTATTCTTAGCGTACCAACAACCCAGTTAAGCGTCAAATAAGTTTCAATCCGTCAAGATTACTCCAGCAAAATATCCGCTTAGTACTTCCTTTTCATGTTGATTCACACATGTAAACGTTGCCATAATGGAAAATCGATTATTCTTTTTCTTTTCCAATTCCTCGATTGTTACTTCACAGCTAATTGTATCTCCGGTGAAAACAGGTCTAAAGAATTCAAATTTCATTGTACGAGCTAATACGTTATAGTCTCCCCCAACCTTCGTCGGCAATGTAGCAGTCAGCAACCCTTGAACTACTAACCTTCCAAGTTCATCGGGCTCCGTATGATGGTCTCCTTCATCTTTAGATACTGTTGTAAACATTGCGACATCTTTTTTTGTGAATGTCCGTTCAAAACGGATGATATCTCCAATTTGTAAATCCAAGTAAATCTCCTCCCGTAGTATTCGTATCTTAGCAATATCATACCTTTCTTAATGCTGGTCTGCAAAAAGCCACCAATATAATGTACTAAGAAAGCCTAACAAACTTGTAATGCAGATGATGATTAAACTGCTCCAACTGATGATGTTTTCTCCCGTTAAACCACTGTAGAGTGCCGGTACCGCCCATGGAAAATATTCACCGTGTCCTACAGCTGCAACAATTTGAGAAGAAATAAGTGTAATAATGACAAAGCCTACCGGAGCTAAATATCCACGACTATAACTTGCAAAGAAAGCAACAGGAGTACTTAGAACAATGGTTAACATAGTAACGATTAGTATGACATAAAGACTCTGCATCACAATGGCTGAAGACCATTGTGGAAGTCCTACGATCCACCCAATAAAAAAACCGACAGTCACTCCCGCTTTCACCATCTGCTTTATTGCTTCATGAGCCGGATCATACTATTTGCATGTGCCGCTATCATAACAATATTCTCCTGTCCCTAATTCAGTAGATGATTTGTTGCAATAATACACCCTAAAACCTCTAAGAATAATCCAATTCTCTCCAATTACATAACATAAAATAGTGCGGAGCTTTTTTAATAGCCCGCACTAATATTATAAGTACTATTCAACTTCAATCATATATTCATCATGCTCATGAAGATCTGCGTCATCTTCAACATGAATGACAAGCTTATACGTTCCTGGTTCGGTAAATTCGTGAGCTGCAATGTACTCTCCAGCTACTGTTTCTTCAGCATCAACCCAAGCTGTATTCTCATCGTCTCCTTCTGGGGCAATTTCATAACGAACGATTGCATCTTCCATTGCTTTATCTTCCAACTGTAGATGGACAGTCAGATCAATTACTTCATTCGTTTGAACGGTATCTGGCTCCATGAAGTGCAAATGGAAGCCGTCTGTATGAGCGTTGTGTTCATGATGTGCGTGATGTCCAGATTCCCCTGCTGCTTCACCGCCATCACCGACGATAATGGATTTAAGTGGCATCGTATGCAAACCACGAGCAGTCGTGTGGGCATATATTTCGTACGTACCATCTTCCGGGAAAGTCACTTCTGCCGTATATCTTCCGTCTTCTGTATGTATACCGTCTATTTCGGAACTGTCATCTTCATCACCTTTTAACCAATACTCAAAGTTCACTTCATCCGCATCCTCAACAAGCTCGTCTCCATAGCTGACAATAGCTTCAAGTTCGACGGTTTCTCCTGGTTCAGCAGTTTCCGGAACATTGAACTCTACTTCAAGCGCAACTAACTCATCCGTTCCTTCTGTTACTTCCTCCTTTTCCCCATTTCCACACGCTGAAAGTAAAAGAATTAATACGATAATAAATGGCGTAATGATTTTTTTCATATAAATCCTCCATATCAATTTTTCTTGTTTCTTATGCTTGAAAGTACATTAATACCAGGCTTGGCTGGTAATGATTGTCGTCTGTAGTAGGAAGTCACGGCAAATAGCTTGTTCTTCTCATCCTTTTGTTCTGGTAAGGGAAAACAGAATTAAACAAGTTCTAACGACACCTAATATAACCTTATCAAAGAAACGAACCCCTTTCAATGGCAATTCATGAACAGTTTGTGTCAAGCTTTTCTTAGTACCCTTTTCACTCGAGTATTTTTGGCACTCTTTTTTGTGTCTTCAAGTAGCTTTTTGGTAATGAGAAAAACAAGCAAGACAGGACGCAAGCCGCTTAAGGATATTTTATATGAGCTTTATATGATTAAACAAACAGAACGGTTCCATACATTCTATCTCTTGCATGAAAATATGGATAAATTCATTTTGACAAATATTATGAGGACATTTATCGCGTGAACTGGAGGTGATAGCAATGAACGAGAAAACACTAAAAAATCTTTCATAACTTGGAAGAACTTAGCATGGTCCCTGAACAATTTTTGGCTGTGAATCCCGCCTAAAACATATTATGGACGAAGAATCAGCTAAGCACGAAGCTGAACTCTGGGCACAACCGAAGAAAAAAGGGAGAAAGAATAGCTAAAGAAGTAATAACGCAGCGCCTTTTAGCAAATGAAGCGTACGTTTAACATATTATGGAAATAACGGATCTGATAAAAGAAGAAGCTCTTGAAATCCAGCATAATATGGATAAATAAGAACAAGAAAGGCTTATAAATCTTTAATAAGTGAAACAATCATATTAATGAGCATATGATTGTTTCACTTTTTACTCCATTATGGTTCATTTTCAATACTTTTCCTTAAATGATGCTGTTATGACCTCTATCGTAATCTAGGCTAATCCCAAATTCCTTATCTAGAATTTATAATAGAATCAGGCATTGTTTTACCCCAAATTTTTAATTCCAGTTTCTAGTATTTCCATTTGCAACAATGTCTGTTCGTCTGTAATCGTTTTTTCTTTTCCATTTATGATGGCTTCATATAAATCATCATAAACTCTTCCATAATCGCCATTTACAGATGTCACTTTTTCTTCATGGATACCTTCTTCATCCATATATGTTAGTACACCGTAATGTTCTATTGTATCCACACCAAAATCTTTATTATTAGGCATATAAAATAACTTTAAGTGTTCTTCCTGGCGATCTTTAGTTTTTTTCACAAAGCTCCCTTTTTTGCCATAAACGACAAAGCTGGGTCTCTCTTTGATTCTAAAATAACTCGATTTAACAGATACCTTTAAATTACCATAATATAAATCCAAATCAAAGTAATCATTCATTCTTCCTTGTCCTAATAATTGCCTTACATCATAGTGTATATCATCCGGTTTACCGAAATAACTAATAACCTGATCTATTGTATGCGTACCATGCGCATATAAAAATGACTCAACACGATCAAATGAATGGGCAGACTCCGGTATTTCAGGACGATAATAGTCAAAATGCATTTCCACTTCTAGTAAGTCACCTAGTTTTCCTTCTTCAATAACCTTTTGAACGGTTAAAAAGTCGCTATCAAAACGTCTATTTTGATACGGCTGAACAATTAATTCTTTTTCTCTGGCCATTGCAAATATTTCTTTAGCCTGTTCAGAGGTTTCCATAAAAGGTTTTTCAACCAAACAGTGTTTATTATGTTCTAATACTAATTTTGCGTATTCATAATGACTGTCCATTCCTGTACAAATCACAATGAGTTGAATTTCCTTATCATTTAATAGTTCACCTAAATCAGAAATATAATTTACTCCAGGAATCCGATCCCAGCTTTCACGGTTAGGATTTCTTTGATAGATTGTTTTTACTTTTATATTCTCTCTTTGTTGTACAAACGGCAGATGATATCTATTTGTACTTTTCCCATTTCCAATAAACCCTATTGTTAACATAATAAACTCCTTATCTAATTAATATCCTTAGTTAATACTAGTATAATCTTCACAACCCACACGATCAAAAACCTGAACCGTCATGTTAAAAAGCCACCCACCCTTGTAGATAGGACGCCACATTAATCCTACCTTAAGCGTACGGATGATGAGGATTTTTTACATGATACCTAATACGTGGAAGACTACACCTGCAACGAACAATCCTAGAATGATTACAATTGGGTTAACTTTCTTGTTAAGCAACCACATACAGAAAAGCGTTAACAGCAATGGAGCTAAACCAGGAATTAACATATCCAAGTTATCTTGTAAAGTGGTTATTTCGGTCTCACTCAACGAAAGACCAGCAGCCATCTGTTCCAGCGCAGTTTTAATCCCTTCTGCACCTGCAGGTAAATTTGCCCAATCAATATAAGCACCCTCGCTCAGTTTAACTGAAGAAACAATCGGTGTAAATGTTATCGATACCCATCGGTTTACTAATGCACCAAGGATGAACATACCAAGGATGGATGCCCCCTTCGTAATATCCTGAAGCAGGCCACCAGATAAGTCTTCCGTGATTTTAGAACCGGCTTTGTAACCGAGTTCTTGTGTATACCACATGGTTCCCATACGAATGAGGTTCCAGAAAACAAAGTAAATAATTGGACCAAGGGGGTTACCGGTCATAGCTAGTGAAGCCGCCAATGCACCAAGGATTGGCTTAACAGTGAACCAGAAAAGTGGATCCCCTACACCCGCTAATGGCCCCATCATACCTACTTTAACCCCTTGAATTGCAACATCATCAACAGGAGCACCATTTGCACGTTCTTCTTCAAGTGCTAATGTTACACCAAGAATAGGTGAAGCTACATATGGGTGAGTATTAAAAAACTCTAAGTGTCGTTGTAAAGCAGCTGAACGATCCTCCTTAGTTGTATATAATCTCTTGATTGCGGGAATCATCGAATATACCCAGCCACCATTTTGCATACGTTCATAGTTCCAAGATCCTTGAAGAAAAGTTGAACGCCACCAAATAGCAATACGATCTCTTTTAGTTAATCTTATTTCTTGTTCCATTTTATGTCTGCCTCCTTTTTAATAATTATCAATAATATCGCCTAGTGGATCACCAAAGTTGCCGCCGTTTCCGCCGCCAGAATCACCCTTTTTAGAAAGTGCAATATAGATAAGTGCAAGAGACAAGCCGATAACACCAAGACCGATAAGTGTGATTTCCGAAACTGTTGCTAAAACAAAACCAATCGCGAAAAATGGCCATACTTCTCTGGTAGCCATCATGTTAATAACCATTGCATAACCAACCGCTACGACCATTCCACCACCAATTGCTAAACCATCTGTTAGCCAAGATGGCATAGCTTCAAGTAATCCTCTAACCGGACCCGCCCCAATAGCTAATATTAATCCAGCCGGAATAGCAATACGTAATCCTTGTAGTGAGACAGCAATCATTTGCCACATTTCAATTTTCCGGATATTACCTTCTTCAGCAGCACTATCCATAATGTGTACGATCCCTGTCGTAATTGTCCGAACAATAATTGTCAATAATAAACCTGCAACTGCAAGTGGAACGGCGATAGCGATTGCAGAAGATACACCGGCTTCACCTTGTCCACTTAAAACTAATATAATTGCAGAAGCTACGGATGCAAGCGCAGCATCCGGTGCGACAGCAGCGCCGATATTTGCCCAACCTAAAGCAATCAATTGCAGGGTACCGCCGAGAATAAGGGCTGGTACTAATTGTCCTGTAACTAAGCCGATGAGCGTACAAGCAATAATTGGTTGATGAAAATGGAATTGGTCTAAAATCCCTTCCATTCCAGCTATAAATGCTATGATCAAAATTAATATTATTTGAATTACATTCAAATCCAAAACCATGATTAATCCTCCTTTACCCTTTACAATTAGGGTCTTTTGTTTAACTCCTCTTGCGCCCGTTTGAGAATTTCGTCCATGTTCTGTTTTGTATCACTAGGGACTTTACGGACATCAAACTTCAAACCAAGTTTTTTCAATTTAGCGAAAGTATCAATATCATCTTGGTCAAATGCCAACGTCCTATTCGGTTGAACTTTACCTGTTGAATGTGCCATTGAACCTACGTTGATTGTATCCAATGGAACGCCACCTTCAACTGCTTTAAGCAAGTCTTGTGGAGTTTCAAAAAGAAGTAGCGCACGCTGTCCTCCGAAGTGTTGATCATCTTGTGCAAGCTCAATCATTTTATGGATGGGAACAACATGCGCTTTTACTCCCGGTGGAGCAGCTTCTTGGATCATTTTTTTACGAAGTTCATCCTTCGCAACAACATCAGATACAACGATAATGCGAGTTGGATTTGTCGCTCTTGTCCAAGAAGTTGCGACTTGCCCGTGAAGTAAACGTGTATCGATACGTGCCAAAACATATTCAAATTTACCAGGCGTTCCTACATTTGAAGCTTTAGCAGCAGCTGGTTTTGTTGCTGGTACTTTTGGTTGTAAATTTTCAGGTAATACATTGATGCCTTCCTTCGCTGTATTCAAAATATGTGTAGCAATTTCATGCGATGTGTTCATTGACATTCGTGACGCGAATGCTTCAATTAACATCGGCAAGTTCAAACCAGCAACAATTGCCCAAGCGTCCTTACGTTCGCGTTCTTCTAACAGGGCATTTGCTTGATTGAAAGGGGTTCCTCCCCATAGATCAACTAGGAATAATACTTCATCTTGATTGTCAAAAGAGGCGATTGCTTCTTTCATCTTTTCCCTAATATCATTAGGACCTTCACTTGGTGTAAGTACAACAGCTTTCACATTTTCTTGCTCCCCAAAGATCATTTCTCCAGATTGCAAGATACCATTGGCAAAATCACCATGACTTGCAAGAATAATTCCTACCATCTTTTTACCTCCTTTTATAATTTGTTACAGATTAATAATATAAATAACTTTAAAAGAATCTGTAATCACTATTATTAATGCGGAACTTCTAGTAAGTTTATTCCGTAACAATAGATTACGAACAGAATGATCATTCTTCTTTTCATCTTCACAAAAAGTAGGTTTTAATACTTGGTACCGTATTCGGTTTACCGTATTAAAATAATTTCTTTAGTAAAATTTATGGATAAAGGATATTAAAACTGCATTGATTACCACTTCTGCAAGAAAGTCACATTACATTTTACGTATAAAATCCTTTTACTCGCTGATTGATGAATTTCTGTAAGGAATCCCTAACAGAAAGCTGTCATGAACGTAACAGGATTACCTTTTGAAAACACCCTTCAATCCGCGTTTAATAACGTCGAAGAAACTTAATGATTGAACCATGCGATTCGGGTCAACGTATTTACGAACTGCTATGAAAACATCTCGTGGTTTTTTAGAAGAAAATGAAAACGTTCCATTTTTCTTCGTTTGAACAGCAAAACGTGGAATCCATTTCCCTTTAAACATGACTGAAGCAATTACGTAATCAACTTCCTCCCAGGGAATTTGAATAAACTTACTAGGGTCCCTACTATTGTAAAATTCAAAGCCTTTATCTCCAATCATGATTTTACCATACTCCGAAAGACCCAGATGCGAGGTTGCATCGACTACTAAATCGACTTTTGAATTGATTGATCGGACCATTCGACCTACTCCATTTCTTTATTGAATCTAATAATGATAGTATTTTTCCCTCTATTCGTTTTCCTCCCCTCTATTAATTGTAAGGGTTCTCACAACAATATTATACCTAACAAAACAACATAAGTAAACAGTTTTCAGTCCCTTATGTTAAATCTTGTTGTACTTTTTGTGAATAAATGTTACGTTTGTTTTATCCAGACCATTAGATATTGCTACCTTTAATTTTAGGGGGGTTGAGATTGAATCAGGTTAAAAGACGAAAATTAATATTAGAAATGATAAAAGTAAATGGCGAAGTGAGATCTAAAGAGCTAGCCAAACAATTTGGTGTTTCAACGATGACGATAAGTCGCGATTTAAATGAATTAGAAAAGGAAGGTGAAATTAATCTAATTTATGGAGGGGCAACATATAAGGAAAATAGTATTTTAGAAAAGCCAATGTCTATCAAAGAATTAGCAAATATTAATGAAAAAAAAGCTATCGGCAACTATTGCAATAAAATTATTCCATCTGGTAGTTTGGTTTTCATAGAAACCGGAACAACTACGCTCGCAGCAGCAAAAGAAATATTCCAAAAAAAGAATTGTACATTCTATACAAACTCGTTATTAGTTATGAATTCACTCTCAAATTATGAAGAAATAAATTTGTATTCCGTTCCAGGTAAATACCGTGATCTTTCTCAAGGATTTTTAGGTATTCAAGTTAGTGATTTCATTCAAAATTTTAATTTTGATTATTGTTTAATAGGCGCCGAAGGGATTAGTGTTACCTCGGGAGTTACTCTGCTAAATGATAACGATGCCTTTACGAAAAGAGCTGTTATGAAACGATCGAAATGTAAAATTCTTGTAGCTGATAGTAGTAAATTTGGAAAGGACTATGCTTATAAAATTGGAGAAGTACATGATTTTGATTATATTGTTACAAATAACAATATAGACGAAAAGACTTATCAGGATATAAAAGAAATGACTAAAATTGTAGCAGTTAATCAACCTAAGACTTAGCCGGCGGTAGTTAGCTGTTAGAACTGTAAGTGAATGATATATAAATCTAAAATTCGATTTACAAATTTGCATGTATGCATATTACGGTATATTAAAGATAAGAGGAGAATGCTTTATGAATATTATTAAAGTTAAAAATTACGATGAGTTATCACAAAAGTCATTTGAGGTCATCAAAGAGACGTTGGAAAACAATGATGAGCCGAGCATTAATACGACAACAGGTGCAAGTTATGATGGAACATTTGAATTGCTTGTGGAAGCAATTAATAACGATGACCTCAAGATCAATCATTCCATCTTCACCAATTTGGATGAGTATATTTCAGAAAGAGATAAAAAGTTTACGGTATATACGTATATGCACAAAAAGTTTTATGATCTAATAAAATCTAAGCCTAAATTTATCGGCCTTATGGATGGAAGTGTCAGCGATATACAAAATGAAATCGATCGTTATAACGAGATCTTGACGAAGTATCCAAGAGATCTACAAATTGTCGGTTTAGGTACAAATGCTCATTTAGCAGCCAACGAACCTGGTACAGATTTTAATTCACGACTTTTCTTAGCTGACAGTGATGAATCAACAATTCAAAGTACAATGAAATATCAAGGTTTAACTCGTGAAGAAGCTCCTACGCAAATGTTGACAATGGGGCTTGCCGATATTATGGAAGCAAAACATATTTTAGTTGCTTCATCAGGTGAGAGAAAGGCACAGGCCGTTAAGGATACACTCGAAGGACCTATTACCGAGGATGTCCCAGCTTCTATTTTACAAAAGCATCCTAATGTGACATTCATCATGGATGAAGCTGCTGCATCATTATTAACAAAAAATTATTAATCCTCAGAAGTACAAAGAGTAAATTAAAGAGGCTGGGACATAACTATTCTAATATGAATTAAATCCGAACAAAACTGCTAACTAGCTCCGGGAATATACGGAGACTCCAGCAGGAGGCCGGCTAAGTACGGTCACGTCCTGTGACCAACGCCGGCACTAGAACCTCCTGTTCGTCGGCCGGCATCGGTGAGACCCCGCAGGGCAGCAGCCCGAGGGGGCTCACCAGCCGCCTGCGGAAAGCGTAGTATATTCCCGGAGCGGTTGTTGATGCTCTTTCTTATCATTTGTTCGGATTTATAACCATACTAAGAAGTTATGTCCCAGCCTCAATTTTTTGGGCTTTATGACGCGGGATTTAAGTTTGCGATTAACTAACTGATCATTTGATATTTATTATACAAATTATGCTTGTTTATCTACTGCAAACACAATTCCTCCATCTTCTCTAGCCCTCTCATATGTTTCCATGACTGAAAGTGAATGATCCAATAAACCATAGCACTTAACATAGTTTGCTTCTTTGTATATTTGATTAAAGGTTTCGAGCTCATAGTACAACCTGTTTGATAGAGCCTGGTTGTTCAATTTTACTTCCTTATCACCTAAATGAAGTAAAACTTCTGTACAAGAATTCGGATCACCAACAACATGTATAAATCCATTCTCTCCTTGAATCAGGATAAAATTCATACTATTGGTATCCTTACTACCAACACATTGGGCTACAAAACCCGAATATTCCATTGTGACGATACCAGATGTATCAATTCCATTTGAATGTTTATTAGCCATATATTGGACTTTTTCAGGTTGACCAAATAACTTGATAACAAAATGTAAATTATAAATATTAAGATCGGATAAAGCTCCTCCAGAGAATTCCGGGTTAAAGATATTCGGAATTTCCCCTTCTAATAGTTTTAAATATCGACTGGATAACTGACTATAATTACATTGAATGACCTTGATGTCTCCCAGCAGCTTGAGATTTTCCTCAACTATCCTAAAGTTCGGTAAATGAATGTTGGAAATAGCTTCAAATAACATTAAATTATTCTCTTTAGCTAATTCTATAAGCTTTTCCGCCTCACGTACCGTTGAAGTAAACGGTTTTTCACAAATTACATTTTTACCTTGTTGTAATGCCTTGAAAGCTTGTTCAAAATGTAAGCTATTAGGGGAGGCTATATAAACAAAATCGATATCTGGATTGCTATACATTTCTTCTAAATCTGTATATATTTTTTTTACGTTATATTTAGCGGCTAACGATTCTGCCTTCGAAGTCGAATTCGGGCGTGTATACATCGCTATGCAATCCGCACCCTCCACATTATCTAATGCTGATAAGAAGGTATCTACAATCGGGCCTGTTCCAATGGTTCCTATTCTCATTTTATCCCTCCTTGCATTAACTTTTCTATTTCCCATTCTTTTGCCGATTTGGTTTCGGCTTCTACCACTTCTAAAACAGTTAATACTTGATGATTTTTCGCACTCACACCAATACAAGCTGTGGTTAACATGGATTAAGCACACCTTTCTGATTTAGTTCTATTTCTAAACCAACACATTTAAAGGATAGTCCTTCCAAATCTCTAGTTAACTCTTTCCTTCTAAGAACCCGTAATTTCAAATAGACCAGTTTGATGTGCAGATATAACCCATGCTTCCCTCGTTTGTTTACGCACGATAACGTAATCAAACAAATTTGATAGATTTTCTCCACCGCCAATGAGGGTTCAAAAAATCAGCGCTTGATCCATCATTGTGCCTTCTGCTCATTTTTACTTAAAGATATTATATCATGTAATTTTAGCGAACGCAGCTACCGAAAAAATGAACAATCTATGAAAGACTCAGGTCATGGAATGCGGCGAGAGACCCTCTCATTTCTTTTTTAATAGATTGTTGGCGGCTATGAGCAAGAGAGTATGCTTGTCCGTGCACTTTCACATGAACTATTGCCATGAGTGAATATAGAATGTTTATCATTTCCCTCTTCTGTGGATAATCACTATCTAGATCACAGACAGAGGTTTTCACTGGGACAAATGCTCTGACCCTCTGTCCCAAATCAGAAAAGAGCTCAACAGGTTTGTTCCTGTTAAGCTCTTTATCAAAGTTTAACTAAAATCAATTAGGGTATATTTCTTTTTCCCGCGGCGGATGATGGTAAATACATCCTCGATACGGTCGTTTGCAGTTATTGTGTATGCGACGTCCTGCTGTCTTTCGCCATTAATGTAGATCGCACCATTTGAAATATCTTCTCTTGCCTGGCGTTTCGATGGGGAAATCTTCGTTTGAACGAGCAAGTCGACTAAACCGATATCTTCTTTATCTAAAGCATGTGTCGGCACATCTTTAAATCCTTGCTCGATTTCCGAGATCGATAATTCCTTAATATTCCCGCTGAATAATGCTTCTGAAATGCGGATTGCCTGCTCGAGTGCTTCCTCACTGTGGACCATTTTTGTCATTTCTTCAGCAAGTCTTCTTTGGGCAACTCGCTTCTCTGGCTGTGTTTCTACTTCTTTCTCTAGCTCTTCAATTTCTTCTTTCGAGAGGAATGTAAAGTACCGTAAGAATTTCACAACGTCGCGATCGTCTGTGTTGATCCAGAACTGGTAAAATTCATATGGAGTCGTTTTTTCCGGGTCAAGCCAGATTGCGTTACCAGCAGTTTTCCCGAATTTCGTACCGTCTGCTTTCGTAATTAAAGGAACGGTTAAACCGAATACGTTAACTTCCTCTTCCTCCGGATTCTCTCTCGTCCGGCGGATCATTTCCATTCCTGCTGTAATGTTCCCCCACTGATCACTACCACCAATTTGCAGTTGAACATTCTCTTCTTCATACAATTTCATGTAATCAATCGACTGAAGCAGCATGTAACTGAATTCAGTGTACGTAATACCTGATTCAATCCGAGAAGAAACAGATTCTTTCGCAAGCATGTAGTTAATACTGAAATGCTTTCCTGCATCGCGTAATACATCAATAAATGTCATATTGCTTAACCAGTCATGGTTATTCCGGGAGACCACAGGGTTCTCCCCTTCCCCGAATTTTACAAGACGACCAATTTGCTCCTGGATACTGTTCGCATAACCCATCACAACATCTGCAGTGTTCAAAGAGCGCTCCGCTGAACGTCCGCTCGGGTCACCAATCATCCCCGTACCACCACCAACTAGTGCTATTGGCTTATGTCCAGCTTTCTGGAATCTTTTCAGCATGACAATTGGTACAAGGTGGCCGATATGAAGACTGTCTGCTGTCGGGTCGAACCCGCAATACAATGTAACAGATTGTGTATTTAATAAATCTTCCAAACCTTCCCGGTCCGTGACTTGATTGATTAGTCCCCGCCATTCCAACTCTTCTAATATATTCATCCTACTGTCTCCTTTATAATAAAAATCAAAAAAGCTCGCTCCTTATAAAAAAGGGACGAGCTTATTCACGCGGTACCACCCTTGTTGCACAACTGTGCCACTTGGGATTGTTAACGATGTCTCCACCGTTCTTAAGGCTGCTCACCAAAAGAAATGCTCCAGATTGTAATTCGCCTGTAAATATATATTGGCTTGCACCGACCGCCAACTCTCTTTAATAGGGATTTACTAGACTACTGGTTCCTTCTTAGCATAATAAGTTTATTTAAATTATATTATTAACACAAAAATAGTTCCTTAGCAACCTTTTCTGAAAAAGCGTTCATGAAAAAATCGTTATATGGTATAATTATAAACGAGTTTTAGGAGGGTTTCAAATGGATTTTAAAAAAAGCATCCAACAATTTTTTAATAAAATACAAGAATCCTGGAAAGCAGGAAAAATCCAAAAGACAAGCCGAATTACATATGGTGTGATGTGGAATGTCATTTTATTCTTTTTAATTATTAGTTTTATCGGCATGTTTTTCATTGGAGGAATTGGTGCAGGTTACTTTGCTTCCCTCGTAAAAGATGAAAAAATCCTTGATTATGAAACAATGGCTCAGGAAATTTACGATTATGCCGAAACATCGAGCATGTATTTTGCTAATAACGTCTATTTAGGTGATATCAATGCAGATCTTTATAGGGATGAAACGACACTGGATAATATCGCTCCCGAGCTTATTAGTGCAGTAATCGCCACGGAAGATGAATATTTTAATGAACATCAAGGTGTTGTTCCAAAAGCTATTGTACGGGCTGTTTTACAGGAATTGACAAATGCTTCCACCCAAACAGGTGGTAGTACGCTAACACAGCAATTAATTAAGAACCAAATTTTAACGAATGAAGTGTCCTTTGAAAGAAAGGCGAAAGAAATTCTGTTAGCACTAAGATTGGAACGATTCTTTGAAAAAGATGAAATTCTCGAAGCCTACTTAAATATCGTTCCATATGGCCGTGACTCATCGGGAAGAAATATTGCTGGTGTCCAGACAGCGGCTCAGGGAATCTTTGGCCTTGATGCGAAAGATGTGAATCTAGCCCAAGCAGCCTATCTCGCTGGTTTACCGCAAAGTCCATCAGCTTACACTCCGTTCGTCAGCGGCGGTGGCTTAAAGGATGAGGAAGATATTCAGTATGGGCTGAACCGAATGAAGACCGTCTTAAACAGAATGCTTGATATGGAGTACATTACACAAGAAGAATACGATGAAGCAATCAACTACGATCTTGTTGCAGATTTTAAAGAAGATCAAAAGTCACCATTTGAAGAGTACCCGGTCTTGGCAGCACAAATTCAAACCGATGCAAAAGATATTTTGTACAACGTATTTTTAGAAGAAGACGGGATTACAAAAGAAGATTTACAAGAAAACCCGAAACTTAAAGATGAATATAAATCACGTGCGGCTCGTGCTTTGCAAACGAATGGGTATGAAATCCACTCGACGATCGATAAAGAATTGTACGATGTGTTCCAGGAAATCGGAAAAAACTTTGATCAATACGGCAATAACAAGTTCACCGAATATCCAAAAGGATCCGGTGAGATGATTGAACAGGCTGTACAAGGTGCAGCTATCATGATTGAAAACTCTACTGGGCGGATTATTAGTTTATTTGGGAACCGGAACCCAAGTATTGAGAATCATTATAATTATGCAACACAAGCAGTGCGCTCAAATGGAAGTGCGATGAAACCAATTCTTGTATACGGACCAGCGATGGAAGAAGGACTTATCCAGCCGGGAACACCTATTGCCGATGCGTACTTGGCAGTTCCGGATGGCGGTGGAACAAAAGAAATCAAGAATATTGACTTAAGGCATCACGGCTTGTTACCGGCTCGGACGAACTTGGCTAAGTCATATAACATACCAGCCGTAAGAACTTATCTACCAATGATTGACATCAATCCAGTCGATAAATATTTGCGGCCAATGGGAATCAGTACCATAGAGGATGAGGAATATGCCAACGCCTCTCTCCCACTTGGCGGATTGGAGCACGGGATCACGATTGAAGAGAACACGAACGCTTTCTCCACCATTGCCAATGGCGGACAATTTGCCGACGCGTATATGATTGAAAAAATAACGACAAAAGACGGCGATACAGTCTATGAGCATGAAGTGAAAACGAAAGAAGTATTCTCCCCGCAAACGAGTTACTTATTAATTGATATGATGCGGGATGTTATTTCAGACGGAACAGCAGCTGGCCTACGTTCCATGCTGAAATACAGTAATGTAGATTGGGCTGGGAAAACGGGAACCTCCCAAAATACGGAGAACGTCCATTTTGTTGCAAGTAATCCGAATATCACCTTTGCAACCTGGATGGGCTACAAAATACCAGATGGCCTGGAACATTTAAACCACAGTAAGAGAAACCTTGCTTTCTGGACTAAATTTATCAATGCTGCAAGTGACATCAACCCAGAACTTGTTGCTCCTGACCGTGCTTTCCAACAACCGGATGGCATTGTCCAAAGAAGCTACTGTGCAATTTCAGGAAAGCTTCCAAGTGAACTATGTGAAAAAGCGGGACTCGTCAAGACCGACTTATTCAATGCGAAGTTTGTTCCGACCGAAGTGGATAATAGTTTAATAACCGGTGATCAAATTATTGTGAATGGGAAAGCTGTTTCACCAGGCCCTGACACTCCTGGAGAATTTACAAAAGGCGGCGGGCTCATGTTTAATCCGGAATTTTTAAAAGAAAAAGGCTACGATAAACTTCCGGATATTACACAACTCATTCCACTGAATGAGGACCGAAGTAAATGGGAAAAAATAGGATTTCCTAATACAAATACAACAACGTATAGTATTAGTGATGACGGAAAAGCACCAGAGCCGCCGACATCGGTCAACGCTTCCGGTAACCAGATTACATGGAACGCTTCATCGAGCAATGATATTGTCGGCTATCGTATCTACCGGGCAACAAAAGGAAGCGACAGCTTTTCAAGAGTCGGCAGCACGACATCTACAAGCTTTAAATCAGGAAGCGGAGATGGAATCTATCATATCCGGGCCGTCGACTACTTCGGTCTCGAATCCAAACCTTCTACAGCGGTAACCATTGGTAAAGCCGAGAAAAAGAAAGTGAAAGAGAAGGATCAAGATAAAGATAATAAGAAAGAGGATAAAGGCAAAGAAGAAACCTCTGAAAAAGAATCTAAAGAAGCCGACGAAAAAGATGATAAAAAGAAAGACATAGATGAGGATAATGAAGACAAACAGCAAGATGATAAAGAAAAAGAAAAAGAGAAAGAGAAGAAAAAAGACGACAAAGAAAATAAAGACGAATAGCGCACAACGGAATACACCAACGTCCAATTTTAAATCAGGAGCTAAGCTGCTCCTGATTTTTTCTTTTCTATAAGCCTACATATAAAGTACTAAAAAATATACAGAAAGTGTTGTATACTAAATGTAAGCGCATTTATTAATAGGTGGTGAAGCAGTGGAGCATATAAAAACCTTTCATTCAATAACTTACGAAACATCAAGCGGACCACTTACAATCGAGGGTCCCCTCTCAGTAGACGAATTACAAAAGTACAACTTTCACGACAAACTGACTGCATTCCGGCCCGCAAAGAAACAATTTGAAGCCCTTCTTGAAATCGCAACCTTTGAAGAGGCAAGAATTATCGTCGCCCGAACCGAAGAAATGATTATCGGTTATGTAACCTATCTCTACCCCGACCCTCTTGAACGCTGGTCCACTTTTAATATGAAAGAATTAATCGTTTTAGGTGCCATTGAAATTATCCCAGAATATCGCGGAGAACGAGTAGCATCTAACTTATTAAAAGTATCGATGATGGATGATTATATGGAAAATTATATCATAATCTCGACAGAATATTATTGGCACTGGGATCTGGAAGGTACCCAATTAAGCATCTGGGACTACCGGAAAGTCATGGAAAAAATGATGGCTGCAGGCGGGCTTAGCCCGGCTCCCACCGATGACCCGGAAATCATTTCCCATCCGGTCAACACATTAATGGTCCGCATCGGGAAAAATGTCTCGGATGCTGCTGTAGAAGAATTTGATAATTTACGTTTTCTTTCAAGATACAACCAACGAAAAAAAAGTGAGGGATGAATCATGTTAGTAGAAAGCATCATGAACACCGATGTTATTACGCTCCCGCCTACTGCAACAATTGAGGAAGCACTCCGTTTATTAAAAGAAAATAAAATTAGGCACATACCAATTGTTGAAGAAGATACCCGAGTAATCGGAATCGTCTCTGACCGGGATGTCCGTGACGCCATGCCATCAAGTTTTCTTAAGGATGCTGATCGGAAAGAATTACAAAATGAAATCCAAACAATTATGACACAGCCGGTCATCACCGTTCATCCATTAGATTTTGTTGAAGAAATAGCCCGAATTTTTTATGAAAAAGAATTCGCCTGTGTCCCCGTCGTCAAGAATGAACAACTCGTTGGTATGGTAACCGAAAAGCATATGCTGCATACCTTTATTCAGCTAACTGGAACCCATGTACAAAGTTCTCAGATTGAAGTCAAAGTGCCGCACCGGCCAGGCGTCCTTCCCGAAGTAGCTCAAATCATCGGAGATCATAATGTGAATATCGTATCCATTCTTATTTATCCATATGGAGATGATCCCGAGTATAAAGTGCTCGTTTTCCGTGTCCAGACCATGAATCCGATGCCAATTATTCGAGGAATTAGGGAAGCTGGTTTTAAACTGCTTTGGCCGAATAATATTATGGAGCCAAAAATATGAGTGAACAAGTTAAATTTGTATTCTCCGATGACTTTTTAACCTATCATTTTAATCCAGAGCATCCATTTAATCAAAAACGGGTTTTGCTTACAAAGGAATTATTGGAAGCGGTCGATTTATTACAAGACGATGATATTATCCCTCCGAGGAAAGCAACAGAGGAAGAACTGGCACTTTTTCATAATCATGAATACATCGATGCGGTAAAAAGAGCTGGTAAAGATAGACTGACACCAGAACAAGGAGCGGTTTTTGGACTTGGTACAGAGGATACCCCAATGTTTCCTAATATGCATGAAGCATCCAGTTACCTTGTCGGTGGAACACTCACAGCAGTGGATGCTGTATTGTCTGGTGCAGCTAACCACGCCTTAAATCTTGGTGGTGGTCTGCACCATGGATTTGAACGGCAAGCATCTGGATTCTGCATATACAATGATGGCGCGATTGCGATTAAATATATACGAGAGAAATACAATTTGAAAGTGTTGTATGTAGATACAGACGCGCATCATGGTGACGGCGTCCAGTGGGCTTTTTATGATGATCCTAATGTTTGTACCTTATCGATTCATGAGACAGGACGCTATTTATTTCCAGGAACCGGCGACGTTCGCGAACGCGGTATTAAAGAAGGACATGGATATTCATTTAATTTGCCAATTGACGCATACACTCAAGATGAATCTTTTCTGGAGCTTTATGAAACGGCTTTCAAAGAAATTGTCGATTACTTTAAGCCTGATGTTATCCTTACACAAAACGGTGCAGATGCCCACACATTTGACCCACTCACCCATTTATGTGCATCAATGGCAATTTATGAAAGAATTCCACTACTCGCCCATGAGCTTGCCCATGAATATTGTGATGGTAAATGGATTGCTACTGGTGGAGGAGGCTATGATATTTGGCGGGTTGTTCCGCGAGCATGGGCCCAGATTTGGAGTGTGATGAAACAAAACAAGGTAATGGAAGGTGATCTGCCTTCTAGCTGGTTAAATAAATGGCAAAAAGAGTCCCCCGTTCCACTGCCAATTACGTGGCATGACAGAAAAGAGGCTTTCCCGGAAATTCCGAGGAAGCGGGAAATCGAAGAGAAAAATTTAAAACTGCTTGAAGCTATGCTGAAATACGCCACCCTTCATAAGCAAAACTCACAAAGCTAAACTTAAGATCTGCTCCTACTCATCCTTTGCAATTACTGGATAGTTAGGAGCTTTTTTCAATCCATGAATTCATCCATCCTACAATAGACTTTCTTTTTTAGAAGGGATATAATAAAAAAGTAAAGCTTTAAAACTGGAAGTTGAATGAGTTTCACTATATAACAAGTGATTTACCATGTCTTTCTAATTAAGGAGATGAACTGATTGTTACTAAAAGACATTTTGAAAAACATGGATTATGAAGTAATCCAGGGAGATATAAACCAAGAAATTTCAGCTCTTACATATGATTCCCGAGAAAAAAAGGTTGATAGCCTTTTTGTATGTATAAAAGGATTTACTTTGGATGGTCATGACAAAGCACAAGAAGCGGTAGGTAATGGAGCTCGAGCAATTCTAGTAGAAAGAGAGATCCCTATTTCTGACGATATCACCGTAATAAAGGTTGCAGATACAAGAAATGGCATGGCTAAAGCAGCAGTTAACTTTTATAATAAACCAGCTGATTCTTTAAATGTGATCGGAATTACCGGAACAAACGGGAAAACTTCTATCACCCATTTTCTAAAAGTGATCCTAGATCAAGCTGATAAGAAAACCGGAATAATTGGAACGTTAGGCACGCTGATGAATGAAAAAATTATTCCCACGAATAACACGACACCGGAGGCTATCGATCTCCAGCGCTTCTTAAGCGATATGAAAGATTCGGAACATGATTATTGCCTAATGGAAGTTTCTTCCCACTCCCTGCAGTTGAAACGTTCTGCATACACGTCATTTAGTACGGGGATTTTTACAAACTTAAGCCCGGATCATCTGGAATTACATAAAACAATGGATGACTATTTTGAAGCGAAAGCCGAATTATTTACAATGACGAATAAATTTAATATCGTCAATGTCGATGATTTTTATGGACAAAAACTAGTCCAACAATTAAACAATCCGGAAGTGAAGACACTCTCCTATGGCATCCATGAAAAAGCTGACTTTTATGCGACAGATATCAATTATTCCTTCGATCAAACAACATTTACAGTCCATACGCCAAATGAATCAGCGCAAATTACGATTCATCTGCCAGGTGAAATATATGTTTCGAATAGCTTAGCCGCTATTGCAGCCGCTTATTGCAATGGAATAAATATGGAAGCAATTCAAAACGGCCTTAACACGGTAAAAAATATTTCAGGCAGACTCGAGACGGTTTATAAGCAAGGGGATTTCCGTGTTGTTGTAGATTTTGCCCATACAGAAGATGCGTTGCAAAAAGCTCTCACGGTACTTCGGCCATTTGTAAGTGGAAGACTTATCCTTGTCTTCGGAGTTTATGCTGACATGAGTGAAAACGGGAGAGATAAACGTTATGGCATGGGACGTGTCGCTGCAGAATATGCCGATTTCTCCATTGTCACATTAGATAATCCAAAAAAGCATGACATCAAAACGATTATGAAAGAGACAACTGATGCTCTTGAAAGAAATAAAGGCAGTTACATCGCGATAGAAGACCGAGCTGAAGCAATTCGCTGTGCAATAGAAATGAGTCATTCGGATGATTGCATCTTGCTTGCCGGTAAAGGTCATGAAACAACACAAATTATTGGAGACAGAGAAATTCACTTCTCGGAAAAAGAAATTGTCCAAGAAGCAATGCAGACTAAAACATTTTGATAATGCATAAAAAAGCAGAGAGATTTTTTCTTTCTGCTTTTTGCTTATAAAGAAGTATTAGTCAGCTTCATAATCCGTATTTAATATTGTAATTTCCACACGTCGGTTCAAACTCATATTCTCTTCTGAATCATTCGGGACAACTTGTCTTGTGTCACCATAGCCCGCAATTGAGAAACGCGACTCCTCCAAGCCAAATTCGTCAATCAAGTATCTGACTACACTACTTGCTCTTGCGCCAGATAATTCCCAGTTGGACGGATAACGATAGGTGTTGATTGGCCTTGAGTCTGTATGGCCCTCCACCTTGATATCGTTCGGCATTTGTGAGAATAAACTGCCGATTTCCTTAAGGAATGGCTTTCCTTCATCTAAAATAATCGCTTCCCCCATATCGAAAAAGATGCTATCTTGAAGCACAAGCAGGACACCACGTTCCGTAATTGTAGCCGTAATTTCATCATTTAACTCATGCTCATCCAAATATGCTTCAACACTTTCCACAAGCTGATTTAAAGATTCTTCTTCTTGTTGCTTGCTTATGTAGGCATCCCGACTGACATTAACATCAATCGGATCATCTGCTTCATCTTTTCCGCTCTCTTCTACATTATTCCCGTCCTGCGGGTAACTGTTCGGTACAATAGAAGGAAGAAAATCAAGTACTTCACGATTCTGAAATGATTCTGCGACAGCTTCAAATTTAATCTGATCGATTCGAGACATCGAAAATAACAAAATGAAAAAAACAAGGATCAACGTTACCATATCCGAATAAGTGACAAGCCATTTTGCTGCACCTTTTTCCGGTTTTCTTTGTTTACGTTTACGCTTCATTTACCCGATCCTCCACAAATCCGGAACGCGCTGCTTCTTCTTCTTTTTCTTTCATTTCTTCATATTTCCGTTTATCTGTATGGGAAATGAATGCACTTAGCTTCTCTTCCAATATTCGAGGATTTTGTCCAGACTGGACACCGATAATACCTTCGATGATAATTTGTTTCAAGAAAACTTCTTCTTCCGTCTTTGCTTCCAATTTACTTGCCATCGGGATGAATACCAAATTGGCAAGAACGGTACCGTATAAAGTCGTAATAAGAGCTATTGCCATTGCCGGACCTAATGTAGCCGGGTCGGATAGCTGATTTAGCATCAATACGAGCCCTACTAGCGTTCCAATCATCCCCCAAGCCGGAGCATACTCACCCGCCTTTTCAATGATTGTACGGCCTTTATAATGCCGTTCCTCCATTGCCGTGATTTCCGCATCCATTATGTCGGTGATCACTTCTGGTTCAATTCCATCGACTGCAAGCATAATACCCTTTTTAATAAAAGGATCCTCTACTTCGTCCAATTCATTCTCCAGTGCCAGGATTCCTTCTCTTCTGGCACGTTCAGATAAACGAATGAACAGTTCAATCATCTCCGGCAAACGGTCTTCTGTCTTGACGAAAGACTCCTTAAGTACCCTGCCAGTCAATTTAATCTGTTCCAACTTAAAGTTAATTAATAAAGAACCAATGACACCACCAAGCACGATAAAGATAGAAGGAACGTCAAGGAAAATTACTACTTCCCCTACTCCTCCACTCGTGCTGATGGCGAAGATAATCATCATAAACCCAACTGTAATGCCGATCGGAGTAAGTATGTCTTTTTTTGTCATCCAAATCTCTCCAAACATCAATTAAATACGTGAGTAGTTCCTCTATATTTATATCGGCATTAATCAGATAAAGTTGAATCTCTTTTTTCAAGACGGTGTGGAAGAACGACATTTTTATCCGTCACTTCTTCTTTGTTCATATACTTCGTCAATAATCGCATTGCAACAGCACCGATATCATACATAGGCTGAACGACCGTTGATAACGTCGGGCGGACCATTTTAGCAAGCTTCGTATTATCGAAACCGAATACTTGAATGTCTTCCGGCACATTGTGTCCACGATCCTGGAATCCATGAATAACACCGATTGCCACTTCATCGGATGTTACAAATACAGAAGATGGCTTACTGTCCAGTTCAATCAATTTCTCTGCTACTGCGAGTCCTTCATCATAAGAAGAATCGATTGTAAATACGAGATCCTCATTGAATTCGATATTCGACTCTCTCACTGCACGGACGTAACCTTCGTACTTTAGGCTATTAACAACGGTCTCGCGTAAGCTGCCTACAAAAGCAGGCTGTTTATTTTCATTGTTATTGACCAATTCCTTCGTCGCTTCATAAGCTGCCAACTCATAATCAATGTTGACAGATGGGATTTCGTTGGACGAGTCATAAGTCGCAGCAAGCACAACCGGTACGGAAGACGTTTTAAATTGCTGGATATGTTCGTCGGTAATGTTACCGCCCATAAATAAAATTCCGTCCACTTGTTTTTCAAGCATCGTATTAATCAACTGCAACTCATTTTCTTTTTTGGAATCTGAGTTACTTAAAATAATATTATATTTGTACATCGTAGCAATATCTTCAATTCCTCTTGCAAGTTCTGAAAAGAAAATATTCGATATATCCGGAATTATTGCCCCTACGGTTGTCGTCTTCTTACTTGCCAGCCCACGGGCTACAGCATTTGGTCTATAGCCTAAGCGTTCTATAGTAGCAAGCACTTTTTTCCTTGTAGTAGGTTTAACATTCGGGTTCCCGTTAACAACACGGGAGACAGTCGCCATGGATACGTTCGCTTCTCTTGCGACATCATAAATAGTTACAGTCATCACATATACCTCCAGTATATTCGTTCTCTTTTTTCTATCATACTCTACCATGAAAATTTTTTCAAAAATAACATGAAAATTTTCATGAAAACTTGTATATAACCTATTCTACCCAAAAAAATATGGACATAACTATTTTACCAGAAGGAAAAATAGTTATGTCCTAATCTATTCATTACATAAGAAATCAAATGATAAAGATATTCTGGATAGAATCGTTTCTAACTCTAACCACGTCCACTATGTTCCTTTATTTCAAACGGTTTTCCAGATCTGTGATTTCCTCAAAGAACTTATCAAAAGTTGGGATGTCCATTTGTTGTGCAGAGTCGGATAATGCTACTGCTGGGTCTGGGTGAACCTCAGCCATGACTCCATCTGCTCCGATTGCCAGTGCTGCTTTCGCTGTCGGTAATAATAGATCTCTTCTGCCTGTTGAATGTGTAACGTCCACTAGGATTGGCAGGTGTGTTTCTTTTTTCAGTACCGGTACTGCTGAAATATCAAGCGTGTTCCGTGTAGCTGTTTCATACGTTCTAATTCCACGTTCACAAAGAATAATATTCGCATTTCCACGGGAGATAATGTATTCCGCAGCATTAATGAATTCTTGAATTGTTGCAGATAGACCACGCTTTAAGAGAACCGGCTTGTCCACTTCCCCTGCAGCTTTTAATAATTCAAAGTTCTGCATGTTTCTTGCACCAATTTGAATAACATCGATATATTCTACCGCTTCCTCAATATGAGCCGGATTAACAATTTCACTAATCACCGCTAAATCATATTCATCAGCGACACGTTTTAATATTTGTAATCCCTCAACTCCAAGTCCTTGGAAGTCATATGGGGATGTACGTGGTTTAAATGCGCCCCCACGGAGTAATTTCAAGCCCTTTGCTTTAACCGCTTCAGCAACCTGAGCTACTTGTTCATAACTTTCAACTGCACATGGTCCAAATACATAATTTGCGGAGCCGTTTCCTATCTTCGTTCCATTAATTTCAATGACCGTATTTTCCGGTTGTTTCTTCCTTGAAACGAGTAGAGCTTTTTGATGATCATCTTTTTGCAGCTCTAGACCAGCTTTGAAGATCTCTTTAAAAATATGGTCGATTGTTGCATCTTCAAACGGGCCGGTATTATGCTTTTTAATATTATCAAGCATTTCTCTTTCACGGACCGGATCAAATTTATACATACTCTGTTTCGATTTCACCTTACCGATTTCCTGAACTAATTCAGCCCGACGGTTAATTAAATCCAAAATCTCTAAGTTCACTTCATCTAGTTGCTCTCTCAGCTGTTCCATTTGATTACTCATTCGTAAGCCCCCTGCACAGTTTTTAATAATTAGACACAATTATAGCTAAAAATCTGTTATTTGTCACTATTAATTTAGTAAAATATTAAAACGCCGGCTACTATCGGGTTTCCATCACGTTACACCTTCCTCTTGTTAGAGGTCAAGGTACTACAGTCCGTTAATGTGTGATAGATTAGTAGGGAGAGAATGATTAGAGGTGAGCATTATGGAAAATATAATTTTCGCTTTAGATATAGGGACAAGATCAGTTACAGGTGTAATTGTCAAAAAGGATGAGGATTCCATCCAGTTGATTGATTATTGCATGATCGAACATGAGGCACGCTCCATGCGGGACGGACAGATTCATGATGTCCCCGCAGTTACAGCCACGATTAAAAAAGTAAAAAAATCACTTGAGATAAGCTATGGTTCCCCTTTACATAAAGTATGTGTCGCAGCTGCTGGCCGGTCATTAAAAACGATTGAAGCAAGTGCGACAATTGATTTAACTAAATTTCCGATAAAAAATGAAGAAGACGTAAAACATTTGGAACTTGCCGCTCTCCAAGCTGCCCAAGAAAAGCTCGGGGCAAAGAAATATGCAGATAGCTATCAGAATTATCATTGCGTCGGCTACTCCTTACTATATTATAAATTAGACAAGGAACGGATTGGCTCACTAATCAAGCAAACGGGAAACGAAGCAAGTGCAGAAGTAATTGCGACTTTCCTGCCGAAAGTAGTTGTTGAGTCCTTACTCACAGCAGTCAAAATGGCAAATCTTGAAGTAGAAGCGATGACGTTGGAACCAATTGCTGCCCTTCACGTTCTCATCCCCGAGTCCATGCGCCGCTTAAATGTCGTTCTAGTAGACATTGGCGCCGGTACAAGCGATATAGCGATAACCGAGCATGGAACGGTGGTCAGCTATGGTATGGTGCCTCTTGCAGGAGATGAGATTACCGAAGCACTCAGCGACCAATATTTACTTGACTTTCCAGAAGCGGAAAAGGTAAAAAGAAAAGTTGTTTTGGAAAATGAAACAGAGATTGAAGATATTCTCGGCTTCACTTCTACCATTACCTACGATGCGTTCGTTGATCATATA
Organism: Oceanobacillus indicireducens; assembly: GCF_014647195.1. Taxonomy (GTDB): domain Bacteria; phylum Bacillota; class Bacilli; order Bacillales; family Amphibacillaceae; genus Oceanobacillus; species Oceanobacillus indicireducens. The sequence continues at coordinate 44,931 of NZ_BMOS01000001.1, read as the reverse complement.
AAAGATGAAATTAACCGACTCGCAACGGTGATAGCAGAAGAAATTAAAAAATTAAACGGAAAAGCCCCTCGCGCTGTTATGTTAGTAGGTGGCGGTAGTCTTACCCCAACCATCGCAAATGAAATTGCTGTAAATCTGAATTTACCACCTAACCGGGTTGCAATCCGTGGTGTGGAAGCTATCCAGCAACTGCAGCCGAATGCTGCATTTCCTAGCGGTCCTATCTTTGTAACGCCGATCGGAATTGCCATTACTGCAAAGGAACGTCCAGTCCAATACACAGAAATTATAATTAACGAAGAAACCATCCGCCTATTTGAGGTAAATGAGCAGACGATTGGTGATGCACTGATACAGGCAGGCCTTAAAATTCACAATTATTATGGAAAACCTGGCATCGCTGCAATGATAAAGGTTAACGGGAAAGAAGTTACGATTCCAGGAGGGTTCGGCGAATCACCAACCATTTATTTAAACGATAAACCGGCTACAACCGAAACCCGTATAAAGCAAATGGACGTTATTAAACTGGAAAAAGGGCGTGATGGGGATGCTGCTGCGATTACATTAGAAGAATTGATAGGGGAAACAGAGCCGATAAGGGTTAAGTTTAATGATACATTTTATTCACTCGGCACAAAATATACTGTAAATGGTAAGCCCAAATCTCCAAGCTATTATGTACAAGATAAAGACGACATTCACTGGTCGCGGCTAGAAAGCGTACAAGATTTTCTTGATTATTACGAGCTTCGTAAAGATGTTAACTTAGAGTTTCCAATCATTGTCAATCAAAAGAAAATTGATCTTCCTGTTGGAAAGACGACAATACTTGTAAACGATAAGGAAGCAACTACGGAAACAGTTTTACATGATGGAGATGAATTAAAATTTACTTCTGCTAAGACACCTACTGTAAAGGATATCTTCGAGTATCTCGGAAAGTCCGATTCCTATTCGATTCAAGTGACCTTTAACAAAGAACCTGTCTCTCTTTATAAACCTGCATATATGGTTACGAATATGGAAAAGATTTTACATAATGATAGTGAATTACATCCGTATATCCGTCTAACGATGAAAGAAAGAGAAACTCCTTCCTTCGTTTTTCAAGATGTTTTTCGACATGTTGCACTAGATTTAACACATGCGACCGGGAATTTCAAATTATATTGCAATGATGAAAGAGCTGGCTTTGATACCCCTATCCACGACCGGGATGCCTTAGCAATTGTATGGGATGATTGAACGGCAAAAAGGCTACAGCCGCTAATAAGCACTGTAGCCTTTCTTCTTTCTTTATCACGTATTAACGGACTGTAATATCCCCTTCTCTAAAAATGGCTGAAGCCCAAGATGTGAAGGGTCGGGATAAAAAACAGTCCGTAAATACCTGATTCTGTTCAACTAACATTCAGTGGAGGTAAGGATACCCCACTGAATGAGTTTCACTTTATCTCGTTGTTCCACTGCTGTTTTTATTGCTTTTCAGTTCTTTATCGCCCGTTTTCACTGATTCAGCTGCTTTATCAGCATCTTCTTCTATTTTCTTACTTACTTCTTTTGCAGTTTTTTCTACCTTTTTATCCGCTTTATTGGCAGCTTGTTCAACTTTCTTATCCGCTTTCTTTGCGGCTTGTCCCACTTTGTCTTTCGCTTCATTTAACTTATTATCCGCTTCAGAAACTGCTTTTTCCGTTTTATCTGCGGCTTGCTTTGTGACATCTTGTGTCTTCTCAGCGACTTCTTTAGTGATATCCTGCGCTTTATTTGCAGCTGTTTTTGTTAGTTCTTTAGACTTCTTTGTTAATTCCGCACTTGTATCCATTGCTTTTTGTTTGAATTCTGCACCGGTTGTATACGCTTTATCTTTCCAGTCTGATCCTTTTTCGACTGCGATATCTTTAAATTCTCCAGCACGGTTTTTTACTTGCTGAACACCCCTATTTAGATCATAACGGGTTTCTTTCCCCGATTTAGGTGCGAATAATAATGCTGTAGATGCACCGATTACTGCTCCTAGTACGACACCAATTGCAAAGTCTTTCGTATTATTGTTTTCTGCCATTGTTATTCCCTCCATATATTTGAATAAAATTAATTAATACTTACTTTCTTTTCTCTTTAGGACATATTCTAAAATAGATGCTCCCCATTTCACCGCTTCATTTGTCTTCGCTTGTTCTTCCTGCGATGCACGGGAGATACTATTCGTTAGTTGTTTTAACGAATGATCAAACTCCTTCATCGTCTCACCGATTCCCTGGGCCCCATCAACTAAACCGTCTATTTTGCTGGATTTCAGTTCAACATCATCCGCAAGCCGGTTCGTTTTATTTAGAAGTTCGGTTGTTTCATTCGTTATCCCCTTTAACTGTGTTTCGAGTCCCTGCAGTGTTGTCTTCGTATCGTTCAAAAACTCTTTCGTTACCTTTACGGTATGGATAATGTAAAACGTCAGTACCACAAGAGCTATAACTGCGATGATTATAGCAATATAAAGCATAACTTCCATTTTTTCAGCTCCTTTAACAAATAATTGCTTTTGTTTGATAGAATAGCGGTACTTGATTACTTTATACCCCAACTATCCCTAACTAAACATGAACTTATAGAAATAGTATATAACTTAATGAATGAAATTTCGAATGATACGGCGAGACACAGGGGTAAAGAGAGTCCTTCCTGCAAAAGTTCAATAATTTGAACCCTCATGAAGAAATATGTAAAAAAGCCTGCCCAAACGGCTTCCTTTCTAAGGTTACCCCAGGCAGACTTTATCTACTTCCAGCACCCTAAGCGGGCGCCGGAGCTTTGTTCATTTATTCAATACTTGTGTGTGAATTTCAGGCTTATAGGCTTCAATAAACTTCTGTATGTCGCCTGCTCCCATAAAGATCAGCACACTGTCCTTATGCTTTGTTAGAACCTCTGTATGATTAATATCTAGAAGTTCACAGTCTTCGATTAATGCCTGAAGATCGCCGATTGTTAATTGACCGGCTTCTTCCCGAGCGGACCCAAAGATTTCGCATAAATAGATAAAGTCAGCACCTTCAAGACTATCAGCAAATTCCTGCAGAAATGTCTTTGTCCGTGTAAATGTATGCGGTTGGAAGATAGCTACAATCTCTTTATCCGGATATTTCTTCTGCGCTGATTCAATTGTTGCTCTGATCTCTCTTGGGTGATGAGCATAATCATCAATAATTATTTGATCATTCACACGCTTCTCTGTAAAGCGCCGTTTCACTCCACCGAACGAACTCAAGCTCTTTACCTCTTTAGCTGGGATGCCTTCATAATGGCATAATGTAATAACCGAGAGCGCGTTTAAAATATGATGATCTCCGTACATAGGGATCGTGAATGTATCATAATAGTTACTTCTGATAAAAACATCAAAAACAGTACCTTCCTCTGATGTTTTAATATTTCTAGCTTGAAAATCATTGCCCGGTTCAAGTCCATAATAAAGAACGGGAACATTGGCGGTAATTCGCTGCAAATACTTATCATCACCGCAAGCGATAATACCTTTTTTCACTCTGTCTGCCATCTCTTGGAAGGCAGAAAAGACATCATCGACACTTGTAAAATAATCCGGGTGATCGAAATCAATATTTGTCATAATTGCATAATCTGGTTCATAGCTCAGGAAATGCCGGCGATATTCACAGGCTTCAAAGACAAAATATTCACTATCCACATGGCCTTTTCCTGTTCCATCTCCAATCAAATGAGAGATTGGAAAAGCCTCATTTAATACGTGGGCAAGTAAACCAGTCGTTGAAGTTTTACCATGGGAACCTGTAATTGCAATACTCCGGAATTTCTTCAGCCAATCGCCGAGAAAATCGTGATATCGATAAAATTTACAGCCTAAACGTTTTGCTTCTTCAATTTCTTCATGGTCATCGGGGAATGCGTTCCCTGCAATAATTGTATATTCCGCTTTAATATTATCTTTAGAAAACGGGAGAATTGGAATGTTTTTTTCAAGTAAAGCTTCTTCCGTGAAAAAATGTTTTCCCACATCCGAGCCTTGAACGGTCTCACCGGAGTCGTAGAGAATTTGTGCGAGTGCACTCATTCCAGTTCCCTTTATACCAATAAGATGGTAAGTTGTCATAAAAAGAACCTCCACATGTACAAAAAAGGATTTGTCTTACTGTTTGTGATAGATTATCACACAATAGCTTATTATAGCAAACAATCAAGGACATGAAAATAATCCTTTCAGCCCACCTTGTTTCTATACGTTTTTATATTCCACTACCTCGAGCCGTGGATTCGGACGAAATCTACGTCCTTCCTTCGCTTCCGGTGAACCATTCAATAGGACGAGATCCCCTGTGAACCCGATATTATGCCGTAATAAGCTTCTTCCTACGCCATACATATCAACCGGGACGCCAGCTTCTTCAAAATCTTTAATACGTTCTTCCGTAAAGCCGCCGGATACCATAATTTTCACATGCTGGAATCCTTCATCATCAAGCGCTTTCCGTAAAGCAAATAATAGCTCTGGATTAACCCCACGTGGGTCGAATGTTCCAAGTAAATGATGATTTCTTAGGAAATATTTATCCACTAACGTACGGGAAGTATCAAGACGGACAGAGCTCAATTTATCGCCGAAACGCTTTGCTACTTTTAATGAATCGGTAATGACATCATTATTATAATCGACAAGTGCGGATAATTCATCGCCAGGGAATACTTCGTGATATGCTTCAGCCGCTGCCACGACATCGCCGCGGAACATCTGGATGAGTGCGTGCGGCATTGTCCCCATACCTTCTTTCCCCCACCATTCGTTCATTGCATGGGTTGCCTGTGCAGTGGAACCGCCAATAAATGCTGCATATCCGTCTCCTGCTTGAGTCGTATAATGGTCATCCCTGTCCCCCATGAAAATGACAGGCTTAGGCTTTTCAGTTATGCTCGCTGCTTTTACCACATTGTATACATTCGTTGCGACAGATGTTCTTCTCGCAAGAATTCCATCAATAATCCCTTCTAAATAGCCGAATTGCTGATAAGCGCCTGATATCGTAAGAACCGTCTCATACGGACTGATCCGGTCTCCGTCTTTCAATGATTTGATTTCTAGTGTTTCTGGATTATCCGCGAACGAATGAAGTAAAGCAATCACTTCATCCGTACCGCAAAGAACTGCATCATCTTTTTGAAAAAATTGCATCGTTACATGATTATTAGGGATTTTCTCTTCGGCAATCTTTTTCGTTTTTAAAAAATATACTGCAGAAAACCAGCCTTCCCCAATACGTTCATCAAATTTAAATGTTTTATTTGTTAAACGGTCAATCTCACCTGCAAGCTTTCGATCGATTTCTTTCATCATTTTTCTCCTTATTATTTATCCTATTAACAATATGATATAAAAATATTGCAATTGAAACAAATTTAATCGCTTATTCGGGCAGCGGCTTCCGACACGAGGACCTCTCTCGGCTTACTTCCATTTTGCCCAGATATAATACCACGCGCTTCCAACGTATCAATTAACCTTGCCGCCCGGTTATAGCCGATTTTGAAATGGCGCTGAAACATGGAGGTGCTTGCTGATTGTTGATGGACGACAAACTGAATTGCATCTTCAAGCAGCTCGTCCTCATCTTCTTCCATATGAATTTGTTCCAGTAGCTCCTCTTGCTCAAACAAATAGTCCGGTTCGGCAAGATCTCTTGCAAAGGCTGTAACTCTTTCAATTTCTTCGTCAGATACAAATGGACCCTGTAATCGGACACTTTTTCCTGTGCCGTTCTCCATGAACAACATATCACCTTTACCTAGGAGCTTCTCTGCCCCACTCGCGTCAAGGATTGTACGGGAGTCCACTTGCGAAGATACACTAAAGGCAATCCGAGTTGGAATATTTGCTTTAATGAGTCCCGTTATAACATCAACAGATGGTCTCTGGGTAGCAAGTAAAAGATGAATTCCGCAAGCCCGTGCTTTTTGTGCAATTCTACTGATGGCATTCTCCACATCCTGTGGTGACATCATCATTAAGTCAGCCAATTCATCAATGACGATGAGGATATATGGCATTTTTTCATTCTTTCTATGTTCGCTCATTACTTTCCGGTTGAACCGCTCAATGTCTCTAACGCCTTCTTCCACGAAACGTTCATAACGTTCTTCCATTTCATTAACTGCCCACTTCAAGCTCTGTGTCGCTGCTTTTACATCGGTAATAACTGGTGAGACAAGGTGCGGCACACCGTTATATGGCGCTAGCTCCACCATTTTCGGGTCGATCAAGAGCAATTTCACATCTTCATGACTCGCTTTATATAAAACACTGATAAGGATTGTGTTAATGCACACGCTCTTCCCTGATCCGGTTGCACCAGCTATTAGGCCATGCGGCATTTTTTGGATATTTGTAATTTTAGGTTTACCTTCAATCGTTAGACCCAATGCAGTTGTAAGTGGAGATTTGCTCTGTTTAAACTCTTCCGTCTCCACAATTTCTTGCAGTCCAACCATTTGCGCTGTTGGGTTCGGTACTTCGATTCCAACTGTATTTTTCCCCGGAATCGGTGCTTCAATCCGGATATCTTTAGCAGACATATTTAATTTTAAATCATCGCTTAAGTTTCTAATTTTACTTACCTTTACACCTAATTCTGGTTGCACTTCAAATCTTGTAACAGATGGGCCTTGTGTTGCGTGAACAACCCGTGCACCAACGTTAAAATGTTTCAGTGTCTGTTCAAGCAAGTTCTGCTGTTCTTCAATCCACGGATCATTTGCATAATCTTCTTCTTGTGGGTCATTTAAAAGATGTAGCGGAATATGAATATCTTTTGCTGGTTGTTCCACTTCTGATTGATCCACTTCCGACTGTATTGCCACTGGTTTTACAGACTCGTTCTCCGGTTTTCTTTCTGGGCGCTCTTTGTGCCGCTCTAATCCCCGCATCCTCACCCTCTCGTTCCGCTCCATTTTCGCTTTATCGAGTGGTGTCATGACAACGTTAAACGGTACTTCTCGTTCATTCCCCTGTTTTCTTTCGCTTCTCTTTCTGTTCTTTTCAGGTTGAGACGCTTTTTTATGTACCTGGTTTTCTGTTGTTTCTTCCTGCGCCAATTGTTGGATTGTTTTAATTTCTTCTATTTCCGGTTTTTCTTCTGTTGCTAATTTTTCTTCTGTTTCTAGTTTTTCTTCTGTTTTTATTGGTTGCTCCGTCTCTCCTGTCGCTAACTCGATTATTGCTGCCGTTTCCTGTTCCGGCTTAATCGTTTCACTAATCAGTAGTTCTTCTTGTTTTTGTTCTATTTGTTCTATTTGTTCTATTTGTTCTTCTATTTGTTCTTCTATTTGGACTTCCGATCGCTCTTCTTTTTTAGCTTTCTTCCGAGCATAAGCGGGCACATTTTCGACTTCATTATCCCTTTTTTGAAAACCATATATTGGAGAAGGGACATCTGATGCTTGAAATGGCGGTGCATTTTCATCTTTATATACTTTTCTAACTGGAGTTGGACTGGATATTTTCTTTTCTTTTTTCGGCTGGGCCGGTTGCACAGATTCTTGATTTCTTCTTACATATGCAGGTTTATATTCATCTTTCTCCCGTTTTTCCATTGGATCTGGAATTACTGGAAACCGGAAAGGTCGATTCTCTGGATACTTATAAGTCATTCTCGCTTTTATTTCCTGATGATTCTGTTGAGGTAGTTCCGAATCCTCTATTTCAATTTCTTCCTCTACTTCAGTCAGGAAAAAGTTTTTCATTTTATCTAACCAATGCTTTAACATTTCATTCACTCATTTCTTTTTCAATCCATGTTACTTTTCCATTTTACCAGTTTTTTAGAGTTGGATGTAGTTTTATTGAAATTATATTATAAATAACTCCACTTTTCAGCGTCTGAAGCAGCTAAGTGTACCTCTGTCATGAGAAGCGCGGATTGCTTTCATTCAGCGTAAGTGTTTTGCACATTCACTAATTTTGGCGTTCTCATCACCGCTCATTTGCCCAGCGGACGGATGCTTTCCACGGGCACGGCCTCAGCCTCCTCGGAAGAAGTTCGCTTCCTGCGGGGTCTTCGGACTCGTGCTTTTCCCGTAGGAGTCACCGTCCGCTGGGCAAATGAACTGGTAAAGAGCGTTATTATTATTGGAAACTATCCCATCATGATGAGAGTTCTATTTCTAAAATAATAAGTAGGGTTCCAAATTTAGCTTTCCCTCGGAGCAGTCCAGACACCTCGAGACTCCTGCGGGAGGAAAGGCCTGGCGAGACCCCGCAGCGCGATAGCGCGAGGAGGCTTGCCGGCCGCCCGCGGAAAGCGAGAGGTGTCTGGACTGCGGACCTCCAGAAGTAAGTTGCACACAGTTACGCTGAATGAAAGTAATTAGCAGTTTATATTTTGAGGTAATTAAAAACACACCCTATTAGAAAATAGCGTGTGCCTCTTTTTTAAACGGTAAATTCTTCACCAATTTGATAGCTGTCGTCTAGTACGTATATTCCTTTTTCTTCCGGTGCATTGGGGATAGCCAATTCTTTCTGGGAACATATCATTCCGTTTGATGGAACTCCACGAAGTTCAGATGGTTTAATGCGTAGACCGCTTGGCATCGTTGCTCCTACTTTCGCAACAACAACTTTTTGGCCAACATCGACATTTGGTGCACCACAAACGATTTGCAATACCTCCCCACCAACATCAACCTTACAAACACTTAACTTGTCTGCATTCTCATGAGGTAATTTTTCCTCGACATAGCCGACGACAAATTTCGGGCTTAGATCAAAGTCAAGCTCATCATCGAGATTATTGGCTTTAAACAGGTCTTTAATTTCTCCAAGTAATGCTTCCGTTAATTTAATTGCACCTGTTTCAGTTAGTGCAAATTTTTCCGAAGCGCGGTAAATGTTGTAGCCGAGCACTTCCTGATCTTTTCCAAGTACTCGGACAATATCTCCGTTTGTTCCATATGTCCATTCGTAACGATTGCCATCTTTTAGCGGGATGAGGAGTACATCCCCAATTCCATTTGGATTATAAAATACGTTCATCTATTTCGTCCTTTCTCTATTTCTCTGGGCGGTTTTTCGCGAGGATAAAGATTGGCTCTAATCTTTTATCTTCGTAAATAAACGGTAACGAAGTAATAGGGATGCGCCCCTCCGAGAAATATTTCATTGTAAGCTGAGCTAAAATATCATAACCAGTCTCATTCTGAATATCTGCAATAATCAATACATCCTGATGCGGGGTTGCAACGGTCATATCACCTTTCATATTTGCTTTCATCTCTTCCAGAAATGCTTCATTCAATATTCTGGTTGCATCATATCCATCTTGAGTTGCAATAAAGTAAAAATCATTCCCAGCTACTTTATCCGTTTTATAATCGGTTGAAAGAGAGCGGGCATTAAACATTGCGATTTCTTCTAGATGCTTCCCAGTCCACTCTGCTTCCTGAAGCAAATCTTCATCAATTAATCGGTATGATTTCCCTTCATCAAGTGCATAGAATATTCTCGTTTCCGCGGTATGATCTTTGTGGATCAGTTTTTTTTCAGCTTTTGTTTTAGTCGGGAATGATGTCGAGCGAATCACAGGATAGATATACTTCTCCATTCCTGTCAATTCAACATGTTCATTCATCATTCTTAGCGCTTCCTCAATATGTTCAACAACTTCATCAATTACTGTTTCACCGCGCGTATTATATTTTACAATGATATTTGGAAGCGTCAAGGTTAAGCCTTGCTTCGTTTCCTTCCACTCGATACGGAGTGTGTCCTCTTTACGATTAAATCTAAAATGATATTTATCATTTGACAGACGCTCTTTCAATATGTCCCGCATGCGGGTACTTGTCATTTTCATCGATGGTACCTCCTTACAAACTTAATCTACACTTTCGCAAAGCCATCGATAAACGAAATGATTTCTTCCTTTGTCTTCCGGTCTTTACTGACAAATCGGCCTACTTCTAACCCTTTTTCATAAGCAACAAAGCTAGGGATACCGTAAATTTCATTTTCTTGTGCCAGTTCCATAAATTCGTCTCGATTCACTTCAACTAAAGTGTACTCAGGATATTTATCTTCTATTTCTGGTAAGATTGGTTCAATGAAGCGACAGTCTGGACACCAGCCAGCTGTGAAAAGAAAAATTGCTTTTTCATTATTTTTGAGTTCGTTAAATTCTTTTACAGATTGCAATGGCCTCATTTTCAATCATCTCCTTCTTTCTATCATAGCTTTCCTTCCCGTCTGTTTCAATTCACACGCCCTGATTTAACGAATTTTGAAATGCTCATGTAAATAATTTGCAATTATTATACAATTCGTTAGTATGAAAGTGGAGTCATATTATTTGGAGGTGCTGAAATGGAACTAACTGTTTATCTAGCTGGTGAAATTCACTCAGACTGGCGAGATCAATTAAAAGCAAAAGCAAAGGAAAAGAATTTACCGTTAACCTTTGTCGGACCACAGACGAATCATGACCTTTCAGATGATATTGGAGAAAAGATTCTAGGGAAGCAGCCTGGCAATTATTACCGGGATGATGCAGCTTCTGCTGTGAATAATTTAAGAACACAGGTGCTTATGCAGAAAGCTGATGTCGTTATTGCGCTGTTTGGTGAGAAATACAGACAGTGGAATACGGCGATGGATGCCTCCGCGGCAATTACATTGAATAAACCGACGATTCTTGTTCGACCGGAAGAGTTTATTCACCCATTGAAAGAGCTATCCAACAAAGCGAATATTACAGTTGAAACGATTGATCAAGCATTAGATGTATTAGCCTATATCTATGAATGAAAAGAGGAGCGCCCAGAGTGGCACTCCTCTTTTCATTCCTCTAGGAAACTATAAAATAACAATGCTCTTAATAAATTTCGAGTGGGTAGCTGACTAAGCTTTTATGAGTCATCTTCTTGCGCCTTTGTTATTCTCTAACTTTTTGACCAATATTCCAATTGCCCTCTTAGTGCTTGGGTAATGTGGGTGAACATCATACCGCGGTCGATTAGATTGTTGGTGAAGATGCCAATTGCTCCTTCGTTCGAGCGGACATTTTCCCTTTCAGCATACACTTCCATGATGTCTCCTAGCTCTTTTCCTTCTTCTAACTCTGGTAAAAATTCATTCGGCAAAGCGATTCGCGCTCCAGCTGCGGTATAAATTAGATCTGTTGAAACAGCAAGTGCGCCCCAATTCGTTACATAGAGACAATCATCAACGAGCATGACTCCACCCTCAAGACCGACACCAACATCCGCTTCTTTCATGTTAAGTGATTGAAGTGCACGATTGATTGCACCTTGTCTCGTTTCTTCATCAGTACGTGGTTGCGGGGAAACACCAGACGAGACTTCCATTCCCCGGACAGTGTAATCTGTGAAAACCGCTTCACATGCACGGATTTTCGTTGGGTTTTTAGAACCGATTATTAATTTCATTCCTTACTCCTCAGCTATTATTTTTAATTGTATCAACTGTCGTTTGATCAGTAGCTTTTACCAATTTCACGAGCAATTCTTTCGCCGCTGCATAATCATCAACATGAATAATGGAAGCTGACGTATGGATGTATCGTGAGCAGATACCAATCACCGCACTTGGTACGCCGTTATTCGATAGATGGATTCGTCCTGCATCTGTTCCACCTTGAGATATAAAATATTGATACGGGATATCATTCGTTTCTGCTGTATCAAGTACAAATTCACGCATGCCCCGATGTGTGATCATCGTCCGGTCGAATATTCGCACCAAGGCCCCTTTCCCAAGCTGACCAAACGCTTTTTTATCCCCTGAAGCATCATTCGCAGGTGAGGCATCAAGAACATAAGCGATATCCGGCTGAATCATATTAGATGCAGTCTGAGCCCCGCGAAGTCCAACCTCCTCTTGAACGGTTGCTCCGGAATATAAAGTGTTCGGTAACGATTCATCCTTTAATTCTTTTAATAATTCGATGGATAATCCGCAGCCATAGCGGTTGTCCCAAGCTTTAGCAAGAATTTTCTTTTCATTTGCCATCGGTTGGAATGGGGTAACAGGAACGATTGAATCTCCTGGCTTCACACCAATTCTTTTCGCATCATCCCGGTTATCTGCCCCAATATCAATAAGCATATTTTTAATTTCCATCGGTTTCTTTCGCTGGGCTTCCGTAAGCAGATGGGGCGGAATCGATGAAATAACACCAATCACAGGACCGTTTTCTGTCATTACTTGAACACGCTGGGCTAACATGACTTGATTCCACCAGCCGCCCAATGGCTGAAAGCGAATCATTCCGTTATCCGTTATTTGGGTAACCATAAAGCCAACTTCATCCATATGTCCGGCAATCATGATGCGGGGGCCTTCTCCTTTTTTTACACCGAAGATGCTTCCGAGATTATCTTGCACAACCTCATCTGCATATTTCTCTAATTCCTTCTTCATGAAAGCCCGGACAGCATGTTCATTCCCCGGAGCTCCCTGTAATTCTGTTAAATTTTTAAAAAGTTCTAAGGTTTCCTGATTCATGTTTAAACTCCTTTTATATATATTCTATTTTCCCTATGTCTTTTCAGTATACCGGATAAAGGAAACGACTTTCCACTTATACATTTAATTAGCGGGCTAAGAATTGAAAAAAATGGATATATGTCGCCGCAACATATATTGGAACAGCTATCAGCACTTTGTACGTTTTACTTATTAAACGCGAAACCCGAACGATAGAACGGGACGACAGGAGTCGGTACAAGTACCGTTCCTACGTCCCAATCAACTTACGGTCGGTTCAAGTACCGTTAATGTATTATTCGTTGTATTTAAATTTGCTATAGCTCCAATTGGAATTGCGGCTTTATACGTTCCGTGTGCGGTGGTAAGGTTGGTCATAAGTGGCTTGCCAAAGGAAGTCATAAAGGTATTAATCAAATCATTGTAAGTCGTGTTATATGCGGCGGGACAATTTGTACATTCTCCCATGATGATGCCAATGCAATCGTCAAATTTTCCGGCTAACTTTAAATGATTCAGATATCTATAAACCGTATTAATTGATTCATGGGTTTCTTCAATAAGGAGTATACTTTCTTTTGTATCGATTTCGTAAGGGGTTCCGAGGTTATCAACAAAAGAGGCCAGGTTGCCCCCGACAATTGGACCGGTTACATTACCCTGGACCGTACTCACAGTTGGAATGCCCGGTGGATTTTGTATTTGTCTTGGTGAAGTTAATGTAGACGTAGCAGTAAAAAATTGATTGACGTTGTAGGCTGGACCTCCCGATACGAAATCAATGAGCATTAAACTTTGGAATGTGATCAAATCGGCGTATTGGTATAGGACATTTAATAATATCGTTATGTCGCTATAACCCGATACAATTTTCGGATTGCTTGTGATCACAGAATAGTCAAGGTAAGGAAGAATGCCCGCTACTCCCACGCCACCTCTAGTAGGAAGGATCATTTTTACCTGGTCATTTTCAAACATGCTCATCAAGTCCGAGGCACGTTGTTGATCTGTTCCTGCAAGAACCCCATTTTGAGAATAGACATATTTTCCTAGGATCACATTAAATCCCATATTTTGTAACGTTTCTATTCCGGCGTTAATAATACTTGCATCTAACGGACTGCCCAAGGTAACGATTCCGATGGTATCCCCTTGTTGTAAAATCGGTGGTTTTATCGCCATAGCTCCTCCCCCTTCATGTTCGCCTTTGCACTATTATTAATTTATGTGAGTTTGTTAAATGAAATGCAAGGGAAAAGGCACAAGCGCCCTTACAGTATGTTGCGCGATTCGTTTCACAACGCCTGGAGCAAAAGCGGCTCGAAATCTTGTCATGGATGACTCAAAAAGATGGCAAGGGGGGTTCTATCTCATGTCTTTATTCACAAGCATCGTACATTTTATGTATTTATTTAAACTTTAGCAGGCTGACCTAACTAGTTTTTTTACTCCTTAGTAAACTAAGATGGAATTTTAAATTTCCAAGTAACTAAGGTATAATTAAAAGAAGATGAATGTCTATTTCATTAATGAGAGGTGGAACAAGTTGAAAAAAAGAAATCTTTTACTTGCTGCAAGTATCGGGTTCGCGGTAGGTTATCTATTGAAGAGCCAATTGGATACGAAGCAGAAAGTGACGCCAGAGAAAGCTTTAAGTAATGCGAAGGAAGCTTTTAAACAAAACGGACCAATCAGCGGATCATGGATTTATATGAAACCTGAAGAAGTGGAGAAAAATGGCCTGGTGTATCAAGCCTATCGCGGCGGAATTACGCGAAATATCGATGGGGAAAGTAAACAGTACGAATTCTATGTTGATGTAGAAACAGGCGGTATCATTGCGACGACTGAAACCGCTTAAAGATGAGCGCTTCTTAATTGAAGCGCTCTCCTTTCAATACTCGTGCCCTCTCAACCGCGTCAATCCGTTCAGCTCTTTCATTAAAGCGGATCGCTCGGTAATAAGCGTCATGATAAAATGTATACCATGCCTGTCTATTGTACCCGTATTCCATCCACTCCTGTTTTTCGTGGACCGATGTCACCGGGTAATCGTCGTAGGCCAGCGCCCAAAGCTTATTTTCATGTGCATTCGTTGGCATTAAATCTCCCATATGAATGAAACAGTCTTCTCCATCTTCAAAAACAATAATGGCATGTCCTTCACTGTGTCCTCCTGTATGGATCATCCGCAGTCCTTTTGCAACTTCCAGTTCATCTGCGAAAGTCTCTACTTGATGTTCAATCGGTCGCCAATTCCTCTCCCAGTATGTATTAACAGAACGAATATTGGGGTGACGCATTTCCTCCCATTCAATTGCCGTCGTATAAATAATCGCATTGGGAAAAATTGTTTCATACCCTTCTTTTCCTTTTTTTGACAAGCCACTTGCATGATCGAAATGTAAATGAGTCATTAATATACCGTCAATGGCAGTTGGCTCCACTCCAAGTTCACTTAATGATTCTTCTACAAAAGAAAGTTCACTTGCTCCAAAGTTACGAATCTGCTTCTCTGACAGTTTATCTATTCCGAGGCCAGAATCTATGAGATAATTCCTCCCATCCAATTGGAGCAAAATCGGATCGGTCCTTAATTCTATCAAGTTCTTCTCGTCAGTCGGGTACTTTCTTGCCCATAAAGCTTTCGGCACTACACCGAACATGGCACCGCCATCCAAATGATTCACACCACCACGTAACCAAGTCAATTCTGCCCTGCCAACCTGTAATTTTTCCATCCTTTTCCCCCTCTTGCTCTCATTTACTACTAGTTTATCACCCATACTCGGATAAGCAAACTGGGACAGAGGGTCAGACACCCCCGTCCCACTACTTATTTGTTTTTCTTTTGTTTTCTCCAGATGAAAAAACCGCTCAGGGCAAGCACTCCAATAATTGCTAATACTGGCAAGTTACCGATGATGAGTATGCTTAGTTTAGATAGGGTGGTAATGATGGAATTAATGCTTTTCATAAACTGTTGTTTCGTTTCTTGCCATGTGTTCAAGTCATCATTGACATTTGTAAGTGTTACATTACGCTCACGAATTGATATCGTTATCGTTGAAAAATCCGTTTTATCCTGAAGATAATTCATCCGGCCGACAATCATTTCAATCTCTTCTTGCACCTGTGCTAAATCATTTGAGATTTTTAATAAGTCCTCTGTTTCTTCCGCGCCCGCTAAAAAATCCAGTAATCTTTCTTCCACTTGTTCTTTCGATTTCAGGCGGGACTCCAGGTCAACAAATTCCTCTGTAACATCCTCGCCAGAAACATAATGATCCAGCACCTTTGTACTTCCCTCCTCGATAAAATCTAGGAATGGATGGAAATCTTCTTGTGGAATACGAATGGTCATCTGACCACTTTTCAAATCTTCTGCTTGCTCATTATATAATGTCGACTCAAGCACGTAGCCACCAATCCTTGCAGCTTCTTTTTGAACTTGATTAGAAAATGCTGTGAAATCATCCGTTTCAACATTTATATCTGCCGTATAAATAACTTTACGATTTGATTCAGCACTATCCACTTCAACATCTTCCACTGAGTTTTCCGTTTCCGCATCTTGACCCTCTTCCCCATCAGAAACTTGCAGTTCACTCTCTTCCACTCCGTAGCTTTCCGTATCATAAGCAATATCGGCCGTCCCCTCGGCAGTGCCATCCGCCTCTTCACCAGTACAAGCTGCAAGCAATAGACTGAACACCAATATACTTATATATTTCTTCACTTGAACTTAGCCCCTTTCTTTCCTTCTTACTACATTGGACGTCCGTCACATACAAAAGTTTCTTAATTAAAAGATTTTTTCGTGTAGCCTTCTTTATCACAATCTGGTATGATAGGTTTTGTAACTTTACATCGAAAATATGAGAAATTCGGAAAACTATGTGATTTTCTTCACATAATTTAGCGCTAATTCACTTCGTATTAACCTGAACAAAGGCACAGAGCGGACGTGACTAGTCCTAGAAACGGTCTGTAATACCCCCATCCCTAAACATGAGGGAAGACCAATATGTGAAGGTGGGGGATATACAGTCCGTAAATACCTGATTCGGTTTAACTAACATTCAGTGGGGAGGTAAGGAATTCCCCACTGAATGAAGTTTCACTTTATAGTTTCTTATACTATTAAAAAGGAGGAATATCGACAATGAAAGAGAACGAAGGGGTTTATGCCATTATTATTACATGCTTGATTCTGATTGCTTTTGTTGTACCGTACACATTGCTTCCTAATGTCGAAAAGTGGTATGGCAGCTTTTTATTTTGGACGGTACTTACTGTAATTGTAATTGGCGTCAATTATTTATTAATTAGGGATTGGGGTAAAAAACAATGAATACGTCGTACGTTTGGTGGGCTGTTGCCATCTATATTATCATTTCTTTGTTCATTGCGTTTCTATCGCGTTCTGGCAAACAAAATGATATGGTCAGTTATTTCCTTGGCGATAGGAAACTCGGCGGAATCGTATCTGCACTCAGCTATAGTGCAACTACTTATAGTGCATTCATGCTTGTTGGTTTAGCCGGACTTACATACAGTGGCGGGGTTGGTGCGCTTGGATTTGAATTAATTTATCTGATGGGTGTTTCACTGATTGCCTTTTTTGGACCGCGTTTCTGGGTTGTCGGTAAAAAATATGGCTATGTCACACCATCCGAGATGCTTGGTGACCGCTATCAAGATAAAAGGGTGGCAGTCATCGTCGCATTAACAAGCTGTCTTTTCCTCATCCCCTATAGCGCAGTACAGCTAACTGGTGTCGGTTACTTACTTTCTGGTCTTACGAATAATGAAATAACCTTTTCAACCGGTGTATTGATTGCAACGATCATGGCAATTTTATTTTCTTATATTGCGGGAATTCGCTCCGTTGCCTGGACAGATTCCTTGCAAGCGATATTCATGATTATCACATCGACCGTTGTCGTTCTTGTTCTTATCAACGGGCTAGGAGGGTTCAGTAGTTTCTTCCAGACGCTGGAAACAGAACACCCAGCTTCATTAGCTGTTCCTGGCAACGGATTTTTTAATATTTTTACATTTATTGGAATGACCTTGCCATGGATGTTTTTCAGCCTTTCCAATCCACAGGTGAGTCAACGGTTATTCATGCCGTCATCTTTAAAGAACTTAAAAATTATGATTCTCGGATTTATGATCTTTGGACTCATTTATACGCTTGTTGCGATTTTTTGGGGCTTTTCAGCGACAATTATGTTCCCGAACCTTGACAATGTTGATATGGCAACACCATTGATTCTTTCTAGTGATCTCGTTCCACCAATTCTTGGAGTCATTGTGATGGTAGGAATTATGGCAGCAGCAATTTCAACGATTGATTCAATTTTACTGACCCTTGCATCCGTATTTGCGAAAGATGTGTATGGAAATCTGAGGAAACGGCCAACTGACCGTATGCAGCTACAGATTGGAAAATTCGTCATTCCTGTCATTGCTATCATTGCTTATCTATTTGCTGAAATGGAGTTAAGTATCATCGTACTCCTCTCCGTTGCCTCTTCAGCTGGTCTTATCATTGCGGTTCCAGCTATAT
This sequence comes from Oceanobacillus indicireducens, assembly GCF_014647195.1. GTDB lineage: Bacteria > Bacillota > Bacilli > Bacillales > Amphibacillaceae > Oceanobacillus > Oceanobacillus indicireducens. The sequence goes on along the minus strand of NZ_BMOS01000001.1, from coordinate 26,827 downwards.
TTGGAACGTTTTTCTGGAAACGAGGTACGGCCGCTGGAGTATTAGCAAGTGTTGGGGTTACGGGGGTTATTGTCATCTTTTTAGAAGCATTTCAATGGAAGCCGCTCGGGCTCGCTTCAGGGGTCTGGGGAATTATTTTATCCACGATTATTTTCATCGGTGTCAGCTTCGTTACGAAAGCACCAGAAGAAAAAGCCGAAGAATTCTTAACTACAGTAAAAGTTGCATTACAAAAAGAACGGAAAAATAATTAAACGGTCCTCATCTTGGGACCGTTTTTTCTAAATTATTCTGCTCGTAGGTCAGCATACGCCGCTTTGGTCATTTCTTTTAGATCTGCTGGAGAGAGTTCGACTTGGGAACCGCGTTTCCCCGCTGAAATGACGAGATATTCTAAGCCTTCTGCATAGGAATCAATGTATGTCGGATAGCTTTTCTTCATGCCAATCGGTGAACAACCGCCCCGTATATACCCTGTCGTCTTCTCCAAATCTTTCATTGGAAGCATGTCAATCTTTTTATTACCACTTACTTTGGCGAGTTTTTTCAAGTTCAGTTCATCTTGCGCACTAATAACAACAACGACTGGCCCTGTTTTATCTCCGACCGTTACGAGTGTTTTAAATACCCTATCAAGCGGAATATTCGTTTGACTCGCTGCAGTTTCCGCATCAAGGCTATCTTCCTTCCAAGCATACTCATGGATCTGATAAGCAATTTTTTCCTTATCAAGCAAACGATGAACATTCGTCTTCCTCATACAATCACTCTTTACTAATTATTAACTTAACTAACGTATCAAAAAAGTCAAAGCAGTCTAATCTTATCCCAGATCATGAATATTTAAACCTAATCATATTTTTATAAGGACTCTAATTCCTTTCATTCAGCTTAAGTGTGTGCAACCTCCTTCTGAAGGTCCGCAGTCCAGACACCTCTCGCTTTCCGCGGGCGGCTGGTGAGCCTCCTCGGGCTACCGCCCTGCGGGGTCTCACCAAGCCTATCGACGAACAGGAGGTTCTAATGCCGGCGTTGGTCACAGGACGTGACCGTTCTTAGCCGGCCTCCCGCAGGAGTCTCGAGGTGTCTAGACTGCTCCAAGGAAAGGCCAAATTTGGAGCACTACTTTTCATTTTAGTAAGAGGGCACCTATCGTGGTGGGATATTTTCCATTAATAATAACCCTCTCTGCCAGTTCAGTTGCCCGGTGGACGGTGACTCCTGCGGGAATAGCACGAGTCCGGAGACCCCGCAGGGCGGTAGCCCGAGGCAGACTAAGAACGCTCTCGTATGTGGCAACGTCTGCATTAGCACGTCCTGTGCGTCAAGGCTCAGCGCGGAGCCCGCGGAAAGCATCCGTACACCGGGCAGCTGAACGGCGATCAGAACGCCATAATTAGTGAATGAACCAGACACTTACGCTGAATAAAGGTAATCCGCGGTTTTATCAAATTTCACAAACCTACATTACTGTTAAAAATTAGATTGTTAATCATTTGATTGCTTAGCTAGTGCAACTGCTTCGTCAAATTCCGCCTCAATTTCAGGATTATGCTTATATGTTATTCGACTTACTACTATCGCAACTATCATAGCAAGGGTGAATCCTGGAACGATTTCATATAGAAAGCCGGATAAAACTTTTGAATTTCCCCAGACAAAGACCGTGATTGCCCCAACGACCATTGCCCAAAGCGCTCCAGCACTCGTGAACTTCTTCCAATACAAGGATAATAGAATGACCGGTCCAAAGGATGATCCAAACCCTGCCCATGCGAAGGCAACCAGGCTTAGAATCGTATCGTTTTGTTCCCAGGCAAAGTAGATTGCGATCAGCGCTATGAATAGCACTGCAATTCTCCCTAAATTAACATAGAACTTCTGGCTTGCTTCCTTCTTGAATACAACTTTATAAATATCCTCTACAAGTGCGGATGAAGATACTAGCAACTGCGAGGATACGGTACTCATAATCGCTGCAAGCACCGCGGCAAGCATCATTCCAGCAATAAACGGATGGAAGAGGATTTGACCTAAAATAAGAAAAACGGCTTCCGAATTTGATAATGTAACATCTACATTCTGCTGGAAGTATGCAGCACCGACGATACCTGTAGCTATTGCCCCGCCAAGTGATAGAACAACCCAGCCAAAACCTATTCGACGCGCTGTTCTTGTTTCTTGCGCAGATTTAATTGCCATGAACCTGATAATAATATGTGGCTGTCCGAAATAACCGAGACCCCAAGCTAACAGGGACACGACACCGGCAAAGGTAGCTGTAGAAAACAAATTAAAGACATCCGGGTTGAACGCCATCGCACTCGATGCTGTTTCTTTTAAGCCACCCGTTGCAAAGATACCAAAGATTGGAACAAGGAGCAGTGCTAAGAACATCATCGTTCCTTGTACAACATCTGTGTAACTTACCGCTAAAAATCCGCCGATGAATGTGTAGAGAATGGTGACCCCTCCAACAATCAATAATCCGGTCGTATAGTCATAGCCGAATGCACTCTGGAAAAACACTCCCCCTGCAACCATCCCGGAAGAAACATAAAAAGTAAAATAGAGCAGAATCACGATTCCAGAAACAACCCGTAAAACTTTCGCATTTCGTTTGAAACGGTTGTCTAGAAAACTCGGAATGGTTATAGAATTATTCGCCACTTGTGTGTAAGTCCGTAGTCTTGGTGCGACAATCTTCCAGTTTAACCAGGTACCTGTAGCTAAACCAATTGGCATCCAAATTTCCACAAGTCCGGCAACATAAAGTGCTCCAGGAAGTCCCATCAAGAGCCATTGGGACATATCAGAAGCACCAGCACTAAGCGCTGACGCTAACGGGCCGAGCTGCCGGCCGCCAAGCATGTAATCATCTAAGTTTTTTGTCTTTCGGAAACCCATTAGTCCAATCAAAATCATCCCGATAAAATATATGATGATGGCTAATAGCTGATACGTATAATCAGACATTTCATCTCTCCCCTTTTATGAAACTATAATGTATTCCTCCCATTTTATAGCCAGTTATCTAAAAAAAGACGAAAATTGTTATTTCTATTTGTTTTTGCGACTTCTCCTACCGGCAATAAATCCAAGTGTTGCGATCCCAGCTGCCCCAGCAACAACCGCCCCTGTTTTTAGTCTGTTATCTTCTGTATAAAAGGTATCTTTAAGTACGAGATTGATATTTTGCGGGCGCTCCGCTAGCCGGCGCATAAAATACCCATACCAATCATCACCAAACGGAATATACGTACAGAAATTATAACCTTCTTCGGCCAATGCATATTGCATCTCTACACGGAAGCCGTAAAGCATTTGGAATTCAAATTTTCTCTTATCAATCTGATGCTCTTCCACATATTTTTTTACCTTTTCTATCAAATTGTGATCATGCGTCGCAATCGATGTAAACGCATTCCCTTGCAATCTTATTTTTACCGCTTCCATGAAATTCGAATCAATATCTTCTTTTTCTTGGAAGGCTACTTCTTCAGACTCTTTATAAGCTCCCTTTACAATCCTTAGCCGCACATCTTCAAGATCCTTTAAATCATCCAATGTGCGGTATAAATAAGTCTGCATGACCGTTCCGACATTTTCATAGTCTTTATGAAGTTCCTTTACAATATCTAATGTCGGCTGGTAATGAATATATTTCTCCATATCAATATTTACAAAAATATCATATTCACTTGCTTTAGTAAGAATTTCCCGCATGTTCTCCATACAAAATTCTTTATCAATATCAAGACCGACCTGCGTTAATTTTACGGATACATGACCGTTCAGTCTCTCCTTATGAATATATTCAATTACTTGAAGGATTTGATTTTTTGCCGCTTCGGCTTCAGCCCTATCATTAACAAACTCCCCTAGATTGTCGAGCGTCACGGAAATACCGCGCTCATTCAATTCCTTGACCTTTTCAGCGGCCTGGGGCAAATCTGTACCAGCTACAAATTTCTCTGCACCTAGTCGGAATCCCCACCTTTTGGCATTGTCATTCAGAAATTGATTGTTCGATAAAGCAATGAAAAAGTCTCGAGTTAAGTTAACCATTGTTCATTCTCCTTTGTCTGTCATTCCATATGAAGTATTTACCTTTTAATGAGTGAAAGCACTTTCATTAAAGGGTATATTTTTTAAAAGCTAAATCTTATTATAACAAAATTTTTACAAACTAAGGCTAATAAAAGAAAAATTAAAATGGTAAATTTCTTCTTCAGAGAAATGCTGTAACTCTTTGTTTACCATCTATACAATATCCTAAAAACCACAGTGCACATGGACTGTGGTTTTTATCCAGTTATAATCATTAAAACATTTGGTATCCACTTCTTCTTAAAATACGAATTGTAAATCCCGAAACTATTGTACCGAGGAAACCGGCTCCCATAATAACATAGTCAGCAATTTTTAAAGCAGCAAGTGTATCTCCTAATAGTTTAAAAGATTCCGCTGTGTTCGTAAAATAATCAAATGTGGAAATGCCATCGATAATCATTATGGCAACAATTGGATATAGAATAGACATAAGCCAAGTTCTTCTTAAAAGCATATTTAAAATAAAAGCGATACCAAAGAAAATGACAAAATATAACATAATGGAAACTACTAGCTGTATCAATGATGTGACTCCCTTCGCTTCGTTAGATAACACCCACGCTTATTTTATAATAAATAGAAAGAAAAGCAAAGACATATAGCCTTTGCTTTACATATGGAAGAAATTAAATCTGCCTTTCTTCATTAATAGATGGATTCCTCCTAATTGGAGTAAGTATCTATTTAAATAAAGTTTCTTCATAATTGTCGCTCTCCACCCGAAATGCTGCCGACCGTTTAATGATATGGCAACACCGTCGGATGAGCCGAGTGAAGCAATGATCGCCTTCTTTCTTGATCGAAAGTGTAATAATGCTTTTTTATTAATTTGCGCTTTTATATTCCGAGCTGCAATTCCAGCAGAAGCAATTGCCGTTTCCGCATTCGCTGGGTATGGCCTTCCTGTTTCCGGATTCGTAATCAGTGCACAGTCTCCTAAGACATAGACATCGTCATAACCCGGAACGCGTAAATCGCTTTTAACCTCTACTTTTCCATTAACAGTCGGGATACTTGATTTTTCAAGCAATGAATTACCACGGACACCAGCAGTCCAGACGATTGTCTTTGCTGGGATTTCGACACGCTTTCCTTCCTTCTCATAGACAACACGATCTTGTTTCGATTCAACAATTTTAGCGTCCATTATAAATTCGACACCACGAGATTCAAGAGAGTTCATTGCATAATTTACAAATTCTTGCTTGCATCCTGGTAGAATAGTAGATTCACATTCTACTATAATGATACGGACCTGCGTTCGTTCCACATCATACTCACTGCCGAGCTCTGGAATCCGGTCAGCGAGTTCACCGGCATATTCAATTCCGGTAAATCCTCCACCTGCAATAACAATATTAATCCGTGCAGCATTCTTCTCTTCTTCGTTCGCATACTTGGCAAAGTTATATTCCAAATGTTCTCTCAAGACTCTTGCATTATTTAAATTTCCAATCGGAAAAATATTTTCATTTAAATTCGGATTTGTGATAGCTTCAGCTTCAAATCCTAGCCCAACGACAAGGATATCATAAGAAAGCTCCTGGTTTAGAAGCTTTACCTTCTTATTTTTCTCATCAATCATTGTTACTTCATCGATTACAAAGTTTATCTTATCTTGATTGATGATATCACGAATTGGAATCATTGTTCGCTCCGGCTTTAATGATCCTACCGCCGTTTCATGAAGCCAAGTCGTTTGATAATGGTAATCATGTTTATTCACGAGCGTAATATCTGCTTCATTCCGGCGCAATAACTTCTGTAATTTAGTAGCGGTCATAAGACCACTATATCCCGCTCCTAAAATTACGATATGTGGTTTATACATCTTTTTAAAACACTCCATCAGCCTTAGATTTACTTAAAATTACTTAAAATTTCTGTATAGAACTCGATAACAGATTGGCTATTTTTCGTATATACGAATTACATCATAAGATTATAACACAATTGTAATGAAAATAAAATGTAAATGTTACACGTTTGTTACAATAGAATTATTCACCTGCGAAATAAACCATTTTTCCTTTTGTTCATGAGCTAGATAGTAACGATTCGGTTTCGTTTTATGGTAGGATTAGATTGTTGATAATTATAGTACAGAGAGAGGGAATTCTGTTGTCTGAAGAACTTTATGATATAACAATAATAGGTGCCGGACCAGCAGGTTTGTTTACTGCTTTTTATGGTGGAATGCGTCAAGCGAAAGTAAAGATTATTGAGAGTTTACCACAAATCGGTGGACAGCTTGCAGCCCTTTATCCGGAGAAATATATATATGATGTCGCTGGTTTCCCAAAGATTAAGGCAGTTGATCTCATCGATAATTTAGAAGAGCAAGCGAAGTTCTTTGATCCAACAATCATTCTTGACCAGCAAATTGAAACAGTCGAACGATTGGCAGATGATAGCTTCAAGCTTGTCAGTAAGGGTGGAGACGTTCACTATACGAAAACAATTATTATTACAGCTGGAAACGGCGCATTTACTCCGAGACGTTTAAATATTGATAATAGCGAGGACTTCGAAGGAATTAACTTGCATTATCATGTTACCGATATGAACCATTTCAAGGATAAAAATGTCGTCATCCTTGGTGGTGGAGACTCCGCTCTCGATTGGAGCCTGATGCTCGAGAAATCCGCAAAAAGCGTAACGCTCGTCCACCGCAGAGACCAATTCCGCGCCCACGAAGCGAGTGTAGAACAGCTAAAAAATTCAGCGGTTGAAGTCATTACTCCATATGCAGCACAAGAAATAACAGCGACTGACCGGATCAATTCACTAACACTCCAGGAAGTGCGTGGAGAAAGTAAAATCACCCTGGATGTGGATGAGCTCATTTGTAATTACGGGTTCATTTCTTCCCTCGGTCCAATTAAAGACTGGGGACTGGAAATCGAGAAGAATAGTATTGTCGTCAACACAAAAATGGAAACAAATATTCCAGGCATTTATGCTGCTGGAGATGTGACAACCTACGATGGTAAAGTTAAATTGATTGTGACCGGCTTTGGTGAGGGACCAACGGCAGTCAACAACGCCATGCGCTATATGGATCCAAAAGCACGCGTCCAACCAAGACACTCCACCGACATGGCTATTTTCTAAATAACAAAGGCGTAAGCGCCCGTTTAGCAACGTACAAACTGGAGCACTTCGGAATGAGATAAAGGAAACACAACGAACGATAGTGAGTTGATGTTGACTTATCGATTGGAGGAGTGTGAAGTTTGATAGTTGCTGGGCGCTGGAGCCGGACGTGGCTAGCCCTAGATACCTAAGTTATCATAGCTTTTTTATCTATAGTTTTCTATACAATAAAAATCGGAGCCTAATCCTATATGAAGGAGGCTCCTTTTTCTATTCTAGTACTGCAACTTGTTTCAGTGCTTCTAGGTCCATTATTTTTATTTTCCGATGACCATCTTGCACAATCCAGTTGTTTGTCTGAAATGTAGACAGCCGTCTGCTTACTGTTTCTTGCGTTGTTCCTAAATAGGATGCAAGATCTTTTTTACTCATTGGAAGCACAATGTCCAGCTGCTTATTTTTTCCCACGAGTTCAACTAAATACGTAGCAATCCGCATTTCCACATCTTTCGAACTCAATTCTCCAACGAGCTTCTCAGTTTGGTCCAAACGCTTACTAAATTGCTCTAAGATTTTCAGTGCAATCGATGGGTGTTCCTTCATTAATAACTGCATCTCGTCCCGATGGATTGCACAGATCTCCGACTTTTCGATCGCTTCTGCATAGCTGTCCATTTCTTTCTTTGTGAAAATCGCCATTTCCCCCATGAACTCACCAGGTTCCAAGATACGTAATAATTGTTCTTTACCAGATTCAAAAACTTGGTAAATCTTCACTCTTCCCTGGTGGACGATGTATAAGTAATCCAATGGGTCGCCATCATGGATAATAATTTCCCCTTTTCGATAGTTCTTATGGGTACTTCTTTCAGCAATTTTAACCATTTCTTCATGCGTTAAATGGTTGAAGAATGGAACTTTCGCTACACAAAGTCTACTCGTGTCCTTTAACACTTTTCAACTGGTCCATCATATTCTTTCGGACGGAAAGATGAGCCGCAACCACAGGACAGTACAGCATTTGGATTATCGATACTGAATCCCCCACCCATCAAGTTTTCTTTAAAGTCAATCTTCGTCCCTTCGATAATAGGAAGGTCCTGGCTGAACAGGACGACTGGAATACCATTTATTTCTTCCACGACATCTAACTCTTCGTTGATTTCTTCATCAAATCCTAAGGAGTATGAAAGGCCGCTGCAGCCTCCACCTTGCACACCAAAACGAAGGCGTACCCCTTCCTCTTCATCCTGCATCATCTCTTTGATTTGAACGCTCGCCTTATCCGTTATTATAATTGACATATGCATTACCTCCTTCGGTCTCATTTTCCTTTAATTATACAAATGATAAATAATTTAAGCAATCGTTCTGTTTATATCTCCTCAACCGGCACGAGTCCCTTTGCTTCCAATGATTGATAAACTGTTTTCAAGCGGGGAATCCCCTCCGCGACCAAGTCCTCATCGACAAATACAATTGGCCAAAATAAATCTTCCTCAACGATTCGACGGACAAAGTCCTGGTGCTTCTCTTCTGTTTGTGGCTCATCTATATCGACATACTCATAAGTAATGGCATCTGTTCCATATTTCCGCCCGATTGCAGCTTGCAGCCATTCATACGTATCTTTTGAACCTGGTGCTCCTACACAACTGGCACAGAGCTGTTCCGCCCCGTAGATGGTAACTTTAACTTTTGCACTCATTGGCACGCCTCCTACCTCTCCTTGATTTATAAAAAGGGAGTTTCTTTCATTTTACAAAATAGAGAAGCAAAGGTACAATATAATTAATCGATAGAAGTTTTAAGTGTTACCAATAGATTCATTAGCAAATCCATTTTTTTACTAGTATGACGAAAGGGGGATGTGATTCATGCATGAGCAAGTACAAGAAGTTTTAAACAAATTACGTCCATTTTTGCTCCGTGATGGTGGAGATGTTGAATTAATAGATGTGGATGAGGACGGTATTGTCCTACTCCGTTTGATGGGTGCTTGTGGTAACTGCCCAAGTTCCACGATTACATTAAAAGCCGGAATTGAGCGTGCTTTAATGGCAGAAGTTCCAGGCGTTAAGGAAATTGAACAAGTATTCTAATGAGGCAGCGAACTAAAGCTGCCTTTTTTCTTTTTATGCCAAATCATAATTACCCTCATGAAAGCCAATCCGCCTCAACAAGCTCAAATGCTTCCTTATCGATTTCCATTTTCTCGTAAAAATTACGTAAGCGCTCTTCATATACTTCCTGCAATTTAATCATTTTATAAAGTCCAGCCTCTCCTGTTTGACTGTTTTCCCCATTGATCAATGGTTCCACCGCATCAAAAAAATGAATGGGAAAAAGTAAGCGCGCATAAATTAGTCGCCAGCTAAATACGGAAAGCGGCCTTATGGCCTGATAATCTCTAAAGAATTCATGCAATACATTGTCCGACTGTCCACTCAAAAGACAATTGCGGATATACTCAGCTATATCCCTGGCAGGATGATCGAAGCACAGCTCATCAGGCCAGATTACTTCACGTTCCACTTGATTATTGAACCGGAGAAAGGCTATTGTCCCTTGATCGACTTCCGTATAACGTGCTTCATTTTCTTCTGTTTCCCGCAGGTATTGAATAGCATTTTCACTCATACCTATAATATAGGGTAGAACATCAAAAATTGTTGGAGATACCGTTTCCTCTGTTGTGAGCTGAGCTATCCGTTCTTCAAATAAATTCAGCTTATCCGTCCAAAGGCGCTTCCATTCCCCATAACTTGAAATGGACTGGGGCTCATAATAATACGCGGAACCCGTTTCATGAAATAACGCTAAATTTCTGCCTAAGCTTTCTTTTACCGTATTCCGATCACTCACTTGATAAATTAAGTACGTAGATGTTTGATATTCTGTAAACCATTCTTCATTCATATTTTTAACAGGTAGCGCGATATGTCGGAAACCATTTTCCATTAAGTAGTAAGCAAGTACCGCTTGTTCCATCTGAATCATTTCAAGATTCCGGGATTCCATGTTAAAATAAACGAAACCGTCCGCAAGATATCCAGTTCTTCCATCAATCACCAATTTTTCTTCCGGATGTATTTGATAATAATTAGTTAACAACTCACGCAAAGACAAGTTAAGATCCTCCTCATAATGATATGGGTATACTTAAACTATATGAATAAGAAGAACTTAACTTAACCACTATTTGAAAAAGGTGATAAAATGAGTAAACATGTAAAGATAAGCGATTTAGAAAAGAAAGCCAGAGAGCTTCTTGAGAAACGGGGGGTAAAAATCGAGGATATTGCGGAACTCGTTTATTATTTGCAGTCAAGCTATCATAACGAGTTAACGATGGATGAATGCCGCTTCAATGTCAACCGTGTCCTCTCCAAACGAGAAGTGCAAAATGCTGTCATTACCGGTATTCAATTAGACGTTCTGGCGGAGAAAAAACTTTTGGACGAGCCTTTACTTGAAACGATCGTTACAGACGAAAGCTTATACGGCATTGATGAAATTATTGCCCTTTCGATTGTAAACGTTTATGGATCAATCGGGCTTACCAACTACGGCTATATCGACAAACAGAAACCAGGGATTTTAAAAAAGCTGAATGACCATTCAACTGGCAGCGTCAACACATTCCTTGATGACATCGTCGGTGCAATCGCAGCAGCGGCATCCAGCAGACTCGCCCACTCCACCGTCGACCCCGAAAGTTTAATTGACTAGAAAAACGCAAGCGCCGTTACAGGCTAAGTATGCGCGCGGAGCGGATGTTTCTTTGCAATAAAAAAGATGATTGCGCGATCAATCATCTTTTTTTGGTGCTTTTATAACCCACTTACATACATGGGCACCAGTTGTAATATATCCTTCTGGCCTTACTTCACTTTCATCGAATACATGATTATACATTATTTTTTCATTGGAACAGACGTGACGGTACTCTTTAGCAATGTTAACAATAGGACAATTATAATTCGTTAATATATAATCCCCATCTGATGTTTCCTCAATATCTATCATATAGCCAGCATCGTTCTGCATCTCAACAAGGGCATGCACCTTCTCATCAAAGTTCTTTCCATCTAGCTTCTCAAGCAATTGCCCCTGCTCTCTTTCCATCCGTTTATATAACAATGCCTTCACCGATTCGGGACCTTGCAGTTCCTCCAAATCCTGTAATAATTCAACCGGTAATTGTTCATATTGGTTTGGAAACTGACCATGTCCTTTTTTAGTGAGCTCATATGTATAATAAGGACGACCAATCTCTTGTTTTTGCTTTTTCTTTTTAACAAGCTCTTGGTTTTCAAGTTCATGAAGATGTTTACGCACTGCGGGTTCCGAGATTGTGAAAAACTTCATTAATTCATCCATCGTGATTGCCTTATTCTTTTTTAAGATCACAATGAGTCTTTCCTTCGTCGTTTCTTTCATCTTCATCACCTTTGCTTATTCTTTTAAGAAAGCATTTGCGACACCAAGTTCATTCTTCAAATATGCCTGAATATGTGAGCTAAAACCGTTAAGCATCGGAAGACACTCAGCGATCGTTTCATCCAGCTGCACTTCATCCACATTCACATAGTCCGTGACGAGATTCTTTCTCAACGAGATAAAATTTTTATAAGCTACTTCGTGTTCGGCTGGAATTACTTTTTCATCTACAAGGATATCGATAATATCTTCGTAACTTCCCGGATCTCGCATAATAAATCCGTCAATCATCATATTCCCAACATCAAGTGTGGATTCGATTAAGATATGAACAATTCGCTCTTTGCCAAGTTTTTCGATTGGTGAATCAAATGATTCATTTTCTAATAAATTAAGTAAATGATCCATATATGTTAAGTTTTCTTCTATCTTTTTCCGGTCGACAAAATACATACTATGCCCCTCCATTATCTTTCTTCCCCTTTAATCATACCATATAAATTGGGATTTTGGAGGGAAAATGCTATAGTTAATGTAATACACTCAACTTTCACACCTTAACAACCAAATACTTTCATTCAGCGTAAGTCCTCAACTCTCTTTCCGGGGTCCGCAGTCCAGACACCTCTCGCTTTCCGCGGGCGGCTGGTGAGCCTCCTCGCGGGCAAGCCCGCTGCGGGGTCTCACCTAGGCCTATCCTCCCGCAGGAGTCTCGAGGTGTCTGGACTGCTCCCAGGGAAGACCGAATTTGGAACACTAATTTCGTTTCAATAGAGCAATATTCGCTAAGATGGAATAATTTCCATTAAGAATAATCTTCCGCACG
>NZ_BMOS01000001.1:11805-14067 GCF_014647195.1 Oceanobacillus indicireducens | reverse complement strand
CGGTGACTCCTACGGGAAAAGCACGAGTCCAGACCTGAGCAGGAAGCGATTTTCTTCCGAGGCAGACTAAGAACGCCACGTCCTGTGGCAACGTCTGCATTAGCACGTCCTGTGCGTCGAGGCTGAGGCCGTGCCCGTGGAAAGCATCCGTCCGCCGGGCAACTGAACGGTAATTAGAACGCCAATAAAATGAATGCGCAAAATACTTACGCTGAATGAAAGTAATGGCACTGATTTTCTGATGTTTGATAAGAGGTATTGGTAGCTGAAAGTGGAGAAATACATACTTAACAGAGGGGGAAATGAAAATATCTACTGCGATATTGGATTTAGATGCGACCGCACTTGCCGAAATGTTAAGAAATGGAACTTGGACAAGTGAAGAGGTCGTAACAACTTACATCAATCATATCAAAAAAGTAAACCCTCCCATTAACGCACTAGTAGAAGATCGCTTCGAGAAAGCAATAGCTGAGGCAAAACAATTTGATGAAACGAAGAGCATGGGGGGAAGAATAACCGGAAAGCTTGCTGGAGTACCAATTAGTGTGAAGGAAGCATTCCATGTTACCAACATGAAAACGACGGGATGCCTGGAACATCGTCAAGATTTAATTTCTCGGGATGATGCGAAAGCGATTACGAAACTGCGCAAGGAAGGTGCCATTATTTTAGGCAAAACAAATACCCCAGCTCTTTGCTATTGCCAGGAAACCGATAATAAGCTTTATGGACGGACGAATAACCCATGGGATATCAACCGGACTGCTGGGGGTTCGAGTGGTGGTGAAGGTGCTTTGCTTGCAGCAGGTGGAGCTGCAGTGGGAATCGCCTCTGATATCGGTGGGTCGATCCGTTTTCCATCCCATTTCAATGGTGTCGTCGGTTTTAAACCTGGAATGCACCAAGTCACTGTCGAAGGTCATTATCCAGAACCAACCCATCCATTGCAGCAAAGAATGCTCGGGATCGGTCCAATGGGGAAATCTGTGAGGGATATGGAACTGATGAACAGGATTCTAACTGGCACGAATCCGAAACCAGTCTTTCTAAATGAATACAAAGTTGAGTTATTAGTCGAACAGACGACCTACCCGTTAGCGAAAAGTACCAAAAATATAATGCGGGGAATAGAGGATTTCCTCATTCAATTAATTCAGACGAAACGTGGTGTGCCACCACTGTTTGATGAAAGTGCGCAACTTTGGCAGGAGATCATGTCCATCGATGGAAGTGCTGCTGTCGAGAGGGAGGCTTTCAGTAATGACCGTTCACCTCTCATCCGATCCTATTTAAAAGAACGATTGACGAACAGAACAAAGATGCACCCTTATCTATCCTGGGCAATACTTGGTTCGAAAATGTTCAAACCATCGAAAAAACGAGCTCGAGAAATAAACGATATTATTCTCCGTGGTGATGAATGGTTAAATGATTATTTAAACAATCGACTACTTATTTTTCCTGTTTATCATACTGCTGCTCCAATACATGGGCAAGTATTTAAAGAGATTTTCTCCATTCGTAAAACGTTTTTGGACTATATGCCATATATCGCTTATGCAAATGTATGGGGTCTCCCATCCCTTACATTACCCGTCGGTAAAGACGAAAACGATATGCCTGTAAGTATTCAAATCATCAGTTCTATTGGAAACGAAGCAGCCATTTTTAGACTTGGTTCCATTATTGAAAAGAAATTTCATGGGTATAGACGGTGCAAAAGATTGGATTAAAACGTCAGTGACTCCTTTCTTAGAATGAGAAAGGAGTTTTTCACGTGCAATTTATTGTTATTTCGTAACTTTTTTCAGGACAAAATAAGCACATCCAAAATTACAATGCTCCAATAAATAATCCTCTATAGCGCTGAACTTGGAATCAATTGGCGCTTTTGCATTCCGATCATGGTAAAATCCCTTCATCCGTAACTGTTCATAGCCCCAGTCACCGACAATATAGTCATATTTCCCTAATATATCCGCATACCGCTCCCGGATTGCATCTTCCTGAAAACCCTCTTTTATATTTTTCACTAATTCATAATGCTTGCCACCTAGTTCAATCACTTGTTACACCCCCTGTTTACCTTCCATTAGTTTACCATATGCACATCAGAAGTGAAATATTTGCATGTATGTTTTCCCATCTTTAAACCAAACTAAATCACAAATAGAATTAAGGAGAGAAACCATGAAGAAATTCATTCTAATCCATGCATTGCTTGGAATCGTACTCTATCTCGGTGGTCGCCGTATCATT
>NZ_BMOS01000001.1:0-11795 GCF_014647195.1 Oceanobacillus indicireducens | reverse complement strand
ATTCATTCTAATCCATGCATTGCTTGGAATCGTACTCTATCTCGGTGGTTGCGGCCAAACGGAAAACTCAAATGAACAATTGGAAATACTGAACCCCAATAATCGTGGGGAGGCGGTGAATGAAGAGCGTCGGGCCAAGTTGGGCTATGTCAGATATACGAAAGAGGATCTCGCTGTACAAGATAATAACAACGAAATCAACTTTGATCGGGAACAATTAGCGGATATGATTACGAGAACAATCCTGCAAAGCGGCAATTTCGATGAAGCAGCTTCCCTCGTTACGGATAAGGAGGTTGTCATAGCCTTTGAGAAACGTGATGATCTCGATGCAGATCTAGCTGCAGAAATTGCAGGTAAGACTGCTCGTTCACTACTTCCAAGTTTCTATAAAATATATACAACCGATGAACCTAATCATATGGATGTTATCCATAGCCTGCATAGAGAGCAGATGAATAATAAAGACGATCTCCAAGTAATCGAACGAGTTATTGAGGAAATCAAAGCAGATCACGCTGAACAAGATTGGAGGTAATAAGCTTGTTCTCCAAACGGCTCACGATATATAGCTTTATCTTCTTCCTATTTTGCTTAAGTGGGTCAGTAATTCAGGCGGAGGAAGCTTCAATTCATACAGAACGAATGGCCCTATACCGGAAGACGGAAGCAATCTCGCACATCCCTTGGTATTATTTCGCTGCCGTTGATAATTACGAACGGAATAAGGAAACGGCTACTGAAGATGAGCCACTTATTTCCATTACATTTGATGAAGAAAGCTGGTATGGGATAGGAAACTATCCGAAAAACTCGAATCCAGATATTATCAAGTTATTTAATGGTATCGGATTGGATGGAAATGGGGACGGCTTGGCAAGTCCTGAACAAGAAGAAGATGTTCTCTATACACTTGCTATGTTGTTGCTTCAAGAAGGTCCTACAAGGGATGATATTAAAATTGGATTATGGAAGCTTTATGAACGAGACTTAACGGTTAAATCAATTATGAACACCGCCAAAGTTTTCCAAACATTTAATGAAATCAATTTGACAGACCGGGATTTTCCCGTGGATATAAATTATAATTACAGTTATCGGAATACGTGGGGAGATAGGCGCGGATACGGCGGGCTTCGGATTCATGAAGGTACAGACATTTTCGCAGACTATGGAACGCCGATCAAGTCCACAACATATGGAGTTGTAGAAATTATGGGTTGGAACCGATTTGGCGGCTGGCGGATAGGGATACGCGACATTTATAATATTTATCATTATTACGCTCATTTGAGTGGCTTTAACGATGCCATTGAAATCGGAACAGTCGTACAGCCGGGTGATGTTCTTGGCAGTGTCGGGTCAAGTGGATATGGCCCACCAGGTACGTCCGGTAAATTCCCTCCCCATTTGCATTACGGCATGTACAAAGACGACGGCTATAAAGAATGGTCCTTTGACCCTTATCCTTATTTAAGAAGATGGGAACAGATGGCGAAAAACTAAAGAGGTTGGAAGAGCGCTTGCTCTCCAACCTCTTTAGTTTTAATTCGTTTTTCCTTTATCACGGAATGCGTGCCATATACTTGCCGCTAATCCTCCCCATAGAATAATAATTCCAATAATCATCACTATGATTGCTGAAGCACTCATTATCTTGCCTCCTCGTCGTCATAATAGTTCTCATCTTTGTTAATTTCAACGTTTGCCTTCCATTTCGTCAAGGAGAGTAGTATCCCAATTATCAGTGCTGCTGCAGCAACAACCCAGCCTCCAAAGAATATAAACGTATCCGTATACCCTTCATAGTTCCCGGTAGGATTATCAAATAATTTCAGCAGATTTTGCTTGAATAAACCAAACATCATATACCCCATCACAATTGGTGTAATAACTGCTAAACTAATCGTCCACCACGAACCAAGCTGAATGTCTGAAATAGGGTTTGCATGGTCTTTAAACGTTTTCAACTTCCGTAAAATCCATGCAATCAGGACAACTTCCACTAATCCAAGTAAAGCAACACCGAATTGGTTAATGAAGTAATCAACAACATCAAGGAAGAATAAACCGCCTTGAGAAGCATAGAGCAAGGAAACAATCGCTGCAACCCCTCCACCGAAGAGGACAGCTTTCTTACGGGATACATTGAATTTATCCACCATTCCTGCAACATAGGTTTCTGTAATGGATAAAAGTGAGGTTAAACCAGCCAATGTCAAAGATATAAAAAACAGGAGTCCAAATAGTTCATTCATGGCAGGAAACTCATTAATAATCGCTGGAAAAGCAACAAACGCAAGTCCAACTCCACCATCAACAACTTCATCAATGGACACCCCAGCCTGTGTTGCCATAAATCCAAGAATACCGAATACACCAATCCCGGCTAATAATTCAAATCCAGAGTTCCCAAATCCTACAATAAATGCATTGTTTGTAATGTCTGATTTTCTCGACAGATAGCTAGAATAAGTGATCATTATGGCAAATGCGATGGATAAACTGAAGAAAATTTGCCCGTATGCAGCAATCCAGACATCAGGGGATAAAATTTGACTAAAATCAGGTCTAAAAAAAGCATCCAATCCACTTAATGCTCCAGGCAATGTCACCGCACGTACTACAATGATGAGAAACACAACGACAAGTGCTGGAATAAAAATTCGATTGGCTAGTTCAATACCTTTACTAACACCGCGGTACAACACGAACAAGACAAGCGCCCAAACAATAAGCAGCGGGAATAGTACACCTGGAACCATACTTCCTATCTGACCTGGACTTTCAGCAAGCTTTAAATACTCACCGAATAAAAACCCTCCCGTATCATCTCCCCAAGCAAGAGATAATGAGAAATAGAAGTAAGAAATTGCCCATGCAATAATTACAGAGTAGTAAGTCGAAATGATAAATGCAACAAGCACGCCCCACCAACCGATAAATTCAGTTTTCTTATTCATTCTCCTGAACGTTAACGGTGCAGAACCCCGATAGCGGTGCCCCATTGTGAACTCCATAATGAGAATGGGAATCCCAGCTGTTAACAGCGCAAATAAATACGGGATGAAAAATGCACCACCACCGTTTTCATACGCTACTGCTGGAAACCGCCAAATATTCCCCAAACCAATCGCCGATCCAACTGCCGCTAAAATAAAACCAGCCCTTGTTCCCCACTCTGAACGCGCCTTCATTTTTGTACCCTCCTTTTTCACTACGATTATGAGTGCTAGTATTCGACGTATATTTTTTTCAATATTCTAATATTTTTATTCGTATCCCACCTCCATTCTTATAAAACATGATGTATTCTTATAGATATTGCAATACCTTCCTATTTAGACGTAATTTCAATTAAAAAAGCATATCCCTTTTCATATAGAAAAAGGACATGCTTATTAATGGTCTGTAATACTGTAATACCCCACTGAATGAGTTTCACTTTATCAGGATTCTCTTATTGTATTATTGCGGTGGATGATAAATCCGATAACTACTATCAATCCTAATGTAATGATTAGTGGCAGAACTATCATATCCAACACACCCATCAACAGGAATCCTAACGCCGACACACCAGCAGCAAGGAGTGCATATGGCAGCTGCGTTAAAACGTGATCAATATGATTTGCACCCGCTCCTGTTGCAGAAAGAATGGTCGTGTCAGATATCGGTGAACAATGGTCCCCGAACACGGACCCAGCAAGTACAGCCCCAAGTGTTGGCAGTAATAGAGCAGGGTCAATCACCATCACAACTTCAGCACCAATAGCAAGCATAATGGTGAATGTTCCCCAAGAAGTACCGGTTGCTAGTGCCATTAAACCGGAAATAATAAAGAACAACACAGGTAAGTACATCGAACTAACATTTGCTCCATGAAGCAACTCTGCTAAATATGTTCCCGTTTCAAGGGATGAAATAATCGATCCGATCATCCATGCGAGTATTAGTATATAAATCGCAGGCAACATCGATTTCATTCCTTGGACAAAAATATTCCCGATGTTTGCTCTTGGCGGATCATGCATCACATGTAGAATAAGTCCAAGCAAGACCGCAATTGCTCCCCCAATCAAGAGAGACAGATTCACGTCAGTATTAGCAAACATGGAAAGGATGGTTACCTTACCTTCTGTTGCGATGGCACCTGTAATTAGCATCGTTGATACAGTCGCTACGACAAGCACAACAATGGGTAAAATCAGATGATAGACTTTTCCTTTTGGATGTGCCTCAACCGTATCACCTAAGTCACCAGGGACCTTACTATTATTTGGATCAATCAATTCGCCTGTTTTCATTGCGCGCTTCTCATGTACCCGCATCTTTCCGATATCCATTTTCAAATAGGAAACAAGGAACACAAGTAAGATTGCTGACAAGGCGTATAAATTCATTGGAATCATTTTAATGAAAGCTTCCATTGGCTGAATACCCGTGATACCATTTGTTACAAAAATGGAGCTTAACAACCCAATAATAAATGCACCCCAACTGGAGATTGGTGAAAGCACAGTCATTGGAGCAGCAGTAGAGTCAATCAAATAAGCCAATTTCGCACGGGAAATGTTGTGCCGATCTGTTACCGGCCTGGCAATTTGTCCAACTGCTAAACTCGCAAAGTAATCATCGATAAAAATAATAACACCGAGAACTCCTGTCATTAACTTTGCACCTGTACGAGTCTTTACATGTTTTAACATCCATTCTCCAAACGCCCGACTACCACCGGATCCTTGAAGAAATGCCGTCATAATTCCCAATAAGAGCAGGAATGCAAATAAGAATAGATTATCAACGTTAAGGGAACCATCTACAACAAATATTTCATAGAATACGAGCCATACTTCCTGCAAGGAATCTAGTATGTTGAATTCATGAATGAAAAAAGCACCCAAGACAATTCCTGCCCCTAAAGAAAGCAGAATCCGTTTCGTGACAATTACGAGCACGAGCATTACAAGTGCAGGGATAAGGGAATAAAAAGTACCTACCATTTCGTCTTTCCTCCATTTTAAAAATTTCATAGCATGGAGTACAAGTTGAACGAATGGAAGGTACATATTCACATAAAAAAACAATGATAGAAAATAACCCATCATTGTTTCTTTAACAATATACGTTATCCTCCATTTCGATCAGTAGTTCTCCATGCAGTAAACAGCATGACAGTATGCCCCTTATTCAAAGACATACCAGCAAATAATAAGTTGACGCTTATTACGCTTCGGCAAACAATCCTTTCACTAACATTCAACGTTGTCATTCTCCTGTTGGCTACTCATATTACTCGCACCTCTACCTCACCGATCAAAAAGGCGACTATTCAATTCTGAACCTACTATACTAGATTATTCCGTATTCTGCAAGTCCCGGCCGATTTCATCCCTTGGGACGGCAATCGATGGACCGGAATTACCTCCATAAAAATCAGGTACATCTCCAAGTATTGCACCCCCATCAATATAGATTTCTGCAGTTACTGTCGTCACTTCCGAAGTAAATGGAATAATGACTTGTACATCTGTTTCCACTTCCAAATAAAAGGAAATCCATACCCCGTTAATACCGAACTCTGTCTGTTCCCTTGTAATATTCGTTCGCACTGTGCCAATCACTTCCAAATTAATCGGTACTTTCGGTCCGAGATTTGCTAAAACAGTGTTCCCAGTTACTTGCCCTAAAGGGATTTCTACCAGGGTAGGATCATCATTGATACGATCCGTTGCCCCTTCCTCATACGGGAAAGGCTCTTCATCATCATAGAAGATCGGATCTCCCCGATTTAAACGGTGAAAGTATTCCTCTACCCGATTGGTTGCATTCCGAGTTATTTCACTCATAGCTGCTGAATCCAGGGAATATGCGGCAACATTTCCATTATTATCATATGTAATATTAGCTATATCTGAAAAATTATAGTCCTCCGTGAAACTAACTGCACGATTAATCGCCCGGGTAGCGAATTCAGTCGTCTTTTCCGTTGCAATCTCCATTAATGTTGGCTTAATTCCCCTATCGATAACCATAATGCTCACAAGAATCGCTATCGTAAAGATAATGACTGTAAGTATCAAGATGATTTGCGCTGGAGGTGAGCCAAATTTTCTAGGGATACGTCTCTTCCGCATGTAAAAACCCCCTCACATCATGCTTATGCAACGATGTGAGGGGTTAGACGTGCTAAACTTATGAGATAAGAAGAAGAGCCTCTCTTCCCGTCATTCCTTCTCTCCAGCCGTATTCTTTCGATGCATCCGTAATTTTCTCGAGTGGAGCAGCGAGTAATTGGTCAATCGTCCGCACGCCTATCGCTCTCCCTGCAATTACTTCCCTTTCCCGCAACTTCGGAATCTCATTAAAAATATCCACATCCAGTGCAGCACACATAATATAGCCGACTTCATTTGAAACCGTGAGTAATGTCGTCTTTGGCAGTTCGACACTTACTGCTGTGAACTGCATCCCTTCAATTTCAATTGGATTAACAGTAATCATCTCCGGATGCCTCCTTTAGTTACATAATAAAGTATGCAAAAGCAGGCTCCTCTGTCACTATCGTCATCTTAAGGCTGCGGTGTTTTATTTCTTAACGTATCGAGTAATAAATCCCTCAAAAATTCAGGTAGGAAGTATTGTTTCATTTCTGATTTAGCAATTTCAGGGAGTAGGCGCCCGAAAGTAAATGTATCAGCAGTGGCAATGCGATATGTTTTCTGCTTTTCCACAGCTGAACCATCACAGAACGTTACCCCAGTTACTGCTTCCGTTCCGTTCGCCCGTAGTGTCGTAGATATGGATAATCCAGCGAAAAGCATTCTGCCAATGACTTTCCCGCGGAAACCGAATCCCTTCAATTGAATCTCCATGAAATCTTTCTTCAAGGAAGCACGGATCACTTCAATCAATTCATCTCCCCTCAAATGCACAACAACCGGGTTGATCGGATGCGGACAAATCCGGTGGATATCACCGTAAGTGACCATTCCTTTTGGCAAGCCGTCAAGCAGAAGCCCGGCATTCAACAAAGATGCATCAGCAGCCGTCCATTTCCGTACTGTTTCCGTCAAGTCTTGCATCATCGGCACATCGCTAAACCAATCCGCTTGAAACCCTTCTTCCAGGTAAACAACTTCTGTCCCCAATATTCCAGACGCTTCTTTTTCCAATTCAGCAAGCAGCCCTCTCGTATCTTCATCTTCGGGATAGCTTGATACATCTGTTGTATAAGCCTCTTTATGGATGAGCTCCTTTTTATCATGATCATATGTTAAGATTACTTCGCCAACATACATACAATGCTTGCCCGCGGCAGTGAGAAGACTGTTGTTCACATATTCACCGGTCCGCAACAGATGGTGAGTATGCCCTCCAATAATAACGTCGATATCCGGGAATTTCCGCGCAATCGCTTCATCTTCACTAATTCCTAAATGGGATAGAAGAATGATAATATCCGTTTCTTTCTTTAAAGAGGCTAGCTGTTTTTCCAATTCTTCAAAGGGGGAAGTTAGGTGCCAGCCGAGTAGCCCGTAAAAAGCATTGAACGGTGCGGTAAGCCCGATCATTCCGATCCGCACTCCCGATTCCGTCTGGATAATGCGAGTATCGTGCAGCCATGCAGGTGGATTCTGTTCTTTATGCTTCAGGTTCGCACAGACAACTTCAAATTCCGCCCCGTCGTATAAATGATATAAATCATCATGGGATAGTGTGATCCCTTCATTGTTCCCAAGTGTGATGACATCATAACCGACCTCGTTTAAAAGCTTCACATTTGCCTTTCCCATCGAAGCCTCCGATATTGGATGAACACGGTCCATATGGTCACCAACATCAACTAAATAATGGGCATCCTCCCGAGCGATACGATTCTTTTTCATATCCTTTAAATAGCCAGCTGTCCGCGGCCATTGGCTGAAATCACTATGCAAATCATTTGTATAATAGAAATAAAGTTTTTCCTTCATAAATATTGCTCCTTAGCCTAAACCGTCCATAATCAAATGGATTCCTATAAGAAACTATATCAGCGATTGTTCCTGATGCAAACTATTTTGCATATTCATTATGTATTCTTTATTTCTCTTGCATTTTCTGAATAGCTGTACTATTATATATTCAATCATTAAAAACTCCATAATTTTTCTTATCAAGAGAGACGGAGGGATTTGGCCCAATGAAGTCTCAGCAACCAGCTTAAACACGTGAGCCCGGTGCTAATTCCAATTGACGGCCTGCCGTCTTGAAGATAAGAAGAGCGTACTTGTGTAGATACCGAGACCTTCTTCTTATAGAAGGTCTTTTTTTATTACGAAGAATAGGGTGATATGATGACAAAACAAAAGATTGAAAGTCGTTTAGTCCAATTAGGAAATCGATCGGATAAAAAAACGGGAGCAGTAAGTACACCGATTTACTTAACTACTGCGTATGAACATCAGGGTCTCGGTGAATCAACAGGATACGATTATAGCAGAACGAAAAATCCAACGCGAGAGATCCTGGAAAAGGGCATTGCCGATTTGGAAAATGGCTATGCAGGATTTGCCTGCAGTTCCGGAATGGCTGCCATTCAACTTGTATTATCCTTGTTTAAATCTGGGGATTCCTTATTGTTTTCAGCAGATGTGTACGGTGGAACCTATCGTTTATTAAAGCAATATGAGGAAAAATACAATATAAAGGCATGCTATTCCGATTTCGCAACAGTCACTGCTGTAGAAGCATTGATTACGGAAAGTACCAAAGCTATCTTCATTGAGACTCCGACGAACCCGCTCATGGAGACAATTGATATCCCAACATATGCCGAACTCGCTAAAAAACATGATTTATTATTCATTGTCGATAACACTTTTTTAACACCTTATTTACAGCAGCCCCTAGAGCTCGGAGCCGATATCGTCATTCATAGTGCAACGAAATATATTGGCGGCCATAATGATGTATTGGCGGGATTAGTCGTTGCAAAAGATGAAGATATTTCGGAACTCCTTGCGACGAATCATAATTCTTCTGGGGCAGTGCTCTCCCCTGCCGATTCTTTTTTAATTGTTCGCGGGATGAAGACACTTGGACTGCGCATGAAGCGTCATGAGGAGAATGCGAAGAAAATAGTGGAATATTTAAATGTGCACGATGCAGTCGAGCATGTTTTATATCCAGGAGTTGGCGGGATGCTTTCGTTCCGTTTACAGAATGCTGCTTTAATTAATCCATTTTTACAAAATCTTCAATTAATCACCTTTGCAGAAAGCCTAGGTGGTGTCGAAAGCTTTATTACATATCCAACCACACAGACCCATGCCGATATTCCGCTGGATGAGCGGGAAAGCCGCGGGATCGATGACCGTCTCTTACGCTTTTCTGTTGGGATTGAGCATATTGATGATCTCATTGCAGATCTTGATAAGGTCTTTGACAAAATCAAGGCGGCTGCTGTTTTGGATTAAAGAAATGAAAGTGGGATATAACTCTAAAGTGTAAAGATAAACCCTACAAATCATAAATTACTAAGTGTGTTTTAAGACTGCCTCGATAACTGTGTCTCAATAAGAATTCTCCCTCTGCAGGAGTCTCTGTATAATCGAAGCTAGTGAGCAGATCTCTTTGGGGTGATCTTATCGTTTATCTGCAGAAAATACCTATCTTTTAAGGGAATGTCCTTAAAAGATAGGTATTTATATTTACTAAAGTGCTTTTAATACAGTTTTAATATTATTTTGCAGCGGGGTGTGAGGTCATCGGGAGAATACACTCATTCATACGCTTTCATCTTTTGCATTCATACTCCCCTTTTAAACTTGTAATTTTTCATACAGTCCTTTTTTGGACAGGCCGGGCATATATTTAAAAATAAACATATTTTTGCAGGGGGAGTACGATGTTTAGTTTATTGGAAAAGGCTGTTCTGTCTATAGCCTTATTACGAATTTTTTCCGGTTCTATCGAAATATTTGCGGCATTTTTAATGATTAAATTTAATGAGATAGAAAAAACTTTAATCATTAATAGTTCACTCGCTTTTGTCGGTCCCCTTATCCTCCTGCTTACTACTGCAATTGGGATTATCGGGATGTCCGCAAAAATATCCTTTAGTAAATTCCTGTGGATTTTTCTCGGCGTTGCTCTAATTATTTACGGAGTTAAGAAGGGATAGTGATTTTTCATGGAACGGTTGTGCATATTCTTTTTCTGTTCTTTTATTCATAATTCTTGCAAGGATTTCTTCTACATACATACCAAAGGTCGGGTTTGTTCGTTTTCTCGGCCGTGCTAACGCAATGGTTTGATTCAACGCTATCCTCCCATCTTCTATTAATATCACCCTGTCCGCTATTGCAACTGCTTCTTCTACATCATGGGTAACAAGAATTGCTGTAAATTTCTTTTCTGTCCATAATGTTTCAATCAGTTCTTGCATTTCTAACCTCGTTAGCGCATCAAGTGCGCCTAGAGGTTCATCTAGTAGAAGTAAATTTGGCTCATGAACCAATGCTCTTGCTAAAGCAACCCGCTGTTTCTGACCACCGGAAAGCATGGAAGGAAAGTCATTTGCTCTATCTTCCAGTCCCACTTGGGTGAGGGATTCTAAAGCTTTCTTTTGCTGATCACCAGGGAGTCCGATACAGACGTTATCAATTACCCGCTTCCACGGAAGTAACCTGCCATCTTGAAACATCATTCGGGCCTTTTTATTTAGACCTTGTAATCGCTCCTCATTCAATTGAATCGAGCCAGCCTCGGCATCTTCTAGGCCTGCAACAAGGCGGAGGAATGTACTTTTCCCGCAACCACTTTTCCCTACAATCGCAACAAATTCTCCTGCCTTTATATTTACGTTTACTCCATTTAACACTTCGCGCTTTCCATAACTTTTCTCAAGGCTATTGATTTGAACGTTTACGCCATTTCGTTGTAACGATAGCAAATCAACATCCCCCCTTTAATATTCTTCATGTATTCCATTTTAATAACCTTCCTTCGAGATACCTCGCAATAACATCAGACACCTTCCCAAACACTGCATAAATGAGAATACTTAAGACGATAATATCCATTTGCATAAACTCTCTAGCATTCATAGCCATATAGCCAATCCCCGATTGAGCAGAGATTGTTTCCGCGACGATTAGTGTTAACCACATCACTCCAAGGGAAAATCTAATTCCAACTAAAATGGAAGATAGTGCACCTGGTAAAATGACATGAAAAAATAGTTTGTAGCCTTTTAATCCATAAGACTCACCCATTTCAATTAATCGCTTATCAACCGATTTAATTCCGTGATACGTATTAATGTAAACGGGAAACAGCACCCCCAAAGCTACGAGAAATATCTTTGATGTTTCCCCTATCCCAAACCAAAGAATCACAAGCGGAATCAAAGCCAAATGCGGGATGTTCCGCAACATTTGAATGGATGTATCAAACAGTAAATCGGAAATGCGAAATACGCCATTTAGTAAACCAAGCATAAAACCGATTGATCCACCGATGATAAAGCCAACTGCTGCTCTTGTTAAGCTAATGGACATATGGTCATACAATTCCCCGTTTCCTAGTAGAAGAATTGCCGCTTCGATGATTTGTGTTGGGGCAGGTATTATTCTTTCTGAAAGAATGCCTGTAATGGACATAAGTTGCCAAACAATGATTAACGAGCATGGAATAAGCCAAGGCAATAGGCTTCTTGTTGATGTTCGCTTATTTCCTTTCATATCAATCCCCCCATCTTCCGTTGGCGTATTGTCAAAAGTTTCTTAGTAAAAACCTGTGTTTTCGTT